>CAYSCN010000004.1:0-116120 GCA_964429585.1 uncultured bacterium | reverse complement strand
GGCCCCCGTCAATTCCTTTGAGTTTCAGCCTTGCGGCCGTACTCCCCAGGCGGGGCACTTAACGCGTTAGCTGCGGCACGGAGAGTATAAAGACCCCCCATACCTAGTGCCCATCGTTTACGGCGTGGACTACCAGGGTATCTAATCCTGTTTGCTCCCCACGCTTTCGTGTCTCAGCGTCAGTATCGGTCCAGGAGGCCGCTTTCGCCACTGGTGTTCCTCCCAATCTCTACGAATTTCACCTCTACACTGGGAATTCCGCCTCCCTCTCCCGTACTCAAGCCAAGCAGTATCAGATGCAATTCCTCGGTTGAGCCGAGGGCTTTCACATCTGACTTACCTGGCCGCCTACACACGCTTTACGCCCAGTAATTCCGAGCAACGCTCGCACCCTCCGTATTACCGCGGCTGCTGGCACGGAGTTAGCCGGTGCTTCCTCTGGTGGTACCGTCAAACCTGCCGGGTTATCACCGGCAGGCATTCGTCCCACCTGACAGGGTTTTACGACCCGAAGGCCTTCTTCACCCACGCGGCGTCGCTGCGTCAGGGTTTCCCCCATTGCGCAATATTCCTCACTGCTGCCTCCCGTAGGAGTCTGGGCCGTGTTTCAGTCCCAGTGTGGCTGGCCATCCTCTCAGACCAGCTACCCATCGCAGCCTTGGTAGGCCGTTACCCTACCAACTAGCTAATGGGCCGCGGGCCCATCTTCAGGCGACAGCAGGAACAAAGTTCCTGCCACCTTTTACCCCTGGTTCCGGAGAACCTGTGGTCTTATGGGGTATTAGCCACCCTTTCGAGTGGTTATCCCCCACCTGAAGGCAGGTTACCCACGTGTTACTCACCCGTTCGCCGCTCTACTCACCCCCCGAAGGGGGCTTTCGCGCTCGACTTGCATGTGTTAGGCACGCCGCCAGCGTTCGCTCTGAGCCAGGATCAAACTCTCCAGTTGAAACTGAGGAGTACTCAAATCCCTGCGTCATTCACTGTTTAGTTTTCAAAGATCATCGCGTCGTGGCGAAATAACAATATACAAAATGCGAAGTTCGTTGTCAATACTTTTTTCGGTTCTGTCTGAGATTTCAAATTTCGATTGGGAACATCTGCACCCGTTATCTAAATATTACCCTGAAAAACTCCTTCTTGCCAACCTTTAATTTGTATTCTCCTTTCATTTCAATATGTTTTTTGGGGTCATCAACTTTCACACCATCGATCTCCACACCCCCCTGTTCAATCAATCTCTTCGCCTTCGAAGTCGAATTGAAGGATTTGGATACCTGAGAAATAAGCTTCGGGAGCCATATTTCGCTCCCGCCACCATCGACTTCCACCACCGGAGCATCTTCTGGAAATTCTTTTTTGGAAAACTTTAAAATAAAATCCTCTCTGGCGCGCTTCCCAGCCTCAAACCCGTGAAATCGCCTGACAATCTCCTCCGCGAGATTCAGCTTCAAATCTCTCGGATTGACCTTTCCCTCTCCCATATCCCTCCTCATTTTTTCGAGCTCATTCAGGGAGATGTCGCTCACGAGCTCATAATACCTCAACATCAGGTCATCAGATATCGACATCACTTTACCGAATATGACCTCGGGAGGTTCATTGATTCCTATGTAGTTTCCAAGACTCTTAGACATTTTCTGAACACCGTCGATACCTTCCAGAAGCGGCGTGGTCATCACCACCTGCGGTTTCTGACCGTAATACCTCTGGAGGTCTCTCCCGACGAGCAAATTGAACTTCTGATCGGTCCCCCCAAGCTCCACGTCAGCCCTTAGCGCAACCGAATCATATCCCTGAAGAAGTGGGTATAAAAACTCGTGTATATAAATGGGGCGCTCGCTAGTGAACCGCTTGTGGAAATCGTCCCTCTCCAGCATCCGGGCCACTGTCATCTGAGCGGAAATGCGAATCAGGTCCTCCGGTTTGAGCGCACTCAACCACTCGCTGTTGAAGCGAACTTCTGTCTTTTCAGGGTCGAGAATCTTGAAAATTTGTTCTCTGTAAGTCTCGGCGTTCTTTAAAACCTCCTCTCGAGACAATGGAGGCCTGGTCTCTGTCTTCCCCGTGGGGTCGCCGATCATACCCGTAAAATCCCCGATCAAAAATATTACCTGATGTCCTTCGTCCTGAAAGTGCTTGAGTTTCTGAATCAAGACCGTATGCCCGAGATGGAGGTCCGGAGCGGTGGGATCGAACCCAGCCTTAATCCGCAAGGGACGCCCCTCTCTCCTGGCCTCTTCAAGTCTCTCCTTCAATTCATCGACCTGTATGACCTCGACAACACCCCTCAAAAGCCTCCTTAGAACATCTTCCATGGCATCCACCTCAGCACACGTTGTATATCCTTTTTATCTCGACACACATGCCCGTTCTCGAATCGAGAGTGAGAATCACCCCAGAAAAAACCACCGGGCCCGACGCCACTTCGAACTTAACCGGCATCCCGAAAAGAAACTTCTGGACTATCAGTTCCCTCTTCATACCTATCACGGAATTTATGGGACCGCACATGCCGACATCCGTTATGTAACCCGTCCCCCCCGGCAATACCCTCTCATCAGCCGTCTGAACGTGGGTGTGGGTTCCCAAAACGGCAGAAACTTTCCCATCGAGGAAAAATCCAAGAGCCTCCTTCTCCGAAGTCGCCTCTCCGTGAAAATCGATTATGGTGAAATCCGCCGATTTCCCTTCCTCGCTTACGAGACTCTCCGCCCCCCTGAACGGACAATCGTAATTTCCCATGAAAATCCGCCCGATGAAGTTGGCAACGAGATATCTGAAGCCGCTCTTCCCCGTGAAAAAACCCGCCCCAGAACCAGGAGTCCCCGGAGGAAAATTGTATGGACGTAAAACCCTCTCATTCTCGCCCACGAGCTTCACTCCCTCTTTCTTGTCCCAGACATGATTCCCCGTCGTTATAACATCCAGCCCAAACGAAAAAAGCTCATCCACCACATCTGGCGTGAGCCCAAACCCCCCGGCTGCGTTCTCGCCGTTGGCTATTACCAGGTCGAAGTCCTCCTTACCCCTCAACGATTCCAGATTCTCCCTGACTGCACGCCTCCCCGGGCGGCCCACTATATCACCTATGAAGAGCACTCTCACGAGGCTCATTTCGCGTACTCCACCGCCCTCGTCTCCCGGATGACGGTAACTCTGATCTGACCGGGATACTGAAGTTCTTCCTCGACACGCTTGGCTATGTCTCTCGCCAGCATGAGAGCCATCTCGTCGGTAATTTTTTCAGGGTGAACTATTACTCTGATCTCCCTACCAGCCTGAATCGCGTAAGCCTTCTCGACACCCTTGAACGACGAGGCTATCTTTTCCAGGTCTTCGAGCCTTCTCAGGTAGTTCTCGAGCATTTCCCTTCTGGCTCCAGGTCTTGCCCCAGACAGGGCATCTGCCGCCTGGATGATGATGGGAAGTATGTCGTGAGGCTCCTCGTCCTCGTGATGTGCTGCTATGGCATGCACCACCCTGCTGGACTCGCCGTATTTCTTCGCCAAGTCGGCCCCTATGAGCGCGTGCGGTCCTTCTACCTCGTGGTCCACAGCCTTCCCTATATCATGTAGCAACCCAGCTCTCTTAGCCACTTTGGGATTCAAACCGAGCTCAGAAGCTATAGCCCCGGCGAGGAACGCCACCTCCAGGGAGTGTGAGTAGATATTCTGGCCGTAGCTGGTTCTGAATTTCAACTTTCCTATAAGTTTAATCAGCTCCGGGTGCATGCTGTGAATCCCCAGGTCGAAGATAGCCTGTTCACCAGCTTCCTTTATCTGCTGTTCCACTTCTTTGGTAACCTTTCCGACCACCTCCTCTATCCTTGCGGGGTGTATTCTCCCATCCGCCACGAGGCGCTCGAGAGCAATTCTCGCTATCTCTCTCCTTACCGGATTGAAGCAGGAGAGGATGACGGCCTCGGGCGTATCGTCGATTATGAGGTCCACCCCCGTCACCGCCTCGAAAGCCCTAATGTTCCGCCCTTCCCTTCCTATTATCCGCCCCTTCATGTCGTCGCTTGGAAGAGACACGGAAGTGACTACTCTGTCGGAAACGTAATCCGCAGCGTATTTCTGAATTGCCAGGGCGATTATCTTCTGAGCTTTCCTGTCGGCTTCTTCCCGGAACTCCTCTTCCAGCACTTTTATCCTCTTCGCCACGTCGTGTTTCGCTTCCTCTTCTATCAACTTCATCAATTCCTGCTTGGCCTGATCAGTGGTCATCCCCGCTATTCTCTGAAGCTCCTTTAATACCTCTTCCTTCTTTTCCGAGTACTCCCGCATGAGGGCATCGAGCTTCGAGTTTTTGGCATCTAGCTCCTTCTCCCTCCTGTTGATTTCCGTTTCGCGCTTGTCGACTACCTCGGTGCGGCGATCGAGCATCTCTTCTTTTTGGAGCAACCTTCTTTCAAGCTTCTGAAGTTCCTCTTTCTTCTTCTGAGATTCTTTTTCAAATTCAGCCCTTACCTGAAGCATGTAATCCTTTGCTTGAAGAGAAGCTTCCTTCAGGATGTTTTCGGCTTCCCTTTTCGCTCTCTGGATAACATCCTCAGCCGTTTCTTCCGCCTTTTTGAATCTCTCCTCTATAGACCTTTTCTTGAAATAAAAATAAAGAGCAACAAACATGAAAAACGCTGCAAGAATAACAAGTGCAATTGTAGTTATACTGTGACTGATCACCTCGAACCTCCGGACATGGACTTTTTCATCTCTCCATGCCAGCCGTTCTCGGTGAGGACCAGGTCAAGACGAACGTCCCAGCTGTCGACCGGGAAACCTTCCACTTTCTGAAAGGAATAGGCAAATCCGATGGTAAGCAATGGATTGTGCTCCGATATGTACCTATCGTAATACCCCTTGCCGTAACCGATTCGATAATTCTCAGCGTCGAACGCCACAAGGGGAACCACCAGCACTCCAGGAGGTTCACCGTCCTCCCCATTGGCATCAAGATTCCCTGGTTCGTAAATTCCGTATTTCCCCTTCTTCAGCTCACTCTCGTCATTGACCGGGTAAAATTTCATCTCACCGAGCCGGGTTATCTTGGGAAAGTAACATCGGATCCCATTCTCGAGACAGAACCTGAACAATTCGAGCGTATCCACTTCATTTCGAATTGGATAATAGAGTCCCAGCGAATCAACCCCGGCAGGCAGGAGAAATTCGTGGATAAATTTCTCCGTTATGGAGAGATTTTTCAACCTTCTCTCGCTTTCGGACAGTTCCTTCTCCCTGACGTAAAGAACTCTCTCACGTATAGTATCCTTGTCTATCATTTCTAACTCCGGGGGACAGCAGAGATGTGGGATGCATGGAATGGGAATAAGGAGAAAGACTGAAGAAAAGAGATGGCAGCTGTAAATCTATCTTAAAAAACCTTATTCCCTGATAATCCCACATCTATTTAAAAACGGCTTTTATAAGTCCCCCGCATGTGCCGTGTCTGCGATTGACGTTGAACCCTATCCTCGATAGGTGGGTGCCCTGATAACGGCTTCCGGCTTCCCCTTGCGGGGCTTGCTCTCCACCGTCAGGGAGGGCTCCCGTTCAACGCGGTGTTGGGTCAAACTCTTTCGACAGACACGAACACCGCAGGGAACGCCGTCCCATCATTTCATCAAACGCCGACCTTCCGGTCTATCAATTCCTTCAACTTCTCGAGTTTGCTCTTTATTTCAGCAAGCTCTCCCTTCGTCTTGTGCAGTTCGTCGGCTATTGTAAGCGTTCCCAAAATCAACAACTCTATGTTCCCCACTGCCATGTTGCCGTCTCTTATCTTCTGCAGACACGAAGAAACGTAACTCGCTAGCTCCTTCACATATTTCTCATCGTTTTCCGTCGCAACCCTGAGTCTGTATCCGAGAATAGTGATTTCGTAAACGTTCGTTCTCATGTTCACATTATACTACATACCCATCACTGCTCAACCACATCAAGTTTTTTGAGGAGACCCTCGATTCTTCGTCTTATCTCTTCTTTCTCGCCGGAAATGGAATTTAACTTTTCCTTGAGCTCCTGATTCTCTCTCTCGACCCGGGACAAATCATCCCTGAGCTGTGCGTTTTCACCTTTCAATCTGTCTATCATTTCAATCAGCCTGTTTATTCTCTGCTCCATCTCGTCAAATATGTGTTCAGTCATGGCTCCCCCTTTCATGGCATCAGTATGCGTATAAGTTTCCATAAGGCCTGTTCGTGACGGGAATCAGTTTCGTGAAAGGCACCTTCATTATTTCATCGTACTCAAAACCGAATTCCTCACAGAACTCCCTCACGCTTGTCTCGATGATCATCCTGTCGGGCTCTTCTATCGGAACGATCCCCACTTCCTTCCCCACTCTGGTCATGTCGGGTTCGCTTCTCATGTAGATCACCCCACCGTGCATCCCGGTTCCCAGATAGTCTCCCGCTATGGGCCTTTCATCACCATCCTCCGACATCCCGAGCAGGATCAGCACTCCCCCTGCCATGTACTCACCGAAAAAGTCCCCTGCCTTTCCGCCGATCACCATTACGGGAATTTTGTCTTTGTAGCCCTTCATGTGAATACCTACTCTGTAGCCCACGTCTCCTTTTATAAATATCTTCCCGCCTCTCATGCCGTAACCGCACACATCCCCTGCCCTGCCATGGACGACTATCTTTCCCGAATTCATCGTGTTACCAACGTTGTCCTGAGCGTTGTTTTTCACTATGACAGTCGGCCCATCCATGAAAGCCCCCAGATCGTTTCCTGGGACCCCATCGATGATGATCGTCACTTCTTTTTCTATCCCGTCAGCGATGTAATACTGACCATTCACGTTTTTTAAGTATATTTCAGTATAACCCTCGCTCACGGCGTCCCTTATCATCTTGTTCAGGACACGATAGTAAACGCCTTTCGCATCGATCTCAATCCTCATTTCTCCCACCTCTAATGAATTATCCCTTTGCCCATCTTAACTATGACCGGATCGCCCGCTCTCGGCGCCCAAACCCTGTCCGGGTCCGGACAGATTTCCCTAATTGCTGCTTCCTCGCTGGCCATGTAAACGTATTCTCCCTTTACACCGACCACCAGCGGCCTGAGCTTGACTCTGTCATTCAACCCCACGAGACCGTCCTTGAATGCGAACAAAATGGCGAATGGACCGTTTAGGAGGGCGCTTCCGTATACCATCCTTATCGCTTTCACCGCGTCCCCATTCTCTGAGACATCGATATCCTTCCAGAAAGGCGCCGCAAGAGCAGTGCACGCCGCCTTCAAATCGAAGCCGAATTTTCTTATCAGCAGGTCGAGCAGATAGGCAACAACCTCCGTGTCCGTGAGCAGTGTGAGCCTGTATCCGTACATTTCCAGGTATCTCTTGTTTATCCCGTAAGAAGAAATCTCACCGTTGTGCACTATGGACCAGTCCAGCAGCGTGAAGGGATGAGCTCCGCCCCACCAGCCTGGAGTATTCGTGGGAAATCTGTTGTGAGCAGTCCAGATGTATGCCTCGTAATCTTCTATCCGGAAGAATTCGGCTATGTCCCTGGGAAATCCGACTCCCTTGAAGACCCCCATGTTCTTCCCGGAAGAAAACACATAAGCCCCATCGATCGAACTGTTTATTTTCATGACTATGTTGACGACGATATCGTCTTCCTCAAGCATCCTAAGTTCCCTTGGAGCCTTTTCTCTTATGGGTTTGAGAAAATATCTGTACAAAAGAGGAGATACTTTTATGTTTTCTGTGGGCTGCGTCGGGATTTCCTCCGCGTACTCTATCTCCGTGAGTCTTTCCAGGAGATCCTCGGTTTCATTCTTCGCCGACTGGGTATCGAACATGATGTGAAAAGCGTAATAGTCGGCATAATCCGGGTAGATACCATATGCAGCAAATCCCGCACCCAGACCATTACCCCTGTCAGTCTGGAGAACGATCGACTTGACGATCTGCTCGCCGGGTATCTTCTTCCCCTCTACATTGATGATCCCCGACAGTCCGCAACCTGCCATGTCTTTGACGAACCTGAAATCCATTTCGAACCTCCGGAAAAAATAGCGAATTATAAGAATATCTTTTTCAATATGTATGTGTCAAGTTCGGAAGGCGGATCACTGCTTGTCCGTGAAATCTATCACTATGTAAGCGATACCAGCGCAAATCGTGACGATTCTCCTCAAAGAGGAAAGTATGTCGAGGTGTATGGAGCTCGTCTCCAGGGACTCCCTCATGCCGGAGTTCAGCCTCCGGATGTGAGCGTTTTTGAGCTCCTTCTCGAGAGCACTCAAGTCCCTCTTCCTGTTCACGACCCTGAACGCCAGTTCTCTATCCATCCTCATGAAAGCGAGAACAGCCTCATCGAACATCTCGACGACCCTGGCGTGATACATCAGAATCTCTTCTTTGCCTTCTCTGGAAAACTCCAGGTTATTCAATATTTTATTCCTCAATTGCTCACAGAGACCTTTATCCACTATATCGGCCATGTTCTCAAGGTTGCTAAGCACCGAAATGAAGACCACGTTCATCTTCCCCGTTTCTCCATCATCTACGTGCTGGTGCTGGGATATGAATCTCTTTATCTCCCGGTCGAGGAAATCCACCAGGTCATCCTTCTTTGCAATGTTCTCAACCAGTTCCTGGTTGTTCGTCTTCACCACTTCCGATACATCAACGAGCATTTTTCTCACAATATCCGCCATCCTGAGTATCTCCCTCATTACCTGAGCCACCCCAACCGACAGGGACGAAGAAAACGAGCCGTTGAGAAACTTGAGTCTGAACTCATCCTCGTCCTCCACATCGGGCACCGCTCTATCAAGAAGCCTCGCCACTTTGAAGACGAATGGCAGGAAAACAATCGAAATGGTCAAGTTGAACAGGGTATGCATATTTGCCACCATGTGTGCCTGATCGAAGGACATACCACGCAGAATTCCCGGCATGAATCTGAGAATCGGAAAAAAAAGAACGACCCCCACGACCTTGAATAGCAGGTGCCCCCATGCGATTCGGAGTCCTCTAGATCCACCTCCCACAGATGATATGAAAGCGATGACCGTCGACCCCACATTCGCACCCAGAACAACCGGAAGCGCCGCATTTATGGTTATCAGGTTCCTAACCGAAAAACCTATCACGAGGGCCAAAACGGCCGTAGAAGATTGGAACATGATAGCAAGCACCACACCTCCTACGAAGCAGATAAGCGGTGCCCTGTCGAGCCCCAGTAAAATCTCACTCAAACCCGGTATCCTGCCCACATTTCCCGAGAGTTCAGTAACTATGTATATGGCGAGGAGAATAAAACCGAATCCCAGAACCCCCTGACCAATGCCGCGCGTTTTCACAGATCTGCCGAAAATGTAGAAACCGGCACCAACCGCAATCACCAGATAGGAAATCGAGGCTATTCTGAAAGATATGAGCTGCACTATCACCGTGGCACCAAGGTCTGCTCCCAGAACCATGGCCAGCGCAGCCGGAAGAGAAAGGGGATTGGTGGCGGTGAGGGACATAAGAAGCGCAACCGTAGCTCCAGAAGACTGCAGCGTCAGCGTGGAGAAGAACCCTCCAAGATATGAAGGAAAAATCCTTCCCGACAGTTTCTTGAAAAGCGCCCTGATTCTGGATCCGAAGGCACTCTCGAACCCTCTCCCGGCAAAGCGCACTCCAAGTAGAATGAATGCCACTGCGCCGAGAAACTGAATCAGGAGAAGATCACTCATCGAGAAACAAACCTTCTGCGAAAGCCTTTGCGCTGAACGGCCTCAAATCCTCGAGACCCTCACCAACTCCGACGAACCGGATGGGTATGCGAAGCTCCCTGGTTATGGAAAGAATCACCCCTCCTTTCGCGGTTCCATCGAGCTTCGTCACTGCAAGCCCTGTAACACCGAGCTCTTCGTGAAAAACTTTCGCCTGGCTCACCCCATTCCTGCCTGTGGTTGCATCCAGCACCAAAAGGACCTCCGAAGGAGCGTGCGGGACCTCTTTACTCAGCACTCTCCTAACTTTTTTCAGCTCTTCCATGAGATTTTTTCTGGTGTGAAGCCTGCCGGCAGTATCGATTATGGCGACATTTGCATTCCTTGCCACGGCTGAGCGAACCGCATCGAAAGCAACCGCAGATGAGTCGGCCCCGGGCTTGTGCTTCACCAGGGGGACTCCAACTCGTTCTGCCCATATCTCGAGCTGTTCTATGGCAGCGGCCCTGAAAGTGTCTCCCGCCCCGAGTACCACCGAGTATCCCATTCCTTTGAACCTGTGAGCCAGTTTCCCAATGGTCGTGGTCTTGCCCGAACCGTTCACGCCAACCACGAGAACCACGAAGGGGAACGGTTCTTTCACCTCGAGGGGTTCCTCCACCTCTTTCAGAATTTCCTCGACCACTGCAACCGCCGTTTCCCTCACATCCCTGGAAGCATCCCCGCTCTCTTTCAACTCCTCTCTGAGCCTGCCGGTAATATATGTGGCCGTCTCAACACCCGCATCTGCGAGGATGAGGGCTTCCTCCATCATCTCGAGCCACTCTTCCAGGTTTCCCACATTCGAGTACCCTGAAAAAACGCTGAGAATCCTTTCCCGCGTCTTTCTGAGGCCGCCCTTGATCTTGGCAAAAAAGTTTCCCATGGAACTTTCCCCCGGGTTCCGTCTTCACGTCAAAAACACATGTAATGTTTAAGGATATCAAACGATTCTGGCGGAGACCACCTTGGAAACACCAGGTTTCTCCATCGTGACGCCATACAGGTAATCCGCGAGCTCCATACTCCTCTTTTTGTGAGTTATGAGGATCACCTGCCTGTCTCCGCTTATTCTCCTAACGAGCGAATAGAACCTGTCTACGTTGTTCTCGTCGAGAGGGCTGTCCACCTCGTCTAGGAAGAGAAATGGAGCAGGCCTCACGGAAAAAAGAGACATGAAAAGAGCTATACCGACGAGAGCCTTTTCACCGTTGCTCAATGAAGAGACGTTTCTGAGCCTCTTCCCGGGAGGCTGTGGAACGATCTCAACCCCGGCTTCCAAAATGTCTTCATCCTCTATCAATCTCAGAAAGCCCTTTCCACCCATGAAAAGTTGAGGGAACAGAGTCGAAAAATGCTCGTTTATGTTCTGGAAAGTCGAAACGAACCTCTCCCCCGATTCTTTGTCTATTTTCGCTATCACCTTCTTCAGGTCTTCCATGGATTTCTCGAGGTCTTCTTTTTGGGACGTAAGCTCTTCGTACCTATTCTGGAGCGCCTCCCTCTCTTCTATAGCGCTAACATTCACCTCACCTATAGTCTCGAGCTGGCTTTTGACCCTCCTTACCTCCTCTGTTATCTCTTCCATTGAGAGCCCTATCATCTCATCAGACGCCTCTATTTCCCAGGGATCTATTCCATAGCTTTCTCTCGCCATCGACACGATTTCATCGAGCTTGGTCTGGAGCACGATCATCGACTCTCTCGTTTCCCTTACTCTCTCGGAAGCTCTCTCAATCACCGCAGAGACCTTCGACAATTCCGATTGAATCGTCTTTCTCTCCTCCTGCAAAACATCGAGAGCTTCCTCCTTTGTCATCAACTCCTCCTCGATCTTCTTCCTCCTGTCGTTTGCCCTTTCAATTTCTTCTCTCGCTGAATCCTTCACATGAGCCAGCTTGATCTTCCTTTCCTCGAGCGTTTCTGCCTCACCGCTCAACTTTTGCAGTCTTTCTTTCTTCTCCTTCTTTACATCCCGAAGCGTCCTGATTTCGACCTCGATAGCGCTGACCCTGGCTCTCAGCTCCTCCTGTCTCTTTCCACGACTCGCCAACAACTCCTCCATTTCCTCAAGTTTCCGGGTCAGCTCCTCCACCTCTTCTTGCATTCTCTCAATCTCTGATACGATGGAGGTTTCTCTATTGGCAAGAGACTCTATGCTGGTCCGAATTTCCCTGTTCTGTCCATCCAGCCTTTTCATTTCGGCAAAGAGATGATCTTTCTCCGCCCTGGCCCAGCGAAGCCTCTTCCCAATTTTCCCAACTTCTTTTTCCAGATAATCTAGCTCAACTTTCAGCTCGTGAATTTCCCTCTCAAAGTTTCTGACACCCCCCTCTTTCCTCTTGATGGATTCTCTGAGTCTTTCCACCTCTTTTTCGAGCACTTCCCTTTTCTGAAGCCATCTGGCAAGATTCTTCTCCCTGTCGACCAGAGCGTTCTCGAGGTCGACCATCTCCCGTTTTATCGTCAGGACGCCCCTTTCCTCACCGGCTTTGCCGCCTGTCATCACACCACTTGGATAGAGCACATCGCCCTCGAGCGACACGTAAGTCGCCCAGGAGCCGTTGTTCCTCCAGAGCCTTATAGCATCTTCCAACGTCTCGACCAGAAGCACGTCGCCGAGAAGCTCATCTATTACGTCCCTGCACTCGACCGGAACGTCTATGATTCCGGATATGGAAGAAACTTCCCCCTCAAACTGGACGTTTCCCCTGTCTCTGTTGTCCCTCTTCTTCAAGTTCACCGGAGCTAGAGTCACCCTGCCGGCGTCGTTTTGCTTGACCTCGCTCAGAACGAAAACCCCATCCTCAGGATTCCTCACCAGAATGTAATTGAGAGCGTGACCAAGTGCAGCTTCAACCACCTTCTCATACCCCTTCTCCACCTTGATGAGATCTCCGAGGACACCAACTATCTCTATATCATTTCTGTTGTTCTTCAATTCTCCCATAACGAAAGAAACCGAGTCGTCGAAAAGGCTGTAACTCTCGACGAGTTGCTTGAGGGTGCCGAGCCTGGAGCGGATTCTCTCCATTTCCTTGGTTGTCTCCTCTATCTTTCCGCTTAGTTCAATGAGGGCATTCTCCTTCTCGCCGAGATTTCTCTTTTCCACAACCAGACTCTGCTGCAGCTGCTCTATCTCCCTCTCCTTCGCTCTAATATCTGCTACAACTCTCTCGCGCCTGCCCTCCAGTCCTCCAATTTCAGCTTCCATACCATTTATCTCTTCTTCGAGACTCCTCACCTTCTCCTGGCGCTCTCTCAACCACTTCTCGTTTATGCCCAGGTTCCCCTCCAGATTCTTTCTCTCCGCGCCGAGTGATAGCAGTTCGCCCCTTTTCTCCTCGATCGCCTCCGCCTTCTCCTTCAGAAGCCTTTTCAGTGTCTCTCTTTCACCTTCGGGCAGGGAAAAGCTGGTTTCCGACTCCAGAAGCTCCCTTTTCAGCCCCTCCAACTCTTCAGCCAGGACGCGGAGTCTCTCCTCCACATCGGCGAGGCCTGCCTCAAGCGTTTCCCTCTCCCTGGTTATCTCTTCCAGGCGAGAAATGACGCCATTCAGCTCGGTTGTCACCTCCCCGAACTTCCTATCCAGCGCGTAAAACTCCTGATTCGCGACCTGATGCCTCTCTCTCAACCCGTCGATCTCACTTTTGAGCTCCAGACTCCTGTTTTCCAATACCTGTAACTTTCCATCCAGGCGCCCTTTTTCATCCCGGGAAGCCTTCAAGGCTTCCTCTTCCTGAACCAACATTTCTCTCTTATTCTCGAGTTCCGCTTTGAATTCGGAGAGTCTGCGCCTTATTACCTCAACTTCGAGCTCTCTCATCCTGTCCTTGAGCTTTTTGAAACGCCTCGCCTTTCTCGCCTGACGATCCATGGAATTGAGTTGCCTTTTGACCTCACCGAGTATATCCATTACTCTTAAAAGATTCTGCCTGGTGGATTCCAGCTTCCGTATGGCTTCTTTTCTTCTCAACCTGTATTTTGCCACCCCGGCAGCTTCCTCTATGAGAAGTTTCACATCCTCTGGCCTTGAAGTCACAACCTGTTGAACCTTTGCCTGCTCGATTATGCAGTATCCCCTCGAACCGGAACCCACATCGAGAAAAAGCTCCACAATATCTTTCAATCGACATGGAGATTTGTTTATGAAGAATTCCGACTCTCCGTCTCTATAAGCTCTTCTGGTAACCTGTATCTCCGAGTAACTTTCATAGCCCGATGGCGAGGCTCCATCAGTATTGTCCAGGATTAGATTCACCTCAGCGAAACTTGTGGGCGGATGCCCCTCCGAGCCCGAAAAGATGACGTCATCAAGGGTTTTGGTCCTCAAAAGCGTTGGAGCCGTCTCCCCCATCACCCACCTTATGGCGTCCACGATGTTGGATTTCCCCGAACCGTTTGGCCCAACTATTGCGGTTATCCCACTTGCGAAGTGAATCACCGTTTTCTCGGGGAACGTCTTGAAACCCGTCATCTCGAGAGTCTTAAGTTTCATTGAGGCTCTCCACTTTTTTATTCATGAAACACCAATATGATGTGGCTCTCCCATTTGATAATACAATATATTGTGTATGAGGGGAAATGTAAAGAGAAAAGGCAACCCCGTGGTAGGGGGTTGCCTGCTATGTGCTGAGGATCACTTCCTGGACTTTTTCTTCCTTGCAGCGCTCTTCCTTACTCTCTCTCTTTCCTTTTCCCTGATAGCCGCCTGGGCAGCAGCCAGACGAGCTATGGGAATTCTATACGGGGAACAACTAACGTAGTCGAATCCATTCAGGTGGCAAAATTCAACGGACGCCGGATCGCCGCCATGCTCGCCGCATATCCCGATCTTGATATCCTTTCTCGTCTTCCTGCCCCTCTCTATCCCCAACTTGATGAGATCTCCTACTCCATCCTGATCCAGAGTCTGGAATGGGTCGAAATCGAGTATGTTCTCCGGTCTCTTTTCGTAATGGGCACCGCAGCTCGCGCAGGAAAGGTCTTTCTCCAGATGCCCTCCGCATTCGGGGCACTTTTCACCGCGCCTCATGTACTCGGCGATGAATTTCCCTGCATCGTCCCTCGAGAACCCATAAGTAGTCTGGGTCAGATCGTTAGTTCCGAAAGAGAAGAACTCAGCATCTTCCGCGATCTCATCCGCCCTGACGGCAGCCCTCGGAAGCTCGACCATCGTGCCCACCAGGTATTTAACCTTCTTCCTGTACCTTTTCAGCACCTTCTCGGCTTCGTCCACCACGATCTCCCTCATGACTTTCATTTCCGACTTCATGCTCACAAGGGGAATCATTATCTCGGGCTTGACTTTCACGCCTTCTTTCGCCACCTCACACGCTGCCTCCATTATCGCCCGAACCTGCATCCTTGCTATTTCAGGGTATACAATCCCTACTCTACATCCCCTGAACCCGAGCATCGGGTTGAACTCGTGCAGCTCTTCGACCCTCTCCAGGAGCCTCTTCTTCTCCTCGATGAGCTCCTTGTCCGCGTGAATGAGCTCGAGTTTGGTAACCTCGACGAGCAGATCTTCTCTCTTCGGGAGGAACTCGTGAAGAGGCGGATCGAGGAGTCTTATCGTCACCGGATACCCGTTCATGACTCTGAACAGTCCCTTGAAATCTTCCTTCTGCATGGGAAGAAGCATATCGATATATTTCTGTCTCTCCTCTTTCTCCCGAGCCAGGATCATTTTCTGCATTATGGGCAATCTCTCCTCGGCGAAAAACATGTGTTCCGTTCTGCAAAGCCCGATTCCCTCGGCTCCGAAGTTTCTCGCAACCTCAGCATCTCTCGGGACATCGGCATTCGCTCTCACCCCTATCTTCCTAAACGAATCGGCCCATTTCATAAGTTCCCCAAAAGCACCGGTCAGCTTCGGAGTTATGAGCGGGACCTCTCCGAGAATCACCTCTCCCGTATTCCCGTTGAGAGTTATGAAATCTCCCTCAACCACGGTTTTCCCTTTCACCATGAACCTGTTCGTGGCCTCGTCGATCTCTATATCTTCGCAGCCAGCCACGCAGGTTTTGCCCATCTGCCTGGCCACGACAGCAGCGTGCGAGGTCATTCCGCCCTTGGCGGTGAGTATTCCCCTGGCAGCATCCATCCCGTGTATATCATCGGGGCTTGTTTCTTTCCTCACCAGTATAACCGGCTTCCCTTCGCTCGCGAGTTCAACTGCTCTGTCAGCGGAAAACACCACCATTCCAGTCGCCGCTCCCGGAGAAGCGGGGAGGCCCTTTGCTATAACCTCATACTTCGCCTTGGGATCTATAACAGGATGAAGAAGCTGATTTATCTGATTCGGCTCCAATCTCATTACGGCCTCTTCCCTGGTGATTAGCCTCTCCTTGACCATATCGACAGCTATCTTAACCGCCGCCATTGCTGTTCGTTTGCCAACTCGAGTCTGGAGCATGTAGAGGGTGCCGTTTTCGATGGTGAACTCGAAATCCTGAACGTCCTTGTAGTGTTTTTCGAGCCTCTTGGTGATTTCGACGAGCTGCTTGTAAACAGCGGGCATTTCCTTTTTCAGCTCCTTTATCGGCTTGGGCGTCCTGATCCCAGCCACAACGTCCTCACCCTGCGCGTTTATGAGGTATTCACCATAGAATTCCTTATCGCCAGTGGCCGGGTTTCTGGTGAAGCCGACGCCTGTCGCGGAGTCGTTCCCCAGATTTCCAAAAACCATGGTCTGCACGTTCACCGCCGTTCCCAGATCATCCGGAATGTTGTTGGCTTTCCTGTAAAACTTCGCCCTCGGATTGTTCCACGACCGGAATACCGCATTTATGGCCATGGAAAGCTGGGTAGCCGGATTTTGAGGAAACGATTTTCCATACTTTTCCTGCACAATCTTCTTGTATTCTTCCACGAGGAATTTCATATCCTCGGCATCGAGTTCTGTGTCCAGGACCACTCCTTTTTCTTTCTTCCTCTCAGCGAGCTTCTCTTCGAAAAATTCCTTGTCGATTCCGAGAACCACATCAGAGAACATCATTATGAATCTGCGGTAGGAATCATACGCGAACCTCTCGTTTTGAGTTTTCTCCGCCAGTCCCCTGACTGTCCTGTCGTTAAGCCCGAGGTTCAAAATGGTATCCATCATACCGGGCATCGAGAACTTCGCCCCTGACCTAACCGACAAAAGCAGCGGATTTTTCGGGTCGCCGAACTTCTTCTTGGTAAGTTTTTCGAGTCTCTGGAGATTCTTGTCTATCTGGTCGCGGACTTCCTTCGGAATTCTCCCTCTGTTCTGATAGAAAATCCTGCAAACCTCAGTAGTTATCGTAAATCCAGGCGGAACAGGAACCTTCAGGTTCGTCATCTCAGCCAGGTTTGCCCCCTTGCCTCCCAGAAGGTCCTTCATCTGGGCATTTCCCTCAGCCTTCCCTCCACCGAAAAAGTAAACATATTTTTTAGCCATCACGCTCCTCCTCGACTTATATTCAATCGTCTCTTATCTCGCGAAATCGGCAAACCAGGTGAAAAGCCCCGTGAGCTCCTTGAGCAGAGAAAGCCGGTTGTTTCTAACGCGCTCATCCCTGTCCATGACGAGAACTTTTTCGAAAAACGTGTCAATGGGATCGCGCAGTGAAGCTAGGCGTTCCAGCGCACCTGTGAAATTCCTTTCCTGCGCAAGTTTCTCAACTTCCGTTCTGGCTCTCGAAATCTCTTCGTAAAGCCTCGCCTCCTCCTCGGTGTTGAAAAGAGAAGTATCCACGTCTCCCTCTATGGCCTGACCTTTCAAGATGTTCTGGGCTCTTTTGAAGCCGGTCATCAAAGACGAATAGGCATCAGACTTCTTGAATTCAGCAAGAGCTCTCACTTTCGACCGCGCTTCTATCACCCTGTCGAATCCCGCGTTCAGGACCGCATCCACCACTTCCCCGTCAACTTCTTCTTCCGCCACGAGTATGCCGTGCAATCTTCCTTTCACGAAATCCAGAACTTCTTCCTTCACATCGTCCGATGGAGCTTTGAGCCTGTCTTTCAAAAGACCCAGGGCCTCAGAGACCAGCTCCTCGAGGGAAAAATCGAATTTTTTGTCCATTATTATGTGAAGAATCCCTATAGTCTGACGCCTGAGAGCATACGGGTCCTGCGTTCCAGTCGGCTTCAACCCCACTCCGAAGCAACCGCAGATGGTGTCGATTTTATCCGCAATCGATACGATTGCCCCGGTAAGAGTAGATGGAAGCTCGTCCTGTGCGCTTCTCGGAAGATAATGCTCGTATACGGCCTCTGCTACCTCTTCGTCTTCCCCCGTCTTCAGCGCGTAATCTCTCCCCATAACCCCCTGGAGCTCAGGAAACTCGTATACGACACCGGTAACGAGGTCTGCCTTTGAGAGAAGAGCCGCTCTTTTGGCTTTCTCCACATCAGCTCCCTCCACGCGTTCGGCTATCCAGGCTGCTATAGCCTCCACCCTCTTCACCTTGTCCAGGTAAGTTCCGAGATCCGCCTGGAATACGACTTCTCCGAGTTCTTCAACCTTCTCTATGAGCGGCTTTTTGAGATCATCCTTATAGTAGAAATCCGCATCGGAAAGCCTCGCT
This sequence comes from uncultured bacterium, assembly GCA_964429585.1. Lineage (GTDB taxonomy): Bacteria > Desulfobacterota > Deferrimicrobia > J040 > J040 > CAYSCN01. The sequence continues at coordinate 97,837 of CAYSCN010000004.1, read as the reverse complement.
TTCAGAACCCTCTCGTTTCCCTGAACGATGGCATCCATATCATCTGTCACAATGTTCGCCACTGCCGCAAATCCGGGATAGAGAGTTCCATCTTCCCTTTCGAAGACGAAGTAACGCTGATGCTCCTTCATGGTGGTGACGAGGATTTCCCTTGGCAACTCCAGGTATTTTTCGTCGAACCTCCCCACTATCGTGACGGGATATTCCACCAGGTTCGCCACTTCCTCGAGGAGCCTCTCGTCCTCGACCAGCCTGCACCCGAGCTGAGCCTCTTTGTCCCTCAACTGTCTGAGTATTATCTCCTTTCTCTTCTCGAAATCCACTATGACAAAAGCGTCCTCGAGCTTTTTCTCGTATTCTTTTATGTCGTTTATCTCTATCCTGTCCGGACTGAGAAATCTGTGACCGAACGTGTAATTTCCGGAAGTCACGTCGCCGAAAGAAAACGGAATCACGTCCCCACCGAAAAGCGCCAGTATCCAGTGAACCGGCCTGGCAAACCTGACATCCAGACTCCCCCACCTCATCGATTTTTTGAACGGTATGGCAGGTAAAAGGCCAGAAAGGATTCCCGGGAGTATCTGAGCTGTGTCTCTCGCTTCTTCTTTTTTCCTGTAACCGACATATCTTCCTTTTGGGGTCTCGAAGACTTCCAGCTGCTCAACCGGTATCCCTGCAGATGAAGCAAAACCTACGGCAGCTCTCGTCGGCTTTCCCTCCTCGTCGAACGCCACCTTCTCGGGAGGCCCGAGAACGAGCTCCTCTTTTTCCTCCTGCTTTTCGACCAGGTCCTTAACGAGGAAAACCAGCCTTCTCGGCGTTCCCGTTATCTCAATCTCGCCGTGGGATACTCTCTCTTTCTCGAATGCGTTTTCTAGGTAACTTTTCCCTCCTTCGAGAGCCGGTCCGATAAAACCCGCCGGTATTTCCTCACACCCTATCTCAACGAGAAGATCTCTTGCCATGTCGTTCCCCTTCCTTGTATTTATTTGAAGGACTTATTGAGAAGCGGGTATCCTAATTCCTCTCTCATCCTGAGGTAACCTTCAGCGCACATCCTGGCGAGCGTCCTGACTCTCGCTATATATGAAGTCCGTTCAGTAACCGAGATGGCTCCCCTCGCGTCCAGCATGTTGAAAGTGTGGGAACACTTGAGGCAAAAGTCATACGCGGGGAGCACGAGGCCCTTCTCCACGAGCCTTTTGCACTCCTTCTCGAACATGTTGAAGAGCTCGAAGTGCATGGAGACGTCGGCTTCCTCGAAATTGTATATTGAGAACTCAACCTCTCCTCTGTGGTGGACGTCCCCGTATGTGACGTCACCGACCCATTTCAGGTCGAAGACGTTGTCCACACCCTGGAGATACATGGCGATTCTCTCGATTCCGTAAGTGATCTCGAACGAGACCGGCTTGAGGTCTATGCCGCCGGCCTGCTGGAAATAGGTGAGCTGCGTAATCTCCATGCCATCCAGCCAGACTTCCCACCCGAGTCCCCAGGCACCGAGAGTCGGACTTTCCCAGTCGTCTTCCACGAGCCTGATATCGTGTTTTTTCGGGTCGATGCCGAAGGATTTCAGACTTTCCAGGTACAAATCGAGAACATCGGGAGGAGAGGGTTTCAGGATGACCTGAAACTGATAGTAATGCTGCAGTCTGTTGGGATTCTCGCCATACCTGCCGTCGGTTGGTCTCCTGGACGGCTCCACGTACGCCACATTCCACGGTTCAGGACCGAGGACTCTCAAAAAAGTAGCCGGGTTGAACGTCCCGGCTCCAACTTCGATATCATACGGCTGCTGAATCACGCAACCTTTTTCTGCCCAGAATTTCTGTAGGGCAATTACAAGATCCTGAAATGTCACCATTTACCTCCAGGGAAAGGAATTAAAAGCAATCGGGTATCCAGAAAATATCATTAATTTCTAAAGGTGTCAAGAAGTATATGAATTTACAAGGTTTTCCCAGCTCAGAACAGGAGTTTCTCCACCTCCACCATGGATTTCGGAACGTATCCCAGCCGCTCCACGAGCGTCCTCCTCACCGACATGAGCTGAAACCTGATTCCGTCGCTCTTCAGGTCAAGAGCAGATGCGCTCGAAGTCCTGGCAATCGCGAGAAAACTTTCCACATCGCTACGGGATACGACCACATATTTCCCCTCTTTCCTGCAATTCATACACGATACCGTGTATCTTTCCCTGTTCACCAGAACCCGCTCGCCGGTGAACTTTTTCCCGCAAATGGAGCATCTCGCCGCAGGGGGCAGGTAGCCGGAATCGGCCAGGACGCAAATCTCCATCCAGGCAACGAGCAGAGCTGGCTCCGGTTTCTCCCTCAGAGCATCGAGAAATTCGAGCAACCGGGAGAAGATGAAAGCCGAATCCACGCTTTCAGGATACATCCTGGAAATGATTTCAAAAATGTAATCGGCAGCAAGATACTTTTCGTATACGAGAGCGAGTTCCTCATAACTCTCGATGAGTTTCGCTCCAGTTATAGCGTACAGGCCGCCCCTTTCCTCCTTCACCTGAAAATCGTAGAGGCAGAATTTCCTCACGGAACCGGGGAACCTCCTCCTGCTTCTTTTCAATCCACGAACTATGGCCCTCAAAGTCCCCAACCGATCGGTAATGACGTGAACGTATACATCCGACTCCCTGTGTGGAACCTCCCTGACCCTGAATCCCCTTATGGAAAAAGAACGAACCATCAGGAAACGTCAGATCATCCTTTCGAGAAGAAACTTCGATATCCCCAGAAACGAGAGAAAACCGAGGCAATCCGTTGCTGTGGTGACGATCACTCCAGACGCGAGTGCCGGGTCCACCTTCAACGCCCTCAACACCAGAGGAACGAGCGTTCCGAAAAAAGCTGCAACGAAAAGATTTATGACCATCGCCAGAAATATGGCCACGCCGACGACTGGGAGCCCCTTCCACAGGTACGCCACGATGCCCATGAGAACCCCGTTTACGAGCCCGGTTATCACACCAACGAGAATCTCCTTGATGAGAACCTTTTTCGCTCCGCCATAGTCCAGATCGCCAAGAGCAATACCCCTGACCACGATTGTCAGTGTCTGGGTCCCCGCATTTCCTCCCATCCCCGCTACAATCGGCATGAAAACCGCCAGGAAGGCAAACTGCCCTATCGTATCCTCGAACAAACCGACCACCCAGGAAGCGAGTATGGCAGTGGCAAGATTGATTATTAGCCAGGGGAGCCTGCTCTTGGCGGACGTAATGGGATCGACGAATACCCTTTCTCCCACATCCACGTTCGCAAGCCTCATGAAGTCCTCGGTGGCCTCCTCGTCCACGACGTCCATCACGTCGTCAAACGTGATTCTTCCGAGAAGCCTCCCCTCTTCGTCCACGACTGGAAGCGACGGCGTATCATACTTTTTGAATATTTTTGCGACCTCTTCCTGATCTAGGTCAGGCGTTATAACAGCGGGCACCGGCTCCATGATGTCGGAAACTCTCTGCGTGGGGTTCGCCAGAATCAACTCGGTAAGCCTGATCATCCCCTTGAGGTGGAATTTCCTGTCAACCACGTAAATATAATGAATGTCCCCCAGCTGGTCCTTCCTGACCCTGAGATTGTTGATAACCTCCCTGATTGTTTGGAATTCATATACATAAACCAGCTCGAGGGACATAAGACCACCGGCGGTCTCGTCGCCATACTTGAGCAACTGCTCTACCTCTTCCCTGTCCTCTTCGTCTATGCCCTCGAGCACCGCCTCTCGCTGCGCCGGCGTCAGATCATCGAATATGTCTGCAGCATCGTCCGAGTCCATCTCGTCCACTATGGCGGCGAGCCTGTTTGACTCTATCCCGTCGAGAATCTCCTCTTTAGCCTTCGTGTTCAGCTCCGCGATCACGTCTGAAGCAACTCGAGCGTCGAGGAGCATGAACACATACATCTTGTCTTCTTCGTCGAGCGTCTCGATGAAGTCTGCGATGTCAGATGGGTGGAGTGTCGACAGAAGAGCACCCAGTCCGTCGTCGTCTCTCTTCCGAACCAAGGACACTAATGTCTCGTATTGCTCCTTCAGAAGCATTTCATCCTCTCACAACGATCTCTATCTCTTCTTGGCTCTCGCTTTGAGGGAATACTTGACTAGGCTGGACACGATCTTGATATAGCTTATTTCGAACTCGTCAAACTTCCTCCTCGCCTTCGTTTGAACATTCAGAACTCCAACCAGCCTATCACCATCGAGAATGGGGCACGAAATCATTCCTCTGTATTTTTCCTCACCAGATCCTGGAATGAATTTGTACCGCTCATCCGACTGAGCATCTTCCAGGACCAGAATTTCCCGGTTCTTGGCCGCTGCGCCGGTTATGCCTTCTCCGAGTCTGAGAGTGAGATTTCCGACCAGGCTCTTCGCAAGTCCCCACGTCGCTGCCAGCACGAGCTTTCTGTTTCTGTAAAGGTAAAGGGAACAGACCTCCACCCCGAGTCTATGGGCTATCTTCCTGACGATCCGATTCAGTATATCTTCCAGTCGCCCGCTCGACGAAGCTATGGCGGTAATCTCCTCTATAGAAAGCAACTCCGCCTTACGGTCGTCATCTCCTTTGAGCGTAAAAACACCCTCACCCTCTATATCAAGAACAGGGTGATAAAAGGTTGATTCATAAGGATTAACCTTCTTCGTGAGAGTCGTGAACGGAGTCTTGGAGCCAAATCCGCACTCGCACTTCCAGTGAATGTGGTCGTAATCGACCCGCTCCCTCTCCATCACCTTCCCGCATTTCCTGCACCTGACCAGAACTCCCGTCATCTCAAATCCCCAATCGTGAACTTTTTCTCCACCACCTCGCCTGCAGTGCCGTCCATATCCACATCTCTACCGTTCAACCTCACCACAACTCCGGAAGCATTGCCTACCTTGAGATAAATCTCTTTCTCCGCCCTCACCTCTATTCTATCTCCCGGGTAGAGGGTAACATCCCGAGGATCCCTTCCATCGGGCGATACGAAAATCCATGTGAGCTCTTTCGCCTCGATCACGAGATTCAACCTGCCCAGCTTCTTCTTTCTGGCAATCGCTGCCTCCTCGATTTTCGAAGCCTTCCGCGTCTCCAACCGGGCATCTTTCTTTTTCTCACCCTCAGCCACTTTTTCCCTCGCTTCGCCGCCCGCAAAAGACTTCCTGACGAACTTGCTTTCAACCTTTTTTTCCCTGCGCGCCAAAGCCGTTTCCCGCGCAAGCTCCTCTTCAATATTTGTCCTCATTTTCAGAAGTCTTTTTTCCTTTTTCACCTGTGAGACGACAATTCCCAGCGCAACGAAAATCAAAAGAAGAACGATCGATGAAACGACGATCCTCTTTGTTAGCCACGTGCGCCTGGGGATGTCGGGTAGGTTTTCTATTCGCGGTCGAAACTCCGCCGATCTTTCTTCCAGAAACTCGTTGAATTCTTCGAGAAACGGCTCGCTGTCTATCTCGAGCAGTTTACAATATGCCCTTATGTAGCCCTTGACGAAAACCGGCTCAGGGAGCCCCGAAAGCTCTCCCTTCTCCAGAAGCAGGAGATACTTCTTGCTGACCTTCAAACGATCGGCTACCTCTTCAATGGTGAGGCCCTTCTGCTCCCGCTTTTCTTTGAGCGTTTCCCACGGCAAACAATCCCCCCTATCTTTCAAGCAGTTCTATGTATTTGCGTGCCATTTCTCTTACTTCCTCCGTCTTGCTCAATTTCACCACTTTCTTGAAACTTTCCAGAGCCTTATCGTACTCTTTCCTCTCCAGGTAGACCTCTCCAAGCTGATAATAGGCCGAGACGAATCCCGGGTTCAACGAAACAGCCTTTTCCAGATACTCCACCGCTCTGTCGAGCCTGCCTTGCCTGGAATAAAGGCGCCCAAGATTGTAATACGGAGCCGGAAACTGAGGTGAAAGAGATATCGCCCTCAGATACGCGTTTTTCGCTTCCTCTAACCTCCCCAGCTTCTCATATTCTATCCCCATGTTGTTGTAAGCCCTCTCCGGAGTCTGATAAAGCAGGTTTTCAACGGCTTTCTCGTAGGCTTTTATCGCATCCTCGCTCCTTCCCTCCCTGCTGAGCAAAAGCCCAAGGTTGTTGTATGCTTCCGAATAGTCATCTCTCAATTCAATAGCCTCTCGGAAATACTCCTCAGCCTTCTTCAAATCGCCCAGCGCCATGTAAGTCAACCCGAGGGCATTCTTTATCCTCGGGTCCGACCCGTCCAGCTTTTCAGCTTTCAAAAGCTCCTTAAGTGCCAGGCTGGGTTTCCCTTCACCGAGATAGCCTACCCCTATACCGAGTCTCGTGGAAGCTTCCCTCTTCATCTCCTCCCTGTGGGCACATCCTGGCAGGAAAAGAAGTACAAGGAAAAAGAGAGAAATGAAGCAAATTATGTATCTTTCCTTCACCACCATCACAGGAACTCTCCCACAATGAGCCCGAGCTTTTCCTTCATCTCCTCCGATATCATATCCTTCGAGGTCATTATCGCGTTTTTCAGCGCCTGGCTGCACTGACAGGTCACCTCGTCCGGAAGGCTCACGGCGATTTCCAGTATAATCTTTTTTGAATTCGCCACATTTTTCTTCAAAACTTCAACCACCATCTCTGCCGTAACGTCCTCCTCAGACTCGTGCCAGCAGTCGTAATCCGTAGCAAGTGCCATCGTGGAATAACACATGCCCGCCTCTCTGGCGAGCTTCACTTCCGGAACATTGGTCATTCCTATAACGTCAACACCGAACGATCGATAGACCAAGGACTCCGCCCTGGTTGAAAATTGGGGACCCTCGATGCAGATGTAAGTCCCTCCCCTGTGGACCCTCTCGACCACCTTACGGGCACATTCGTAAACTACTCCGGCAAACTGCGGGCAAATCGGGTCTGCAAACGATATGTGTCCCACCATTCCCTCATCGAAGAAAGTGTTGACCCTGAACTTAGTGTTGTCGTAAAACTGATCCACAACCACGATATCACCGGGTTTTATCTCCTCCTTCATGCTCCCCACAGCACTGACAGACAGAACCCATCTGACGCCGAGCTTTTTCATCCCGTATATATTGGCCCTGTAGTTTATCTTCGACGGTGGTATGCGATGCCCTCTTCCATGCCTGGGCAGAAAAACGATTTTGGTTTCCCCATACTTGCAGACGATGAATCTGTCAGACGGGGAACCAAAAGGAGTCTCCACTTCGACTTCTTCAATGATTTCAACACCCTCGATGTCATATAGTCCGCTACCACCTATTACACCCAGAATTTTTTCACCCATTTCTTCCTCCCATTTATCGTTCATGTAAAGACCACACTTAATTATTATTTTCGAACCCCGGTTTGTTCAAGTTTTTTCTGGATTTTACCTCTCAACTGACCGCACGCGGCATCTATATCAGCGCCTCTCCGCTGTCTCTTTATCGCCTGGATACCGTAAATATGGAGAATTTCCCTGAATTCATCCGCTCTGGACTCGCCTGGAGATCGAAAATCGGAAAACTCGTTCTCGTTGTAAGGTATGAGATTAACTTTAACTCTCAACCCTTTGAGCAACTTCCCGAGTTCGTGGGCATCCCTATCGCCATCGTTGACCCCTTCTATCAGAACATACTCGATCGTCACTCTCCTCCCACTACCGGGATCAACCGCCCTGAGGAATGAAATAATGTCCCTTATGGGATATCTTTTATTTATAGGCATCAATTTATTTCTAACCTCATCGTTGGAAGCATTGAGCGAAATCGCAATCTGTGCCCTCGTCCTCTCGGACAGTTCTTCAAGCTCCGGTATGAGCCCGCAGGTTGAAACGGTTATCCGCCTGCCGGAAAGCGAAAATGCAAGCTCACTACTCAGGATATCGATGGTCTTCACAACCTCATCCAGGTTTTCCAGAGGCTCTCCCATCCCCATAAAAACCACATTGGTTACACGCTCTCCTTTTTCTCTGAGATACTTCTCGGCGAAGCATACCTGGCCTATCATCTCCCCAGCAGTGAGGTTCCTGACGAACCCAGATCTGGAAGTGGCGCAGAAGCTGCACCCCATCCTGCAGCCCACCTGGGTTGACACGCAAACTGTCCTTCTTTTCCCGTCTGGAATAATCACCGATTCGACACCATCGCTGTCACCAACCGGAAACAAAAATTTGACGGTTCCATCTTTAGAGACGCGCGTATTCTCCGGCTCCAGCCACGAAACGTAAAACCTTTCTCTCAGCTCCTCCCTGAAAGCTTTCGACAAATCGGTCATCCTATCGAAATCGCACTCCAGCTTCTCGTACATCCACCTGAAAATCTGCCTACCACGAAACGACTCCTTGCCCATAGTCGTAAAAAGCTCCACGAGCTCTCCCAATGTTTTGCCCTTCAGGTCTTCCTTCATTTTTCCACCTGTTCCTCGCGGAAATAAAAAAGCCCTTTCTGATGTAATATTACCAGAAAGGGCCTATGTCAGATTTTCAGTAGATGACTAATTGCTCAGGAGTTCATACTCACTGAAAAAGAAGGATATCTCCTGACGCGCAGTTTCAGGCGCATCGCTTCCGTGAACAATATTCTTTTCCACATCGGAGGCGAACTCAGCCCGTATGGTTCCAGGAGCCGCCTTTGAAGGGTCCGTAGCCCCCATGATTTCCCTGTTCCGAGCAATGGCATTCTCACCTTCGAGCACCATAACAACGATGGGACCCGAAGACATGAAGTCGGTGAGGCTGTCGTAGAAAGGCTTGTCTTTGTGAACAGCGTAGAAAGCTTTCGCCTGTTCCTTGGTCATCCTGACCATCTTCAACGCAGCGATTCTGAATCCCTCTTTCTCGAACCGCCTTATGACTTCTCCTATCACACCTTTTTTTACACCGTCCGGTTTAATGATGCTCAAAGTCCGCTCCACTTTCCCACCTCACTGAATCACTTTTTCTTTCGCCATATCGTAACCGATCTTGAGAGCCATCTTGTTGAGTTCTTCCGTCCCTTTCGGAACTCTGGAGAGCACGGCCTTCTCCACCGACTCGTAACTCACCTTGCCCACAATAGCGGTAATCGCCCCGATTGCTACTATGTTGGCAACGAACGCCTTTCCAACTCTCTCCTGGGCGGATCTTATTATCGGAAGCTTTATCACCCTGTAATTGCCCTCGGGAATCTCGGTCACGAAGTCCTCGTCCACCAGCAGGATACCGCCTTCCTTCAGGTCCTTGTAATATTTGTTGCACGATTCCTGAGTCAAGGCGAGAAGTAGGTCTATGCTTGAAGCTTTGGGGTAGTTTATCGTTTCATCGCTTATGATGACTTCCGATTTGCTCGCACCGCCCCTCGCCTCGGGTCCGTAAGACTGGCTCTGAACTGCGTTGAGCCCCTCGTAAATAGCAGCAGCCTCAGCGAAAATAACTCCGGCGAGTATAAGCCCCTGACCACCGGAACCGGAAAAACGTATCTCATATCTCGACATCATTTCCCTCCTTGTGCCCTTTCCTGGACTCTTTTCACCATCTCGTAATACATCTCCGTGTATTCAGGCTTTTCCTCCCTGTAAAGAACACCCATGGGAAGCTTGCCTTCCGTCTTCTCGGGAGGCAACTTCTCGAAAGCCGTGACCGGGAGGAAGTGGTCCTTCATCCACAGCAGCATGTCAGTGGGGCTCTTGAATTTGTTCCTTCTCCCGTAAGTGGTGGGGCAGGCATTTATTATTTCAACCACGGAAAGTCCCCTGTGCTTTATAGCTTCCACCACGAGTCTGTCTATACCAGCCGCGTGATACGCGGTCCCTCTCGCTATAAACGTGGCGCCTGCACCTTTCGCGAGTTCGAGAATGTTGAATTGCGGGTCCACGTTTCCATAAGGCATGGTGGTCGCCACAGCACCTGTCGGAGTCGTCGGGGAATACTGTCCACCGGTCATACCGTATATGTAGTTATTGAAAATGATGACCGTAATGTCGATATTTCTTCTGCACGCGTGGATGAAATGGTTTCCACCGATGGCAGTAGCATCGCCGTCACCGGTTATAACCAGGACGTTCTTGTCCGGCTTTACCATCTTTATTCCGGTAGCAAATGCAATAGCCCTCCCGTGAGTCGTGTGAAGGGTGTTGAAATCGACGTATCCCGGCAACCTGGAAGCGCACCCTATCCCGGAAACGATCGCTGTATCGTCCTGTTTTAGCCCCGCAGTTTCTATCGCTCTTATAATCGCTTTCAGAACGATCCCGTAAGTGCACCCGGGACACCATATGTGAGGGAACTTATCGTTTCTCAAGTATCTGGAGTAATCGTATGCCATCAGAGAACCTCCTTGACTTTATCTACAATCTGCCCGGGCGTTATTGGTTCTCCGTCAACTCTGAAAATCCCATCGACCTTGCACTTTCCTTTTGTGCACCGCTCTACCTCGAAAATTATCTGCCCGAGACTCAATTCTGGAACCACGATCGCTCTGACCCTCCCGGCGAGCTCCTCAACTTCCCGATCGGGGAAGGGCCACATGGTAAGGGGTCTCAACAATCCCACTTTTACCCCTTCGCTTCTCAGATGATCAACAGCTTCCTTCGCCGACCTACCACAGGCACCATAAGCGAAAATAGCGACCTCCGCGTCATCCAATGAGTATTCCTCATTTTTCACAATGTCATCTCTATTCGAGTATACCTTCCTCAAGAGTCGTTCTTCTTCGATGTGAACGAGCTCACAGGCGTTTATCGGGAAACCCGTCTTGTCGTGGTTCAGACCCGTCACGTGGTATCTGTATCCCTCGAAGAAGTTCGCCATCGGGGGGATGTCTCCCTTCGAAGAATCATATGGAAAATACTCATCGGGCGGAACGTTCGGCTTGGACCTATCCACAACCTCGAGCTCACCTGGTTCCGGTATCTCTATCCTTTCCCTCATGTGACCGACGATTTCGTCGAACGCTATGATGACGGGATTCCTGTATTTCTCCGCGAGATTGAACGCCCTGACTGTTTCGCTGAATATCTCCTGAACGTAAGCCGGAGTCAGAGTAATTATCGGGTGATCGCCGTGGGTACCCCATCGACACTGCATTATGTCAGACTGTCCAGGCCCCGTGGGTACGCCCGTAGAAGGCCCGCCTCTCATCACGTTGACGATGACACACGGCACCTCTGTGATGGCAGCGAATCCGATGTTTTCCTGTTTGAGAGAAAACCCGGGTCCACTCGTTGCAGTCATCGCCTTCGCACCCGCCAGTGAAGCACCTATGATGGCTGCCATGGAAGCGATTTCATCTTCCATCTGCATGAAGGCCCCTCCAATCATGGGGAGGCGCGCAGCCATTACCTCTGCAATTTCAGTCGAAGGAGTAATGGGATACCCCGCGAAAAACGTGCACCCGGCGTAAAGTGCGCCCTCGGCGCACGCCTCGTTTCCCTGTAATAGTTTTATCGTTCGTGCCACTTCGACCTCCCCTCAAGACTTTTTCTCGATGAATATTGCGAAATCCGGACACCTGAGCTCGCACTGTCCACACGCTATGCATTTATTGATGTCCACCACCTTTACCTTGAACATCTCCATTCCAAGCACGCTCTTGGGACAGAGACGAACGCAGATTTCACATCCCTTGCAAAACTTCGGGATGATGGTGATCTTCACCTTTTCGTTTTCGGTGCTAACCATCTTTTCCGCTGTTCGAACCATGGCTACCCCTCTACTTGTTTATTTCCATGCCGAGAGCCTTTGCCATAGTTATGCCCATATCGGCAGGGCTCTCTGCCACATAGATACCTGCTTCCTTGAAGGCTTTTATTTTTTCGTCCGCGGTCCCTTTGCCACCAGATATTATAGCACCAGCATGTCCCATTCTCTTGCCTTTTGGCGCAGTTCTTCCGGCAATGAACCCGACAACCGGCTTCGTCATATGGTTCTTGATGAACTCCGCCGCTTCTTCCTCGGCTGTTCCTCCTATCTCACCTATCAGCACGACCGCCTCCGTGTCCGGGTCTTCCTGGAACAGCTTGAGCACGTCGATGAAGTTGGTCCCGTTCACCGGATCGCCTCCGATGCCGACGCACGTGGACTGCCCGAGACCGAGAGAAGTGAGCTGTGCCACCGCTTCGTAGGTCAATGTTCCAGATCTCGAAACAACGCCGATCTTGCCAGGAGTGTGTATGTATCCAGGCATGATCCCGATCTTGCACTCTCCAGGTGTAATTACTCCAGGGCAATTGGGCCCCACCAGTCTCGTCTTCTTTCCTTCCATGTAGCGTTTCACCTTGACCATGTCGAGAATGGGAATCCCCTCAGTTATCGCCACGACGAGATCCAGTCCGGCATCGACCGCCTCCATAATCGCATCCGCAGCAAATGCAGGCGGAACGTATACCACCGACGCGTTTGCTCCCGTCTCCTTTACGGCTTTGTAAACAGTGTTGAAGACCGGAACACCTTCCACTTTCTGGCCCTCTTTCCCTGGCGTCACTCCGGCGACTATCCTGGTTCCATATTCGAGCATCTGCTTCGTGTGAAACGCTCCTGTCGCGCCGGTTATGCCCTGAACGATGACCTTCGTATCTTTATTCACGAGTATGCTCATTGAAACCCTCCTGGATTATATATTTCCCTTCGCCGCAGCAACCACCTTTTCCGCGGCATCTCTCATGTCTTTTGCCGAGATTATGTTAAGGCCGGATTCATCAAGAATCTTTCTGCCCCTCTCCACGTTCGTGCCCTCGAGTCGAACCACCAGAGGAACGGAAAGATCCACGTCTTTGGCCGCCTGCACGACACCTTCCGCAATGACGTCGCACTTCATTATGCCTCCGAAAATGTTCACGAGGATGGCCTTTACCTTCTGATCCGCAAGTATCAGTCGGAAAGCGTTCTTCACCTGTTCCGTAGAAGCGCCTCCTCCGACATCGAGGAAGTTGGCGGGTTCTCCTCCGTGAAGCTTTATCATATCCATCGTGGCCATGGCGAGACCGGCACCATTAACCATGCACCCTATGTTCCCGTCGAGACTTATGTAGCTAAGGTCGTATTTCGAAGCCTCATATTCCATCGGGTCTTCTTCGTCCACATCCCTCATCTCGAGTATATCCTTGTGCCTGAAAAGCCCATTGCTGTCGAAATTCATCTTGGCATCGAGCGCGAGGACATCGTCGTCCTCAGTTATAACCAGAGGGTTTATCTCGGCAAGGGAACAATCGGTCTCCACGAAAGCCCTGTAAAGGCCGAGTATGAACTTGACTGCCTTGTTCACCTGAGCTCCTTCCATGCCGAGCCCGAATGCGAGTTTCCTCGCCTGAAACGGCATCATCCCAACTGCAGGATCTACGTGTTCCTTCAATATCTTCTCGGGAAACTTCGCCGCAACTTCTTCGATTTCCATGCCGCCCTCTGAGGATGCCATCACAACCACTCGTGATACGGCCCTGTCTATCACTATCCCAACGTATAGCTCTCTTTTGATGCTGGTCGCTTTCTCCACCAGAACTTTTCTGACAAGCTTTCCCTGAGGTCCTGTCTGGTGCGTGACGAGCGTCATGCCCAGGATATTTCCGGCATGCTCCTTCACCTCGTCCATCGTCTTGGCGAGTTTTACACCTCCTCCTTTGCCTCTCCCACCGGCATGTATCTGAGCTTTGATCACAACCGGAAGACCCAGCTCCTCCGCTATGGAAACAGCTTCGTCAACCGTGAAAGCGACTTTTCCCTCGGGAACGGTAACCCCGTATCTCTTCAAAATTTCCTTGGCCTGATATTCATGGATATTCATAAGCCACTCTCCCTCCTTGTTGATGAAAAATGAAAAAGGGGGACGCCCAATGCTTCGTCCCCCTTCTGCAATTCAGATCTTTCTCGTGAAGGCAAGCCTTTTCAGATACTGAATCCCTTCAGTAATGTTCAGATTCTTCGGACAACACTCCATGCAGTTGAATATGGTGTGGCAGCGCCAGAGCCCGTTGTGGTCGTCCACGAGATCGAGCCTCTCCGCCGCCGCATCGTCTCTCGAGTCGAAAACGAACCTGAAAGCCTTGAAGAGAGCTGCAGGTCCCAGATAATCCTTGTTGTACCAGAACGAGGGACAGGATCCCGTACACGATCCGCAGAGTATGCAATTGACCGCATCGTCTATGATCGATCTGTCCTCGGGCGATTGATAATATTCCTTGTCCGTCGGCGGCGTATTCGAAATGAAGAACGGGTTTACCGCCTTCAACCTCTCGATGAAAAGATCCATGTCCACAATCAAATCTTTCAAAACAGGATATCCCTTGAGAGGCTCGACGGTAATCGTCTTCGCTCCGAGCTCCTTTATCTGCGTATTGCACAAAAGACCATTCTTGCCGTTGATCATCACCGCGCACGAACCGCATATCTCGTGTCGGCAGGATCTCCTGTAAGAAAGGCTACCGTCCATGTACCACTTGATGTGATTCAAGGCATCCAGAACCGTCCAGCCCTCTTCGCACTCCACCTCGAACGTCTGATACCTGGGTGCCGAATCGGATTCCGGATTGAACCGATATACTTTGAAGGTATACTTCATCGCCATCGCCAGTCCTCCTTAGTATTTCCTTTCCTGCGGCGGATACTTGGTGATAACCACAGGCATGTAATCGAGCCTCACTCCGTCATCAGTCTTGTAGGCAAGGGTGTGCTTCATCCAGTTCTCGTCGTCCCTCTTGGGGTAGTCGGTTCTGTAATGAGCACCCCTGGACTCTGTCCTCGCGAGTCCACCGACGACTATCACTTCCGAGAATTCCAGGAGATGTGAAAGCTCGATCGCTTCGATAAGTTCCATGTTGTAAACTAGGCTCTTGTCATCGAGCCCCACATCCTCATACTGCTTCTGCAGATCCTTGATTATGGTAAGAAGCGTCTCCAGACCTTTCTGATCCCTGAAAACGCCGCAGTATTTCTGCATGCTCTCCTGCAGAGTCTTCCTGATTTCCGCTGCCCTGACCTTGCCGCTACCCTTCATCAGCTTCTCTATCTCTTCTTTCACGGGCTTTTCCGGTTCCTCGAACAGAGCCCTGAACTTGAGGCTCTTGAGATCGTTGAGTATCGCCTTTCCTGTTCTCCTGCCGTGGACGACAGCATCGAGAAGGGAGTTGCACCCGAGCCTGTTCGCACCGTGCACCGAAACGCAGGCGCACTCACCGGCAGCGTAGAGCCCCTCCACCCGGTTCTTGCTCGGATCGTATATAACGTGACCGTCGATATCGACCGGTATTCCGCCCATCGAGTAGTGAGCAGTCGGCTGTATGGGAATCGGCTCTTTGACCGGATCGACGCCGACGAACTTCCTCGCCAGCTCGGTTATCTGAGGTAGCCTCTCCAGCAGTTTCTTCTCGCCGAGATGTCTTAGGTCGAGGTAGACGTAATCCTTGCCGCCTATTCCCCTACCCTCATTAATCTCTGTCTGGATGGATCTGGAGACCAGGTCTCTGGGCGCTATCTCCATGAACTTGGGCGCGTATTTCTCCATGAACCTCTCGCCCTTGTCATTGAGCAGATAACCGCCCTCACCCCTCGCGCCTTCAGTAACGAGGATACCCTGCTTGTAGAGCCCCGTCGGGTGGAACTGGACGAACTCCAGGTCCTCTATTGGGAGACCCTCCCTGTACACGAGGGCGAGGCCGTCACCCGTATTGGCGTGGGCGTTGGAAGTAATCTGATAGGCCCTTCCGTATCCCCCCGTTGCAAGCAGGACGGCTTTCGCCCTGAAGATGTGAATCTCACCGTCCTTGAGGTTGATGGCCACCACGCCGGAGCACTGATTGTCTTTAACTATGAGCCTTGCCACGTAGAACTCATTGTAAAAAAGGACCCTCTTGCGGAGACACTGTTCCCAGAGGGTGTGGAGAATGAAGTGTCCCGTCGAGTCGGCGCCGTAACAGGCTCTCGGTCTGGAGTGCCCTCCAAAAGGCCTCTGCGCAATCTTCCCGTTTGGAAGCCTGCTGAAGGGGACCCCCATGTGTTCCAGCTCTATTATTACTTCAGGCGCCTCGTAACACATCAACTCCTGCGCGTCCTGATCACCGAGCCAGTCGCTTCCCTTCACCGTATCAAACGTGTGAAGCTCGAAGTTGTCGTCACTCGCATTGGCAAGAGAAGCAGCTATACCACCCTGGGCGGCTCCCGAGTGGGACCTCGTGGGATACAGCTTGCTTATCACTGCCACGTCGGCGTGGTCGGCGAGCTCGAGGGCGGCTCTCAAACCAGCAAGTCCTGCACCGACTATTATGACCTCATGCTTGTGAATCATCGCTCCTCACCTTCCTTCGTTTTTTATTTTTCAACCCGGATATTTTACCTGGAACGGTAAGACCGTGAGCGTGCCAAGAATCAACAAAACGAGACCCAGAATAACAACCACCGAATAAATCGCACCCCTCTGCCACGGAACCTTTACGTAGTCCCTGACTATCATCAATAATCCATTCATGCCGTGGAATATACCGAGAATCAGAAACAGGAGGTCGAACGTCTTCCAGAATGGAGACGCCAGTCTCGTTGCCACATCGATATATTGAATCCCATCAGCAGCCTGAGGGGTATTGTGCATCATTCCCCAGTGAATTAGAAGGAGAATCAGAAGCACAAGACCGGAAAGCCTCTGGTAAAACCAGCCGAATGCCCCCCCAGACCTGAGTGAACCTTTGTATCTCATTCTCACTACCTCCAATTATTTGAGTAGATGGTGAACCATGTTGTATCCGCTGATGGCGAATACGATCAAGCCCACGACCACAGTACCCCAGAAAATCTTCTTTTGCTCCTTTATCCCTATGCCGAAGTCGAAAAGGAGAATCCTGAACCCATTGAAAGAATGATAGAGCACCGTGCCTAGAAGACCGAGTTCGAGAACCTTGAAAAACGGCGTCTGGACCTTCGCCATTATCGCGTTGAACGCCTCGGGCCCCTGACCGATGTGATGGATAACCCAGATGTGGAGAACGAGGTAAAATGTCAGGGCAATACCCGACAGGCGATGAAGGATCCAGGCAACCGAGCCCGTGTGCCACCTGTAACCCATTTATTACCTCCTTTTATTTTTATTGACCCTCTCTCGCGTATTTCTTCACACCTTCTATGAAAAGATCCCCGCCATAGATATCGTTTACCACTATGACGGGAAAATCTTCGACGACCAGCCTTCTTATAGCCTCAGGTCCCAGATCCTCATACGCCACGACTTCCGCTTCCTTCACCTGTTTCGCAAGCAACGCCGCCGCCCCTCCAATTGCAGCGAAATAGACGGCCTTGAACTTCACCATTGCGTCCTTGACCTCCTGCGCCCTGGGACCCTTTCCTATCATCCCCTTGAGCCCCACTTCCATCAACCTGGGCGCGTAGGGGTCCATCCGGTAGCTCGTGGTAGGTCCAACTGAACCTATGGGTTTTCCGGGAGGTGTCGGAGCGGGACCGGCGTAATAGATAATCTGTCCCTCGATGTCTATCGGAAGTTCCTCCCCTCTATCGAGCGCCTCCACCATTCTTTTGTGAGCGGCGTCCCTGGCCGTGTAAAGCACCCCGCTTATTAGGACCTGATCGCCTATCTTCAATTTGGAAATCGTTTCTTCATCTACCGGCGTGGTTATTCTTATGACGCTCACTTTTCGTCCCTCTCTTTCTATATTTCGATTTCCTTGTGTCTGCTCACGTGGCAGTCGATGTTGATAGCCAGAGGCAGGCTCGCGATGTGGCAGGGGTGTGTTTCGATTGCAACGGAGAAAGCGGTGATCCTTCCTCCAAGCCCCATGGGACCCACACCGAGATTGTTTATCTTCTCAAGAAGCTCTTTCTCCACCGCTGCCATCTCGGGGTCTTTGTTGAACTCGCCTATCTTTCTGAGGAGCGCTTTTTTCGCGAGGAATGCGGCCTTCTCGAATGTTCCTCCTATTCCGATACCCACTTTGATTGGAGGACAAGGGTTTCCGCCTGATTCTCTGACCCTCTCGATGACCGCCTTCTTTATCCCTTCGAGTCCCTGAGCGGGCGTGAGCATCGTAACCCTGGACATGTTCTCACAGCCGCCGCCTTTCGCCATGAACGTGATCTTCACCTTGTCGCCAGGGACAATATTGTAATGTATTACCGGCGGCGTATTGTCACCAGTGTTTATCCTCGCAGTGGCAGGTTTGTCCACAATCGACTTCCTCAGATATCCCTTCTGATACCCCTGCCTCACGCCCTCGGTGAGTGCCTCTGTGAGGTCTCCTCCCACGAAACGCACATCCTGCCCGATATCGACGAAGAGGACGGCGAACCCGCAGTCCTGACACGCGGGCATGCCCTCCTCCCTCGCAATTCTGGCGTTCTCGAGCAGCCTCTTGAGTATCTCTTTCGCGGAAGGTGATTCCTCTTTCTCTATGGCTTCTTCATAAGCTTTTATTACGTCGTCTCCCAGGTTGCAGGTAGCGTCGATGCACATCTCCGCCACTCTGGGTATCAGATCGTTGACGTTGATCTCTCTCATGGCAGCATCCTTCCCTGAAAACCGGACTCAAAAGCCCATCTCATCGACTTTGTCACAGAGCTCTTTGACGGCCGCCGCAGAGTTCATCAGCGCAGCATGCTCCTCCTCGGAAAGTTTGAACTCTATGATCTGCTCCACACCGTTCGAGCCGAGCTTCACAGGAACCCCGACGAACAGGTTGTCTATTCCGTACTCGCCCTGGCACAGAGCTGCACAGGGAAGTATCTTCTTCTTGTCGAAAACGATGGACTCAACCATTTCGACGACAGCCGCCGAAGGAGCGTAGTAAGCGGAGCCGGTCTTGAGTAGAGATACAATCTCACCGCCACCTTTTCTGGTCCTCTCCACTATGGCATCGAGCCTGTCTTTCGGAATGAGATCCTCGACCGGGATACCTGCGACCGTGGTGTACTTGGTCGACGGAACCATGGTGTCACCGTGACCACCGAGAACAAAAGCGTTGATGTTCTCGACGGAAACATCGAGTTCCATCGCTATGAAAGTCCTGAACCTGGCGGAATCCAGGATACCAGCCATCCCCATCACTCTGTTCTTCTCAAACTTGGATGTCTTGTAGGCCACGTAGGTCATGGCATCGAGCGGGTTGGACACCACTATGATGATGGCGTTGGGAGATTTCGCAACGGATTTCTCGGTCACCTCTTTGACAATTCCCGCGTTCACCTTCAACAGATCGTCACGGCTCATGCCGGGTTTCCTGGGCATCCCGGATGTGATGACGATGATGTCGGAGCCTTCGGTTTCATCGTATCCGTTGGTTCCTATCACCTTCGAATCGTATCCGTAAACGGGGCCGCTCTGCATGATGTCGAGAGCCTTACCCTGCGGCATCCCTTCGACGATGTCGACTAGAACCACATCGGCGAAATCCTTCTCCGCAAGCCTCTGAGCTGTGGTTGCACCCACGTTACCGGCACCGATGACGGTTATTTTGGTTCTTGCCATTTTTCGTCCCCTCCTTTTTTTTCTTGAGTTCACTTCAATCCATATTGGCAATGATCGCCTCGCCGAACTCCGAGCACTTCACTTCTTTCACGTCCTGGATACCCTCGGCCCTCATGAGTCTTGCAAAATCGTAAGTCACCGTGTGAGACGATATCGCACCCTCGATTCCTTTGAGGATCAAATCGGCCGCTTCATTCCAGCCCATGTGCTGGAGCATCATCACACCGGAGAGAATCACAGACGAAGGATTGACCTTGTCCAACCCGGCATATTTCGGAGCGGTGCCGTGAGTGGCTTCGAATATGGCGTGCCCGGTGTCGTAATTGATGTTGCCGCCCGGAGCGATGCCTATTCCTCCCACCTGCGCCGCGAGCGCGTCGGAGAGATAGTCTCCGTTCAGGTTCATGGTGGCTATCACGTCGAACTCTTTTGGTCTAGTCAATACCTGCTGGAGCGTGATGTCGGCTATGTTGTCCTTGATGAGCACCTTGTCTCTCCACTTGCCCTCGCCGTGGGTATCCCATAGCTTGAGGGTCTCTTCGACCTCTTCCAAAATCGCTTTTTTCTTGTCCTCATCGAGCTGATCGAACCACGGCTCCACCATCCTGGCGTTGTCCTCGTTCGAGAGTTCCGGGTTGTTCTCCTTGTTCTCGAGAACCCACGCTTCTCTCTGCGTAACCACGTGAGGCCTGAGCTCCGGATCGTTGGCGAGCTCATAGCCCCAATCTCTGAACGCACCCTCGGTGAACTTCATGATGTTGCCCTTGTGAACCATGGTGACCGACTTCCTGTTGTGCGCGATCGCGTATTTGATCGCCGCCTTGATGAGCCTTTTGGATCCCTCTTCGGAAACCGGCTTGATGCCGATGGAAGAGGTGTTCGGGAAACGGATCTTTTTGACCCCCATCTCGTTGGTCAGAAACTCTATGACCTTCTTGCACTCTTCAGTACCGGCCATCCACTCGATACCCGCGTAAATATCTTCGGTGTTTTCCCTGAAGATAACCATGTCCACGAGTTCAGGCGTCTTGACGGGAGAAGGAACCCCCTTGAAATACCTGACGGGTCTGAGGCAAACGTAAAGATCGAGAATCTGCCTGAGCGCCACGTTCAAAGACCTTATACCACCTCCAACCGGCGTGGTGAGAGGCCCCTTTATGCCAACCCTGTATTCCTTGAACGCCTCGACGGTATCATCTGGAAGCCATTCACCGAATTTGTTGAATGCCTTCTCTCCTGCGTAGACTTCGAACCAGACGATCTTCTTCTTCCCGCCGTATGCCTTTTCCACCGCGGCATCGAAAACCTTAACCGAAGCTCGCCAGATGTCAGGACCGGTCCCATCTCCCTCTATGAAAGGAATAATGGGCTTGTCAGGCACCTGCAGCCTGCCCTCGGAATCAATGGTAATGGGCTCACCATCTCTGGGCGGTTCAAGAGTTTTGAACTTTGTCATAATCCCCTCCACGTGTTTATTTAGGAATAGCTCAAATATTCGGGTGAGTCATACCCAAAACAATGCATACAGTATACAAAGAAATTGAATTTGTCAAGGCACCCTCACCCGAAATCGGAGGTCGTCGACAACTAGAGATCCAGCTTAATGTGAAGCTCTTTCAGTTGCTCTTTCGCAACGGGAGTGGGTGCGCCACTCATCAGGCACACGGCCTTCTGCGTCTTCGGGAAGGGTATCACGTCACGAATCGAATCCACCCCTGTCATCAACATCACCAGCCTGTCCAGCCCAAACGCTATTCCTCCATGCGGGGGGGCTCCAAACTGAAGCGCATCGAGGAGAAAACCGAACTTGACTCTCGCTTCTTCCTCTCCAATGTTCAGAAGACGAAACATCTTTTCCTGAACCTCGCTCAGGTGAATCCTTATGCTTCCCCCACCTATTTCGGAACCGTTGAGAACCAGATCATATGCCTGGGCCCTCACTTTGAGGGGATCCTCGTCGAGAAGGGGTATATCTTCAGGAACGGGAGACGTGAATGGATGGTGCATTGCCACGTATCTTTTCTCTTCATCGTCATATTCGAGAAGCGGGAAATCCACCACCCAGAGGAATTCGTACCTGCTCTCATCTATCAGCCCAAGCTCCTTTCCTATGTGCAACCTCAATCTGCCGAGCGATTCGCAGACGACAGGCCACTTATCCGCCACGATGAAGATCATGTCTCCGGAAGATGCAGCAGTTTTTTTCAAAATCGCTTCGAGCTGCCTCTCGTTGAAGAACTTGGCTATGGGAGAAGATAGCTTACCGTTTTCCACCTTGAAATAAGCAAGGCCCTTTGCTCCCCCCACCGCAGCAATCGACGTGAGCTCGTCTATTTTCGTCCTGGAGATGCCCCCCATACCGGGCCCCACGATGGCCCTCACCACACCGCCGGCATCAAGCACTTTATTAAATATATTGAATTCGGAACCTCTCACCTCGTCGGTGAGATCCACTATCTCCACGCCGAACCTCAGATCGGGCTTGTCGGTACCGTAGCGATCCATGGCCTCCTTATACGGCATCCTCCTGAAAGGTCTTTTCACCTCGACCCTCAGAACCTCATCGAAAAGCCTGACCATGAGGCCTTCCATCGTGTCGAATATGTCATCCCTGTCAACGAAAGACATCTCCACATCTATCTGCGTGAACTCGGGTTGCCTGTCCGCCCTCAGGTCTTCATCCCTGAAGCATTTCACTATCTGAAAGTACCTGTCGTATCCGGAAACCATGAGGATCTGTTTGAAAAGCTGTGGAGATTGTGGGAGCGCGTAAAATGCCCCCGGATTCACTCTGCTCGGCACAAGATAGTCCCTGGCTCCCTCCGGCGTGCTCTTCGTCAAAAAAGGAGTCTCAATTTCCAGAAAGCCATTTTCGTAGAAATAGCTCCTGGCGGCACGGGCGATGTTGTGCCGGGCTATCATCACCCTCTGCATCGCCGGTCGCCTGAGATCCAGATACCTGTATTTCAACCTCACGTTCTCCGCAACATCCGTATCGTCCTCGAGTGGGAAGGGAATGGGCCTGGACTCGTTCAGTATATGCAGCTCGTTCACCAGAACTTCTATTTCCCCGGATTTCAGATTCGGGTTTTCCGTCCCCTCAGGCCTTGGAGCGACTTTCCCTTTCACCGAAATCACGAATTCGTTCCTTATCCGCTCCGCCTTGCTGTGCGCTTCCTGACACACCTGGGGATTGAACACGACCTGGACGATGCCTTCTCTATCTCTCAGATCGACGAATATCAGGCCACCGTGATCCCTTCTTCTGTGCACCCATCCGCAAAGCGTGACCTCTCTGCCCACATCCCTGGACGTGAGAGTTCCGCAATAATCGGTCCTTTTCATCTCGGCTGTAAACGGTTCCACCTTTCCAACCTCCATTTGATCTCTATTGAATTCTTTTCAGAAGATCATCCACCAGGTTCGAAAAAGGAATTTCCTCTTCCCGCCCCAGTTTCATGTCCCTCACAAGGACGTTTCCCTTTTCCCATTCGCCTTCACCGAAAATCACGACCAGGCTCGCTCCCATCCTGTGAGCCCGTCTCATCTGACTCTTGAGAGATCTGCCGTGGTAGTCCATCTCACTTCTGATCCCCTTCCTGTCGAGTTCTCTCTTGAGACCGAACGCCACGTCCGTGAGTGTCTTCGTCTGCAGGGCCAGGAAAACTTTATCTTTTCCGTTCCCAAGACCCAGGACATCCTCCTTCCCTTCGAGCATCATAATCAGCCTCTCCAGTCCTATTGCAAACCCAACACCTGGGATCTTGCTCTTCGAGCCGAGCATCTCCGCGAGGCCATCGTATCTTCCCCCCGCAGCCACCGCGTTTTGCGCTCCCAGCTTGGCGGAGACGAATTCGAAAGTGGTTCGCTGATAGTAGTCCAGCCCCCTGACCATCCTCTTGTTCACAGCGAACTCGACTCCTGAGACACTCAGAATCCTCTTCACTTCTCCAAAATGAGACCTGCAATCGGCGCAGAGGAAATCCAGTATGGACGGGGCAGATGAAGTCTTCTCGACGCATTTCTCCACCTTGCAGTCGAGCACTCTCAGCGGGTTTCTCTCATATCTGCGTCGGCAATCGGGACACAGATCATCGAGGATACTGCCGACGAACTCCGCGAGATTCCTGTTGTATTCGGGCCTGCAGTTCGGACAACCGAGGGAATTGAGTTCGAGGGATATCCCCTCTACCTTGAGGCTCTGAAAGAGATCGGAAAGCGCGATCAACACCTCGGCATCCACGTATGGAGACTCTGACCCCAAAACCTCGGCTCCCGCCTGGTGAAACTGACGAAGTCTACCTTTCTGAGGCCTTTCGTGCCTGAACATGGGCCCCAAATAAAATAACCTCACCGGTTCATCCTTGAATACACCTCTGTGTTCGATGAAAGAGCGAACCACCGGAGCCGTCCCTTCAGGCCTCATGGTCACCGAGTCCCCGCTTTTGTCCATGAAGGTATACATCTCCTTTTCCACGATATCCGTCGTCTCACCTATGCTCCTGATGAACAGCTCCGACTTCTCGAGCACGGGTGTCCTTATCTCGCCGTAGCCTCTAGCGAAGAAATGCCTCCTTATGAATTCCTCCAGCCTCACCCAGAGCTCAGACTCGGGAGGCAATATATCCTTCATCCCTCTGACAGTCGAAATCACCACTTCTCCTCTCCCTGCAGCGGAATTACGACTCAGCTATGTAAACGACGTTTCTAGTAGAGTCCTTCCCGCGATACATGGCCCTGTCAGCCATCTGCAGGAGTTCCTCTTTATTGGATGCGTGAATGGGATAGGTAGCTATACCTATGGAAACGGTGAGAGTCAGCTCATAACCCTCGTCTTTCATGAAAACGTGGTTCTCCACCGTTTTTCTCATTCTCTCAGCAGCAAGCATCGCCTGGTCCGGATTGGTTTCCACGAGTATCACCACGAATTCATCTCCCCCGTATCTTACCACGGTATCTGTTTCACGCACGCATGACCGGATTATTTTCCCAAACTCACAGAGCACCCTCGAGCCGATCAGGTGCCCGAACGTATCGTTTACCCTCTTGAAGTAATCTATGTCCAGAAAGAGAATGGAAACCGGAACCCCGTATCTGTCGGACCTCTTGAGTTC
This sequence comes from uncultured bacterium, assembly GCA_964429585.1. GTDB lineage: Bacteria > Desulfobacterota > Deferrimicrobia > J040 > J040 > CAYSCN01. Next base: position 73,316 of record CAYSCN010000004.1, on the reverse strand, counting down.
CCTGTCCAGGACGACGTTCAGGTAACGGGCGTTGTAGAGCTTGGTTAGGTCGTCTATGTATATGAGACTTTGAACCTTTATGCTCTTCTCAGCATTGTAAAGCGCGTAAGTCGCCTGCTGATAAAGAAACTTTATCGTTTTCGAATACGCTATCTCTGGAATTGGAGCCCCCTTGAGAAATACCAGGCAATAAACCGGTGTCATCCCTTCCATCTCGAAGCGGCATGAGAACACCGTCTTGTAGGCTTCATTGAAAAACGACCTCACATCAGAACCGAAAAATTCCTCTAGAGACCAGATGGCGGGATCTTTCCCGCACTTCTCCACTATGGTTTTCCCGGCGGCGTCGAAAAAGGGCACCACCTCCGCTGCGCTATCGAACCCGGTGGCTGCGAGAAGCCGGAAGCCGCTCCCCCTCCCGGGCTGTTCCGATATCAAAAGTCCCAAATCGGCGGATAAAATCTCTTTGAAAAAATCTAGCACTGTCTGGCACAACGGGTCGTAATCGAGAGTCGTGATCACGGGAAAACAGTAGCTGAACAGCTCTTCCATTTCATAATCGAAAAGGGCTCCAAAACCAGAGAAAACGTACTTTTCCACCAGCTCTGGAAACGTCCGAGCGAAGTCTTCCTCCCTCACGACTTCTCCCCTGAACTTGTTCGGAAGTATCCCAGCGAAATCTTCTACCTCACCCTTAACCACGTAAATGACGGGAGTCCTGGGCGCCGTTGCCGAAATCTCTTCGAGAAACCGTTCCACGTCAGAGCCGCCACCGACACCGTCCAGCACAACCAGATGAGCGGTCTCCCGACTCAACGTCTCCTTGAGCTCCTCTAGCGTATTCTTTTGGACCACCTCCACCTCATCGAGAAGAGAACCGTCCCCCGGCGAGGCCCCGGGGAGGATACGAGAAGATGCGATTATGACGCGTTTTTTCGCCATCTAAAGAAAACCGTCGGGTATTTCCTCTCTTCTGAAATACAATTCGTAAGTTTATCAGAAGGTTATTTTTAAAACAATTAAGATTTGTATCCACTACCCCGCAATGAGACGACGAGAACGTGAACCAGCACAACCGACGCGTAAAAGGCAAACACACATATGGGAGCTGATTTCCCCGTCACTTCCAGGGACCCACCGATGATTCTACCGATTTTCTCGACTCCCTTTATCAACAAAGAAATCATCGGGATCACCACTTCGGGTATCGGGAGGTCGAGGCCCGCAAGATAAACAAGCTCCCACACCATGGAAACCGCGATAAGAGGAACGAAAAGGGGAATGAAAATCATGTTCATGACGAAAGAAAACGGTTGATAAGTGCTGAAGATTAGAGCACAGAGCGGAGAAGAAGCGAGATATGCTGAAATCGGCACGCCGATGAAAAAAAGGATCTTCTTCCTTCCGCCTCCACTGCCCAGACACGCGACGAACACAATCAGGAAGAAAGTTACAATAAACGAAAAAAGGAAAGAAACATCCACGATCAGCTCAGGCCTTGAAAGAAGAGACACCGCCAGAGCCGCCAGAAGAGATTCCAGAGATGAAATCTCCCTGGACAAAAATCTCGGAGCGAAAGCAAAAAGAACCATTACCGCCGCCCTGGTCGCAGACGGCGGCATTCCCGAAAGGTAAGCGTAAAACATCACACCTCCGAAACTCACGGCGGCAGGAACGAAGTTGGGAGCTACATATCTCCCGAATCTCCTGCCCAGCAGAACCAGCGCAAACCTGCAAATCGAGAAAAAAAGAAGTGCCACCGTCCCCAGATGAAGCCCGGATACCGCCATCACGTGTGACAATCCGGAACTTCTCAGAATCTTTCCAACCCCCTGCTCGTCAAGCCTGTAGCGGGTCAAAAGAGACTTCAAAAACCAGGCTCCGGCCGGGCTGGATCCCACGGAGTCTATTCTCTTACGGATTTTTCTCAGGAGGCGTGCTCTAAATCCCCGGGCATATCCATAACTAAGAAAAACGATTTTACCTCTCTGTGCCGATATCGATACCAATTCTCCCGAGAGCAACCTTCGAATCCTCCAGAGAGAGGCACCTGAAAGTGATGTCCACACCCTCATCTTTCCGATGCCGAGCGCCTTCCCTCCTCGAACCCAGTCCCATTCTACCTCATCACCGTAAAGAAACAGCGAGACTCCCTGCGGAATCACAATGAAAAAGCTACCCTCCAGATCCGCCACCCGAACGTTCCTCAAAGAAATCGAAACGAGAGGGCCCGTCGAATCAACGCTGTCAACAGTCCCACAGAACCTGACTTTCATTTCCGACGGCAACAGGCGCAACGTATCAATCTCCTGAAACCTCTCGCCTCCCCTGACAAACCCGGAGAGCGCCAGAAGTAAGACCACGAGAAACTCCGCTCTCCGGCGGGAGAAAAAAAGCGCAGCTCCAGTAGCGAAAAACGCCACGCCCAGGAGCACATCGTCCAGAGGACCAAGGAAGGAAAACTCGAAAACGGCGAGGCAAAGTATGATAAATCCTTTTCTCCCCCTTGCCATGACGGGGAGAGAAGGCAAAGGGCATGCCACCGTCATCGGCGTTTCAGGCCGTCACAACGACTCATTCTCCCCCATTATCCGGCGGTGAATCGAAATGAGCCCGAAGATAATCCTTGAGGTCCAGAACCCGAGTCACAGGTATTCTGAGTTTTGACGCCACATCGGAAGGATCTGCTTTCAAGAGGGTTTCAATCGAGCCGTAACTCGTGAAGACTTCCTCGATGCGCTTCTTTCCTATACCGGGGAAACCCGAGAGAAGAGAAGTCAGCGTTTCCCTTTCGTCAAGTCTCCTCTGGAACGATATGGCGAACCTGTGAGCTTCATCTCTCACTTTTTTGAGAAACAAAAGCACCGGGTCCGATGGAGCCAGCAGAAGGGGGTTCTTCCTGCCCGGAAGGTAAATTCTGTCATCACCCCCAGTCCCTCTATCTCTCTGCTTCGCTATGGCCACCACGTCGAGTTTAAATCCCCTTTCCGACAGGACTCGCAAAACACACGCGAGATGTCCCCTCCCTCCATCCAAAAGCAGCATATCCGGATAGGGCCCGAATTCTTCTCCTCTTTCCAGCCTCCTACTGACGACTTCCGCAAGCATTGCGTAATCGTCTATTCCCTCAACGGTTCGAATTTTGAACTTTCTATACGATTTCCTGTCTGGTAGCCCTCCCTCGAAAACCACCATCGAACCGACAGCACTTTTCCCGCCGTGATGGGACACATCGAAGCACTCTATACGATACGGCTGGCACCTGAGCTTTAACCTGAGGGCCATGAGGCTTGACAGTTCATCGTATTCGAGCTCCCTTTTCCTCCGCGCCCTGAAATATTCCATGGCGTTTTTCTCCGCCAGCAAGAGTAGCTCCCTTTTTTTTCCCCTGGCCGGGAACGAGAGCTTCACGTTCCTCTCCAGGATAATCTCTACCCCATTTGAGGTAATCGACTCGAACGAAGGAGGAAGAATCACCTCTTCGGGCAGATACGCACCCTCTCCGTAATACTGGGACAAAACCGAACTCGCGAACTCACCATCCGATGCACCGCCCACGTAAACGGAAAAACTCCTCACGTCTATCACGCGCCCTCCTCTCAGAAAAAGTATCGAAACCGACCCTCTTTCGCCTTCCCTGTAAAATCCGAAAACGTCGGCATCTGGAAGGGAAGCGTTCACTACCGCCTGCTTCTCCGCCATTGCGTCCAGAAGAGCAATCCTGTCCCTGAACGACGCCGCCTCCTCGAATCTGAGCGCCCTTGAACACTCCTTCATTCTCCTCTCGAGCTCTCTTCTGACCTCTCGGAAATTCCCCGCCATGAATTTCAGGGCGCTCTGCACAATCCTGAAATATTCCTCTCTGTCCACTTTTCCCACACAGGGAGCCAGACACCGCTTTATCTGATACTGCATGCACGGATTCTTCCTCTTCTTGAAGGAAGCATCAGTGCAGGTTCTCATCGGGAACAGCTTCCCCGCCAGATTCACCAGCTGCCTGATCTTTCTTGCTGAAGAATAGGGGCCGAAATACCTCGCCCCGTCGTTTCTGACTTTTCTCACGAGTTCGAAACGCGGGAACTCTTTCGAGAGATCTATCCGAACGCAAAGATAATCTTTGTCGTCCCTGAAATATACATTATATGGAGGGCGATGTTTTTTGATCAGGTTGTTTTCTAGGAGAAGTGCCTCGTTTTCGGATGAAGTCACTATGAACTCAAGTTCCTCCGCATCCCGAATCATCATGGGAATCCGGTCCCGCCCGTCCGCTTCCGGTCTGAGATAAGCCCGGAGACGGATTCTCAGGTTCTTGGCTTTCCCGACGTATAAAACCCTCCCCCGTCCATCTTTGAACAGATAAACGCCAGGCTCACCCGGCGCGGATTCTATCAAGCTTTCATCGACCGGCACTTCCTTTCGCCTCCAGCCTGCCGATTTCGATCCGCTCGAGCTCGAATATCCTGTCACGCAACCTGGCGGCTTCCTCGAAATTCAGCTCCTTGGCCGCATCGAGCATCTTCTTCCTAAGTTCAGCGATCAGCTTTCTCACGTCCTCTACTGAAGCCGCAGGCAAATCCGCATCTGCAGGCACCGTGACGTAATCTCCCTCACATGCCGCAACGAGTGGATCGTCCAATGCCTTCACGATGGTTTTCGGCGTGATCCCGTGTTCCTTGTTGTATGCGAGCTGTTTCTCCCTTCGCCTGTTCGTTTCCCTTATCGCCTCTTCCATGGAACGTGTCATCGTATCCGCGTAAAGAATCACCTTTCCATGTTCGTTCCTCGCGGCCCTCCCGAAAGTCTGAATGAGTGATCTTGCAGATCTCAGGAACCCCTCTCTGTCTGCGTCCAGTATCGCGACGAGCGAAACTTCGGGTATATCCAGCCCCTCCCTGAGCAAATTTATACCCACCAAAACATCGAACTCGCCCTTCCTCAGCTCTCTTATTATGTTGAATCTCTCGATTGCATCTATGTCGGAGTGGAGATATCTCGTGGGAATTCCCATGTCATTGAAGTAATCGGTAATCTCCTCGGCAAGTCTTTTCGTGAGCGTGGTCACCAGTACTCTCTCCGACCTTTCGATCCTCTTTCTTATCTCCCCCAGAAGGTCATCTATCTGCGTGGCCGACGGCCTCACCTCCACCTCCGGGTCCACCAGGCCAGTGGGTCTTATTATCTGCTCGATCACCCTTCCGCCGGAGACCTCCAGCTCGTAGTCTCCGGGCGTGGCCGAAACGTATATGACCTGTCCCACTCTCCGGCAAAATTCATCGAATTTTAAAGGCCTGTTGTCCAGGGCAGAAGGAAGCCGGAACCCATAATCTACGAGCGTTTTCTTTCTGGAATAATCCCCGTTGTACATCCCGTGAAGCTGAGGAATGGTTATGTGGCTCTCGTCTATGAAAGTAATAAAATCATCGGGAAAATAATCGAGGAGGGTGAATGGCGGCTGGCCGGGCAATCTCCCGTCCAGATGCCTCGAGTAATTCTCGATTCCGTTGCAGTAGCCCATCTGCTCTATCATTTCCAGGTCATAGAGAGTCCTCTGTCTCAGCCTTTCCGCCTCCAGGAGCTTTCCCTGTTCTTTCAACTCCTCGAGACGTTCCTCAAGCTCCTTTCTTATGCTCTTGACCGCTCTAGCCAGAACCGGCTCCGGGGTAACGTAGTGGGAAGCCGGGAAAATCACGGTTTCTCTCACTTCAGAAATCTTCCTGCCGGTCAGGGGATCGAAATAACATAGAGAATCCACGTAATCGCCGAAAAACTCGATTCTCAGACCTCTTTCGTCTTCGTAAGCGGGAAAAATCTCGATAACATCCCCCCTCACTCTGAAGAGGCCCCTGTAGAAATCGTATTCGTTCCTCTCATACTGAATCTCCACGAGTCTTTTTATAACCATCTCCCTGGACACCGCATCGCCGGCGCAAATTCTCAAAACCATACTGTTGTAAAACTCGGGAGACCCGAGCCCGTATATACACGATACAGAAGCGATCACCACCACGTCCCTCCTCTCTATCACGGACCTGGTGGCGCTGTGCCTCAACTTGTCTATCTGTTCATTTATCGACGAATCCTTCTCTATGTATGTATCCGTCTGAGGCAGGTATGCTTCGGGCTGGTAGTAATCGTAGTAGCTGACGAAGTATTCCACCGCGTTTTCTGGAAAAAGCTTCTTGAATTCCATGTAGAGCTGGGCGGCGAGCGTCTTGTTGGGAGCTATGACCAGAGCAGGTCTGTTCACCCCGGCTATGACGCTCGCCATGGTGAACGTCTTACCCGAACCGGTCACGCCGAGCAAAACCTGGTGCTGGATTCCTTCATTCAGGCCGAAAATCAGCTGTCGAATCGCCTCGGGCTGATCGCCTGATGGGGAAAACGGAGATACGAGCTTGAAGCGAGTCATCACCCCTCGTCTTCGAACTTCCAGAAGGTTCCGGAAGGAGTATCTTCCAAAATTATACCCCAGGAAGAGAGCGTCTCTCTCAGAGCATCCGCCTTGCCGTAATCTTTCGCCTTTCTCGCTTCCTCCCTCTCGCGAATCATCTCCAGTATCCTGTCCAGTGAGACGCCTTTTTCTCTGAGACGGTCCTCTATTCCGTAATGGAAGTATGAAGAAGGCTGATCGGATAGAAAGCCCAGAACCTTGAGCAATTCTACGACTTCTTTCCCGTAGGTCAAGAAAGCAGACGCCTTCTCGAACTCCTTTCCGGGGTTCTCCGTGTAATACCTGTTCACCCTCCTTATGGCGTCGAAGAGGTGCCCAACGGCCAGGGCGGTGTTGAAGTCGTCATCCATCGCCTCTGTGAATCTATCTCTGAGATTCACCAGAGCCTCACGGTCGTCCTCTATAAGCGAGCCTTCGGGGGCCTTCTCTCCCGACGCCTCTGGAACTCTCTCCAGCGTTCTCAAGAACCTCTCGTAGAAATTGTAAATCCTGTCGAGCCCGGCTTTCGCCTCCTTCACGCTCTTGTCCGAGAAATCTATGGGACTCCTGTAATGGGTGGTCGCGAAGAAAAACCTCAAGACCTCCGGGTGAAACCTCTCGAGAATTTCCCTGATTGTGAAGAAGTTTCCGAGAGACTTGGACATCTTCTCTCTGTTTATGTTCACAAACCCGTTGTGGATCCAAAAGCGTGCGAATATCTTTCCCGTAGCCCCCTCCGACTGGGCTATCTCGTTTTCGTGATGAGGGAAGACGAGGTCCTTCCCGCCGCCGTGAATGTCGAAGGTATCCCCCAGATGTTTCATGGACATGACCGAGCACTCTATGTGCCACCCCGGTCTTCCAGGCCCCCACGGGCTGTCCCAGGCCGGTTCTCCCGGCTTGCTTTTCTTCCAGAGAGCAAAGTCGAGGGGGTTTCTCTTCCTCTCATCCACTTCCACTCTCGCACCAGCCAGAAGCTCATCGAGTTTTTTCCCGGAGAGCTTCCCGTATTCCGGGAATGTGTCTATGGAGTAATAAACGTCTCCGTCGATCACATATGCCTTTCCCAACTCGACGAGCCTCTCGATGAGCGCTATGATTCCATCGATGTGCTCCGTGGCTCTGGGCTCATACGTGGGAGAAAGCAACCCCAACCTGCCCATATCTTCTCTGAACGCCTCGATGTACCTCTCGGTTATTACCCTGAAGTCCACACCTTCCTCGTTCGCCCTGTTTATGATCTTGTCGTCGATATCGGTAAAGTTCCTGACGTAGACGACTTCGTATCCCTTATACATTAGGTAACGGTATATGAAATCGAAGACCATGTTGGCCCTTGCGTGACCAAGGTGGCAGAGATCGTAAACGGTCACGCCGCAAACATACATCTTCACCTTACCCTCTTCGAGAGGGACGAACTCCTCTTTCCTGTTTCCAAGCGTGTTGAATACGACGAGGCTCATATCACCTGTCTCCTCCAGTGTGCTCGAGAAGTGCAACCGCAATCGAAGATATGCCTTCTCCCGTTCCTTCGAATCCCATTCCTTCGGTAGTCTTGCCTTTGATAGAAATATTATCAGGAGTTATTCCCAATATACCAGATACCACCTTTCTCATTCTATCAGAGTAATCGGAAATCCTGGGTCTTTCGCACACTATCACACAATCCACGTTTATCACCGAATAACCTTCCGAACCAAGCTCTTCGACAACCCTCCTCAAAATCTCCCTGCTCGAAATACCCTCTATGGTCGGATCACCCGGTGGGAACAGTTTCCCGATATCTCCGAGACCCGCAGCGCCCAGCAGGGCATCCGCGATGGCATGAAGCGCGCAATCCCCATCCGAGTGGCCGAGCAATCCCCTCTCGAACTCTATCTCAACCCCTCCCAGGAACATGGGTCTTCCCTCGACCAACCTGTGGGCATCGTATCCTATACCCACCCTGAACCTCCCCGAGATGTCACCCAAAAGAGCCTTGAAAAGTACCAGGTCATCAGGATAGGTAACCTTCAGATTCCTCTCGCTCCCGTTAACCAGAGACACCTTCTCACCCAGAAGCTCCACCATCTGAGCTTCGTCTGCGCAGACTACCTCCATCTCCTCCACCTTCTCGATCGCCTTCTTGAAAAGCTCGAACCTCACGCCCTGTGGAGTCTGGGCTCTGTAGAAAAGACTCCTGTCGACGGTCTTTTCTACGGAAATCCCATCGGTGGAATACTTGAGCGCGTCAGAGACATTGAGAGCCGGTATTGCGGCTCCTTTGCTTCTCGCTTCCGAAAAAACCGACTCTATTATTTCGACGGTGACCAGCGGCCTCGCACCGTCGTGTACCAGAACAACTTCCGGTTCCCCTTTTACAGCTCGAAATCCGGCTATCACCGAATCCTGGCGCGTCTTTCCACCTGGGACCACAGCATCGACTTTTTTATAAGACATCAACCTGTCCACAAGACCTTCGGAAGTTCCAGGAGGAACGACCACCACTATGGAATCGATCGAAGGAGACGAAGCAAATACCGCGAGAGAGTATTCTACGATCATCCTGTCCCGGACCGAAACAAACTGTTTCGGCACGGTATCCCCCAGCCTTTCTCCTTTACCCGCCGCAACTATTATGGCCACACCCTTCACAATTCACCTCACAGGAGAGAAAAAAAAGAGGGCGCATTCGCCCTCTTCCATCAAGTGACAAACTGAAAAATCAGAATTTGATGTATTTGGAAATGTCCTTCTCCACCTTCTCTTCGCTCATCTTCTTGGCGATGGATATCTCCTTGACGAGCAAAGACCTGGCAGTATCAAACATCCGCCTTTCCCCGAAAGAAAGTGTCTTGTCGTTTTTGAGAAGGGAAAGGTTTCTCAATACCTCGGCGATCTCGTAGATAGACCCGCTCTTGAGCTTTTCCATGTATAGCCTGTAACGCCTGTTCCACGGCTGATTGTTCTCAGCGGTCTTCTTCCTTCTGAGAATCTTGTAAATATCCTCGACTTCTTTTGAACTGATTACTTTCCTTAAACCAACCTGCTCTACATTGTTGACGGGGATGAAAATCTTCGTGTCGGAGTCGAGAATGCGAAAAACGTAGAAAGATTGCTTTTTGCCCGCAACGTTCCGCTTCTCGACATTTTCGATGATTCCCACTCCGTGTCCCGGATAAACAGCTTTGTCGCCTTTTTTGAATTTCATCTACACACCCCCTGTGATATAGAGGTATATAATTTCGGGATACATATATGGAAATTATATGGAATGGTAAAATATGGTATGATTTTTCCTTGTGAATATGGCAATTTTCCGCTTAACCTTTCGGATTCGAGGAAAGCTCTAGTAGTATTGTCTCATATAAATCAAATAAATTATACAGGAAAATCATATATTTGTCAAAGGAGGACCGCCGAATGTCGACTGTATACTTCATAACCCTGGATTCCAGACCCGACAGGAACCTCTTGAGAAAGCTGGAAATTTCCCTGGAAATAGCGTGCGAAGGAGAAGTAGTTTCCAAAGGCGATCTGGTCGCCGTGAAGATTCATTTCGGCGAAAAAGGGAATCTGGCCTTTGTCAGGCATCAGTTCATAGGCACCATAGTCGAAATCGTGAAAAGGAGGGGAGGAAAGCCTTTCCTCACGGACACAAACACGCTCTATGTTGGCTCGAGATCCTGCGCGCCAGATCACATCCTGACCGCTCTCTACAACGGTTTCGGAGTGACACAGGTGGGAGCTCCCATAATCATAGCCGATGGATTGAGAGGCGAGAGCAAAGTGCGGGTGCCGATAAACGGCGAGCTGGTGAAAGAAGCCGTCATCGGGGCCGAGATATACAACGCTGACAGCATGATAGCAGTATCACACTTCAAGGGTCACGAGCTCTCGGGATTCGGCGGAGCCATCAAAAATCTGGGCATGGGATGCGCCGCGAGAGAGGGCAAACTCTTTCAGCATTCCACTGTCTCACCTACGGTAGACCCAGAAGGTTGCATCACGTGCGGCAAGTGCGTCGCCGTTTGTCCCGCCGGAGCAATATCCATAATCGGCGACAGCGCCCTCATAAATTCCGAACTTTGCATTGGCTGCGCCGACTGTATAGTCATATGCCCGGAGGGAACCATCAAGGTGAACTGGAACGAAGCCTCCGAGTCTGTCATGAAGAAGATGGCAGAGTATGCACTGGGCGCAATCACCGGGAAAGATGGCAAAATCATGTTTGTCAACTTCATCACCCAGGTGAGCCCTCACTGCGACTGCTACGGATTCAATGACGTGCCGATATCCCCAGACATAGGCATATGCATCTCCAGCGACCCAGTCGCAATAGACCAGGCATCGGTCGACCTGATTCTCGAAAGTATGGGGGGAGAAGACCCTTTCAGGAAAGCCCATCCCCAGATAAACTGGGAAACACAACTCGAGCACGCGGAGAAAATCGGTCTGGGCTCGAGGAAATACGAACTGAAGAAGATCGAGTGAACATCAGGCTGTAACAAGTGGATCCAAGGCCCTAACCGTCCAGCTCGAAAATTTCAGCGAGCTAATAATCTTTGTCTCCAGAAGCGAAGCGGGCGAGGGTCCTGTTCATGCTACCGGTCCTGTATCCTTCGAGGTCGAGCGAGACGAACGAAAAACCAGCCGCCCTGAACTTTTCCACAACCTTCGATCTCAGCTCGGATGAAAAGAATCTCTCCATCTCGTCTTCAGCCACTTCTATTCTCGCCGTTTCGTCGTGATATCTGACCCTGAACTGCCTGAATCCGTTTTCCCTCAGAAATGACTCGCACTCTTCTATCATTTTCAACCTGTTCTCCGTAATCTCCACACCATAAGGAAATCGCGAGGACAGGCAGGCGTACGCCCCCTTGTTCCAGGTAGGAAGACCGAGCTCCCTGGACAGCTCCCTGATTTCTACCTTCCCAATTCCAGCCTCGAGGATGGGGCTCCTCACGCCGAGCTCCACCGCAGCTTTTCTCCCTGGCCTGAAATCACTCTCGTCGTCCGCGTTGGTGCCGTCGACGACGTTTGAGAACCCCCTTTCCCTCGCTATCTCCAGAAGCTTGGAAAACAGCTCCTTCTTGCAGAAATAACACCTGTCGGGCGGGTTGTCTCGAAATTCGGGTATCTCCAGTTCCTCCGACCTGATGATCACGTGCTCCACACCGATCAATGCCGCGAGCTCCTTTGCCTCTTCCAGCTCGAATGCAGGGTAGGTCGATGATGTTGCGGTCACCGCGAGAACTCTCTCTCCGAGCGCCTCTTTTGCGGCCTTGAGAAGGAAGGTTGAATCAACCCCACCGCTGAATGCAACCACAACCGAGCCGAGCTCTCGAAGAATATCTTTCAGTCTCAAATATTTGTCCGCAGCGCCGCTCACTTTATCAAATACCTCTCGATTTCATCTTCACTTCCGTGTTCGACCGTAATCACCACTTCTTCCGCATCGTTCCCGGGACGAGACACCTTGACGGGTATGTCCCCCTCCTTTTTCTTCGAGTAACGCCTGAAGGAAAGCCCCACCTCCTTAAGCGGCAACCTGGAGTTCACATCGTCCACCCCTATCACAGGACCCGGGAACCCTGCGGGGAAGACGAGAACCATCTTACCTCTCCCCAGCAACTCGAGCCTTTTGTTCTCGATCTCATTCCTCGGAACTATCAGCTTCTCCCCTGTCGGAAGCCTCACATGCCTCCCCACTTTCAGGAGGTTGAAATCGACGGTATCCGGGTCGTCTTTGTGATCAAACAGATCTTTGAGCCTCCTCGCGAAACCCTTATCAGTCAGCAGACAACCGCCTGCGGGACAGGGGTAATTTTTTATATCGAACTTTTCGGCAAGCTCCATCTGGACCTTGCGCGAACGCCCCGATATGGACAAAAGCTTTTCCCTATCGACCCAGCCCTCCCTCTCGGGCACGGTGGGGGGAAAGTGATGAGCAGACAGCGGCCTCAAGATGAGGCCCTCCAGCCCAGCCTCCCTCTCGATGAGCCTGATTGCATCTCTCCTTTGAGACATGGGCCTCTGCCCGAGCACCTCGCCGGTGACGATGAACCTGGCGTTTTCCTTTTCCATCAGTTCCTTCGCCTTTTTCAATCCGTATATCCTGCAATCGAGGCAGGGATTCATGGCACTGCCGTAACCAAACTTCGGGTTCCTGATGAGCCTGTAATAATCCTTTCCCTTGGGGAGAGTTACCATCCTGATGCCGAGCTGTTCCGCCATCATGACAGAAGTAGCCTTGCACCCACTCCCTCCCCTGTCACAGGTACAGAAAGGAGAAGTGAGATGGATTGCCACGAGCTCGATACCCTGCTCGAGCATCAGTTTCGCCGCAAGGGTGGAATCGAGCCCACCGGAAAACATCACTATCGCCTTCACCCTTTCTTTCAACGTTCGCACCTCTCTTCGCAAATCTCCACATAATATTCGGACGACAGGGGCTTCACTATGGAAGGGGACTTTCCGCAAACGGGACAATTTTCATTTCTCTCGATATTCAACTCCTGAACTGTCCATGACAGCGCATCTATGGAGAGAACCTTTCCCGTTAGAAGATCACCCGCTCCAACAACAAATTTTATCACCTCCGTCGCCTGAATCGCCCCGAAAAGTCCCGCCACAGACCCAACTATCCCGGCTTCAGAGCAAGTTGGAGCATCTCTTCGAGAAGGAATTTCAGGCAACAGGCATCTCAGGCAAGGCGATTCCCCCGGGATGATCGTCATTACCTGACCGCCGAACCTAAGTATCCCCGAGTGCACCAGCGGAACTCCTTCGATGACACATCCGTCGTTGATCAGGAACTTGCTCTCGAACGTATCCGTTCCATCCACGACCACATCGAAACCTCTCACGATCTCACACACATTTTGCGGGCTCACCCTTGTTCTCATAGCCTCAACCTTTATCGAAGCGTCGATCTTTTTCACTCTCTCAGCCGCCACTTCCACCTTATGCCTGCCCAGATCGCTCTCCCCGTACAGAATTTGCCTCTGCAGATTGGTGATGTCCACCCTGTCGAAATCCACTATTCCTATCCTGCCGACGCCTGCTGACGCAAGATACAGAATAGCGGGCGAACCGAGTCCCCCAGCACCCACCACGAGGACCGAAGAATTCCGGATTTTCTTCTGTCCGGCAGGACCTATCTCTTTTACGAGTATGTTCCTGCTGAATCTGAGCAGCTCTTTTTCTTCAAGTCGCATCCCAAAAATTATAATATAAAAACTCTCTCGTTACGCTTCATTCATCTCGTTCAAGGAGGGTTGAACCTTGAATTTCAACAAACTCAGACAGGAAGAATTCCCCGTGAGTGGAGGACTGATCTATCTCAACCATGCGGGTGTTTCCCCAATACCGGTCAGATCGGCAACAAAGGGTGTGGAACAAATAAGGGAGTATTTGAATTTCGGAGCCTACAACCTGAGAGGGTGGATAGAAATTTCCGAAACCTGCAGGGAAAGATTCGCCAGGCTCATAGGCGCCAGGCCGGACGAGGTGGCATTCGTCAAGAACACATCCGAGGGTCTCTCGTTCGTCGCGGGCGGCATCGACTGGAAACCGGGGGACAATCTGGTGACGATTTCCGTGGAATTCCCGGCGAACATCTACCCCTGGCTCGCCCTTGAGGAAAAGGGAGTGGAAGTTCGACTGGTAGAACCCGAAGAAGACGGGACTATCGATGAAAACAAATTGATATCAGCGGCAGACGAAAAGACGAGGCTCATCTCCGTCTCGTCGGTCCAGTTCGTCAATGGTTACAGGCTCGATCTCGAAAAAATAGGGGCATTTTGCAGAGAAAACGGAATTTTCTTCTGCGTGGACGCCATACAGTCCCTCGGGGTAATCCCAATGGACGTGGAGAAATACAACATAGATTTTCTCGCGGCGGATGGTCACAAATGGCTCCTCTCCATCGAGGGCATCGGCGGTTTCTACGTTTCCTCCAGAGTAATGGACAGGATAAATCCCATCGAATACGGCTGGCACTCCGTCAAGAAGAGATTCGAGTTCGAGGCAATAGACTTCTCACTGGACGACACAGCAAGAAAATTCGAGCCGGGAAGTTTCAACGTCCTATCCATAGCCATGTTTTCTGAATCCCTCAACCTGATCCTGGAAGTAGGGGTTGAAAGAATCCGGGACAGAGTCTTCCAGCTCACAGAATACCTGATTGATTCTCTGGACGACTCCTGGGAGCTTATATCACCCACTGACCAAGAATCCAGATCCGGGATAATCACGTTCAGAATTCCCGGAGTAGACGGCAAAACTCTATGGAAAAAGCTGCTCGAGCGCAAGGTCGTAGTTTCACCGCGCGGGGGAGGAATAAGAGTCTCCCCCCACTTCTACAATACGGAAGAAGAGCTCGACAGGTTCTTGGAACTCACCAGGGAAGCAGCGGAAGAAATTCTCGAAGAAAACAATAAGTAACATCAACCTGAAAACCCGGGGATACACAGGTCCTCAAGAGTTTTCCGACGCATCTCCCCTCACCGCCCTCACAGCATCCGGAATGAGGTGGGCGATGAAATCCAGATTCTCAACCGCTCCAGACGGAGAACCGGGCAGATTTATGATGAGCGACTTCCCCGCTATGCCACACACCCCCCTGGAAAATGGGGCATAAGGGGTTTTCTCTCCGGACCTCCTTCTCATCAGCTCGGAGAACCCGGGCACTTCCTTCTCAATTACAGCGAGCGTTGCTTCCGGTGTGACATCTCTGGGAGAAAGCCCCGTCCCCCCGCAGGTGACAACGAGATCATACCCTTCTTCAACGAACCGTTCGAGAACTTCCACGATCATCTCTTTCTCATCGGGAACCACCACCACCCCAGTTACCTCTATGCCCTTATCTCGCAGGTATCTCTCAACCGCCGGGCCGGAGGTATCCTCTCTCTTTCCCGAGTAGGAACTGTCGCTCACAGTTATCACAACAGCCTTTATCACTCAACAATCACCTCCACAGGATCTCCCGGCCGGACCACGCCGCCTCTCACCACCCTGGCGAAGACCCCTTCTCTCGGCATGATACAGTCCCCCACCGCGTGAAATATCTCGCACCTGTCGTGACACTCTTTTCCCTTCTGAGTTATGGCCAATATCGCACCTGAGCCTATCCTGATCTCCATCCCCACCTCAAGCGCGGAAAGGTCGAGACCGCTCACCGTTATGTTCTCTGCGAAATCACCGGGACCCACATCCAGACCAAGGTCTCTCATCTTCTCGATAGACTCGATCGAGAGAAGACTGACCTGCCTGTGCCAACCACCGGCGTGAGCGTCTCCCTCGACTCCATGATTCTCGATGAGCCTGATCGAGTGGACAACTCTTTTTTTCTCCCCCTTCTTTCCGCTCACGGACACGGAAACGACAACCCCCCGGAAAGAGGGGTCACATTTTGAGGATGTTCGTTTTGAAGATGAGCTTTTCGTAGTCATCACCGTCGTCCGGGTATGTCGCGTGGCCGAATTTCACGTCCACCCTGATGTCTTTGCCTCCCGAGCGAATAGCCTCCATTTCGCTCTCTATAGCCCTCTTTATCCTGGGAATGGCGCTGATTCTGCCATCTTCTGCCTCGGGAAGGATGATTCCAAACTTGGTTTCGCTTATCCTGGCAACCACATCGTATTCCCTCAAAGACTTCCTTATCGTTTTGGCAATTCTCTTCAAAATCTGGTCTCCCTTCCCCTTCACGTAGAAGTCGCTGAAGGTCACGTGGGGAATTATCTCACAAATCATGAGCACCAGCTTCTTATTGAACCTCCTGGCTCTGTTCAGCTCGGTTATGAGACGGTTCTGGAAGTATTTAAGATTCGGGAGTCCCGTCAGGTCGTCTACGTTCTTGAGCTTCTCGTTTCTCTCGAAAACTATGGCATTCGACACCGCCTTTTCTACATACCTGATCAGCTTCTCGAAATTGCTGAAATCCTCCTTGTTGAATGGCGCAGGATAAAACGTCTTCTGAGATATCTTGTCGATGATCGTTATCGTCCCAATTATCTCCACACCATCCCTCATGGGGAAACAGATGAGAGACTTGGCGTATCCATCGAATTCTCTGAAACGCTCTTCCTCCGCCACATCTCTTATGTGGACGGGTTTTCCTGTCTTGAGGACGTCCATGACCACGAGGCGATCCAGCTGGAACAGCTTCTTCTGCACGTCCTCCCCCTTCACTCCGTAGAACTCGCGAATCGTGTATTTGCCGCTATCCTCGTCGTAAAGGCGAATGATACACACCTCCGCCTCCATGATGAGAGCAGCGGAGGTGGAAATGAGCTTTATGAGTCTCGTAAGATCCAGAGTCGATATGATGTTGACCCCTGCCTCGTTGATAGCCGCTATCTTCGTCATCCTCTGGGATATGGTTTCCTCCTTGACGGCGAGTGCCACCATATCCGCCAGGTCAGCCACGACTTCCTCGACCTGCTCTATTTTCTCCCTAGAGAGTTGATTCTCTCCCACATATTGAATCTGGGTTACCCCAACCAGCTCCTTCATGGCGATCATCGGGAACGCGTAATACTCCGCCTTCAGCCTGGATTCCGACGGTCTGTTGACTTCCCTCATCGAAACCACTCTCTTTTCGATCAGAGAAAGAGAATCGATGGTCCCTCCGGCCGAAAATCTGACGCCGTCGATACCCCCCTGATACTTTTGAGTGGTTCCTCTTATGAAAAACTCGTCGACCTCGCTGTCGAAAAGGAGAATGGATACGACTGCATCGTCCAGGAACGAAGATATGAGGGAAGTTATCTTCTTTATCTTCTCGTCAATGGCTTCCGATGAGCGAAGTATCTCCTTCGCGCTTGAGCGGAACTCTTCAGGCATCCTCAGCCCTTCTCAATGGTTATTTTTATACGCACCGTGACCTCTCTACCCTCCCTGTCAAGAAATACCGCCGGGATCACGGCCTGACCATCGAGAGAAAGATACGGATTGTCCAGCCTCAGAAAAGTAAGTCCATCTCCGTCCACGGAGATGCCTATGCTCTCCCCAGGTCCTGCTCCATCCACCTGCTCGATATCCTCTTCTATTTCGATATCGCCCAGGAGGTCTTCGATCGACTCGCTGGTCTCGACTGCCTCCTCTTCGGTCATGAACTGATAATCCTCATCTCCCTCGAATTCGACTCCTCCTTCGGCCACCACTTTTTCGCCCGTCTCCTCTTCCGTCGTGAGCTCATCGAAGTCCACGCTCAATCCCGCCTCGTCGGTGAGATCTTCCAGCTCATCGATTTCTTCTATCTCCTCCTCTATCTTTCTGAATTTCTCATCGATCTCCGCCCCGACGAGATCTCCCATGTCTTCCCCTTCATTGACCCCAAGTTCCGAATCGGCCAGAAGAGTCTTCCGAAGATGGTTGAAAACCATCTTCGAAATCTCCATGAGTGTTTCTTTGACCCCTTCTCCTGTTATTGCAATGGCTTCGAAGTAAGGAACATTGAGCTTGTTGAGATGCCTGTTCAGTTCTTCCACAGACATGATGTTCTTGAGGTCCCTCTTGTTGTACTGGATGACGAATGGAATTTCTTCCAGCTTCTTTCCGTACGTAGCCAGGTTTTCCTCCAGATTCTTAAGACTTTCCAGATTCGCCTCCAGCATGCTGACCTGGGAATCGGCAACGAAAACCACGCCGTCCACGCCCTGCAGGACGAGGCGCCTAGTCTGATTGTAGAAAACCTGACCAGGAACCGTGTAAAGGTGAAATCTGACCTTGAAGCCCTTTATCTCCCCCAGCTCAAAAGGAAGGAAATCGAAAAAAAGAGTCCTGTCGGTCTCAGTTGGAAGGGAAATGAGTTTTCCCCTCCTGTCGGGGTCGAGCATCGAGTGAATCATCTCAATGTTGGTCGTTTTACCCGACAACCCGGGCCCATAATACACTATCTTCGCGCTTATTTCTCTCGCCGCGTAGTTGAAGAGTGCCATCTATCTTCTCACCCTTTCGCCTGAAGCTTCTTGAAACAGTATTTTATAATCTACGTAACCACTTTACAAGAATGGGACTTTTTCACATCTGCTTCATTTGAAGTATTCTCTTCGCCTGAGCCTGAACCGCGTGACTCACATTTTTGTTCTTCGAGAGGGATTTCAGCTCTCTCACGTCCAGACGAGGGAGAAATCTCATGACGACGCCCACAGGAGTTCTCGGGTTGTTGCATAAAGCCACAACTACTCTTTTGTTTTTCGTCATCTGGTTGTTGTCGGCGATGTGTCGAAGGATTTCTTCGTTCACGTTTGGAGACTGGGCGAAATTGATTATCTCTTCCTCACTTATCCTCGGACTCGTGATGACGGCCCGGGCAACCATCTTGTTGGGGTCTTTTGCGAGGATGGCTCTCACCTCGCGGTTCCCCTTGACTGCGAGCTCCACTTTCTTCGGAACCGGCAGTCCCCGAACGTAGTTTTCCAGCGCCTCTTTCTCTTTCGCGGAGAGCTGTTGCTCATGAAAAAGACTTATCTTCTTCCTCTTGTCATCCTGCCCCGTCACTCTTCGGACTCACCCTCCCTCTCTCTCCTCGCCTCCTCGATAACTTTCTCTGCAACCTGCGGAGGAGCCTCCTCGTAATGAGAAAACTTCATTGTAAACACACCTCTTCCCGACGTGAGAGCCCTGAGATCGGAAGAATACTTCAGGACCTCCGCCATGGGGACAAGGGCCTTCACCACCTGATTCCTACCGTGGGCTTCCACTCCCAGGACTCTGCCCCTTTTGGAGTTCAGGTCCCCTATCACGTCACCCACGTTCTCTTCCGGGCAGATGACTTCCAGTTCAAGAATGGGCTCGAGCAAAACGGGACTTGCCTGCTCCACTCCTTTCTTGAACCCCATGGAAGCGGCGATCTTGAAGGCCATTTCAGAAGAATCGACCGGGTGGTATGAACCGTCATAAAGAGTCACCTTGACATCGGTCACCGGATACCCAGCCAGGACTCCCTCTTTCATGGCCTCGACGATACCTTTCTCCACAGCCGGGATATACTGCTTCGGAACCACGCCGCCGACGATCGTCTCGTGGAATTCGAATCCCTTGCCCCTCTCGAGAGGCTCGATCTTGAGCCACGTGTCTCCGTATTGTCCTCTTCCACCCGTCTGCTTCTTGTATTTCCCCTGCACCTGGACCGTCTTTTTTATCGTTTCCTTGTAAGGCACCTTCGGAGTTCTAAGTTCCACCTCGACACCGAACTGTCTCTTGAGCTTCTCAACCGCAACCTCGAGGTGTATCTCTCCCATTCCAGAGAGTATGAATTCCTTGGTCTGAGGATCCTGGCCGAATCTCAGGGTCGGATCTTCCTCCATGAGTCTGCTTATGGACGGCCCGAGCTTGTCTTCGTCAGCCCTGCTCTTGGGTTTTATGGCGAAGGAAATCACTGGCTCGTCGAATGTCGGCGTATCGTAAACTATTGGTTTTTTCGGGTCGCAGAGCGTGTCTCCCGTGAGAGTCTCCTTGAACTTGGGAATCGCTATGATTTCCCCGGCAACCGCGCTGGTCACCTGTTTGTGCTTCTTGCCGGAGGGCTTGAGTATCTGCCCTATCCTCTCGGTAGCATCCCTGGTGGGATTGTAAGGAGACAACTCGGCAGTCAGAGTGCCAGAGTAAATCTTTATCAGAGAAAGCTTACCCGCATAAGGGTCTACCAGAGTCTTGAAAACCTGCCCGGAAAACGGTTCATCCACGCTGATTTTTCTCGACTCCGATTCGCCGGTCTTCGGGTTCTTCCCCTGCACCTCTCCGCGAACGCTGGGAGGGGGAACCAGAGCGTTCACGTAGTCGAGCAGCTGGCGGATACCTATCAATTTCAATGGGGCACCGCAGAAAACGGGCAAAATCACCCCTTCACGAACGGCCCTGGAAAATACCGACCTGACTTCCTCTTCCGGAAGATCACCTTCTTCGAGATACTTCTCGAGGAGAGTATCATCAGTCTCCGCCACCGCCTCGACCAGCTTCTCCTTCAGTTCTTCCACCTTCCCCTTCAATTCATCGGGGATCTCCTTCTCCTCGAACTCCCCACTCCCTTCGGGGTCATAATAAAACGCCTTGCCGCTCAGCACATCCACGATCCCCTGAAACGACGCTTCCTTCCCGATGGGGTAAAATATCACCACGGGATTGACTCCCAGAACATTCTTTATTTCCTCCAGAACCGCATCGAAATCTGCTCTCTCTCTGTCCAGCTTGCTGACAAATCCAAGTACGGGAAGATTCAACTCCTTCGCGTACTTCCACATCTTTTCAGTCTGCACTTCCACGCCAGACACGCCGTTTATGACCAGTATCGCACCCTCGACGACGCGCAGCGTGTTTTTCGCATCGGCTTCGAAATTTATGTAACCGGGCGTATCCGCCACGGTGACCTCGTGCTTGTCCCAGACGTAAAAGTTGAAAGATGTGGAAATAGTTATCTTCCTTTTGATTTCTTCCGGGTCAGTATCGAAGTTGGACGTCCCGTCGTCCACCTTCCCCATCCTGTCGGTAGCTCCAGCAGCGAACAAAAGAGCCTCGGCGAGAGTTGTCTTCCCCGCACCACCGTGCGCGATGATTCCCACATTCCTGATTTTTTCTACGTCAACATTCCTCATCACCCAACCTCTCCTCCTCTCTTATATTCTTGTTTTTAAAATATATAATTCTCAACCCCTCCAAAGTCAAATTTTCGTCCACAACGTCTATCGTGACCGACTCGGAAGTGATGATTGACGCGTGTCCCCCCGTGGCGACGACCATCACTTCCTCCCTGGCGGCTCTTTTCATCCTATCCACTATCCCATCAACCAGGCTCACGTAGCCGTAAAATATCCCGGATTTCATGGAATCCACTGTGTTCTTGCCCACGACGCTTTCAGGCCTTTCTATCTCTATTCGGGGCAACTTGGACGCCATCTTAAAGAGCGCTTCCGCCGATATCGCTATTCCCGGAGCTATGGCACCCCCCAGGTACTCCCCCCTGGAAGAGATGAGGTCGAAAGTGGTGGCTGTTCCGAAATCCACTATTATAAGCCCTGTCTTGTATTTCTCGTGAGCCCCCACTGCGTTGACTATCCTATCGGCACCTACCTCCCTGGGATTGTCCACGCAGATTTTTATGCCCGTTTTTATTCCAGGCCCCACAACGAGCGGTTCCTTGTCGAAATACTTTCTGGCAAGCCATCTGAACGTCAGGGTAAGGGGTGGCACGACGGAGGAAATGATTATGTCCCTCACATCGGTCATCCTGAGGCCCTTGCCCTCGAGAAGCTGAGAAATGAAGACGCCGTATTCGTCTTCGGTCTTGTCCCTGTCTGTCACGAGGCGCCAGTGAGCGACCAGTTCCTCACCTCTGTATATACCCATCACTATGTGCGTGTTCCCTATATCGAGGACGAGAAGGGGCATCATCCCTCCTTTCTCAATGTGACCTCACCTGATAGTACCTGCTCGAACCTCCCATCCCTTCTCTCCAGGAGAAGGTATCCTCTCTCAGAATCGACCCCTCTCACCACCCCCTCCACTCTTTCGGGACCTATTTCAACGGTCACGTTCTTACCCTTCAAATATGATCTGTTTTCCCACTCGGGAGCAAACGCCGAAAATCCAGCCCTCTCGAATACTTCGAGATATTCGAACAGAACACGGACGAGCTTCTCCACGATCTGCGGCCTAGAGAAAACCCGCCCGGTGATCATCCTGAGTGAAGTGGCTCTCCCTGAAATCTCATCCGGAAAATCGCCTTTCTCCATGTTCACGTTTACACCGATTCCTATGACCACCGCTCTGGTCGCATCCTGTTCCGCTATCATCTCGGTTAGTATTCCCACCAGTTTCCTGTCTTCTGCGTAGACGTCGTTCGGCCACTTCAGGAGGCACCTGATTCCGGAGATCTCTTCCAGGACCGTCGCCACGGCGACTCCTGCCACGAGCGTTACCGCCGGTGTTTTCGCCGGCGGCACCGACAGCGGGACCAGAAGAGACATGTAAATATTCTTCCCTGCAGGCGAAAACCAGCGCCTGCCCATCCTGCCTCTGCCGCCCGTCTGGGAATCAGCAATCGCCAGAGCGCAGGTGAGACCCTTTTCCACCTGCGAGATCAAAAACGTATTGGTCGAATCCACTTCGCTGAAGATGAAGATCTCGGACAGCCTTCCATCGTTTCCAAGTGCAGAACGTAGAATCTCATATTCCGCGTGAGGAGGAAATGAAACGAGCCTGTATCCTTTCCCTGGAAGCCCCTCGATGGTCCACCCCTCCCTCCTCAACTGTTCCACCACCTTCCACAAAGCCTGTCTAGAAACGTTGGATTTCTCGGAAAGTTCCTCCCCCGAGAGGAATTTTCCCCTGTTCTCGATGAAAACTCTTGCTATTTCACTCTTCATACCGCCTCAGAAGAATGTTCTGGATGCGTATTCACCAAACACCCCTCTCATCACCTGACATATTTCGCCAATAGTAGCGTAGGCTTCGACGGCTTCGAGAATCGGATACATCACGTTGTCATTACCCCGGCAAGCATCCTCGAGTCTCTTGAGACTGGTCTCCACGACCCCGTTGTCCCGGTTTTCCCTCAACTTTCTGAGCCTTTCTCTCTGCCGACGCTCTATTTCGGGGTCCACCTTCAGGAGGTTCTCGGGCGGGGACGAATCTATCTGAAAGGCATTCACACCGACTATGATTCTCTCTTTCTTTTCCACCTCGAGCTGATACCTGTAAGCGGAATCCTGTATCTCCTGCTGGATGTATCCCATCTCGATCGCTTTAACCATCCCCCCCATCTTGTCTATCTTCTCGATGTATTCCACCGCCTCTTTCTCTATCCTGTCGGTCAACGTCTCTATCGCGTAGGAACCGGCAAGAGGGTCGATGGTGTCTGCGACTCCGGACTCGTAGGCAATTATCTGCTGCGTCCTCAAAGCAATCCTCACCGAATCCTCTGTCGGGAGCGCCAGGGCTTCATCCATGGAGTTGGTGTGCAGGGATTGCGTCCCGCCCAGAACAGCGGCGAGCGCCTGTATGGCGACCCTCACGATGTTGTTCTCAGGTTGCTGAGCGGTCAACGAAGACCCGGCTGTCTGAGTGTGGAACCTCAGCATCATGGACCTGGGATTTTTCGCCCCGAACCTCTCTTTCATTATCCTCGCCCAGAGCCTCCTCGCCGCTCTGAACTTGGCAATCTCCTCGAGGAAATTGTTGTGGACGTTGAAGAAGAACGATAGCCTGGAAGCGAAAGTGTCCACCTCAAGCCCCGCATCTATGGCAGCCTGAACGTAGGCAATCCCGTCTGCGAGAGTGAACGCAACTTCCTGAACCGCAGTCGAACCCGCTTCCCTTATGTGATATCCGCTGATACTTATTGTGTTCCACCTGGGAACGTGCTTGCTGCAGAATTCGAAAATGTTCGTGATTATCCGCATGGAAGGTTCCGGGGGAAAAATATAAGTCCCCCTGGCGATGTATTCTTTGAGTATATCGTTCTGTATCGTTCCCGCCAGCTGATCCGAAGACACCCCGTTTTTCTTTGCCACGGCTATGTACATCGCCAGGAGAACCGAGGCCGTGGCGTTTATGGTCATGGACGTCGATACTTTGTCCAGCGGTATATCTTTGAAAAGAGTTTCCATGTCCTCGAGAGAGTCGATCGCCACCCCCACCTTGCCAACCTCGCCGGAGGCCATGGGATGGTCGGAATCGTACCCCATCTGCGTGGGGAGGTCAAAGGCAACAGAGAGTCCCGTCTGACCCTGGGACAAAAGGTATCTGTATCTCTCGTTGGACTCTTCCGCCGTCCCGAAACCAGCGTACTGTCTCATCGTCCAGAAACGGCCTCTATACATGGTGGGTTGAATGCCTCTGGTGAACGGGTATTCACCGGGAAAGCCGAGCTCTTGAAGGTAATCTTTATCCTCGACGTGTAGAGGGGTGTACAATCGCTCTATCTCGTAACCAGAGCTGCTCTCGAACTTCTCCTTTCTCTCCTTCATCCTCGCCAGAGACTTCTCGAGCGTCTCCTTTTTCCAGCGCTCGAGTTCTTCTCTCAAAATCTTCCCGTCGAATTTCATTTCACTCCTCCAGCTACTCTATGAGAATCAGTTTGTCTCCCCCCTCCACAACATCCCCCTCACTCACGAAAATCTCCTTTACCTTCCCCTTGGCTCTTGCTTTGAACTCGTTTTCCATCTTCATCGCCTCGATTACGATGAGCCCCTGGTTGGCCCCCACCTCCTCACCTTCTTCCACCAGAACCTTGACCACCTTACCGGGCATCGGAGCAGTTATCAGCTGCTTGCCTCCCTCGGCCGCTTCTTTTGCCCTGGACAGAGCCTTTTTCTGCTCGTTGACCACTTTCAGCGGATAAAGATCACCGTTTATGAAGACCTCAATATCGTCATCGTTCACCACCAGATCCACCTCATAGACCTTTCCGTCCAGTATTATCGACCAGGTGTTCGACTCCACCCTGTGGGCATCAACCACGAACTCCCTGTCGCCTATACCCACTCTGTATTGGGCGACTCCAGCCTCCTCTATCTTTATCGTATCCTCTTTGTCCCCGTAGGTGACTACGTAATTCATTTTCTCCCCCTAAAACTTTTTTCCAAACCCGGGCCTGTATGTTAATCTCCAGAGGGATTCAACGCCTTTCTCAGCCAGTTCCCTCGATCTCATCGCCTCTTTGAGCTCCCTGCGGAACCTCTCTATGGCACCGGCTATCATCGCTATTTCCTTGTTCGGAAGCTCTCTTTCTTCCTCCTCCTTGAAAAATACCTTGTCGATGAAATTGGTATCGAAATTCCCCTCGATGAAACGCCTGTTGTTCATGACCCTGATGTGGAAAGGAATCGTGGTCTTGACACCGGTAATGATGTATTCGCACAGAGCCCGCTTCATCCGGGCTATCGCTTCTTCTCTGTTCTTGCCCCAGACTATCAACTTCGAGATCATCGGGTCGTAGTGGATAGGAATCTCGAATCCTTCGTAAACCCCCGAATCGTCCCTCACGCCGGGTCCGCCGGGAACCCTCATCCGTTCGATGAGTCCAGGGCATGGGAAGAAGTTCCTGTCCGGGTCCTCCGCGTATATTCTGCATTCGATCGCGTGTCCCACCTGCTTCACTTCATCTTGTGAGATCGAGAGCGGTTCACCCGCCGCTATGCGTATTTGTTCTTTCACTATGTCCACACCGGTCACCATCTCGGTCACCGGGTGCTCGACCTGCAATCTCGTGTTCATCTCGAGGAAGTAGAAGTTCTTGTCCTTATCTACCAGAAACTCGACCGTCCCGGCACCCTCGTAGTTCACCGCCTTTGCAGCCGCAACGGCCACTTCACCCATGCGCATCCTAATCTCATCATCTATGAAGGGAGAAGGCGACTCCTCAATTACCTTCTGGTGTCTCCTCTGTATCGAGCACTCCCTCTCGAACAGGTGAATGGTATTTCCCATGCTGTCGGCAAGTATCTGAATCTCTATATGCCTCGGGTTTTCGATGTATTTCTCTATGTAGACCGAATCGTCCCCGAAAGAGGATTTTGCCTCGGATCTCGCCATCCTGAGCGCCGACCTGATTTCGGATTCGTCCCTGACAAGACGCAGGCCCTTGCCTCCACCACCGGCCGCAGCTTTGAGCATTATCGGATAGCCAATCTCCTTTGCCGTCTTTACCACCTCCTCTTCCGAATCCAGAGGTTCCACCGTTCCCGGAACCACGGGGACTCCAGCAGCCGAAACCGTCTGCCTGGCAAGCGTCTTGCTCCCCATGATCCTCATAGCCTCGGAGGAGGGACCTATGAGCTTTATACCCTCTTCTTCAAGTCTCCTGGCGAAATCGGGATTTTCGGCGAGAAAGCCGTATCCAGGATGAATCGCCTGAGCATTTGCCTTTTTCGCAACCTCTATTATCTTGTCGATGTTCAGGTAAGATTCACTCGCCTGTGCTGGTCCCAGCCTGTAAGCGTAATCGGCGTATCGCACGTGGAGCGCGTGCCTGTCCACGTCGGAATAGACTGCGACGGTCTCTATCCCCATTTCCCGGCACGCCCGTATCACCCGAACCGCTATTTCTCCTCTGTTGGCGATAAGTATTCTCGAAAACATGCGCCCCTCCCGAAAGGTTCATAGTGGGATGTTACCGTGCTTCTTCGGAGGATTCTGGTCTCTCTTGTTCTTGAGCATTTCAAAAGCTCTTATTACTTTCGGCCTCGTGTCCTCGGGCATGATCACCTCATCGATGTATCCCAGCTCCGCGGCCTTGTATGGGTTGGCAAATTTTGCCCTGTACTCCGCCACGAGTTCGGCCTTTTTCTTTTCCGGGTCGTCCGCCTTCAGCAGCTCGTGCCTGAAGACTATATTGACCGCTCCATCGGGTCCCATAACGGCGATCTCCGCTGTGGGGTAAGCGAAGTTTATGTCTCCCCTTATGTGCTTAGAAGACATGACGTCGTATGCCCCTCCGTATGCTTTCCTCGTGATGACCGTTACCTTCGGCACGGTCGCCTCGGCGTAAGCGTACAGGAGCTTTGCTCCGTGTTTTATTATCCCGCCGAACTCCTGAGCCGTTCCGGGCAGGAATCCTGGAACGTCGACGAAAGTGAGAAGAGGTATGTTGAACGCATCACAGAATCTGACGAAACGAGCTGCCTTGATCGAGGAGTTGATGTCCAGACATCCCGCCAGAACCGCCGGCTGATTCGCCACTATACCTACCGGTCTCCCCGCGAGTCTGGCGAAACCGATCACTATGTTTCTGGCGAAATGCTCCTGCACCTCGAAGAAATACTCGTTGTCCACGACCCTCTTTATGACTTCTTTTATGTCGTAGGGTTTGTGCGGCTGATCGGGAATGAGTTCATTCAGGCTCTCGTCTCTTCTATCGGGCGGGTCGTCGCAGGGAACAGCAGGAGGATCTTCCATGTTGTTTTGAGGTATGAACGAAAGAAGCTCTCTTATGAGAAAGAGGCATTCCTTCTCGTTCTCGGCGGCAAAATGCGCAACCCCGCTCACCTCGTTGTGAGTCATCGCACCGCCAAGCTTTTCCTTGGTCACCTCCTCGTGAGTGACTGTCTTTATGACGTCGGGACCCGTGACGAACATGTAGCTGGTCTCTTTGACCATGATTATGAAGTCCGTTATGGCCGGAGAATAAACGGCGCCACCTGCGCAAGGTCCCATAATCGCGGAAATCTGTGGAACCACGCCGGAGTACAGGGTATTCCTCAAGAAAATGTCGGCGTAGCCGGCCAAACTCAATACCCCCTCCTGAATCCGCGCTCCACCCGAATCGTTGAGTCCTATCACGGGCGCCCCGGTCTTCGCGGCGAGATCCATGATCTTGCATATTTTGCGCGCGTACATCTCGCTGAGCGACCCGCCGAAGACAGTGAAATCCTGGGCGAACACGAAAACGAGCCTGCCGTTCACCGTTCCATAACCGGTCACGACACCGTCGCCGTAAAATTTCTTTTTCTCCATATCGAAATCCGTGCACCTGTGCGTCACGAGCCTGTCAAGCTCCACGAAGGAATTGGGGTCGAGGAGAAGATCGATCCTCTCCCTGGCCGTGAGTTTCCCCTGGGCGTGCTGCTTCTCGATTCGATCCTTCCCACCACCTTCAAACGCAAGCTGGTTGAGCTTTTTCAGATGATCGAATTTCTCCTGTAAAGACATATCATTCCCCCCACAAAGAATTGGGTTTCAACAATCAAGGTAGCTATCGGATTAATATAACTCAACGAATCAAATGTCAACGGGAGAAACTCGGAGTACTTCTCCGACGTGCAAAACTTTAACGGGGGAACCTGCATTGGCGGCAGCCTCCCTGAGATGATGGATACAACCGGAACATGAGGAGAGAATTATATCAACCCCCGACTGGTGAGCCAATTCTATTTTGCCCTCGCCCATTTTCATCGACTTCGCGTAATTGGTTATATTGAAAGTCCCTCCGAATCCGCAACAAAGATCCGCCCCTTCCATATGAACGAATCTATCTCCTAAAACATCGCCCAGAATTTCTCTGATTCCCTCCACCACATCCGGATACGGTCTCAAGTGACAGGGCACGTGAAAACCGATCTTCACATCCTCTCTCAGGCTCGACTCAGGCGCTGTCCGCGCGCTCGATTCTCGAATGAATTCCTCGAGAGTCAAACATGAGTCCGAAAGCCGCCTCGCTTTCTCTTCCCATTCGGTCCCTTCGAAAGCCCTCGGGTAGATTTCCTTCAACATGTAGAGGCAAGAGGCACACGGAACCACTACTTTTGCGTCCAAATCATCGAAAAGTTCGATGTTTTTTACCCCCAGTTTGAATGCTCTATCCTGGTCCCCCGAGGCATATGCGGGGAGCCCGCAGCAAACCTGCCCCTCCGGGGGATTCACACCCAGCCGTGACAGGGGCGTATTCTCCAGCACTTCTGGGTAGACATAGTTGAAAACGCAGCCCGTGAAGAGAACGAATGACTTCGTTCGAGCCTCAGCGCTTGAAATCCCGTGTCTCTCGATGTACGGGTGTCCCGCCAGGCCAGGGACTATCCTCCCTTCACCCGAAAGAAAAGATGGGAGCCTGTAAAAAATCCCACTTTCCGACGGAATTTTTTTGAGCAGTCTCTTCCCGGCGATATCCCACAGAGTAGATGCGACGGATATCACCCCCGCCGGGAAGGAAGTGGCAGCGAGAAACGCCTTCTTACCGAAAGACATACCCTCCCTGGATGCGATATCCGCCCTCGCACTCGAGAAGATTTCCACCGTCCTCACTTTGTTCGGACAAATAAGCTCGCACCTGCCGCAAAGGAGACAGTTGTCCAGGAATTTCAGCAGTTCTTTTCCTGGAAATTCGACCCCGTCGTTTTCAACACGCCTGATGACCTCTATTTTGCCCCGCGCAACGGAAGACTCACGCCCATCCACCGGAAGAAGCGGACAAACGGATCTGCACTTACCACACCTCGCACACCTGCGCAGGTTATCGAGCAACACTTGCCGTTTCATCTCACTCCCCATCCGGGAATATTTTGTGGGGGTTGAGGATGTTGTGGGGGTCGAAAGACCTCTTTATCGCCTTCATAAGCTCAACCTGTTCCCTGGAAAGCTCCATGTGAATGTAGGGTTTCTTGGAGAGCCCAACACCGTGTTCTCCCGAAATAGTGCCCCCGACCTCTACTGTGAGAGCGAAAATCCTGGTCAGAGCCTCCTTCGCGCCCCTGACCTGTTCCGGATCCTCGTCGTCAATCATAATGTTGACGTGAATGTTCCCGTCTCCGGCGTGACCGAAATTTACGATCGGGATGTCGAGTTCCTCCGATATCTCCTTCACCTTCTTCATGACGTAAGGCAAAGCCGTTCTGGGAACTGCTATATCTTCGTTGATCTTCTTGGGGTTAACCCTGAGAAGCGACGGCGATATCGCCCTTCTCAAAGCCCACAGCCTCTCTCTGCCCGAAGGCGTCGCTTCTCTCCTCTCAGAAACCAGTTCGAACGCCCTCATAACCTGCAATATCTTTTCGACCTGAGCCTTCACTTCTTCCTCGAACCCGTCGACATCTATGAGCAGATACGCTCCCGCATCATCGGAAACGTCCACCTTGCCGTATTCCCTGACGCAATCGAGGGCGGTGGAGTCTATCAATTCTATGGCCCTTGGAACAACCCTGCTCCTTATTATCCCGTTCACTGCTTCACACGCCTCCTCCGTAGAGGTGAAACCCAGAAGCAGGCTCTCCACGTATTCGGGAGCCGGAATCAGCTTGAGGGTCGCTTCTGTAACTATCGCCAGAGTTCCCTCGGAACCCACTACCAGTTGCGTGAGGTTGTAACCCACGACGCCCTTGACGGTCCGAACTCCCGTCTTCAATACTTCTCCCGTGGGAAGAACGTTTTCCAGAGCCAGCACGTAGTCTTTCGTCACTCCATATTTGAAGCCCGTGGGACCACCCGCACACTCCGCTATGTTCCCACCAATCGTGCAAAATTCCCTGCTTGAAGGATCAGGAGGATAAAACAAACCCAGCTTCTCGACCTCATCCTGGAAGTGTGACAGAACAACACCCGGTTCCACCCGGGCTATCAGGTTCTTCTCATCGACATCGATGATCCTGTTCATCTTCTCGAAGCTCACCACCACGCCGCCCGATATGGGCACCGACCCGCCTGAAAAACCAGACCCCGCCCCCCGTGGTATCACCGGGGTCCCACTCTCCACGGCCACCTTGAAGAGTTCCGAAATCTCCCTCGAAGAAATCGGGAAGACCACACAATCCGGTAAGGCAGACTCACCCGTCGCATCGAAGGAATAACAGGTCCTGTCGAGAAGCGAAAAGGAACAACGATCCCCGAAAATGTCGCGAATCTTTCGCTCGAAAGAACTCACTTTCATTACCTTCCTTTTTGGATATCAGTGTTCATTCTCTATAAGGAAATTATATCTCCGATACTTCAGAGAGACTGGACAAAATCCCTTATAGCCAGGGTGACTGCATCCGGATCCTCGAAGACAGGACAATGTCCTGCGCCCTTGATTATCTTCAAGTTGGATTCTTTGATCTGCTGTGCCAAAAACTCGCCATAATAGAGAGGAGTCATAACATCTTCATCTCCCGATATGATCAAAGCAGGAACATCGATCTCACCGAGTCTGTCACGGACATCGAATCGGTCGCATGCGGCAAAGTCGCTTTCCACTACGGCAGGGGATGCCGTTTTGAGATTCGCCGCAATTTCCTGGATGAGCTCGGGGAAGGCCTTGGAGGAAACCATCATCGATGCGCACTGCTCGCAGAAAGAGGGAAAATCGCTTCTTATTCCCTCAAAAATCTTCGGGTGAACCTTGAGCTTGGCACCGGTGGAAATCAGTATAACGCCCTCGAGCCCCTCGATCTTATCTATCGCCGCCATCTGAGCTATCGCTCCGCCCATGGAATGCCCACCGAGAATGAATTCGTTCACCTCTATTTCAGTAATAAATCGCCTCAGCCATTCCACGTACCCCTCTATGCTTCCGGGGGGAGTTCCCGTCGATTCTCCGTGTCCAGGGAGATCCGGGATCACGAGCCTGTATTCTCCTCTCAGAGAAGCCCAGATTGGCGTGAAGAAAAACGAAGTTCCCCCCGCCCCGTGAATGAGAATGATCGTCTTCTTCTCCGTCCCTCCCGAGTCCTTGTAGGCAATCACGTCATCGCCGATAGTCACGTTTCTCATGTCGCACCTCTCGAGTTTTTCTTATAGTAAAAATAATAACAGGAAACTCCCATATATTACACCTTTCCAGCTCTAAATCTCCGAAATAATTGAACAATACTCATCACACAGCCAACATTCATCTTGTCTCACCACGCTTAATCTGTTAGTAATAACACGTTTAGAACAAAGGAGGGACGGCCATGGAGATAATCGGAAGAGAGATCATGTGGAACCTCCCTGAAGTCGCAGGAACGATAATGTATTCCCTGTTCGGAATCGTAATTTTGATTCTCGCCTTCGGGTTCTACAGAAGGGTGAAAATTTATCTCTCAGGGAGAGAGGAATTCGAAAACAGGTTCGAGGATGTAGAAAATCGACTCCTGTTCGTGCTGCGCGAGGGCATTTTTCAGAAGAAAGTTCTCGCCAGGCCAGGCGGCGGTGGAATCCATCTGATGATCTACTCTGCGTTCATAACACTTTTCATCGCCACGTGTCTGGTAGCCCTGCAGTATGACTTCGGTTTCCAAATCCTTCAGGGAAAATTCTTCGCCATATTCGAGTTCGTAACGGACACGTTCGGACTCGTGCTAATCGCAGGAGCTACACTCGCTATCGTCCGCAGGTATCTTTTGAGCCCCCCCGGGCTCACAAAGAGCGGTGACGACCTGCTACAGCTCCTTCTCATTCTTTCCATAGCGGTAACCGGGTTCCTGGTCGAAGGTTTGAGAATCGCCGCGACGGCTCCCGAAGCAGGGCGATTTTCATACGCTGGCCTGGCGACGAGCAAGCTGTTCGCCGGAAAAGATCTCACGGCGCTTTTGGCCGCCCACAGGATGCTCTGGTGGGTCCATCTGGCCCTCGCCTTCTCATGGATCGCCACGCTCCCGTTTTCCAAGACCATCCACATTTTCACTTCCCCGGTAAACATGTTCCTCAAGTCCTCCAGACCCAAAGGCGCCCTTCAACCGATACCGGAAATCGAGGAGAAGGAAAAACTAGGGGTGACTGAAGTATTCGACCACTCCTGGAAGTCGCTTCTTTCCGCCGATGCCTGCACCAAATGTGGAAGATGCCAGGATGTCTGTCCCGCTTACAACACAGGAAAGGCACTATCTCCGAGGGAGATCGTCCTCAAAACGAAATCGGCAATGACCAACGGAATATACAACTCCCTTGTCCCATCTTCGATCACCGTCGACAAAAAAACCGGGAGACCTCAGGAAAAGACTTACGTGGGCGAAATCATCTCTCCCGAAGAGATATGGGCATGCACAACCTGCCGTGCGTGTATGGAAGAGTGCCCTGTCTCGATAGAGCACATCGACATGATAGTAGACATGAGAAGGGGACTGGTATTCGAGAGCAAAGTCCCCGACACCGCGAGAACCGCCCTCATGAAGATGATGAACACGGGAAATCCGTGGGGTCTCCCCCAGGATGACAGGATAGAGTGGATGAAAGATCTCGATGTGCCAGTCGCGGCGGAGAAAAAATCTTTCGAGTACCTCTACTGGGTCGGGTGTGCCGGAGCCTACGACATGAGAAACCAGAAGGTATCCAGAGCAATCATCAACATCCTGAACCAGGCCGGTGTCAATTACGCGGTGCTCGGTCTGGAAGAGATGTGCTGCGGAGAATCCTCGAGGAGACTCGGTGAGGAAGGACTTTTCCAGCTCGGCATGATCGAGATGAACAAAGAAACCTTCGCAACCTACAACGTGAAGAAGATAATCACCCAGTGCCCCCATTGCTTCAACACGTTCAGAAACGAGTATCCTCAGTTCGGCATCGAGTTCGAAGATGTCATTCACCACTCTGTCTTCATCTCGCAACTGATCAGGGAAGGAAAGATTAAACCCTCAAATCTCGTGAACGGGATCTTCGCTTTTCACGACTCCTGCTACCTGGGAAGGCACAACGACGTATACGACGAACCCCGAGAGGTTCTGTCGAGCGTGCCAGGAATAACCATCAACGAAATGGACAAAAGCAGGCAGAAATCATTCTGCTGCGGCGCAGGCGGCGGTTTGATGTGGATGGAGGAAGAAGGAGAGAGAATAAATCAGGCAAGGCTGACCCAGGCGCTCGATACCGGAGCCAACGGCATCGCATCCGCGTGCCCTTACTGCCTCATTATGTTCGATGACGCCGTGAAAGCGAAAAACCTGGAAGAAGAATTCCAGGCGAAGGACATAGCCGAAATCGTATCCGAAGCGTTGTAGAGGAGGGAACAGAGAAAGTACCGAAACGCTCCATTCTACATGAGAAACAAAAAAGGGAGAGGTTTTTCCTCTCCCTTTTTCTTTGCCCGCCAGTTGAAAAACCGTAATGATTACTTCCTCACCAATATCTCCTTGGCTATTACGAGTCTCTGAATCTGGTTGGTTCCTTCGTAGATCTGGAATATCTTGGCATCCCTCATCAGCTTTTCCACAGGGTAATCTTTCATGTAACCATACCCTCCGAAAATCTGGACTGCATCTGTGGTGATCTTCATCACGAGATCTCCGGCGTAAGCTTTCGCAATCGAAGCTTCTATCGTATTTCTCTGCCCCTGATCTGCAAGCCACGCGGCTTTCCATGTTATCAACCTCGCCGTCTCTATACCTATTAGCATGTCTGCGAGCATGAAGTTTATCGCCTGATTCATGGCTATGGGCGCTCCGAACTGAACTCTCTCCATCGAGTATTCGAGTGCGTATTCGTAAGCCGCTCTGGCAACGCCAACTGCAGACGCCGCGACGCTTGGCCTCGTCCTGTCGAGAGTCATCATGGCTATCTTGAATCCATCTCCCTCGTTCCAGAGGAGATTTTCCTTCGGAATCCTCACATCCTCGAAAATCACATCGGCAGTGTCCGACGCCCTCTGACCAAGCTTGTCCTCCTTCTTGCCCACTGAAACTCCTTCGAGTTCCCTGGGAACTACGAAACAGGAAATCCCCTTGTGCCCGAGCGATTTGTCCGTCATGGCGAAAACCGTGTACTGGTTGGCGTATGAACCGTTGGTGATGAAACATTTTCTCCCGTTGATTATGTAGTGATCCCCGTCCTTCTTGGCAGTAGTCTTTATTCCGCTCGCATCCGACCCAGCGCCAGGTTCAGTAAGACAGAACGATGCGAAGAGAAGCTTCTCGGTGAACGGCTGGACGAATCTTTTCTTCTGCTCCTCCGTTCCGGCGATCAGAATGGGAGTCAGAGCGAGACCGCTCGCCGCCATGGAAGTGGCAATGCCCGAGCAACCCCACGCAAGTTCCTCGGAGATTATGCAGGTATCGAGAGACCCAAGCCCCAGCCCACCGTACTCTTCAGGAATGAACTCCGTCATAAGGCCGAGTTCGAAGGCTTTCTGGAAAACCTCCATCGGGAACTTGCCGTCCCTGTCACACTCCGCAGCGATGGGACGAATCTCGTTCGCCGCGAACTTGTGCGCCATATCACGCAACTGCTTCTGCTCATCGGTAAGCTCAAAACCTATCATGATTTCCCTCCTTTATTATTGGTTCTTCTGCTCTTCGTCCATGATTCACCTTCATACCATCCACGACAATCATGTAGACCTGTCTGGCCGACTCCTCTATGTCATACTTCCTCTTCTTGGACAGAACCCAAGCGAGAGATATCTCGTCGAGAGCCCCGAACACGATCCTCCTGGCGATCGTGGAATTTATTTCCTCCCTGAAGACACCTCTGGCCTTCCCCTCCTCGATGATTCCAGCCAGTATGTCGAGATACTCGAGGAAGCGAACCGGGACATATTCCTTCATGAACTTGTTGGACTGCCTGAGCTCCACCTGGAGCATCTCAGCAAGCGCTCGATTTTTCTCGAGAAGGTGAAGGTGGTTCTCGATGAATACCCACATCTTTTCCTCGGGATTCCGGACCCCCTCCAGCTTCTGCTTCAAAATGCTTATCAGCTCGCCGATCTTCTCCTCGAAAATGGAGATGAGGAGATCATCCTTGTTCTTGAAATATAGATAGATCGTCCCGTCGGCAACACCCGCCTCTTTCGCAATCTCGGAAACCTTGGACTTGTAGAATCCCTTCTGAGAAAAAACCTTCAACGCAGCGGAAAGTATCCTCTCTCTCTTTTCTTCTTCTCTTTTCCTCCCTCTCACCATATCATACTCCAGAATGAATGAATAATCATTCATTAATTTAGCAGGGAAAGAAACCCTCGTCAAGGAAAATGAACCCATCAATTTTGCGATGAATCCGAATGAAAGGTCACTCGTTGTAGCCGAGTCTCCTTGAGAGCTCGGATGCCTTATCCACCACGTATTTTGAAAGCTCCTTTTCGATCCTCTCGAGGGTCATTCTCGAGGAGGGACCGGAAACGGAGATGGCGCCCACTATCCTCCCGGTGTAATCCCTGACAGGAGCGCCCACGCAGCACACTCCCACTTCGAATTCCTCTATGTCTGTGGTGTAGCCCCTCTCCCTGGATTTGGCGAGCTCGACCATAAGGTCCTTCAGGTTATCTATAGTGTTTGGAGTCAGTTTCTTCAAATCAGGCGGAAGCTTTCTCTTGAGTTCTTCTTCCGAGTCGAACATTATCAACGCTTTTCCCGCAGCAGTTGCGTAAACAGGAAGGTGAAGGCCAACCCTCGACACTACCCTCACGGTAGTTTTCGCCTCGACGGAGTCGAGGTATATGACATCGCTGTT
Organism: uncultured bacterium; assembly: GCA_964429585.1. Lineage (GTDB taxonomy): Bacteria > Desulfobacterota > Deferrimicrobia > J040 > J040 > CAYSCN01. Next base: position 37,078 of record CAYSCN010000004.1, on the reverse strand, counting down.
CCTGAGAATGGATATATAAGTTGTTTCACCGCATTTCTCGGCGAGCTCCTCCAGAATCCCCTTGGCCTGCTTGAGGAGCCCCATTTGCTTTATGTATGTCTGCCCAAGCTCGAGACATTTTATCCCAAGGCGGTAGTTTTCCGTCTGCTTGTTCTGCTCTATGTAACCCCTGGATTCTAGGGTGGCTAGAATTCTGAATACGTTGTTCTTGTGCAGTTTCAGTTTTTTGGAAAGCTCCGTCACGCCAAGCTCATCCGCGCCCCCTTTGAACTCTTCGAGAACGTCAAGGGCGTGAGCAACAGACTGAATAATGTAATTGGATTTATCCCTCTTCGCAACCATTCTGAAGCTCCCCTCCGTTTTGATTGGAACATAGTTAGATATAATAATTTTTGATGAGAATGTCAAATGATTTTATAACTATTTTTTATTCCAAAAAGAAGAGACAAACCTCCCCCATTACCCCATAACGCATTGAAATATAAGACATATTTAGGCCGATAAAAAATACTACTTCAAGATTTGACTTTTTGCCAGTCGGAGAGGAAGCGTTTTATACCTATATCAGTCAAAGGATGTTTTAGAAGTTTGTCTATGGTCGAATAGGGAATCGTCGCCACATCCGCTCCAGCGAGGGCCGCCTCTAGCACGTGCATGGGATGTCTTATCGAAGCGGCGATGATCTCCGTTTCAATGCCGTAATTGACGAATATCTGGGCAATCTGCTCCACCACATCCATTCCACGGTGCGAGATATCGTCGAGCCTGCCTATGAACGGACTCACATACCTCGCTCCAGCCTTCGCCGCGAGAAGCGCCTGAACCGGATTGAAGATGAGCGTCATATTGACCGCTATGCCCCTGGATGAGAGAATTTTGGTCGCCTTCAGTCCCTCGGCGGTCAGAGGCACCTTTATCACTGCATTGTCGCCGTATTTCACGAGCTCTTCGGCCTCTCTCACCATACCCTCCGAATCCTCGCTCAAAACCTCCAGAGAGATGGGACCATCCACTATTTCGAATATCTCCTTTATTATCTCTTCAAAAGGCCTCCCCTCCCTCGCGACGAGAGTGGGATTGGTGGTGACACCGTCGAGAACTCCCAGCTCGTTCGCTTTTTTGATCTCATCGACGTTCGCAGTGTCAATGAATATCTTCATGTGCAAACACCTCCTGTCTACTTGTTTTCATGGACCGATTTTTGACCCCCTTCAGTAGCGATTCCCTTCAGACTTTCCACCTGCTTTCTGAGTTTCTCCCTGCCCGGAAAGCTGGGAACCTTCTCGAGGAGCTCCTCCCAGACGCGAAGAGCGCCCTGGAGGTCATTCTTGTCGTGAAGAAGGGTCAAACCAAGATTGTACCTCGACTGATAATGGTCGGGCTGATAAGAAGATGCAACTCTGAAAGCCTCGATAGCCTCGTCTATTCTGCCCAGTCTTCTGAGGCAAATCCCCATGTCGGTTCTCACATTCGGGTCCGATGGGTTCAACCTGAGAGCTTCTTCATATGCCTTCACCGCTTCCTCGTTTTGATTCGTGTCGAAGTAAAGATTCCCCAACATTACCCACGCCTTCAGGTTGTTCCGGTCCTTCGAAACGATATTCTTGAGAACCTGTATTTTCTGATATGCATTCACATCTATTGTTCCACCTCCTCCGGAAGACGCAGGAGGAGTATATTCCTCCTTTTTGCTGCAGGATGAAAGCGAGGCCACAAGCAATAAAGCCATCAAAACAACCAGGATTCTCTTCATAATTTCACCACCTTCGAATCATCCGGGCACACAGCGAGAAGTTCTTCCGCGGTCTTCCCATTCGAAACTTCGAAGTCGGGAGCCATCTCTGCTATGGGCATCAACATGAACTTCCTCTCCTTAAGCTTCGGGTGGGGAATCCTCAAGTAGTCGCTTTCGAACGACACATTTCCGGCAGCCAGGTCGATGTCAACGGTCCGCGGGAGATACGTCCCTGAAAATCTCCTCCCCAGTTCTTTTTCTATCGCCTTCACCGATCCGAGCAACGATGCGGGATCCAGGTTCGTACTCACCATCACACCGATATTGACGAACCACGAAACGCCTTCTCGCCCCCACGGCTCGGACAGATAAAAGGAAGATTTCCGCTCCACCCTGCAGAATTTCTCGAGCTCGCGCAAAGCCCTGTCAATACTGGAAAACGGCTTCTCGAAATTCGAGCCGAGAATCAAAAAATACTCATTCATCTACAGCTTCAATCTCCTGATCCTAGAAGCAGCCTCTTTGAGCCTTTTCTCGGGAACCGTGAGGGAAAACCTCACGTATCCCTCTCCATATTTCCCGAATCCCACGCCAGGTGTACACACGACACCGGCCTTCTCGAGCACCGCGGTCGCGAATTCAGCAGATGAAATCCCGCGCGGAACCGGCATCCATATATAGAAAGAAGCCTTTGGAACGAAGGGGTCGAAACCGGCTTCCTTCAAACTTTCAACCATTATATCCCTTCTCTTCCGGTACGTGTTCCTCAACTTCTCTACGGCCTGATCTCCTTTTTCGAGCGCGACTATCGAAGCTCCCTGAATCGCCGTGAAGACTCCGGAATCCACGTTCGTCTTTATCTTCCCAAGTCCTCCCACGAGATCGCTGTTCCCTGTCGCAAAACCTATCCTCCATCCCGTCATATTGTAGGTCTTCGAGAGTGAGTGGAACTCGATGCCGACCTTTTTGGCCCCTGGAACCCCCAGGAAGCTAGGGGGTGCCGTGCCGTCGAAATATATCTCCGTGTAAGCCGCATCGTGCACGACTATCACATCGTATGTCTTCGCGAAATCTATCACATCTCTGAAAAACTTCCTGGTCGCCATCGCAGATGTGGGATTGTTCGGGTAATTCAAAAACATGAGCTTTGCCCTTTTTCTCACCTTCTCTGGTATTTTGGCAAGGTCGGGGAGGAACCCGTTTTTCTCGAGAAGAGGCATTTTGTGAACCCTTCCGCCCGCAAACTTCGTGGCAATCTCGTAGACAGGATAAGATGGGTCCGGAACGAGTGCCACGTCCCCAGGGTCTATGAAGGCAAGGGGGAAGTGGGCTATCCCCTCCTTTGAACCAATCAGAGCTATGACTTCGGTCTGAGGTTTCAGCGATACCTTGAATCTTTTCTTATACCACTGTGCAACCGCCGTCCTGAACTCCAGCGTTCCAAGATATGATGGGTATCTGTGATTCTCCGATTTTCTTATCTCTTTCGCCATAGCGCTGACGATGAAATTCGGCGTGGGAAGATCGGGATCTCCGACACCCAGGTCGATCACATCGACCCCTTTTTTCATGACTTCCTCTTTCTTTCTGTCCAGCTCAGCGAAAAGATATGGTGGTAGCGCCCGCACTCTCTCCGCAAGTTTGTTCACCATCACACCTCCGATATTTTTATGATTCCACAGTGTCCCTGAAATGGATGACACTGTTTATGAGCTTTCCGACCTTCTCTATCTCCACCTCGACCACGTCTCCGGGTTTCAGCGGTCCCACGCCCGGAGGTGTCCCGGTAGCTATGATATCCCCTGGATACAGAGTCATTATGTTGCTTATGAAACTGACCAGAGTGTAGACATCGAATATCATCTTCTTGGTGGACCCTTCCTGCTTCACGTTGCCGTTCACCCTGACCGTGATCGACAGCGCGTCGGGTTCTATGTCCGTCTCGATGAAGGGTCCCACAGGAGCAAACGTGTCGAACCCCTTGGCCCTGGCGTAGAGACCGTCTTTCGCCTGGAGGTCCCTAGCAGTCACGTCGTTGAAACACGTGTAGCCGAGAATGTACTTCTTCGCATCATCCTCCGAGACGTTCTTTGCCTTCTTGCCTATGACAACGGCCAGTTCCCCTTCATAATCCACCCGTCCCGACATTTTCGGCAGGACTATATTGTCACCGTGGCCGATGAGCGCCGAAATTGGTTTGAGGAAGATGAGCGGTTCATCGGGTATCTTCTTTCCGAGCTCTTTGGCGTGGTCTCTGTAGTTGAGCCCTATACCCACTATTTTCGTGGGTTCCACAGGCGGAAGTATCTTGACATCATCGAGCTTGTGGATCGTGTCGGTCACATTGATGCTCCCGAAAGGAGGTCCCGTTATCTCCCTTATCTCCTCCCTTTCCTCATCGAAAAGTCCGTATCTCACGTTACCGAACTTCTCAAAGCGAAGAAGCTTCATCTCCGTCCTCCATCATCGTATTCCCAGAACATCCTGCATGTCGTACATTCCAGAAGGCTGATCAATCACCCACCTCGCCGCGCGGATAGCCCCTCTCGCGAACGTTTCCCTCGTATGAGCTCTGTGTGTGAGCTCCACTCTCTCGCCCAGGGCGCCGAATATAACGGTGTGCTCTCCCACGACATCACCTGCCCGAAGCGTCATCACTCCTATCTCCTCTTTCCTCCTCTCTCCCGTGAAGCCCTTCCTTCCGAATACGCCATGCTCCTCGAGAGACAATCCCTTTTCCTCCGCTATTATCTCCGCGAGCCTGACAGCTGTACCGGATGGCGCGTCTTTCTTGAACCTGTGGTGAATCTCGAATATCTCCACATCGTAGTCGTCGCCCAGCGCCCTGACCGCCTCTCTGACAAGCTTGAACAGAAGATTCACCCCCACGCTCATATTGGGAGCCAACACCAGAGGTATCTTCTCAGCCGCCCTCGCTATTTCCTCTTTCTGCTGGCCGCTCAAGCCGGTGCTCCCTATCACTATCGGAACCCCAGCAGTGGCAGCCAAAGAGGCGTTCCTTACCGACGCCTCCGCCGTAGTGAAGTCTATGGCGACGTCTACACCTTTGAGAGCTCCCTCGATATCTCCCGTCACCGACACGCCACACGGACCGGTCCCGCAGAGTTCTCCCACATCGCTTCCCAGGGAATCACTTCCAGGAGCCTCGATTCCTGCAGCATATTCCATGTCACGGTAATCAGTAAGAATCAACCTGCCTATTACCTTACCCATCCTCCCTGCTGCACCTATGACGGCAACCTTCATCGTCATCACCTCACAAAAGCTTCAAAGACCGAAGGACCTTCGCCAGTTCCTTCTTTGGCTTTTCCGACATGGGCGTCAGGGGAAGCCTGAGTTCGGGCTCGATGAGCCCCATCAACCCAAGTGCAGTCTTTGTGGGTATCGGGTTCGTCTCGAGGAAAAGAGCCCTGAAAAGCGGCATCAGGGTGTAATGTATCTTCCTGGCTTTATCGAAATCACCTGTCTCGACGGAATCATAAAGCTCCGCCATCAGGTTCGGCGCCACGTTGGAAGCCACCGAAATCACCCCTTTCCCACCTACGCACAGCATCGAGTAGAAGAGAAAATCGTCTCCCGACAGAACGGAAAAATCCTTCGGAGCTCGCCTTATTATCTCACACACCTGATTAAGGCTGCCCGAGGCTTCCTTTATCCCGACGATGTTGTCTATCCTGGCGAGTTTCAGAACAGTCTCCGGAAGTATGTTAACCCCTGTCCTGGAAGGAACGTTGTATATGACTATGGGGATGTCCACTGAAGAAGCAATCTTTTTGAAGTGTTGATAGAGTCCCTCCTGTGTGGGCTTGTTGTAATAAGGCGTTATCACCAGGGCACCGTCCGCACCCACTTTTTTGGCGTGTTTGGTCAGCATTATGGCTTCTTCGGTGCTGTTCGATCCGGTGCCTGCTATCACTGGCACCCTCTTCTTCACCGTCTTGACGGCCTCCTCTATGACTTTCTTGTGCTCTTCGTAGCTCAAAGTGGCCGACTCACCAGTCGTACCACACGGAACTATGCCATCGGTGCCTGCTTCTATCTGTCTTTTCAGCAATCTTCTGAATGCCGGAAAATCAACCTTCCCGTTTTTGAACGGAGTTACCGTCGCGACTATTGCACCCTTGAACATGGCTTCCCTCCCCCTTTCTCAGTTTAGTGCTTCCTCTTTTATCACCCCCTCGCACACGAGGGCGGTGCTCCCTTCCAAATATACATTCGCCGCACCGTTTTTCCCAGGCTCGAAATGAACCGTCAGCGTTTCTCCGCTCCTTGTCACGACTCTCACGGGAGGCTCGGCCAGGCCCCTGTGACAGGCGACGATTGCAGATGCAACCGCTCCCGTGCCGCACGCCAGCGTTTCACCTTCCACACCCCTTTCATAGGTCCTCACGTGAATCTCCGTCCCCACCTTGGTTATGAAATTGACGTTCGTACCTGCCGGCCTGAACCTGCGGTGGAACCTGATAATCCTGCCTATTTCTTCCACGTCCACCGCCTCCAGATCATCCACGGTCAGAACAGCATGAGGCACGCCGGTGTTTATGAATGAATAAGAGAACTTTTTTCCTCCCGCCTGAAGTGTTCCCTTGGCCACGAAACCGGATGGATCCGTAAGCCTCACCCTGACGGACTTCCCCAGAACAGTTGCGTGAATTATACCAGCCAGCGTCTCGAACTTCATTTCCTTCGGTGCAATCCTCTTCATCCAGGCGAAACGCGCCACGCACCTAGCCCCGTTGCCGCACATCTCCGCCACGCTGCCATCAGCATTGTAAAAGTCCCACTTGAAGTCCGCCACGTTCGAGTTCTCCACAATGATGACACCGTCCGCTCCGATCGATTCCCTCCTCCTGCAAACCTTCCTGACGAACTCCACTCTGTCGATTCCATCCATGGCACCTTTTCTTCCATCCACTATTATGAAATCGTTTCCCGTGCCATTCATCTTCGCAAACGGGATTCTCATTTCTTCTTCCTCTCCTTTCTCTTCCTCAAAAAGGAAGCTATCCTCTCCCCCTTTATCAGATCAGAAATGGACTCCCGCTTCCTTATCACCTCGAAGACATCCCCCATCACCAGAACTTCGGCAGCTCTCGGTCTGGAGTTGTAATTCGATGACATGGAAAATCCATATGCCCCGGCGGAAAACACCGCCAGGAGATCTCCCCTCTTCACCACGGGAAGCTCCCTGTTCTTGGCGAGAAAGTCGCCGGACTCGCAGATCGGCCCAACAACGTCTGCCACCGTGGTTCTACCGTCTTTTCTCCTCACCGGAACAATTTCGTGATACGAACCGTAAAGGGACGGCCTCTGCAGATCGTTCATCGCCGCATCTACTATGAAGAATGTCTTGTCGGCCGTTTGCTTCGTGTAGAGAACCTCGGTAACGAGTATCCCGGCGTTTCCGGTGAGAACCCTGCCGGGTTCCAGAATGAGGGTGAGGTCCATATCCTTTATTATCGAACCGATCGCGGATGCGTATTCCACAGGGTGAGGCGGACGCTCGTCCTTGTAGGTTATTCCCAGTCCTCCTCCGATGTCCACGTATTTCAGAGTTATCCCCTCGGATCTGAGTTTTCTCACGAAATCAACCACTATCGTGACGGCATCCACGAAGGGCTTGACGTCTGTCAACTGTGATCCTATATGGCAGTCCACTCCCACAAGCTCCACGTTCTTCATTCTAGACGCCTTCTTGTAGAGCTGGATGGACTCTCGAATGTCTATTCCGAATTTGTTTTCCTTCATCCCGGTCGATATATACGGATGAGTCCGCGGATCCACGTCAGGGTTCACCCTGATGCTCACGGGGGCCTTGAGTTTCATCCTGCCGGCTATCCTGTTTATGTTTTCCAGCTCCTCCCAAGATTCCACGTTGAACATTAGGATACCTTTCTCGAGAGCCAGTGCTATTTCCCAGTCCTTCTTACCGACGCCCGAGTAGACTATCTTACGTGGGGAGACGCCAGCCTTGAGACTCCTTTGCAGTTCGCCTCCCGAAACTATGTCCACACCACTGCCGAGAGACGAAAACAGCTTGATTATCGAAATGTTCGAGTTGGCCTTGACCGAATAGCAGACCAGATGAGGAATGTCCGCAAAGGAACCGTCGAACACCTCGTAGTGTCGCGTAAGCGTCTTCCCGCTGTATATGTAAACCGGCGTCCCAACCTCTCTGACTATGTCCTCGACAGGCACGTCTTCACAATAAAGCTTCCTCTTCCTGTACTCAAAGTAATGCATCCACACCCTCCACAGCTGAAATTGCTCTATTTCCGTACTCGGGCCAGAGCGGCCTCGGCTGCCCTCGCTTGCCACACGAAGCGAGGGAAACGGACAGTGAAATCACTATCAAAAAGACTGCAATTCTCACTTCCGGCCCCTGAGAATTCTTCTCAACACCCGCGACACGTTCGAGGGAGACGTCCCGCCGGGAACTTTCTTGATGCGAACGGAATTCTCCGGGTCAAGGCAATCGAACAAGTCGTCTTCTATCAACCCGGAAAACTTCTTCAACTCATCGATCGTAATGTCTTCCAGGTTCTTCCCTTTTTCAAGCGCGTAACGGACTATCTTACCCGTCACCTCGTGAGACTTTCTGAAAGGCAATCCTTTCCTGACCAGATATTCCGCGAGATCGGTGGCGGTGAGATAGCCTCCCGATAGCGCCTCCTTCATTCTCTCCCTGTGTACTTTCATTCCCCTGATCATCAGACCTACCGCGCGGAGCGACCCGATCACCGTGTCGAAGCTGTCGAAGAAAGGCTCCTTGTCCTCCTGAAGATCCCTGTTGTAAGAAAGGGGAAGCCCCTTCAGCACCGTGAGTATTGCCACCAGATTCCCCACACACCTCCCCGTCTTGCCACGAACAAGCTCCGCCATGTCGGGATTTTTCTTCTGAGGCATTATGGAAGAGCCGGTGCAAAGCTCGTCCGGAAGATCGACAAAACCAAACTCATCCGACATCCAGAGAACCAGCTCCTCGCACAGTCTGGAAAGGTGGACCATGAGAAGAGAAGCGGCAAATATGAATTCCGCGACGAAATCCCTGTCCGATACGGCATCAACGCTGTTTCGCGAAATCTCCCTGAACCCGAGTTCCTTCCTCACCATCTCCCTGTCCAGCGGGAAAGAAGTCCCGGTGCAGGCAGCAGACCCCAGAGGAAGAACGAGAGTCCTCCTCTTCACCTGCCCGAATCTTTCCTCATCCCGATCGAGCATCTCCCAGTAGGCGAGCAGATGATGAGCGAAGAGAACCGGCTGAGCCTTCTGAAGGTGCGTGTATTCGGGCATCACGACATCCCTGTACTCGTAAGCCTTCTGCGCGAGCGCTAACTTCAACTCTCCAATGGCCTCGCAAACATCATCGATCGCCCTCGCCGCATAAAGCCTGAGATCCGTCGCGACCTGATCGTTTCTAGACCTGCCGGTGTGCAACTTTCCAGCAACATCACCTATGAGTTCGTGAAGTCTCATTTCCACGTTCATGTGAATGTCTTCGAACCGGGAAGAAGGAACGAACTCTCCCCCCTCTATCTCTCGAAGGATGCGCTCTAGCCCGTTTACGATCTTTTTCGCGTCTTCCTCGGATATCACCTCACGGGCTGCCAGCATCTTCGCGTGGGCGATGCTTCCCTCGATATCTTCCCGGTATAACCTCACATCAAACTCTACCGACGATGTGAACTCTTCGAGGAACTCGTCAGTCTTGCCTTGAAATCTGCCACCCCATGGCTTATCAGACATCTACCGCACCTCACTTCGGCTCTGCTATCTTTCTCAGTTTCAACCTTAGAGCGTTGAGTTTGATGAATCCATCGGCATCCTTCTGGTCGTAAACGGCGTCGGCTTCAAAGGTGGCGTAGTCTTCTCTGTAGAGAGAGTACGGGGATCTCCTTCCCGCGACGATCACATTGCCCTTGTAGAGCTTGAGCCTCACCGTACCGGTGACGTTTTTCTGGCTCTCGTCTATCAGAGCTCTCAGCGCATCCATCTCCGGTGAGAACCAGTAGCCGTAATATATCAGCTCGGAAAACCTCGGGACCAGCGAATCTTTGAGGTGCATCACTTCCCTGTCAAGCGTAATCGATTCGAGGTGCCTGTGAGCGTGATACAAAATCGTCCCACCTGGAGTCTCGTAAACTCCTCTCGACTTCATACCCACATACCTGTTCTCCACCACATCCGCCCTGCCGATTCCATTTCTCCCACCGACCTCGTTGAGATGAGCCAGAAGCTCATGAGGCTTCATCCGCTTTCCATCCACCGCCACAGGGACTCCCTCTTCGAATTCTATCTCCACGTATTCCGGTTTGTCCGGAGCCTTCTCAGGAGAAACGGTGAGTGTGAAAATCTCCTCGGGAGGCTCTCTGTCAGGGTCTTCAAGTATCCCTCCCTCGTAACTTATATGCATCAGGTTCCTGTCGGAAGAATACGGCTTGTCCTTGGTCACCGGAATGGGTATCCCGTGCTTTTCCGCGTAATTGATCAGGTCCGTTCGGGACCTCAGATCCCACTCCCTCCAGGGAGCGATCACCTTAATTCCCGGTTCAAGAGCGTAGTATGTCAGCTCGAACCTGACCTGGTCGTTACCCTTTCCCGTCGCTCCGTGAGACACCGCTTCCGCTTCCTCCTTCCTTGCCACCTCGATCTGCTTCTTGGCGATGAGAGGACGAGCCAGGGACGTTCCAAGAAGGTAAAAGTTCTCATAAAGGGCGTTCCCCTTCAAAGCAGGAAACACGTAATCCCTCACGAACTCTTCTCTCACGTCCTCCACGTAGACCCTGGAAGCCCCGGTTTTTATCGCTTTTTCCCTGACTTCATCCAGTTCCTCTCCCTGACCCAGGTCGGCGACGAACGCTATGACCTCGCAATCATACGTCTCAATGAGCCACCTGAGTATGATCGACGTGTCGAGGCCACCAGAGTAAGCGAGAACCACTTTTTCAACTTTTGCCACTTTTTCCCTCCTTCAATCGAATCCCTTGATGAGAAATTCGAGAATGGCTTTCTGAATGTGCAGTCTGTTCTCCGCCTGGTCGAAAACGACAGAATGGGGTCCCTCTATGACCCCATCGGTTATTTCTTCTCCCCTGTGCGCCGGAAGACAGTGCATGACCACCGATTTATCATCAGCGAGCCCAACGAGCTCCTCGGTTACCGTGAATTCCGCGAAGGCCTTCCTCCTTTTCTCCGTCTCTTCTTCCTGCCCCATGCTCGTCCACACATCCGTATATATCACATCCGCACCCCTGACGGCATCATCCGGGCGCCTCACAATTTCGATATTGCTCCTCCCCTCTGCACATGAGAGCACGGAGTGATGAGGCTCGTATCCCTCGGGACACGCAATGCGGAGCTCGAAGTCCAGCACACACGCCGCCTCTACCCACGAATTCGCGACGTTGTTGCCGTCCCCTACATAAGCCACACGCATCTTCTTCAAATCCTTTCCCGCCTCTTTCGCCGTGAGAAGATCTCCGAGTATCTGGCACGGGTGATGCAAATCAGTGAGACCATTTATCACCGGCACCGATGAATATTTCGCGAATTCCTCCACCTCTTCCTGAGCAAACGTCCTTATCATTATCGCATCGACGTATCGGGACAGCACCCTTGCTGTATCCTTCACCGGCTCGCCCCTGCCTATCTGGGTGTCCTGCGGACTCAGGAAAATCGCCATCCCGCCCATCTGATACATCGCCACCTCGAATGAAACCCTCGTTCGAGTTGACGACTTCTGGAATATCATTCCGAGGGTCTTTCCTATAAGCGGACACTCCATCTCGCCCTTCTTCTGCTTTTCCTTCAGGACACTGGCTCTATCAATGACGGCAAGAATCTCGCTCTCCGAAAAATCGGCAACCTTCAAGAAATCACGCTTGTTCATTCAGTCCCCCCCGAGAACGTCCTTCAAAATCTTAAGTGCCTCATCGACGTGTTCCCTTTCGAGAATGAGAGGGGGCAAAAGGCGAATAACCCTCTCTTCGGTGCAGTTGACTATCAAACCTTTTTTGAGGCACTCCTCCACGATCCCCTTGCAAGGAGAATCCAGAACGACTCCCCACATCAGTCCCCTCCCCCTTATCTCGGTAACCCGTTTTGATGATGCGGCCATATCATCGAGGCCGGCCCTCAAGTACTCACCCATTTCCATTACTCTCGACAGAAATCGAGGTTCCCTGACTTTCCTCACCACGACGCTCGCAGCCGCACAGGCCACGGGATTTCCTCCGAAAGTGGAACCGTGAGTCCCTGGCGTCATAACGCCAGCAATTTCTTCCCTCGCCAGGACGGCACCGAGTGGAAGACCGTTAGCCAGCCCCTTGGCGAGAGTAATGATGTCCGGGGTGATTCCACAATCCTCGAAAGAGTAAAATTTCCCGGTTCTGCCAAGCCCCGTCTGAATCTCGTCACAAATCAGCAGGACTCCTCTTTTTCGCACTTCTTCAGACACGAAACGGAGAAAATCTTGGTCCATGGGCTTTACTCCGCCCTCTCCCTGAATCGTTTCGAGAATCACAGCACAGGCGCCACCAGAGAGAGCATCGAGAAATCCCTCCCGGTCCCCAGGCTCCACGTAAGAAAATCCTGGAAGCATCGGTTCGAAGCCAGCGTGGAATTTCTCCCTGGCCGTCGCTGAAAGCGCGCCGTATGTCCTGCCGTGGAATCCTCCTCTGAAGGAAATTATCTTTCTTCCCGGGAACCCGTTTTCAGACGCGTATTTCCTCGCCAGCTTTATGGCTCCCTCCACGGCCTCGGTCCCGCTGTTGGTGAAGAACACCCTGCCCTTCCACGGCAAAGTCCTGGAAAGCTCCTTGAGGAGGTCCGCCTGGGGCTTGAGATAAAAGAGATTCGAAGTGTGAATCAAGTTTTCGACCTGATCGTGAATCGCCCTGCAAACATCATCGTCGCAGTGCCCGAGTATTGCCACGGATATTCCGGTCAAAAAGTCGAGGTAGACGTTCCCGCTGGCATCATACAGATAAACCCCCTTCCCTCGCTCGAAAACGACCGGGAACCTGCTGTATGTGCCAAAATGAAAGGAATCTATTGTTTTCCTCACATCCTCCGCCACCGAAGCCTCCTCATTCACCCCACACCACTTCCGTTCCTATACCCTTAGAAGTGAATATCTCGAGAAGGACGCTGTGGGGAATTCTGCCATCAATGATGTGCACCTTTCTGACTCCGCCTTTAAGGGCTTCCATCGCGCACTCCACCTTCGGGACCATCCCTCCTTTCACTTCTCCTCTCTTGACCATCTTCCTTGCATCCGAAACGGTGAGAGAGGACACGAGTTCCCCGTTCCTCTTGACACCTTCCACATCAGTCAAGAATATCAACTTCTCAGCCCGAAGAGCCATGGCGATTGCGCCCGCCACGTGGTCGGCGTTTATGTTGTAAGTCTCCCCTTTTTCCCCAACGCCCACAGGGGCAATAACGGGGATGAACCCTTCTTTCATCAGGACGGATATTATCCCGGGATTCACAGACTGCACCTCACCGACTTTTCCTATGTCTATTATCTCCGGCGTGACCTCCTCCCCGTCCTCCGGCTTCAGGAAGTATTTCCTCGCCACTATCAGCTTCCCGTCTTTTCCGGACAGGCCGGCCGCAAGCCCACCTGCCTGGTTTATGAGGGCGACGATTTCCTTGTTCACCTTTCCTCCGAGAACCATCTCCACCACGTCCATCGTCTCGTCATCGGTAACCCTCAGACCTCTGATGAATGTGGAGTCTTTACCCATTTTTTCGAGAGTCTTCCCTATCTGCGGCCCTCCCCCGTGAACGACCACGGGGTATATGCCCACATATCTCAGGAGCACCACGTCCTCAGCGAAAGCCTTTTTCAGCTCCTCCTCCACCATGGCGGCGCCACCGTACTTTATGACCACGATCTTCCCCCAAAACTGCCTGATGTAGGGAAGCGCTTCTATTAGAATTTCCGCCCTTTTCTTTTCCTTCTCCAAATGTCCCTCCTCAAAGGATATATCTGGTTAGGTCGAGATCCTTGACGAGGTCCCTCAGTTTTTCCTCGACGTAATCTCCGTTGATCACGATGGTTTTACCGGAAAGCTCGGGCGCCTCGAAGGAAATCTCCTCCATCAGTTTCTCCAGCACCGTGTGGAGCCTCCTCGCCCCTATGTTCTCGGTTCTCTCGTTCACCTCGAACGCCATCTCGGCGATCTTTTCTATCGCGTCATCGGTGAACTCGAGAGTCACTCCTTCGGTCTTCAACAGCTCTTTGTACTGGCGTATCAATGCATTTTCGGGCTCCGTGAGTATCCTCACGAAATCCTCCTTGGTCAGGGGCAAAAGCTCCACTCTAATGGGGAATCTCCCCTGCATCTCCGGAATCAGGTCCGACGGTTTGGACATGTGGAAGGCACCCGCAGCGATGAAAAGGATGTGGTCAGTCCTTATCATCCCGTACTTCGTGTTGACCGTGGAACCCTCGACTATGGGGAGAAGGTCCCTCTGGACCCCCTCCCTCGAGACGTCAGGACCGGTCGAACTTCCCTTGCCCGCCACCTTGTCTATCTCGTCTATGAACACGATTCCCGACTGCTCCACCTTCTCCAAAGCCATTTTCTTGACTTTCTCCATGTCTATGAGCCTGTTCGCCTCTTCCATCGTGAGAATTTCCATCGCCTCCTTCACAGTCACTTTCTTTCTCTTCTTCTTCTTCGGAAACAGGTTGCTCAGCATCTCTCTTACGCTTTCGTCCACCTCAGGAGGAGCCCCCACCCCAATCACGTCTATTATCGGCATCTGGCTCTCCTTCACCTCTATCTCGACGACCCTGTCGTCCAAAAGCCCATCCCTGAGCATTTTCCTGAATTTCTCTCTCGTGGTTCCGTCACCTTCGTGAACTTCAGCATCGCCTTCCTGCTGATATTGAAATCCCCTTCGAGGGACGAGAAGATCGAGCACCTTTTCCTCAGCCATCTCCCTCGCTCTCACGCGAACCTTCTCGAGCTCTTCCTTTCTAACCATGTTGACTGCTATATCCGCCAGGTCGCGTATTATCGACTCCACATCCCTGCCCACGTATCCAACCTCGGTGAACTTGGAAGCTTCCACCTTTATGAAGGGTGCATCGGCTATCTTGGCAAGACGCCGTGCGATTTCCGTCTTGCCGACTCCTGTCGGGCCAATCATTATTATGTTTTTCGGAGCTATCTCGTCTCTCAAATTCGCGGGAACCTGCTGTCTCCGCCACCTGTTGCGCAGAGCTATGGCGACGGCCTTCTTCGCCTCCTCCTGCCCAATTATGAACTTGTCGAGTATCTCGACTATCTGCCTCGGTGTCAGATACCGTTCCGGTATGTGAGGGTTCATCATATCTCCTCTACTGTAATGTTTTCATTCGTATAGATGCAGATTTTAGAAGCGATCTCGAGGGAAAGAACCGCTATCTCCCTCGCCGTGAGCTCCGTTCGGCAAAGAAGGGCTCTTGCCGCCGCAAGGGCATAAGGCCCCCCTGAACCTATTGCCACCACCCCATCGTCGGGCTCCAGGACATCTCCCGAGCCGGAAATCAGGAAAAGGTTTTCCCTGTCTGCCGCAATCATGAGCGCCTCCAGCCTCCTCAGCACCTTGTCGGTTCTCCAGTCTTTTGCAAGTTCCACAGCGGCTCTTTTCAGGTTACCACGGAACTCCTCCAGCTTTCCCTCCAGCCGTTCGAAAAGGGTTATTGCATCCGCCGTGGAACCAGCAAACCCCACCAGGACCCTGTCTTCATATATCTTTCTCACTTTTCTCGCTCCGTGCTTTATCACCGTGGCACCCAGAGTCACCTGGCCATCCGAAGCCATCGCGATACTCTCGTTTCTCTTCACCGCAATCACCGTGGTGCCCCTGTAACCGTCACTCATTTTTTCCCTCCCTTCGACCTCGGGTGCGTCCTGTCATACTCCCGCATCAACCTAATTATATCTACCTGCGTGTACCTTTGCGTCGTGGAAAGACTCGCGTGGCCGAGCATCTCCTGTATGGCCCTCAGGTCAGCTCCGGCTCCGAGCATGTGCGTCGCGAATGTGTGCCTCAACACGTGAGGAGTAACTCTCTTGCTTATCCCTGCCTCCAGAGCTCTCTTCCTTATTATCCTGTGAACGCTTCTAACCGTTATTCCTTCCCCATTTCTGTTGACGAAAAGAATAGCATCCCTCTCAATCGGCCCGCCGAACCTGGCCCTTCTCGAATTCAAATACCTCTCGATCGCCTCGAGAGCTTTGTTCCCGACGGGAACGAGTCTCTCTTTCTTCCCCTTTCCGAGAACTCTCAACACGCCGGCTCCATCGATAACGTCCCTCACCTTCAGAGAGACCAGCTCGCTCACCCTCAAACCCGACGAGTAGAGCAGCTCCAAGATCGCTCTGTCCCTCGCTGACGCGAAATCGTCTCCACCCGTAACCGTAAGGAGCGACTCGATTTCATCCAGCGAGAGAAACGAGGGGATCTTTTTTCTCACAGACGGCGAACGTATGGAACTCACCGGATTTTTCTCGAGATTCCCTCTCCTCACGTGAAACCTGTAAAACATCCTCAAAGCCGAGAGCTTCCTCGATATGGAAGAGCTTTTCACCTCCCCGTGAAGTTTCGATACAAAAGCCTTGACTGCATCGCTGCTCTCGAAAACGGATGAATCCAATTCTTCCACGCCCAGATAATCGACCAGAAATTCAACGAACTGCCTGAGGTCGGCTTCGTAGCTTCTTACTGTCCTCTCGGAGTATCTGCGCACGTCTCTGAGATAGTGGATGAATTCCACCACCAGCCTGTTATCCATTTCTCCCTCATAAACCGGGAAAGTTAATTAAATAACACATAAGGGCTGGAAATTAAAGTACAAAGTGCGGAATTCCCTAGCCTTTTCTACCGCTCTTTCAGCCTGGAGACGCCTCCTGTCCCTTTTCCTGCACCGCTTTTCAACAGGAGGAAGCAATCCGAAATTCGCGTTCATGGGCTGGAATGCCCTGCCCTTACCCGTCGAAATGTATCTCAAGAGCGCACCGGTCATGGTCTCGACTGGAAACTCGAGTGGAACATCTCCCATGGCCCTCCTAACCGCATTCACACCAGCGACAAGACCCGTGGCCATGGACTCGACGTATCCTTCCACCCCGCAAATCTGACCGGCAAAAAACACCCCTTCTTTCTTCTTCCACTCGAGGGTGGGATTCAAAAACACCGGAGAGTTGAGGTATGTGTTCCTGTGAATGCTCCCATACCTCAGAAAACGAGCCTTTTCGAATCCGGGGATCAACCTAAAAACCCTCTCCTGCTCCGGATATTTCAACCTGGTCTGGAAACCAACCATGTTGAACATCGTTCCTTCCTGATTCTCCCTTCTGAGCTGAACCACGCAGAAGGGCATCTTCCCGGTTCTCGGATCAACCAACCCCACGGGCCTCATGGGGCCAAAAAGAAGCGTCCTTTTTCCTCTCCTGGCAAGAACTTCTATCGGCATGCACGACTCGAAGTAATTCTCGTCTTCGAACTCTCTCGCCGGCACTCTATCTGCATCCAGAAGCGCCTCGTAGAAGCGATCGAACTCCTCCTCCGTCATGGGGAAATTCAGATAGTCGTCTCCCTCCTGGTCGTATCTGTTTGCGAAAAATCCCCTAGACAGGTCCAGGCTATCCGTCTCGACGATGGGAGAGATGGCGTCGTAGAAATAGAGGTTTTCCTCGCCTATTTCTTCTGCAAGTTTCCGACTCATCCTGTCTGAGGTGAGCGGACCCGTCGCCACAACGGTAATCCCTCCAAGGTCCAGCGTGTCCACTTCCTCCCTTATGACTTCTATGTTCTTCCTTCTCATGATGAACTCCGTCACAGCCGTCTGAAAGGCCCACCTGTCAACCGCAAGAGCCTTTCCAGCCCTCACGGAAAATCTCCTGGCTATCTCCAGGAGATTGGACCCGAAGATCTCGAGTTCCTTCTTCAGAAGTCCCTTGCCGTCGGTTATCTCGACCGAACCGAGCGAATTGCTGCAAACGAGTTCGGCAAAGTGCTCGCTTCTGTGTGCGGGAGTCATGATTTCCGGTCTCATCTCGTAGAGTTTGACCGAGAGCCCTGCGGAGGAGACCACGAGCGCAGCTTCCGACCCGGCCAGGCCGGCCCCTATTATATGCACCTCCATCAATCACCTTCTTCCCGGAGAGGCAGATACACGTGGAACGTCGCCCCTCCTATCCTGTTGTTTTCAGCCTTGATGAACCCCCCGTGCATCTGCACAATCCTGGACGATACGGAGAGGCCAAGCCCCGTCCCCCCATCTTTGGTGGTGAAAAACGGATCGTATATTTTTCTCATCACGTCTTCTGGTATTCCCGGACCGTTGTCTTCCACCGATATTCTCGCATATTTCCTGCCTCCCTCGCTCACCACTTTCAGCGTCACCGAAACCTTCCCCGCTCCGGGAGGAACTGCGTCGATGGCATTGAGAATCAGGTTCCACAGGACCTGCCTTATCTTTTCCTCATCCGCTCTCACACCAACGTCGTCTTCGCAGGAAAAATGAACCTCAACACCCTCCTTTTTCTTCTCCGAAAAATCCGCCGCCTTCACGACTTCATCGCACAGAAGTCTCAAATTCACGCTCTCCGAGAAGTTCACCTCCGGCCTGGCGAACGTTAGAAAATCCCTGATAAGGTTGTTAAGCCTCCGGCTTTCCTTTTCGATTATATCGAGCAACGTCCTCTCGTCCTCGCTTTTTGCGCTCATCTCTCTCAACACCTGGGCAGATCCCGCTATGGACGAAAGAGGGTTCCGTATCTCGTGAGCGAGGCCCGACGCAAGCTCGCTCAAAACGGCGAGCCTGTCCGCTATCTTTACGCGCTCCTCCATCTCCTTAACTTTCGTCAGATCCTGGAAGATGAGTATCTTACCGAGAGCGCTCCCTTCCTTCTCCCTCAAAGGCGAGAGAGAGAATCCCAGCACTATTTCGGATCCGTCTTTTTTGATGAAGGAGTGTTCGTTCCTGCCTCCTCTCCCGTTTCTAATGTTCTCGAAATCGATGCCGGGAATGACATCCTTGATAGACCTGCCAACCACCTCGGAAAGCGCGAATCCGAGAATTTCCAGGCCGGGTTTGTTTATGAATGTTACCACGTCATTTTGGTCCACCGTGACGATTCCACTCGATATGTTCTCGATTATCTTCCTGTTGAAATCTTCTAGAACCTTTATGTCCGTCTCCCTCTTCTCGACCTGAATCCTGCTCTTTTTGAGTTCGTTGCCCAGGTAACCTGCCAGAACTCCTCCGAGAAGAAAGCCGAAATCGTTCGCCATTATGTGAGTGAGAACCTCCTGAAAAGGCACCGTAAAAGTAGAATCACCGAATGGCGGAGACACTCTCCCCTCGTACTGCATGAACACGAGAACCGTGTACATGATCGAACACACGACCCCCGCGACGAACCCTCCCATCATATACATTTCGATGCTGCCCAGAATTATCACGATTATGTAGAGAAAGTTGAAGAAGCTGTCATACAGGCCCGTGATATACACGAGAAGGGTAACGAACGCCCCGTCGGCGACAATCTGCCCGAGCCTGAAGAACATGTGTCCTCCAAGGTCTTTGAGAAACAGGCGCAGGAGTATGAAAAACAGGTAAAAAGCAACCCCGTAATAGAGGTTTTTCAGAAGGAGAATGAGCTCCGACGAAGGAGCTCCAAAACTGAATATCGCGGTGGAAATTATCAGAGTAAAAACTATTACGAGCCTTATCAGAATGAGGGTGTTTACGTACCCTCTTCCCAGTTCACCTTCCAGACGAAGCGCCTCATGATGCTCTCGAGCCACACTTATCAACCTCCGACGACGCCGGCGAGCTTGAATATGGGGAGATACATCGAAATGACGAGTCCGCCGATCGTGACGCCCAGGAATATCATGAGCATCGGCTCGAGCATCGAGGTGAGTGCAGCGACGGCTGCATCGACCTCATCCTCGTAGAAATCGGCTATCTTGTTGAGCATCTGGTCCAGAGCGCCCGTTGCCTCTCCCACCGAAACCATCTGAGTAACCATGGGAGGAAACACTTTGAGCTCCTCGAGAGGTTGAGCTATGGTCTTTCCTTCCGATATACTTTCTCTGGCGCTGAAGACTGCATTTTCTATGACTTTGTTGCCCGCCGACCTGGCCACTATCTCCATGCTCTCAAGTATCGGAACTCCCGAGGAGACCATGGTTCCCAGAGTTCTGGAGAAACGGGCAACAGCGATCTTGAGGAGAATATCCCCCACTATCGGCATCTTGAGGAGAAGCCTGTCAATCGCAAGCCGTCCCCGTTCGGTCTTGTAGGTCAAACGTATGCCGATGACGAGCAAAACGACAGCTATGACGAATATGTAGAAGTACTGCCTGACCGTGTTGGAGAGATTGATGACGAAGAGAGTGGGACCCGGCAGCGCCTGCCCGAAATCGGTGAACATCTTCGCGAATATGGGAATCACGTAGAGCAAAAGAACGATTGTGACTACAACCGCCACCGTTATGATTGTGGATGGATAAATCATCGCTCCTTTAATCTGCTTCTTCAGTTTGATAGCTTTCTCCTGATAGGCGGCGAGCCTGTTCAGAATGGTATCGAGAATACCGCCGACCTCTCCGGCCTCCACCAGGTTCACGAAAAGGTCGTCGAATATCTTGGGATGTTTCCTGAGCGCATCGGCAAACGTGCTCCCGCTCTCCACGTCCTCCTTGACTTTCATGATCACTTCTTTGAAGGTCTTGTTCTGCTGCTGGGCACCGAGAATATCCAGGCACTGGACGAGAGGCAAACCCGCGTCGATCATCGTCGCGAATTGACGCGTGAAAACCGCCACGTCCTTCATCGGGACGCTCTGCTTGAACCACGGCACCTTCATATCCAGAAGGAAACTCTTTGGCTTGATCTTTATCGGAGTAACCTGCTGGCGCCTGAGCTGGGCAAGCACCACGGCTTCGTTCGGCGCCTCCATCTCCCCCGTTACTACCGCTCCAGATTTGGATTTACCTTCCCAGACGTACTTGGGCATACCTACCCCCGTGATAACAGGTTATTTTTGCGGAACCCGCTGGCTCTGAAGCATCTGTCTGAACTCATCCGGCTCGGGCGACCTTCCCAGAGCGTCCTCGAGAGTTATCTCCCGCCTCAAGTAGAGAGAGAACAGGGACTGATTCATGGTCTGCATCCCGTATTTGGCCTGTCCTATCTGCATCTGACCGTAGATCATGTGAATCTTCTCTTCCCTGATAAGGTTTCTGACCGCCGCGTTCGGGATCAGCACCTCCACGGCCAGGACGCGGCCTATCCCCGAGGCGCGAGGAATGAGGAGCTGGGATATCACGCCTTGAAGGACGAACGAGAGCTGCGCCCTCACCTGCGGCTGCTGATAGGGCGGAAAGACGTCTATTATCCTGTTTATGGTCTGGACCGCGGAGTTCGTGTGCAACGTCGCAAGAACGAGATGACCGGTTTCCGCCACCGTCAGAGCCGCCTCGATCGTCTCCAGATCCCTCATCTCACCGATCAGCACCACGTCCGGGTCCTGTCTCAATATATATTTCAGCGCCTTCCTGAAGCTCTCCGTATCGCTGCCCACCTCCCTCTGGTTGACCACGCATTTTTTGTGCGGATGGAGATACTCGATCGGGTCCTCGATCGTCACTATGTGCTCCTGTCTCTCGGAGTTTATCTTGTCGATCATGGCCGCCAGGGTGGTCGACTTACCGGAACCGGTCGGACCGGTGACGAGTATGAGCCCCCTCGGCTTCTTGCAGAGATCCTTCACGACAGGGGGAAGACCGAGCTCCTCGAAAGTTGGAACCCTGAACGGAATGGTCCTGAAAGCCCCTGCAACGGCCCCTCGTTGCATGAATATGTTCGCCCTGAACCTGGACAGTCCTTTGATGCCGAAAGATAGATCGAGCTCCTTGTTCTCCTCGAATCTCTGCTTCTGCGCCTCAGTGAGGATGCTGTAACAGAGCTTTTTCGTGTCGTTGGGGGACAGCGGCTCGAAGGGAAGCGGAGTGAGCCTTCCATCTACCCTGATGGTTGGAGGCAGACCGGTCGTTATGTGAAGGTCCGACGCCCCCTTTTCTATCATCATCTTCAAAAAGTCGTGCATGGTTGGCATGACATCCCTCCCTTAATCCCTCGCTGTCACTCTCAGAACCTCCTCGAGGGTGGTTATTCCCAGTTTCACCTTGGTGAGCCCGGCCTGTCTCAGCGTCTTCATTCCGAGCCTGATCGCTTCCCTCTTGAGCTCGAGAGCGGAAGCGCCTCTCAGAATCAGCTCTTTTATCTCATCGCCCACGGGCATCACTTCATAGATGGCCACCCTTCCCTTGTATCCTATATTCGAACACTGATCACACCCTCTGCCCCTGAATGTCTTGAAAGTGCCGATCTCTTCTTTTCTCACCCCTGCATCGAGAAGAGCCTTCGGATTTATCCTGACTTCCTCCTTGCAGTTCTCGCATATCCTCCGGGCGAGCCTCTGGGCGAGAACCAGGTTGAGCGAAGAGGACACGAGAAACGGCTCGATCCCCATGTTGAGCAACCTGCTCACCGTGCTAGAGGCATCGTTCGTGTGAAGGGTAGAAAGAACCAGATGACCGGTCAACGCAGCCTTGATCGCGATCTCCGCCGTCTCGTAGTCTCTTATCTCACCAACCATGATTATGTCGGGGTCCTGTCTCAGAAACGACCTCAAAGCAGCAGCGAAAGTCAATCCTATTTCTTCCTTGATCTGAACCTGATTTATTCCCGCGAAGCTGTACTCGACCGGATCCTCCGCCGTGGAAATGTTTTCTGTGGTCTTGTTCAACTCCTGGAGCGCCGAATAAAGAGTGGTCGTCTTCCCGGAGCCGGTCGGACCAGTCACGAGAACCATGCCATATGGCTTGGCTATTGCCTCCTTGAAGTCTTTGAGCTGCTTCTCCTCGAAGCCGAGTTTTGTCATGTCTATCTCGAGACCCGACTTGTCCAGGAGCCTCAGGACTATTTTCTCTCCGTAAAGAGTGGGCAAAACAGAGACGCGGTAATCCATCTCTCTGTTCTTTCCCAGCTTCAGCTTTATTCTGCCGTCCTGAGGTAGCCTCCTCTCGGCTATGTCCAGGTTAGCCAGTATCTTCACTCTTGATGAAATGGCGTTCTTGAGCTTGAGCGGCGGCTTCAAAACCTCGTAAAGGACGCCGTCTATCCTGTATCTGACCCTGAACTCTTTTTCGTATGGCTCTATGTGGATGTCGCTAGCTCTCTTCTTGACCGCATCAGTGAGGATGAAGTTGACGAGCTTGACGACCGGAGCCTCCTCCACCGTCTTCTGTATCTCCTGGACGTCGACTTCTTCCTCTTCCTGAACCAGTTCGAATTCCTCGTCCAGGTCTGTTATCAACTCCTCGAGCTCTGCCCCTTCATCCACATACTTCGAAACGAGCTCGGATATCGCCTTCTCAGAAGCGAGAACGAGCTCCACGGTGTAACCTGTCTTGAAGGCTATCGCATCCACGATCGCCATATTCGTGGGATCCGCGACTGCAACTATGAGTTTCGACCCCACGCGATTTATGGGAAACGCCAGGTTTTTCTGCATCAAATCTTCGGGGAGCAGCTTCACGAGCTCGGGATTGATTTCATACTTGCTCAGATCGACGACGGGAATGTTGAACTGTTTTCCGAGAAAAGACAGGAGTTCCTCCTCAGTTATGTAACCGAGCCTGACAAGGATGGCTCCAATCCTCTCCTTCGTCCTCTTCTGCTCGTCGAGAGCGGTTTTGAGCTGCTCCTGGCTTATGAGACCCGCCTTGAGGAGCATCTCACCTATCTTGAGACTGAGCACCGACACCCGTCACCACTCCATCGTTACGATTAAATTAGGTATAATTTTCATATAATTTATATTAACCGTCAAGTAATTTGTAGCACATTATATTATTATTTTTTCAAATTTCAGAAAGGGAGGCAAAAAGCGCACGATTTTCAAGCCCGGGAACGTTTTCAGCATCATGAGGCAAACGCCTTCCTCTCCATTACTCTTTATCGACAAGCCTGGAATCTTTCTTTACCTGGCATCGAGAACGACACTCCTTCCATTAGAGATGCTCCCTCGCGGCTCGCCACCAATTGGAAATTCGAGAAACAGGTGCGGAAAGCGTCAGGGTAAGAAACCGGACCTCCGATGAGAAACCACAGGGCTGTCGACTCAACCTCCGGTCAGGATTCGAGTTCGAGATTCCAGTAGGTAAAATCAACCACGTTCAGGAAAGGCAACCACTCCCTGTAAATGGTCGATTTGAGGGGAACGGAGTATTCCGGACTCCAGCGAGGCTTGACCGGTTTTTTCAGGAGTTTCATACCAGCCTCTTCCGGCAGTCTCCCCCCCTTCTTCTTGTTACACTCGACGCAGCAACAGACGACGTTCTCCCACGTCGTCCTTCCCCCTCTCGAAACAGGAACGATGTGATCTATGCTCAGTTCAGACCTCGGAAACTTCTTCCCACAGTACTGACACGTGTCCCTGTCCCTGGTGAAAATGTTGTGTCTGCTGAACCTCACGCCCCTTCTCGGAAAACGGTCGAAGCTCAATATCACTATCACCCGCGGTACCTTTATCAGTCTATTAACCGTGCCTATTACATCGTCACCGGCGGAAGCCGAAAGCTCCGCCCAGGATTTGAAATCGAACATCCTGTACTGGGAGTCGACTACCCGGGCCACTCCGCTGTAAAGCAAACAGAAGGCCCTTCTCACCGTCGTCACGTGGACCGGGAAAAAAGATCTGTTGAGGACGAGGACGTGGGAATTTAGCATGATGTCCCAAACCCCTTTTCTTTATCGTTATTATATCTCCTGGGGCGAATCAATCAACCCAGTCTTACGTCAACTTCAACAGCCCGCTCCACCACGATCCGGTCCTCTTCGGGAAACACGGTGCGCAGGTCGATCAAAAAACTACCCTCCTTTATCCTTCCAATCAAAGGTGGATTTCCATCTCTGAAAGCTCTCGCCACTTCGAGCAACCCTTTCCCAACCGGCCGCAGCGCCACACACCACGTGGGCAAAACGACACCTGGAAGTGCTCCCCCACCGCACTCTGCCCTGTCCTCAACCACGTGCACATCAAAGGACCCAACCTTTCCTTTCAGCTTCTTCGCTATCCATCTCGCTCTTTTTTTCAACATTCTTTCGTCAGCAAGAAGCATCTTGAGCACGGGAATCTCCCGGATAGCAATCTTCTCGTCCCTGTAGAGAGTGAGGAGCGAAGCGAGTGCAGCGAGATTCAGCTTGTCTATTCTGAGAACTCTGGCGAGAGGGTGAGCCTTGAGAACATCGATCAAATCGCGTCTTCCCACGACGATGCCTGCCTGGGACCCTCCAAGAAGCTTGTCTCCGCTGAAAGTCACCAGATCCGCCCCCTGCAACAGGGCCTTCCTGACACCTTCCTCGCCGGAAAAACCGAACTTCGACATGTCGAATACCGATCCCGACCCCATGTCGTAGACCACGGGAACATTGAACTTTTTTCCCAGAGCGGAGAGCTCATCCAGAGAAACTTCATCTGTAAACCCCTTTATTGAAAAATTACTCCTGTGGACCTTCAAGAAAAGAGCCGTCGCATCGGAAAAAGCTCTTTCGTAATCACCAACCCGCGTCTTGTTGGTCGTCCCCACTTCCACCAGCACCGCCCCGCTTTCCGCCATAATCTCCGGAATCCTGAAAGACCCTCCTATCTCGACCAGTTCTCCCCTCGATATGACAACTTCCCTGCCTCTCGCAAGAGCAGCCAGAACCAGGAGAACCGCCGATGCGTTGTTATTGACAACGAAAGCGCCCTCCGCTCCGAATATCTCGCGAAGAAGAGCTTCAACGTGAACCCCTCTGCTTCCTCTGGAGCCGGTTTCCAGATCGAACTCGAGATCGGAATAGCGGGACGCAACCTCAACCAAATGCTCCACTGCCTTTTTCGGGAGAGGCGCTCTACCGAGATTCGTGTGGATGACTATACCAGTTGCGTTTATGACCCATCTTGGACCGGGTTTCATCAATGATTCGAGGCGGGATGGAAGCTCACCCAGAACTTCCGCCAGAAGCCTCTCTCTATCTGGCTGGACCTTCTCCTTCTCCAGCTTTGCCCTCAACTCCTCGAGGAGCACTCTGGCTGCCAGTTTGACGGTTTCCTTTCCATATTTTCCAATGAGAGGTGCTACGGATTTGTCGCTCAATATACTCGAAAGAGACGGGAGGCTGGAAAATGCTCTGTTTCCTCCCATGAACACACCTCACTTATCCTGTTCCTTCTCGAACTCCTGGAGAAGGACGCTCTTTCCATACAGAGCATTCTCTCGAACGAGCTCCTCGACCAGGTCAGCATCCCTCTTTTTGAAAGCTTCTATTATTTCCCAGTGCTGCTCGATCGACCCCTCTATCTTTCCCGGCATAGATAGTATCATCCTGAACCTCTGAAACTGCCTCACCAGGTTCTGCACGATACCGTAAAGCTTGTCGTTGCCGCAGGCTTTGAGAAACGTGTCGTGAAACTCGTTGTGAAGCTCGTAAACCCTTCTCAGATCACCCTTTTTCGTCAGCTTCTCGAGCTGCCTGTTGACATGCTCCATGTGCTCTATATCATCATCCGATATCTTTTCAACCGCCTTTCTGGCGGCGAAACCCTCGAGTATGCTCTTCAATTCGTAAAAATCTTCCACGTCTTTCTTGCTGAGCTTGGAAACTATCGCTCCCTTCCTGGGAATGACGGTGATGAAACCCTCCGACTCGAGTTGCCTGAGCGCCTCGCGTATCGGCGTCCTGCTAATTCCAA
The DNA here is from genome assembly GCA_964429585.1 of uncultured bacterium. Lineage (GTDB taxonomy): Bacteria > Desulfobacterota > Deferrimicrobia > J040 > J040 > CAYSCN01. Next base: position 10,504 of record CAYSCN010000004.1, on the reverse strand, counting down.
AGCGCTCCGCCAGCTCCGGCTCGGATATTTTCGTCCCAGGCTTGAGAATCCCGTTGATTATCGCCTCTCGTATCGTATCTACAATCCGCTCCCTGAGAGTCTGATGATTTTCAATATCGAACTTGATTCTCCTTACCAACGCCCTCCCTCCAGCTGAATTTTGTTTTAAGGCTGACAGGTTACGAATTGAATTAAGTATACTGTATACATATTTTAAATCAACCTTTTTCTCCTCCCGAAAACGGTCTCGATGTGTTAAAATCCACATCTCGACAAACAAAACCAGGGGGAAAAGAATTGATTCAAGTTCACATCAATACAACCATGAGCGAGTTGAGAAATCAGAAAATTCTGTCTCTTCTCAAAGAATACCGGGTGAAACCAGAACTTTACATCGACGGAAACGAAGCGGAGAATCTGAAGCCGGAAGACGTGGTTGAGCTGGAAAGAAACCTGTCCGCATCAGATCTTCTTCCCATAACGCTTCACGCCCCTTTCGTGGATCTGAGCCCGGGCTCCCCAGATGAAACGATAAGAAACATTTCTCTAAATAAAATCGTCTCCGCGCTCGATGTGGCGGAATTCATCCCGGTAAAATCAATCGTCGTCCACAGCGGCTACAACGACTGGTTCTTCGATTTCAAGCCCGAAAAGTGGCTTAAAAACGCGGTGAAAACGTTCTCAGCGATCTGCGAAAAAGCTTCTTCGCTCGGGGCGGAGGTTTACGTGGAAAACATATTCGAAAGGAGTCCCGAGACACTCCTGGCCCTCCTCGGAGAAATAGGCTGGGAAAACCTCAAAATATGCTTCGACGCAGGCCACGCCAACCTCTTTTCCTCAATTCCCCTTGTGGACTGGGTCGACAGACTCGGGTCCACAATCAGCGAGGTCCACATCCATGACAACACAGGTTTGAGGGATGAACATCTCCCTGTCACAGAAGGAGCGATAAATTTCAGGGGAATTCTATGGGCGTTGAAAGAACGAAATCTGAAACCGACATTCACCCTCGAACCGCACACGCTCGAACACGCAAGAAGAACCCTTCACGCTTTCAGGAAACTGGCGGAGGAAGTCTTCAGTCCAGTTTTTCAAGATATTTTTTGATCCTGTGAACCGCCGCGTCGTCGATTCTCTCGGCGGGAAGGCAGGACAAAATGCGCTTTCGCCTGTCAGATGCGGAGCATTCCTTCGAAATCGAGCGCAGAAACGCCTTCACGACCAGGGGATCGAATTGAGTTCCCGTGTATGAAATTATCTCGCTTATCGCATCGGAGAGCGCTTTGCCGCTCCTGTACGGCCTGTCCGTAACCATGGCGTCGAACGCATCTGCCAAGGCGATAATCCTCGCTCCAAGGGGGATCTCCTCGCCCCTGAATCCCCTCGGGTATCCTCCCCCTCCATACCATTCGTGATGAAAGAGGGCAAATTCCGGTATTCTAGGATGGGGAAATTTGACTTTCGACAGGATTCGATAACTCACCTCGGGATGCTTCCTCACGTGTTTGATCTCCTCCGCGGTCAACCGCCCTTTTTTGGAGAGAATCTCCTTTCCCGTTGAAATCTTGCCGATGTCGTGAAGTATCCCTGCCATGTATATCGCACTTACCTCCTCCTCGGGGAGGGACAGTTCTACCGCTATCGCCTTCGATATTCTCGCCACTCTCTCGGAATGTCCCCTCGTGTAGGGATCCTTCGCATCGATGGCGGTTGCCAGCGCCATGATTGTCTGGAAGTAAACCGATCTGAGAGATGAAATGAGCTTCTCGTTCTCCTTCACCTTTTCCGAGAGAATTTCGTTCAGCCTGGTCACCTCTTCCACTATCATCCTGGAATTTATCTCGGCTGCGAGAAACCTGCTCATGACGCTCAAAAGTTCCTGATCCTTCTTCCCCAGAGGAGTTCCGTCGATCTTCTCTCCGAGGAAAATGACCCCGACGAACATCCTGCCCGTTTTCAATGGAGAAATCACCATGTCCCGGCCCAGCATCTGGCTCACTCGAGACAACTTCTCCCTTGCCGAATCGCTGATCTTCTTTGACGAGTAAGAAAAAGGACTCTCTCTCCTGCCGAAGAAGGATATCAGTTCGTCGTCGAATTCGATGGCATCCCCCTCGACGGAAACACCTCTCGACACCACGACTTCAACGTTTCCGCCGTTCAGGGTGCATATGAACCCCCTCGTTACGGAGAGCGCTCCCATGATGGAATGAAGAGCATATCTCAGTGACGCCTCTAACTCCCTCTCCCGGGAAACGCCGCGAGTGAGATCTCCCACGGCCCTCAGGCGGTACCTTTCTTTCTTCGCTTCTATCGCTTTCCTCTCCATTTCACGCGACGGGCGACATCATCTCAAAGGCGTCTCTTTCCGTATCGAAGATAGTTACCCTGTCGCTCAACCCCGTGATCTCGAAAATCTCCCTGTTCACTCTGCTCAAATCGGTGAAGCAAATCGTCGCACCCTTCTCGGAAGCCGCTTCCACGAGGCCGATCACTATGGAAATCCCCACGCTGTTTATCATTCTCGTGCTTTTGAAATTTATTATGAACTTGAGATACCCCTCTCCCAGCTTCGCTGCGACCACCTCCTCGAGCTTCTCCCCGAGCAGGCTGTTCAGGTAGCCCTCCACGTAAACCACCATCACGTCATTTTTCTCGGTTGTTCTCACTTCAAGAGTCTTCACCCTTATCCTCCCCCACAGTTTCCTCCTCTGCTTTAGATACTTCATCATACTGCGATACTTTGTCCTCTTCGTCAAGGAACTTTACGAGTCTCACGGTGGTTCCTTTTTCGCCGGTCACGACATCGACTTCATCAACCAGTTCCCTGATGATCTTCAGCCCCCAACCCCGTTTTCTTTTTTCTTCTTTTCTGTCGAGGCTTTCTCTCGGCGCAAACCCTTTACCCTCGTCTGAGACGAATATTTCGAGTCTGTCATTTTTGATAATGTATCTCAACTTCACCACTCCGTTCTGAGCTCCGCTGTGTTCGAAAGCGTTTATACACGCTTCGATTATCGCCATCTTGATCCTGTCGACTGTATCTTTGTCCACTTCTTTGAAATAAGAAATCTCCTCGGCAACCTTAGCGGCTATGACCTCCGCATCTTCCCTCATCGGTATTATCAGGTCGAATTCGAGAGGCTCTTCCGCAGTTTTATCAGCAGGCTCTTCGGTGCTCCGAATCTTCTCTTCCACCGGCGGAGCCGACTCTTCTATCCCGAAGACGCTGAAAAGTATTTTCAGCTGCTTCATGTGAGTCAGAAATATGCCGCAGGAAGCGGCGAACTTGAGAGCGTCCTCTTCCACGCTTCCTTCGAATATCACCCACTTGACGAGCTGCTCAGCTGCCAGAGACTTCTCCAGACTCAGAAGCCTACACCTGTTTTCGAAATGCTCCAACCTCTTCCTGGTGAGAACCCTGTCGGCGACGAACTCGACCGCCCATATAACGAGCGCTTCTTCCGTGTATTCCCTGTTCCTGAAACCAAAAGCAACCACGTCGAAACCCACCCTTGGAAGCTTTCCGCCGATCGTATACCCGTAAGAAACGCTGCTCACCTTCGGGAGCTTGTATTTGACCTTTTCCTTTTCTACTCCTATGAGAACCTCCAGAACTCCTTTCAAACCATACTGTTCCCTGAAGGACACGTAATCGAAGAGAGAAGTGGGAATTTCCTGACAATCCCACCTTCTAAGCATTTCCTTGACGGTCTCTAGGATTTCCTTCTTGTAAGCCTCCGGCGAAGGATATCTGGCCCGGAATATGTTTTTCTGGACTATCTGAGACGCAATCTGGGAGTTGTGCCTCCCCATGATTCCTCTCTCGTAAGCCCAGAACAGAAAATCCTTGAGCACCGGATCTTCCACGAACGACATCCTCTCGAAATCGGTCTTTATTATCCCCTTGAACTCGAGCGAATTGAGAATCTCGTCTGCTTCCTCCTGATTTCCACCGATGAGACCAACCGCTCCCTCGTATGTGTCTATCGGGAATTCGTCGACGAGCACTCGTTTGAGAAACCTGATTCCCTTGGCGAGGAGCCTCCTCTTCCTCAGAGTGGATTCGAAGAACTCCTTCCAGTAGGTGTTCAGCCTCCCTTCGACCACCGACTTGGCGTAGAGATTCTCCACGTCGCTTATATCCCCCAGCTGGCTCCCCTCAAAAGTCACCTCGTCCACGAAAAGCTTGTGATAGATGGGCACTCCCCCGAGCCTCTCAGACAAAGCCCCAATCACTTCGTCAGATGCAGCGATTTTCCTCCTTTCCAGAAGATACTTCAGGTGCTCTCTGGAATCCGTCGACCTGAGCCCCCCTATCTCCAGTAACGAGAAGGCGCCGAAGAGACCCTCTTTTTTCAGGTTTGACATCACTATCCCAGGGCTGGAACCGGATATCACAAACGTGTGATCTCCGCTCTTCACGAAGGGCCTCAATACGGAAAGCACCGCCCAGTCGGGCACGCTCTCGATTTTCATCGAAAACTGGAAATCGTCGAACAGGAACATATCGACGATACCTGGCTTGTCCACCGCAAAAGGAAGAGTGAGAGCCAGGGCAAGAGCCGACACCGCATCTCCTTTGCCCAGGCACTCCTCCACGCCCCTTATGTGGTCCACGGGAACGTAAATCGAGTGGGAGGAAAGGCGCTCCACCACCCTGTCGAGGTCGAAGCCGCCTGAAACCTCATCGCCCATGAAGGAAAGAAGCTGCCGAAGATACTCCCCCATGAACTGGTAAATCATCCTGGAGGCGCTGCCCAGTGCGGAAGCGAAGGAGAAATAGAAGGGAAACATCCTCGGCTCTTCGCTCTCTACCTCGAGTAGCTCTTCTCTGAACTTCAACAGGAGGGTGGTTTTTCCCACGTTCGGAGGACCGTAGAGCAGCACACATCCCCCAGCGCCGGAAGGAGCGTGCTCGGCTACTCTCATCAGAGTGGAAAGCTCTCTGTCCCTTCCGAAAAAAACATCCACCTTTCGGTGGTTCAGGTCTCCACCGGGCCAGAATATCTTCATTTATTCCCAAAATGAAAATTTATTTTAAGTTTTTACCACACCAGGACCTTTTTTTCAAAAACTCCTAACATCTGGCAGTTCATGTGTTACCTTAATTAACTGGAGGTGGAGCCGGTGAACATCACAAAACCCTCCAGATACTTCGGGCTGGAGCTGTCTGGTAAGAGGAAAGCACCCCCGACGAAGAACCACTCCTTCGCACTCGCGTTTCCCGAGGTCTACGAACTCGGGATGTCCCACTACGGGTTTCTCCTTCTATACCACATACTGAAGGAAAAAACTGGCTGGATCGTGGACCGGGTCTTCGCTCCCTGGGTGGACATGGAAACCCGGCTCAGAAAGAACAAAACGCCGCTTGGAGGTCACGAAACAGGCAGGCCCCTGAAAGACTTCGACGTCATAGGCTTCTCGCTTCCATACGAGCTTTCGATAACCAACGTCCTGACGATGCTCGAACTGGGTGGAGTTCCGCTCAAAAGCGCGGAGAGGGGTGAAAGTTCCCCAATAGTTGTATGCGGCGGGGCTCTCATGGCTAATCCCGAACCGGTTGCCCCCTTTTTCGACGCTCTTTTCATCGGTGAGGGCGAAGAGGGAATACTGGAAATCGTGGAACTCGTCGAGAGAGGAAAGTCAAAAGGAATGAACAGAACGGAAATCATTCATTCCCTTGCCTCCATCCCCGGGATATATGTTCCGTCACTCCACGTTTTCGATGAAGCCACGGGATGCGTCATCCCCAGGGGAGAATCCCCAAAGAAAATTTTGAAGAGAACGCTCGCGGACCTGAACGAATCCCCTCTTCCCGAAGACCCGATAATACCCGCCATGAGGGTGGTTCACGACAGGCTCGGGGTGGAAATAGCCCGCGGGTGCACGAGAGGATGCAGGTTCTGCCAGGCAGGATACTATTACCGCCCATACAGAGAGCGGAACGTAAACGAGATCGTGCGTTATCTGGAAGGATGCGCCACGTCTTCCGGCTTCGAGGAAGTCGGTTTTCTCTCCCTCTCTTCATCGGATTACTCCCACATAGAGAAACTAACGAAGGTTTCGATGAACCTTCTCGAGGAGAAAAAAATCTCCGTGAGCCTTCCCTCTCTGAGGATAAACACCCTCAGCGAAGAACTGATAAAGGAGCTCAAAAGAGTCAGAAAATCAGGGTTCACCGTGGCACCGGAAGCAGGGACGGAATCGCTAAGAAAGCGCATCAACAAAGACATCTCGGACGAGGAGATATTCGATACCGTGGAGTGGGTCTTTTCGAACGGATGGAGGACGCTCAAGATGTATTTCATGGTCGGTCTTCCAGGTGAAAAAATGGAAGACCTGGAAGCCATGGTCTCCCTGGTGGATGCCTGCGTCAGGATAGCGAGGAAGCACGGAAAAAAAACGAGCGTAACGGTATCTGTAGCCACGTTCGTTCCCAAGCCCCACACCCCTTTTCAGTGGGCCGGTCAGATTCCGCGTGAACTGATGCGGAAGAGGATAGAATTCCTGAAAGAGAAATTCTCTAAGAAACGGCATGTCACCTTCAAGTGGCACAACCCGGACATGTCCTGGCTCGAGGCGCTCATATCCAGAGGGGATAGAAAAATCGCAGAACTGATTCTCGAAGCCTATAACAGGGGAGCCAGATTGGACGCCTGGTCGGATCAATTCAAAGTCTCCATATGGGAAGAAGCGCTGAGAGCGACGGGCATCAATGAGAGAAATTACACGGGCCCCAGGAAAGTGTGCTCTCCCCTCCCGTGGGATCACATCGATATCGGGGTCACGAAGGAATTTCTGAAGGCAGAGTGGGAAAAGTTCAAACGGGGCGAGGCAACCCCCGATTGCAGATTCGACGTCTGCTACCTCTGCGGAGCGTGCGGACCCGCCTTCGGGCGAAACGTTTTTTCACCTCCCCTCTCTCTGGAACCGGAGCCGTCACACGTCGGGACTTCCAAGGGCTCCCACAGGTATCTGGTGATTCACCGGAAACGGGGAAGAGCAAAATACATGAGCGCCCTGGAATTGCAGTCGCTCCTGATTCGAGGTCTGAGAAAAAGCGGATTGCCGCTTTCCTACTCAGAGGGGTTCAACCCGAGACCCAGAGTCTCCTTCTCCGTTGCGTTGCCGGTCGGAGTCGAGTCGGAGGGAGAAATATTCGAACTGAACCTCACGGAGGGGATCTCTCCCCACAAAATACTGGATTCTCTCAAGGAAACATTCCCTTCTGACCTGGAACCGCTGACAGTGATGAAAATCGACGGGAAACTCTCATCCCTAACGTTGAAAGAAACTTTCAGGCTGAGCTTCACGACCAGGCTTGATGAGAAGAAGATGAAAAGTCTGGTTTCCAGACTAGAGGATACCGGAAGGTTCGACAGCGTGCTCGCAGATGGATTCGAAATCACCCTTACCAGCATTCACAGGGCTTCTGAATCGGTCCTCAAACACATACGTGGCGCAATTGCAGATTGCGATATTCCCGAAGGAGAGATAATAATAACCAAAACGGGCCTCACGGTCTTAGCGGGCATGGAGGATGAGGGAAAACAGATACATCCTGATAAACAGCAGACCATATGAAACCAGAGTCGCCGTCGTAGATTCCGGCACCTTGACGGAATTCTACGTGGAGAGGGCGGAAGAACGAAACATCGTGGGGAACATCTACAAGGGCAGAGTCATTCGCGTCCTCCCGGGAATGCAGGCCGCTTTCGTCGACATCGGGCTCGACAAGGCGGCGTTTCTTTACGCCGGGGATTTCCAGGTGAACGTGGCGGAAAAAGACATCTTCGACGAGGAAGAGCTCTACGATTCCCTCGTGGAGTCCGAAGTCGAACTCGCTGGAAGCGAGCAGATCCAGCCTTTCCAGCCTCCTCCAATCGAGGGGCTCGTGCGGGAAAACCAGCACGTCCTCGTCCAGGTAACGAAAGAACCTCTCGGAACCAAAGGTCCCAGGATTTCGGGGAACATCTCCCTGCCGGGGAGATACCTGGTTCTTTTGACCTTCACCGACCACATAGGCATTTCGAGGCGTATCGAAAACCCCGACGAGCGCGAACGTTTGAGAAAAATAGTGACGAGAATCAAGCCGGACGGAGTGGGCTTCATCGTCAGAACCGCCTCGGAGGGCCAGAGCGAAAAAGACCTGCTCCACGACGCTCAGTACCTCCTTCGCCTCTGGGAGAACATCAAGGAAAAGAGCGAATCGATGAAGGCCCCTTCCCTCATTCACAGGGAGCTGTCGCTATGCTTCCGCGTGCTCAGGGATCTCGCCACCCCCGAAACGGACAGGATATTCGTCGACACCGAGGAAGACTTCGAAGAGCTCAGAAGTTTCTCCAAGCAGTTCCTGCCAGCGCTCCACGACAAGCTCGAGCTATACAGAAACCCCCAGCCGATATTCGACTTCTTCGGCGTGGAACTCGAGATATCGAGGGCTCTCGAGAAGAAAATCTGGCTGAAATCGGGGGGATACATAGTAATCGAGCAAACAGAAGCTCTCACCACAATAGACGTCAACACCGGCAAATACGTCGGGAGGGAGAACCTGGAAGAAACGAGCCTGAAGATAAACCTCGAAGCAGTCAGGGAAATCGTCTACCAGCTCAAGCTGAGAAACATAGGCGGAATAATAATCATAGATTTCATAGACATGATGATTCCCGAACACAGGGAAAAGCTCTACGAAGCCCTCGCGGAAGCTCTCAAAAACGATAAGGCCAAGACCGTGATATGCCAGATCTCGGAACTGGGGCTGATAGAGATGACCCGGAAGCGCGTTCGGGAAAGCTTGAGGAGAAGCATCTCCGAGCCCTGCCCCTACTGCAGGGGGGAAGGCATAGTGAAATCCAAAAGAACGATCGTATACTCCATCTTCAGGAGCGTGGAAAAGGAAGCGCGCCTGAAAAAAGTCCGAAAAATCACTCTCTCCGTTCACCCGGACATCGCAGAGGAACTGATGGGAGAAGAGAGGAAATACCTCGAGATGATCGAAAAACAATACGGGATCTCGCTGGAGATCAACCCCACCAGTAGATTCCATCTAGAGGAATTTCTCGTCGAGCCGCTCTGAACAGGGTATTCCACTTCTTCGACCCCCTGCCGTAACCCTTTCCCTCGAGAAGCGTGGAAATCACGTCCACCGACAGGCGCCCTGCTGTCTTCTTTTCGCTCTTTCTTCTATCCAACAGGAGCCGGTAAAGGGACTCCAGCCTCTCGGTCATCGCCGATATGGCGAACTCCCTGGCGGTGCGAAGCGCAGAAAGGCTCATACCGTACAGGAGAAGGGGGTGTTCCAGGAAGGCGAGAATTTTCTTTCCGAAAATTTCCTCGCTCTCGGAGCAGATGAACCCGTTGTGCCCATCCCTCACAACGTCCACGATTCCGGGCCCCTTAACCGCCACAACGGGCAATCCCCTCGCCATCGCCTCGAGAACCACCAGTCCCTGGGTCTCCGTCTTCGAAGAGAACACGAAAAGATGAGATTCCGAGAGAAGCCGCTTCAGCCTTTCTCTTCCCACCTCCCCGGCGAACTCCACCCTGTCATTCACTCCCAGCTCGCGGGCAAGCTTCTGGAGTCTCTCTCTTTCTCTCCCATCCCCGATAACCCTCAGACGAATCCGGGAATCCCTCTTCATCGCCAAGGACACGGCACGCACCAGAAACTCAACGTTTTTCTCCGGCTCCAGCCTTCCGGCAAACGCCAGTCGGAATACGCCTCCCGCATAGTTCCTGCCGCCGCCCTCCGAAGAAAAGAACTCCTCCTCCACACCTGTGGGTATGACGACTATCTCCGACCTGACACCCTCTTTCCGGAGAAACTCCTTCACGCTCCAGGATGGTGCCACCACCGCATCGCAGAGGTTCGCGAAAAACGCCGATGCGAATATCGCCACACGCTTCAGCGCGTCGCTCTCGGGCATCAGGTAATGGGTGTATTTGTGGTAGAGCGTGTGGTATGTGAAGACGCATGGAATGCCCAGCTTTCTCGCAATCCTCAACCCCACTTCGCCCAGAAGAAACGGGTGATGAACGTGGATGACATCCGGCTTGAGCTTTTTCACTCCAGAAAGCAACCTGAAGTTGAGCAACTGGGGATAAGGAACCGAAAAGGCGGACCCTCTGAAGCGCTTTATAGCAGGAACTCTGAAAACCCAGGGCGGGTCTTCGTGGTGCTCCATGTATTCAGGCGCGACAATGAAAACCCTGTGCCCGCGTTTCTTGAGCTCGGAGGAGAAAAGTTCTATGGACGTGGAAACTCCTCCCCTCTGCGGTTTCCAGGTATTGGTGAAGAAAACCACCCTCATCGCACACGATCCTTTCCTGAGTGAAACGTGGAAAGCGCCTGAAAAGAGGCGCCATTTCTCACATTGGTCTTGATTGGCAAGGCATATATATATTAACATTTATATCCGCGTTTCCGAAGCGCCGGCGTAGCTCAGCGGTAGAGCAGCTGATTCGTAATCAGCAGGTCGTCGGTTCAAATCCGACCGCCGGC
>CAYSCN010000003.1:0-125053 GCA_964429585.1 uncultured bacterium | reverse complement strand
CAGGGTCTTTTCGAGGTACTTTTCCGCCTCTTCCTCGGTGGCGTCGTCATCCAGGTCCTTGATTATCGTCTTGATGCTCACTTCCCCTGTTTTCAGTTTCTTCTCCAGGAGGAAAATCTCCTCCATCGCCAGGGGGCATCTTCTTACCGCGTCTATGATTTCAAGCTCGCCCTCTTCCTTCTTCTTGGCGAGCTCTATCTCTCCCTCCCTGTTGAGAAGCGGTATCGACCCCATTTCCTTCAGGTAGAGCCTGACCGGGTCGTTGGACTTCACCCCTCCGATGTCGGCCTCTTCTTCTTCCTCAGCCGGTTCCGCCAGGTCCTCGTAAGTCACAGTCGAAGAGGGGATCCTGAGATTCTGAACGGAATCGACGATCTCGATGTCGTTTTCGCCGAATATCTCCATTATGTCTTCGATCTGATCCGGATTGACCACGTCCCCGGGCAGAGCATCATTTAGCTCGTCGACGAGCACATATCCCCGGGATCTCCCTCTCTTGAGCAATCCCTGGATCGAGCTTTCTCTGGCACCTTTCTTCTTCGCCATATTCTCACCTCTCCTGTAATTGTATCTCACAGGATTTTCCTGAGTTCTTCCATTTCCCTGGTTAATGCCGTGATCCTTCTTATGATGTCTTTTTTGTCCTCGAAGTCTCCTCGAGCGAGGCGGTCCTTGAGCCGCCTCACTTCGTCCTCTTTCCTCTTGAGCGAAAGATATGAAAGAATTTTTCCGATGTTATCAGCGCTGTCGATGGGGAAATGACGTTCGTAAAGGAGAATCGCTCTCGAGATAATCTTCTCTTTCTCCTCCATCGATATAGATGCCTCAACCCCTCCGCTGGTTTCATCCACCGAGCCTCTCGAAATTAGAACCTCCCTGTATGCAGGGTCAAGCCCCTCGACGGCCTCCCTCACTTTTTCGTCCGACAGGACCTCCGGGTGGTTGAGGAGGAATCCAAGGAGCACATCCTCCGGAGATAGGCCGTTTCCGCCTCTTCCCCCATCCAGCTCGTCCAGCGCACCCGCTTTACGCCCGGATGCGTATCTCGACTCGACCGTCTCGACTGGGAGTCCAACCTTATCCGCTATCATTTCACAGTAGAGCCTTTTCTCCGCCGGGTCGTTTATCTGACTCACGTATTTCTCCAGAAAGTCCAGGTAATCGATCTTGCCGCTTCGTTTCGAAACGTCAAATTTTTTGGCTGCAGCATCGATGATATACTCCATGAGCAACACGGGGCTTTTTAGCGCCGCCGAAACCACATCGGCTCCCACCTCTCTTATCCAGTCGTCGGGATCCTTCCTGCCGGGAGGAAAGACCACCAGAGGCTTGACACCGGCTCTCACCGCGGGCTCGAACGACCTGACCGCTGCTTTTTTCCCCGCCAGATCTCCGTCGAAAAGCAGAACCACTCTCCCGGCGGACCTTTTCAGTGCCCGAAGGTGATCTTCCGTGAGAGCGGTGCCGCAGGTGGCAACCACGTTTCTTATGCCGTTCTCCCAGAGCGCGATCCAGTCCATGTAACCTTCCACGAGCACCGCGAACCCTTCTTCTCTTATGTGTCTCCCTGCCAGGTCCATCCCGAAAAGAACCCTCTTTTTCCTGTATATGGGTGTCTCCGGTGAATTCATGTACTTGGGCTCTCCAGCTCCAAGAATCCTTCCAGCGAACCCCACGACCTTCCCCCTGGGGGAGCGAATCGGAAAAATCAGCCTGCCGCGAAACCTGTCGACGAGGTTCCCATCCCTGCTGCGATAGGCCAGCCCAGCCTTCTCTATCTCTTCTGGAGAAAACCCCTTCATCTTGAGGTGCTTCAAAAGCCCTCTATTGTCCTTCCCTCCATAACCGAGCCTGAGCTCGGAAATCGTCTCCTCCTTGACGCCTCTTTCCTTCAGATAGTTCCACGCGGGGTTGGGCCTGTCTCTTAAAAGCAGATGGTAATAATCGGCCGCCACCTCGTGCATTCTGAAGATGCCCCCCACCTCTGTGGGAACACCTTCTCCTCTCTCAAATTCCACTTCGATGCCGAATCTCTCGCAGAGCTCAAGAACTGCCTCCCCGTAAGTGAGCTGTCTGAACTTCATCAGAAACGTTATGGTATCTCCACCTTCGCCGCACCCGAAACAGTGATAGACCCCCTTTTCCGGACTCACGAAAAAGGACGGGGTCTTCTCCCTGTGAAACGGGCAGAGCCCCTTAAGACTTGCACCAGCCCTCTTGAGTTCCACGACATCCGAAACCACCTCGGCTATGTTCACTCTCGCCCTCAGCTCATCGATGGTTTTTCTGGAAATCCTTCCTCTCATAGAGAATTCTCAGGACCTGCGTGCCCATCTCTACCCAAAGACGGATGAGAAGAGCGAGAACCAGTCACTGTTGTGAAAGCATCTTTCGGACGAGATCGCTCACCACCTTACCATCTGCCCTGCCCGCCACTTTGGGCATGAGGGCTTTCATGACCTTGCCCATCTCCTTCGCGGAAACAGCTCCCACCTCCGCAATCGTATCCTTCACGAGCTTCTCCAGTTCCTCTGATGTCAATTCCGGCGGGAGGTACGCCTTGAGAACCTCGATCTCCTTCCTCTCCTTATCCGCCAGTTCTTCCCTTCCTCCCTTTTCGTAGAGTTCTATGGACTCCTTCCTCTGCTTTATCAGGGAGGATATGACCTTGACGACTTCTCCGTCGTCGAGTTCCTTCCCAAGCTCTATCTGCCGGTTCTTTATGGCAGACACAGCCATCCTCAAAGCAGAAAGCGCTACCAAATCACGCGATTTAGTAGCGCTTTTCATGTCTTCCCGAATCTTCTCAAGAAGACTCATGATCATCCTAACTCGACATTTTTTTCAGCTTCTTAAGCAGCCTCTTACGGGCAGCGAGCATCTTCTTCTTCCTCTTGACGCTCGGCTTCTCGTAATGCTCTCTCTTCCTGATTTCAGAGAGAATGCCCGCCTTCTCGCACTGCTTCTTGAATCGCTTAAGAGCCATTTCGAACGATTCGCCCTCTTTGACCTTCACTCCGGGCATTTAGAGATCACCCCTTCCTCGTGGATTTTATCACAATCTTAACTATTATAATCATATATATCCATCGGTCAACAGGTTTTATCTCCTAACCCATTTTGTGACCGAGCTGCTTCCCGCCTATTAGGTGCATGTGAAGGTGTTTGACCATCTGACCTCCTTCGTCCCCGTTGTTTATGACCGTCCTGTAACCCCTCTCGGCGATACCTTTGTCTTTCGCGATACTCGCAGCTACGAGCATCATCTTTCCGAGAAGAGAAACGTTCTCTTCCCCGACATCGTTGAGATTCACCATGTGAATTTTGGGAACTATCAGCACGTGAACTGGCGCGACGGGATTGATGTCGTTGAACGCTATGATTTCGTCGTCCTCATATACAATCGTGGACGGTATCTCTTTTCTCACAATTCTGCAGAATGGACAATCGACCACTTTCCTCCCTCCTGTTAAATCTGTTCTCAAATCAACTTCCTGTAGAAACAGGTCCTCTCCCCCGTATGGCACGCGGGACCCTTCGGCCTGACCCGATAGAGTATTGTATCAATATCACAATCATAAAAAATTTCAACAATTTCTTGCACATTTCCCGAGGTCGCTCCCTTCAACCAGAGCTCCTGCCTAGACCTGCTGTAATAGTGGGCAACTTTCTTCTCTACAGTTAGCCTCAGTGCTTCTTCATTGGCGTAAGCGACCATGAGCACGGTGTTGTCGCTCACATCCTGAGTAACCACCGGGACGAGTCCCCTGTCGTCAAATTTGACCTGCCTGATAAACTCATCCAGATTCATCTCCCTGCCTCCTTTCTCCTGTATGCGTGAAAATCTGCTCGCCTACAGCCTCACGGGCACGCCTCTATCGGAAAGAAACTTCTTTGCCTCTCCTATGGTGTATTCACAGTAATGAAATATTGAAGCAGCGAGCACGGCATCCGCACCACCCTCAACTATACCCTCCAGAAGATGCTGAAGGGTCCCGGCTCCACCCGACGCTATGACCGGCACAGTAACCGCGTCGGAAACCGCCCTCGTGAGCTCTATATCATATCCATCCTTCGTCCCATCTCTGTCCATGCTGGTCAGCAATATTTCACCCGCTCCCAGCTCGACCACGCGCTTCGCCCACCAGACCGCATCTATACCCGTGGGTGTCCTCCCACCATGGGTGTACACCTCGAACCGGTAATCCTTCCCGGTCACCCTCCTCGCGTCTATCGCCACCACTATGCACTGGCTTCCGAACCTCCTCGCCGCATCAGCCACGAACTGCGGATTTTTCACCGCCGCGGTGTTGATGGATACCTTGTCCGCCCCTGCCTTCAGCAGTCTCCGAATGTCTTCCAGTGTCCTCACGCCTCCACCAACAGTGAGGGGCATGAATACCCTCTCCGCAGTCTTCTTCACCACGTCGATTATGATGTCCCTGTTCTCGTGAGATGCCGATATGTCCAGGAAAGTCAGCTCGTCCGCCCCCTCTTCGTCGTATCTCTGGGCGATTTCAACGGGATCGCCAGCATCTCTCAAGTTGACGAAGTTGACCCCTTTCACGACCCTGCCGGCGTGAACATCGAGACAGGGAATGATCCTCTTCGCAAGCATCTCACTCCTCCGCCAGCTTCACCGCCTCGCGAAAGTCGATCCTCGATGAGTAGAGCGCTTTACCTATGATCACGCCGGTTATTCTCCCTCCGGCGATGTTCCTGGATATTTCCTTTATCCGCGCCACATCCTCGATCGTAGAGACCCCTCCCGAGGCTATTATGTCACCCTCCACGCGGGAGGCAAATTCGGCGATCGCGTCGAAATTGGGGCCTTCCAGAGTCCCGTCCCTGGAGATATCGGTGTATATGAAAGAACCTATCCCCATCTCCCCGAGCTTCCCAGCCAACGATACCGCATCTTCACCGGTCACCTCGACCCAGCCTCTTATCGCCACTTTCCCGCCGACCGCGTCTATTGCGGCAACAACACGCTCGCCGAAAGCGTCGGTTATTTTCTTCACCTCTTTCGGATCCCTGACGATAGAGGTACCGAGCACGACCCTCCAGATGCCTTCTTCGAGATAGCGCCCGGCGATTTCGAAGGTCCTTATCCCGCCGCCCACCTGGACCTTCAAACCGGTCTCCTCTGGAATCCTTCTTATAATCTCCTCGTTCTGAGGTTCACCCTTGAAAGCTCCATCCAGGTCCACCACATGGAGAATCTTCGCCCCATCCTGCTCCCACCGTTTCGCCACGAGTACCGGATCGTCGGAAAACACCGTGACATCTTCCTTCTTGCCTCTCGTGAGCCTCACGCACCTGCCGCCCATAATGTCTATGGCGGGAATAACGTTGAATTTCATTTTTTACCCCCTGACCGCGAAAGACGCGAACCTCGCGAAATTGTCCAGCAACCTTAGTCCGTACTTCTGGCTCTTCTCGGGATGGAACTGGACTGCGATAAGGTTGTCTCTCTCCACCACCGATGTAAACTCTATCCCATACCAGGTAGTTCCGGTCCTGACGGATCCGTCGGCGGGTTTGACGTAATAAGAATGGACGAAGTAAAAAAACGTCCCCGAAGGTATCCCCTCGAAAAAGGGAGAACCCTCCGGAGGATTCACCCTGTTCCAGCCCATGTGGGGAATCTTCATCTTCTCTCTCACCACCCTGTTACCCACCCTGTATTCGAGCGTCTTCTCCGGGAACCGCTCGACCGTCCCGGGAATCAGGCCGAGACCCTCGTGCTCCCCGAACTCGTAACTCTTTGCGAACAGCACCTGCAATCCGAGGCATATGCCCAGAAACGGCCTTTTCTTAGATATCCAGTCCACGACGAACCGATCGAGCCCCAATTCCTTCAAGTTGCCTACGCAGTCCATGAAAGCGCCCACACCCGGGAGAACCAGAGCAGTGCAACTTTCGAGCTCGGACCGGTCGCTCGACACCAGCACCCTGTATCCGAGGGACTCGAAAGCCTTGGACACGCTCAGGAGATTGCCCATCCCATAATCGACGATTCCCACGAGACAATCGGTCACTTTTCAGAAAACTCCTTTCGTGGTTGGAAGATCGGCCCTTCTTTCATCTATCCTGGTTGCATCATCGAGTGCCCTCCCGAGCGCCTTGAACACCGCCTCTATGGTGTGATGAGCGTTGCTGCCGTAGGGAACGTTCACGTGGATGCAGATACCCGAGGCCTGGGAAAATGCCCTTATGAACTCCTCGACCAGCTCCGTGTCGAAGAACCCCACTTTCTCGGTCTCAACAGAACACCTGAACACGTGGTGCGGTCTGTTGCTTATGTCCATTGCCACTTCGGCGTAGGCGTCTATCATCGGAACCGCCGCGAAACCATACCTTCTTATCCCCTTCATGTCACCCAGTGCTTTCTTCAGTGCCAACCCCATGACTATACCCGTATCCTCGACCAGGTGATGATAATCCACTTCTATGTCACCCTTCCCCCTGACCGTCAGATCGAAGAGACCGTGCTTGGCGAATAGCTCCAGCATGTGATTGAAAAACGGAATTCCCGTATCTACGCTGTATTTTCCTTCCCCATCGATATCTATCTCCACGAAGATACTGGTTTCCCTGGTCTCTCTCGTTTCCGACGCCTTTCTGACCATCACTCACCCCCTTTCTTCTTCTCGAACCGGGACCTCGCGGCGTTTCCGTGAGCAAAAAGACCCTCTTTCCCCGCTATCCTGATGACATCCTTCAGGTCATGGGCGAGAGAGTCCTCCCCGTAATGGACAACATTATATCTTTTCATGAAGTTGTATACTCCAAGAGGTGAGGCGAAACGCGCGGACCCCCCCGTGGGGAGAGTGTGGTTTATTCCCGCAATGTAATCGCCCACCGCCACAGGGGACCATCTCCCCACGAAGATGGTGCCCGCACTCTTTATCAGAGACAGGTATTTCACCGGTTCCCGGAGCTGAATGGAAAGGTGTTCCGGAGCCAGCTCGTTCACCACGAAGGCGGCCTTTTCGACGGTTTTCGAGACAAACGCAAAGGCGTTGCCCATTGCTTTCTCGAGAATCTCCCTCCTCTTCTCCGTCTCAATTATGCTCTTCACTTCTCTCACCACCGCCTCCGCCAGAGAACGGGAATCGGTTACCAGAGCAACAAAGGCGTCCTCTCCATGCTCGGCCTGGGATATCAGGTCGTAAGCGACCAGTCTCGGCTCCGCCGACTCATCGGCCAGAACTACCAGCTCGGACGGTCCAGCAAGCATATCTATACCCACGAGCCCGAAGAGCTGCTTCTTCGCCTCCGTGACGAACTGATTCCCGGGGCCGACGATGACATCAACCCTCGGGATGGTTTCCGTGCCGAAGGCGAAAGCGGCTATGGCCTGGGCTCCGCCCACCTTGAAAAGCCTCTTCACGCCCGCGAGGTGACAGGCTGCGAGTATCTCATCCTGAATGACCCCTTTCGGAGCGGGAACCGCAGCGTATATCTCCTCGACACCCGCCACGGAAGCGGGTATCCCGTTCATCAGCACGGTCGATGGATAAGCAGCTTTGCCGCCCGGCGCGTAAATCCCGGCTTTTGAAACGGGGGTCACCATCAAAGAAATCTGGGCACCGGCATCGTTGAACAGAACTGCGCTTCTCTCCAGCTGGAGCCTGTGGAATTCCTCTATTCTCCTCGCCATCTTATCGAGAGTCTTCCTGACCGAAGGAGAAAGCCTCTCATACGCCTTCCTCATCTCATCGCTCTCTACCGTCACCCCATCCTGTTCCGGGTCGAACCGATCGAACTTTTTGGTCAACTGAAACACCGCATCATCCCCACGAAGGCGCACAAGCTCTATAATCTGCGCAACGGTTTCCCGCACTTCCTTCGAAGAGGAGAATCCCCTTCTCGCACACGCACGGAGGCTTTCCTTAAATTGCTTCGTGGCTTCGAGAACAATCTTCAACTTTCCCCTCCTCGATTCGTTTTATTTCGGCTCCGAGAGAGTTCAGTTTCTCCTCCAGCCTCTCGTATCCCCTGTCGAGGTGAACTATCTCCCTCACCTCCGTTTCACCCTCCGCAACCAGACCGGCCAAAACCAGACCTGCCGAAGCTCTCAAATCGGTGGCGGTAACAGGCGCCCCCTGCAGCCCGTCCACACCCCTTACTATCGCGACTCTTCCCGAAACGGATATGTCGGCGCCGAGCCTCCGAAGCTCCGCAACGTGACGAAATCTGTTTTCGAAAATGTTCTCTTCGATGGTTGAAACTGAATCCCCTATGCACATGTAAGCCATGAACTGAGCCTGGACGTCCGTGGGAAACCCTGGAAATGGCGAGGTCGAAACGTTCACGCTCTTCACCATACGGGTTCCTTTCACTCCCACGCCGTCCGATCCCACGGTGACCGACGCCCCGGAATCGTTCAATTTGTCGAGCACAGCTTCCAGGAGATCCTGCGTCACGCCTTCCACGAATACCTCTCCGCCGGTTATCGCTCCAGCTATCAGGAACGTGGCCGACTCTATTCTGTCGGGGATCACCCTGTAGGACGACCCTTCGAGAGTTCTGACCCCGCGAACCGTGATCGTGGATGTGCCCTCTCCCTCGATATCGGCGCCCATCGCCCTCAGGCATCGTGCCAGATCCACGACCTCGGGCTCCATGGCTGCATTCGTAATGACCGTAGTCCCTTCCGCGAAAGCTGCCGCCATGAGAACGTTCTCGGTCCCGGTGACCGTTCTAACGTCGAAATCCACTCTGACGCCCTTGAGTCTCCTGCACCGGATTTTCCACTGTCCGTGTTCCTTCTCGACTTCCGCTCCCATCGCGGAAAGAGCCTTCAGGTGCTGATCTATGGGCCTGTCACCTATGTCACATCCCCCTGGAATAGGAAGCTCCGCCTTACCGAACCGGGCGAGAATCGGCCCAAGCAACAGTACTGAAGCTCTTATCCTCTGTGCGAGCTCGAACGGGACGGTCGTCTGGTCCATCCCTCCAGTATCGATGACGATCCTCCCGTTCTCTCTCTCCACAGACGCCCCCAGCGCCAGCAAAATCTCCGTGAACACCCTGACGTCCAGGAGATCGGGCGCATTCTCCACAACAAGAGGTCGGTCTGTCAGGATAGAGGCGGCCATTATCGGAAGAATTGCGTTCTTCGCCCCTCCGGGTTTGACCCTGCCCTTAAGCCTTCTTCCCCCTTTTATGAGCAAAACGGCATTTCCCATATCAGTTTCGTCTCACAACGGCCACCCTCGGGGTTCCCGCGAGGTCTCTCCTCACGTAGAAAAGAGACACACCCTTGATCTCGTTCACAAGGCGCTCCACAGCCTGAAGCTGACCGCACCCGAACTCGAAGGCGAGGAAACCGCCGCGTTTCAGATACCTGCTTCCCATCCGCACAAGCTCCCTCAAGAAGCTCAACCCGTCCGGACCACCTATCAGCGCCTCTCCGGGATCGTAAAACTTCACCTCGGGCATCAAGTTCTCGAAGTCCGTCTCGGGAACGTAAGGCGGATTGGAAACGATGAAATCGAAAATTTCGCCGTAATCCACCGCTCTTGCATCCGCGCAGATAAGAGAAATCCTCTCATCCACTCGATGAGCACGGGCGTTTTCCACTGTCAGGGCAACCGCCTCGGGAGAAAGATCCACCCCGACCATTTCCAGCCCTTCAACCTCCGCGAGAAGAGAAACGGATATCACTCCGGAGCCCACGCCCACCTCCAGTCCCCTCAGCCTTTTTCCCTTCCCGTCGAGGAGGGAGATCACCTCTTCCACCAGAACTTCTGTCTCCTGTCTGGGGATGAAAACACCCTTTTTAAGCGTGAATTCCCGACCGTAGAATTCCCATCTTCCCAGGATGAGCTGAAGAGGCTCCCTTCTCGCCCGTCTCGAGACCACCTCGTACAGCGTCTTCTCCGGCACGGAAACTCCATCGAAGCGCTCAACGTGCGCCTTCCAGAGGGGCACTCCGGTCAGGTGCCTCGTTATCAGCTCTGCTTCCCACTCCGGGTTGTCTATCCCCGCAGAAGCTAGTTCCTGAACGGTCTTCCTGTAGGCTTCCAGAAAAGTCACGACGTCTCACCCACTTTCTTGAGCGCTTCTGTCTGGTAATGGGTGATGAGGGATTCCACTATCTCGTCGAGCTCCCCGTCCATCACGCTGGAGAGGTTGTAAAGAGTGAGCCCTATTCTGTGATCAGTCACTCTGTTCTGAGGAAAATTATAGGTCCTTATCCGCTCGCTCCTGTCTCCCGTTCCAACCTGCGACCGCCTCATCTGAGATCGCTCCTCCATCTGCTTCTTCCTTTCCATCTCGTACAGCCTTGCCCGCAATATCTTCATCGCCTTCGCCTTGTTCTTGTGCTGCGATTTCTCATCCTGACAGTGAACGGAAATCCCCGTCGGGACGTGTGTGATTCTCACGGCGGAATCAGTGGTATTCACCGACTGTCCCCCCGGACCCGACGATCTCATCACCTCTATTTTCAGGTCGTCAGGGTTTATTTCCACGTCTATTTCCTCGGCCTCCGGCAGAACCGCAACGGTGGCGGTCGACGTGTGAATCCTCCCTCCCGCCTCGGTCTCGGGTATCCTCTGGACTCTGTGGACACCACTCTCATATTTGAACAGGCTGTACGCCCCCCTTCCCGAAATGAGAGCGATGACCTCTTTGAACCCTCCCAGCCCGGTTGCGTGGGAGCTCAAGATTTCTATTCTGAATCCCCTTTTCTCGGCGAACATCGAATACATCCTGAAAAGATCGGCAGCGAAAAGAGATGCCTCCTCTCCTCCAGCGCCAGCCCTTATCTCGAGAATTATGTTCTTCTCGTCGTTCGGATCCCTGGGCACGAGAAGAAGCTTGAGTTTCTTTTCCTGTTCCCTCGCCCTTTTCTCCAGGATCTGGATGTCTTCCTTTATCAGAGCTCTCATCTCCTCGTCGTCCTCTCCGATGAGCATCTCCTTCGCCTCTTTGAGTTCCTGGACGGTCTTCTTGTATTCCCTGTACAGTTGTGCTATCTCGCTTATCTCCGCGTATTGCCTCGACACTTCCCTGTAAGTCTTTTGATCAGAAACTATTTCAGGGTCGGCGAGCTTCCTCTGGAGCTCCTCTTCTCTTTCCAGTATGGCCTCGAGCCTGGTGAACATGTTTTCAGATGTGGCCTCCTTCCCACAATTTTCTGAACGACGCTATCGCCACCTCGACCTGCTCGTGAGACGGCTCGAAAGTGGTGAACTTCTGGAAAAACATACCGGGTTCCGAGAGCATCCTGAAAAGCAATGTATTCCTTTTACTGCCACTCAACTTTATTATCTCATAAGATATCCCTGCCACTACCGGGAGCAAAACCAGCCTGCATACGCCCTTCGCCAATACCGAGATATCCCCGGGTATCAAAGAGAAAACCAGAACGCTTATAACCAGGACGAAGAAGATGAAAGAAGTCCCGCACCTGGGGTGAAACCTGGAACAACCGGTGACTTCCTCTGCCGTCAGATCGAGACCCATCTCCCACGCATTTACCACCTTGTGTTCCGCACCGTGATACTCGAAGACCCTCCTGACGTCCGGCATCAGCGATATTCCCCAGATGTAGAGCAAAAACACCCCGATGCGTACCACTCCCTCGAAAAGATTGAAAATCACCCCACCCACGGGAAAACCCGTCATCCGGGAAAACAGCATCCCCGCCAAATACGGAATTCCGAAGAACAACCCGACCGCAGCTACAAGAGCCACCGTCACCGTGAGCGGTAGAAACCAGGAGGGAGCTTTTTCCTCCTCTTCTTCCAGCGCCACCTGGGCAGAATATGACAGGGCTTTTATTCCTATGGAAAGCATCGTGAAGAGCGCCACCACACCCCGCACCAGAAACGCCTTTCCGAGCGCTCGTGAAACAGAGCCGGTATTTATCGAAAAACGCTCCGAAACTATTTCACCCGAAGGCTTCCTCACTGCGACGGCGTAGGCGTCTCCACCCTTCATCATGACGCCCTCGATAACGGCCTGTCCGCCGAGAACCACTTCCTCCTTCATCGGAGCTCCCTGAACTCTTTCCTGACCTCATCCGGCTCGCCGCAGGAATACTCACCTTCGGTGCACCCACCCCTCAAACACCCCGGCCCGGACCTCGAAAATATGGTTGGAGCCACACATCTGGCGAGCCTGAGCATCTCTTTGGCCACGTTCCTTATCTCCCACTGCGCGCGGCGGCAGCATCTGAGGGCGAAAAAGTGATTCAGTTCCCTCGCGTTCATGGTCACGATGATTTTCGTCTCCGTCGCGTTGGGCAAAACATATCTGGCGTCTTCTGCTGGAATCCCCCTCTCCATGAGCCAGCGATACGTCTCTCCTATCTTTTTAACAAGCTCATCGAACCTCTCCCTCGCCTCCGGGTCCGATTCGATCGAGGGTGGCAATACCACATCGATACTATCGTACCTCACATACCTCTGGCTCTGCTGAGAATAGGAGGCGATTCTGTGCCTCACAAGCTGATGGGTGCAGGCTCTCGATATTCCTTCTATTCCGAAGGTGAAAGAAACGTGTTCGAGAACCGAGTGATGACCCAGGCCTATGATTTTCCCCACCAGGGCTTTCGCCTTCTCATCGTCGATCTTCTCTCCGAGATCCTCTATGTTCGCCTTCGAGTAACAGAGGCGAGCGGCGAGCGCCACCACCCTTTCAGGGTCCTCAGTGTATTTGAGGAGTTCGACGCGCATTACGGAGCGTTCACTTCTCCTCCGGTGTGATACCGTATTTCCTGTAGAACTTTTCGACGCGCCCCGCGGTATCGACTATCTTCTGCTTACCAGTGAAAAATGGGTGGCAGTTCGAGCAAATAGCCACCTTGATCTCAGGTAGAGTGGAGAGCGTCTCGAACGTGTTCCCACACGCGCAGATGACCACCGATTTGCGGTATTCCGGGTGAATTCCTTTCTTCATCTCGTGCCTCCAGTATCGAATGTATGTGATTTCCCAAGTCTACTGATTCATCGATTCGAGGAATTCCTTGTTCGTCTTGGTCCTCGATATCTTGTCTATGAGGAATTCCATGCTCTCCGCAGGGGAGAGAGGGGAGAGAAACTTTCTCAGTATCCACACCTTGTTGAGAGTGTTCTTGTCGAGGAGGAGCTCTTCCTTCCTGGTGCCCGACTTGTTTATGTCTATCGCGGGGAAGATCCTCTTCTCCGCAATCTTTCTATCTAGAACGAGTTCCATGTTGCCGGTCCCCTTGAACTCCTCGAAAATCACCTCGTCCATCCTGCTGCCCGTTTCGATGAGCGCCGTCGCTATTATGGTCAGCGACCCTCCCTCTTCGGTGTTTCGGGCGGCTCCAAAGAACCTCTTGGGCTTTTGAAGGGCGTTTGCGTCGACGCCTCCCGAGAGAACCTTCCCGGATGGAGGAACAACCGCGTTGTAGGCTCTTGCGAGCCTGGTTATGCTGTCTAAGAGAATTACCACGTCTTTTTTGTGCTCCACCAGCCTCTTCGCCTTCTCGATCACCATCTCGGCAACCTGAACGTGCCTCTGAGCAGGCTCGTCGAAGGTGGAGCTTATCACCTCACCCCTGACGCTCCGCTGCATGTCGGTGACCTCTTCCGGTCTCTCGTCGATCAGAAGAACTATCAGAATTATCTCCGGATGGTTGGAAGTGAGCGCATTGGCAATGTTCTGCAAAAGAATCGTCTTTCCCGCTCTTGGGGGAGCAGTTATCAGAGCCCTCTGTCCCTTCCCTATGGGAGCTATCAGGTCTATTATCCTGGTAGAGATGTTCTCCGGGTCATATTCCAGGTTGAATTTCTCCATCGGGTAGAGAGGGGTCAGATTGTCGAAAATGATCTTCTCCCTCGCCACCTCGGGATCGTCGTAATTGATCTTTTCCACTTTCAGCAGGGCGAAATACTTCTCGTCCCCCTTGGGCGCCCTTATCTGTCCAGTCACGGTATCTCCGGTCCTCAGCCCGAACCGGCGAATCTGAGAAGGGGAAACGTATATGTCATCAGGACCCGGGAGGTAGTTCGAGTCGGGCGACCTCAAAAAACCATACCCGTCCGGCAGAACCTCGAGCACTCCCTCGCCCTGGACGGCTATTTCTTCCTGTTCGGAGGCCTGAGTGGCCTGAAGGATTGCGTAGATGAGCTCCTGTTTCTTGAGCCCAGCCGCCCCTTCGATGTTGAGCTGCTTCGCAACTTCCGTGAGCTCGCTGATGCGCATCTTCTTGAGATCTTTCAAATTCATAGATATCCCCTCGATTGCAGTGATTTATTGCTGATGAATCCTTTTTAAGAGACCTCTATCCCAGCGAATGAAAGATTTGATAAACCGCGGTGGGTTGCTCCGTTATACACCAATTATTTTTATTCCAGATTCGGGGAAAGTCAAGGAAAAGGTTGCTTCCCGCCGCAATTTCAGCAGACGCCGATCGCATTCCCTCACGGAGTCGACAGAGCGTTCCCTCCTTTCCTGCGCGACTCGTGAACAAGGCTCTCCACCAGTGTGATCAAATCTCTCTCATTCGTCCCGTGATCAGGATAGGTGACCAGCCCGGAAGCCAGGTTAAGGTGTATCTCTCCCTCGCCGATGGGAGATTCATCCAGATCCCTGAGCAAACTCTCGACCACTTCCCTCGCACCCTCGTGCCCCAGCTCCGGAATCACCACGTAGAAATTGTCACCGGTCCTCGAAACCACGTCCACCCTCCTGAAATGCTTCTTCACCCGCTCTCCCAGAAGCACTATGTTCTTGTCGCCCGCCACGTGGCCGTAGACCCTGTTCATATCTCTTATGTTCCTTATCTCCGCGAAGAAAAGAGACATCTTCCTCCCGAGCTCTTCCGCCCTGGTTATCTCCCTGAAAAGGGCCTCGTGAAAGTACTTGAAGCTGTAAAGTCCCGTCAAAGGGTCTATATCCGGGACCATGGATATCCGGCTTTTCAGGCTCTTGACCTTAAGGTAAGCAGCCACAACCCCGGCTACGAGCCTCACATCCTCTCTCATCTGCTCCGAATATACATGCCCCTCTTCCCAGTCCATGAAAAGGACCCCCACCGTCTCGCCACAGTATTTAAGAGGAACCGCGAGCCTGAAAGGCGTCCTGTGTTCGAAGCAGTAATCGGGGAGATTCCACCGCGGATCGTTACTGTCGACGTAAACTTCCCTCTCTTTCGCTTCCATCACTATCTTCTTCTCGGGCAGGGAGTACAGCTGTTTGATGAACCCCCTTGAGAGCCCCCTGTGAGCGAATATCTCGAACTGCCCGGACTCGATGAAAAAAAGCACCGCAGAGCTCTTCAGACCATACAGGTCGTAGAGCTGATAAACGAGGAAATTGACCAGCTCCTCTTCGTTCTGGCCTTTCTCTCCTCTGTGAAAGAGATCGGAAAGAAGATGATAAGTCCTGTCGATCATCCGCGCCCCTCACGAACCGCTCACGGGTAATAGAGAACAGAAATCTGCCGCTTTGCCGTTTCTCTATCCCTCCTGTAGCTGTTGTAACCCCCGTCGCAACAGGTGCAGATCCTGCTCATATCTATATTATCCTCCGGAATTCCGCATGACGCCAGGATTTTCAGCACAACCAACTTGAGATCGACGCGCGCCTTTCCTTCCCGATTCCGCAGGACTGACCACGGAAAGAAACTTTCGAACGCCGACGCCACATCATCCCCCACCTCGAAACAGCACGGACCTATTGCTGGTCCCAGAGCCGCCCTGAGCTCATACGCTTCAGCAGGCGTCTCTGAAAGCAGAAGCTTCACACCCCGCTCAACAACCCCATCCAGCACTCCTCTCCAGCCCGCGTGGATCAGGACTCCCCAGGGACCGCGGGTGGAGGTAACCAGAACTGGTACACAGTCGGCTGTGAATATTAATCCCCCTTCTCCTTTCCTCGTAAGAACTATTCCATCACCCTCAACGGAGCGATCGCCCGGAGTGAGTTCTCTGGACCCCACTCTCACGAGGGAAGAGTGGACCTGTTCGACCATGTACATTCTCGACGGAAGCCCGATCAAATTCAGGAGGGCCGGGAGCTCATCGATCTTCCGCACGTCGAGCCCCATCCCGCCGAACATGTGATAGGCGCCATCCAGCTCGTTGAGGATACTCGACTGCCACCAGCTCACTCTTCTCATCCTATCAACTCCCAGAACTCACGGAAATCCTGAGGATCTTCCACGGTAAACTCCATCCACTCTTCAATAACGGGATGAACGAACCCTATGTGGAAAGCGTGAAGCATGTTCCGATTCACCTGGATCTCTTTTTTTCCAAGCCTTATCGTCCTCCCTCTGGTGGAGTAGAGGGTGTCTCCCACTATGGGATGTCCTAGATGAGAAACGTGGACCCTGATCTGGTGCGTCCTGCCGGTTCTGAGAGTAAATTCCACGAGAGAAAAACCGCCCTTCTCCTCCAGAACCCTGTATTCGGTGATGGCTACCCTTCCGCCATCTTTCAAAACGGCCATCTTTTTTCTGTGCTTCGGGTGTCTGCCGATTCTTGTCTCCACAATCCCCGATTTTTTCTTCATCATCCCGAATACAATCCCTCTGTATTTTCTGGAGATTGAGTGAGCCGCAAACTGTTCGGTCAGACGCCTGTGGACGGCATCCGTCTTGGCGACCACCATGACGCCCGATGTTTCCTTGTCGAGCCTGTGAACTATACCGGGCCTCAACACATCTCCACCGGACGAGAGCGAGCTCAACCTGGCGAGCAGAGCGTTGACGAGAGTCCCTCTCGGGTGACCGCATGCCGGATGCACAACGAGCCCAGCGGGTTTCTGAATCACCGCCAGGTGGTCGTCCTCGTATAGTATGGTTATGTCGATATCTCCTTCCGGAACGAGATCCGGGGCTTCAGGTTCCGGAATGGTCACGGCAACCAAGGACTCGACCTTCAACCTGGTTCCCGCCTTCTGCACCACTTTCCCGTCGACGAGGACGAGCCCCTTTTCTATCACTTTTTTGATGAAACTTCTTGAATGTTCCGGGAGCCGCTCTGCGAGGAAGAGATCCAGCCTTTTTCCATCGTCCTGGGAAGTGACGGGTAAGACGTGGCTTTCGTTCATCTCACCATATCTTGGAAGGAACCCGGGGCGCCTGTTTCACGAGAATGTCCACCAGAGCTCTCTCAAAGAAGTTGTAGTTCTCCAGAATCTCAGAATCGACTCTGTTCTCGTAATACAGCCTCCCCTCTTCTATCTCATCACGGAGGATCTGAAAGAGATTGTCGTTTTTTATGCCCTCTTCCAGCTTCTGCTGATTGTACATGACTATATCTGAAACAACCGCCCTGGCGATCCTCCTCGCCACCTCAGGGTCTTTTACCTTTTCCAACCTCGCACCCCCCGCTCCGAGTCGGTTTATTGAATATAATTTTTACTACATTTTCAACGCGAGATAAACGTGCTTTCCTTTCCTAACGACCAGGACGGAGACCACGTCGCCCTCCTTCAACCCCTCGATCGCCTTTTCGTAGTCCTGAAGTGACTTTATCGAGCGCATGTTGAGATCCACTATTATGTCTCCCTTCCTCAAACCAGCTGCGTAGGCCGGACTGTCCGGGGAAACCGATTCGACCCTGACTCCACCATCGATCCCCATACTCTCCCTGAGAACCTCCGGTATGTCGCCGACGACCAGTCCAAGCGGGTCTGGCTCGGGCTCCCTGAACGCAAACAGGCTCTCCTCTTTGGGCATTTCTCCTATCACCGGATTGAGGGTGACCTTCTTCCCCTCACGGAGAACTTCAACCTCGGCCTTTTTACCCACCTCGTAGGTAGCGACCAGCCTTTGCAATTTCCTGACCGTCTCCACCTTTTCCCCGTTGAAAGAGATCACCACGTCACCCCTCAAAAACCCCGCCTTCTCCGCGGGAGAGCCCTCGAAAACGTTGTTTATCAGAACACCCCTCACGTCGGGTATGCCGAACGACTTCGCCAGCTCGGGAGTCAGGTCCTGTATCCCTATGCCAAGCCAGCCTCTCTTGACGGAACCCGTGGTTATCAGCTGCTCGACTATGTTCCTGACGAGATTGATCGGGATGGCGAACCCGATCCCCTGACCGGCACTTATTATCGCCGTGTTTATACCTATCACCTCGCCCTCGAGGTTCAATAGAGGGCCGCCGCTGTTTCCGGGATTGATGGAAGCGTCGGTCTGGATGAAATCCTCGTAGGCTTCCACACCTATATCGGATCTGCCTATGGCACTTATCACACCCACCGTCACTGTCGAGTTCAGACCGAATGGATTGCCGACGGCGATCGCCCATTGCCCAACGCGGAGTTTCGAGGAATCTCCGAGTTTTGCAGGAGTCAACTTTTCTCTCGCCGCTATCTTGAGAACCGCTATGTCAGTTTTGGGGTCGGCCCCCACTACCTTCGCTTTGTATTCCGTCTTGTCGTAAAGCCTAACCGTTATCTCGCCGGCGTCTCTTATTACGTGCTCGTTGGTTACGATGTAACCCTGGTCCGAAATTATCACACCCGACCCGAGACTCGTATCGGGTCCGAAAGGAGCCGGGGGAAAGAGCTCGTCGAAGAAGTCGTGGAACCCGGGTTTTTTGCCGCTTTTTCTCTTTTTGACCTTGGGAGCCGTGCTTATGTTGACCACCGAAGGAATGACTCTAGAAGATGCTGACACGAAGGCATCCTCCAGGGCTCTAACGAGATCCGAGGGTGCAGCCTGGACGGCTTTCTGCTTCACTTCCGCGGTTTTCTTCTTTGGCGCCTTCCCAACTTCCTGCACCCTTTCACAACCAGCAAACAGTGCAACCGCCACAATAACGAGCAGGAGGGCCAGAAAAGCTCTCTCGACTTTTCTCATCATCATTTCGACTCCAGAATTTTCTTGGCTACGACGATATCACTCATGACCTGCGAGACCAGTGCATCAGCGCCACTGAACTTTCGCTCATCTCTTATTCTATCAATAAAATATACGCTTATCTCTTCACCGTATATATTTTCACGGAAATCGAACAGGTGAATTTCCACTCTCAGGGTCTTTTCCCCGAAAGTCGGATTGAAGCCTACGTTCGCCACGCCCTTCTCCAAATTTCCCCTCACCCTGGCTTTCACGGCGTAAACGCCCGGGAGGGGCAAAAGCTCTTCGTTGACGTCGATGTTCGCCGTGGGAAATCCGAGCTCCCTGCCTCTGCCAGCTCCGGCGATGACCTTCCCGGTCAAAAAAAACTCCCTCCCCAGGAGAAACGCCGCCTCCCTGACCCTACCGGACAGCACGAGTTCCCTTATTCTCGTGGAAGACACTATGGTCCCAGTGAAAGTGACCGGTTCGACGACTCTTACTTGAAACCCCTTTTTCTCTCCAAGCTCCTTCAGGAGTTCCGTGCTGCCCTTCCTGTCCTTCCCAAAGAGGAAATCGTAGCCGACGACGACGCCTTTCGCGCGCAGTTTCCCGAGCAAAACCTCATCGATGAATCTCTCCGGAGGCAGCTGCGATATTTCCCCTCCGAACTTCTCTATGACGAAGTAGTCCAGGCCAAACTCCCCCACGAGGGCTATCCTGGTTTTCATGGTGGTGATCTCGTAAAATTTTCCTTTGGGGTTAAGATACTTGACGGGATGAGGGGAAAAGGTGAAAAGTACGGTCCTCCCTTTTCCTCCCGCCATTTTCTTGAGCTCCCTGAGTATCTTCTGGTGCCCCAGGTGAACGCCGTCGAACATTCCGATGGTCACGTAAGTATCGCCATCCAGAACAGGCATGGACTTCAGTCCCCTCACAATCTTCATCCTGCCACCTCCAGCGGGAAATCAGCAGCATCGAACGGGACATCAACCCCGAAGCGTTCGAGCACCAGCCTTCCAACTACAGAAAAACCTTCCACTTCACCGAAACAACCACCCCTAACCCCCTTCCCGTATACTATCAAGGGAACCTTCTCCCTGGTGTGGTCGGTCCCGGGATACGTGGGGTCATTGCCGTGGTCGGCAGTGATAATCAGTAGATCCTCTTGATCCATCTCGTCGATGATCGAAGGGACAAAGTCGTCAAATTCTTCGAGAGCCCGGGCGAATCCCACCACGTCGTTCCTGTGACCGAACAGAGTGTCGAAGTCATTGAGATTCGCGAAGACGAACTTCCTTCCTTCTTCCCTCATTTCCTCAAGCACGGCGCCAACGGTTTCCATGTTGTTTCCCGTTTTGACCGTCCTCGAAAATCCTCGCCCCCCGAACATCTCGGAGACCTTTCCCACGGAGACAACCTCCACGCCGGCGTCAGCTAGCAGATCTAGTGCCGTCTCACATGGAGGGGGAAACGGAAAGTCTTTCCTGTCTGCCGTCCTGTAAAAATTCCCGGGGTTTCCGGCAAACGGCCTGGCTATGACCCTCAGAACTCTCAACGGGTCGACTACCTCTCTTGCAACCCGGCAGATTCTATACAATTCCTCCAGCGGAATGACTTCGACGTGCGCCGCTACCTGGAAAACGCTGTCCGCCGAGGTATATATTATCGGCTTGCCCGTCCTGAGATGTTCCTCACCCAGGCGCGCTATTATCTCCGTTCCCGATGCAGGCCTGTTCCAGAGGTATCCATACCCCGTCCTTGAAACGAATTCCTCCATCACCTCGTCGGGAAATCCCTCCGGAAAAACGGGGAAAGGCTCCTCCACCAAAAGCCCCATCATCTCCCAGTGCCCCGTAACGGTATCTTTCCCTTTGGATTTCTCGATCATCACTCCAACCGCGCCAGCGGGGGCAGAAACCGGCTTGATGCCTTCGAAAGTTCCTGTAAGCCCGAGCCCCAATCTCTCGAGGTTGGGCAAAGAGAGGGCACACTTCGATGCGACACCCTTCAGGGTGTTGGCACCCGAGTCACCGTACTCGGCCGCATCGGGCGCTCCGCCTATCCCCACTCCATCGAGCACGAGTAGAATCACCCTCAATCTTCAACCCCTTCCTTGTGAATATGAGACCCATATATTAACATTATGAATTACAGGTTTGGAAATCGCATTCCCTCTTATGAAGACCATAACCCGGTACATACTCGGAGAAACCATTCCTCCCACAATCCTCGGCATATTTGTACTGACCCTCATAGTGATCGGGCAGCAACTCGTCAAGATATCCGATTACTTGATCACCGGCGGCGTCCCCGTCCGCGAGATGGGGAAACTGATCATATACTCTTTGCCAGCGTTTCTCGAGATCAGCATCCCCATCTCCCTCATATTGGGCATAACGATTGCGTTCTCACGTCTCTCCATCGACAGCGAAATGATCGCCATGAGAGCATCCGGCGTAGGGCTCGGAAGGATACTTCCCGGCGTGGCAATCATAGCATTTTTGGGATTTGCAGCAGTCTCGGCGCTGACGCTCTACGGCTCTG
Source organism: uncultured bacterium (assembly GCA_964429585.1). Taxonomy (GTDB): domain Bacteria; phylum Desulfobacterota; class Deferrimicrobia; order J040; family J040; genus CAYSCN01. The sequence continues at coordinate 103,725 of CAYSCN010000003.1, read as the reverse complement.
CATACGGGTATCGAAACTTTTACAACACCCTGAGAAAAATCTCAATTTACGGGTCGAGGGAAGTGATAAAGGAAGGGGTTTTTTCGAAACTCGGAGAGTCAACCCTGATCTACACCGAACACATCTCCCCGGACGGCAAAAGGCTCTGGGGTGTTCTCATCTCCGAAAAACGTGGAACGGACGAACCGATAATAATAACCGCCAAGGAAGGCGAAAAATTTTATTCCAGCGGCGGGGAAGGGGGAAGTCTGGTCCTGAGAAAAGGCGTGATGAACCAGAAACTCCCCGATGGAAGCCAGCGTATCCTGGTTTTCGACAGGCTGACTTTCAAACTCAATGGATCGAAGAAAACCCCGCGGGGAATAGCGAGAAAGCCCAAAGAAATGTCCCTCCCCAGCATCATTTCCCTCCTGAAGACGAAGAAGATCCCAAGGGGCAACATCCCTTCCTACCTCTTCTCCCTGCACAAGCGACTATCACTGCCGTTTGCCTCCATAATCTTCTCGTTCTTCGCGGTTCCTCTGGGAATGGCACAAAGAAGCAGGGGAAAATCGGCCTCGTTCATAGTAACCGGCGTGGTCGTCCTGGTATATTACCTGTTCATCGGCATAGCCCAAAGCCTCAAGGGAATCTCGCTCCCACTAGCTCTGGGAATGATATGGCTTCCGAACATCCTTTTCGGGATAGTTACGGTGATATTCATCAGAAAGATTGATGAAGACCCGTCATTCCAGGAAAAACTGTCCCGCATCTTCAGGAGATCCAGATGATTCCGGTCCTCAAAAGATACATGGGCATCGAGTTTCTCAAGGCGCTCATAGCGACCATCGTGGCGCTGATCCTCCTGTTCCACCTGATAGACCTGATCGAACACGCAGACAACTTCCTCCACAAGGGCGCGGGAATGAAAGACGTGGTCCTCTATTACCTGTACCTGACGCCACAGTATTTCACCCTCTTTCTTCCGTATTCTCTGCTCATTGCCGCGACGGTCACGCTGGTGATCAGGTCACGTTTCAACGAGACGATAGCCGCGTTCGCATCCGGCGTGAGTCTCTGGTCATTGCTGAGTCCCATAATCCTGATTTCCATTGTCGCCTCGGCGACCTCGCTCCTTGTCAGCGAAAAGGTTGTGCCTGTGACATCACTGAAAGCGAGAGAGCTCAGGGCCCAATACATAAAAACGAGCGAGAGGGCTGCCAGGTTCTTCCAGAACCGATACTGGCTCAAAGTCGAAGATGCGGTTATAACGGCTCAGGTGCTGGACAGGGAAAAATCCACTCTATACGGTATAACCATCCTATACCTGGACGGCGAAGGGAATCTCACCAAACGTATCGACGCCGAAAGCGGAACCTACGACGGGAAGTGGTATCTACAGGACGTGGAAATCCTCACCCTAGGCCCGAAAAACAAGCTCGCTCGATCAAAAAGCATGAGCTTAACCCTTCCCGCCACCTTCGATTCGTTCTTCAGCGCGCAAAAACACACATCCGACATGAGCCTTGGAGAACTCCGCCGGTACATCAAGGAAATAAAAAGGAAAGGATACGCCGTTCAGCAGTATCTCGTTGATTTTCACAGCAGAATAGCCTACGCATTCCTTTCGGTGGTGATAGTGCTGCTCGCGGCGCCTTTCTCGCTGACCCCAGCCAGAAAGGGGGTTCTCGTCGCGAGCGTGGGAATAGCCATATTCGTCGGTTTCGCCTGCTGGGGACTCTTTTCAATTTCCACGGCGCTCGGCAGGAAAGGCGTAATCCCCGCTGCCCTCTCCGCCTGGCTGCCGATCTTCCTCATCACTGTAGCGGCGACTTTCTTTTACCGGAGAATGCGAGTTTAACCGGTCAGGTACCTTCGGTCCAGGAAGACAGGTATTCCTTCTGCCTCTTCGTCAGGCGATCGATCCGAATACCCATCGAGGCGAGCTTCATCGACGCTATTCTCTCGTCTATTTCTTTTGGAACGCTGTAAACCCTATTTTCCAGACGATTTCCCCGCTCGATCAGGTACAGAACGGAAAGAGCCTGATTGGCGAACGACATATCCATGACGCTCGCGGGATGCCCCTCCGCCGCAGCGAGGTTTATCAACCTCCCCTCACCGAGAAGGTAGATCCTCTTGCCGCCATCCAGCGTATACTCCGTCACGTAATCTCTCATCTGCCTCTTTCCCCTGGCGAGCTTCTCGAGAGCTTCCGTGTTTATCTCCACATTGAAGTGCCCCGAGTTCGCGATTATCGCTCCATCCTTCATGAGGGTGAAATGCTGCTCGTCGATCACGTTTATATCCCCGGTGACCGTGCAAAAGAAATCGCCGATTTTCGCCGCCTTTCTCATGGGCATTACTTCGAATCCATCCATCGCTGCCTCAAGAGCCTTGACCGGATCCACTTCGGTCACAACCACCTTCGCCCCCATGCCCCGGGCTCTCATCGCCAGCCCCTTGCCGCACCACCCGTAACCTGAAATCACGAAAGTAGAACCCGCTATCAGCCTGTTGGTAGCGCGCATGATGCCGTCTATGGTGCTCTGCCCCGTCCCATAACGGTTGTCGAACAGGTGTTTGGTCAAAGCTTCGTTGACCGCTATTATCGGATACTCGAGAGCCCCCTCGGAGGCCATGCTCCTCAATCGAATCACACCGGTGGTGGTCTCTTCCGTTCCCCCAACGATTCCCGAGAGATACTCTCTCTTTTCGAGGTGAATTGTAGACACGAGATCCGCCCCGTCATCCATCGTCACGTGAGGTTTGATTTCGAGGGCGCTCAATATGTGCCTGTAATAAACTTCCCTCGTCTCACCCTTTATCGCGTAAACGTGTATTCCGTAATTCTTCGCAAGCGCAGCCGCCACATCGTCCTGAGTGCTCAGCGGGTTCGAAGCGCACAGGGATACCGAGGCCCCTCCCTTCTTCAATGCTATCATCAGGTTGGCGGTTTCTGTCGTGACGTGGAGACAGGCGGCTATCCTGACCCCACCCAGCGGCTTCTTTTTCTCGAATTCATCCGCTATCTTCTTCAAAACGGGCATTTCCATAGCAGCCCACTCTATCCGCTTCTCGCCCGCATCAGCGAGTCTGACATTCTTCACGTGGCTTTTTCTCATCACACTCTCCTTTTACGACTTTGGGGGATCGAATGCGCAAAACCGCAACCGGTTCAAACTCCGACCAACTCTCTTATCTTCTCGGCGCGATCTACTTTCTCCCAGGTAAACTCTTCTTCTTCCCTCCCGAAGTGTCCGTATGCAGCAGTCCTCCTGTAGATCGGTCTCAGAAGATCCAGCTCCCTTATTATCAACCCGGGCCTCATGTCGAAAATCTCCGGGATAACCTTTTCCACCAACTCTTCGGGCACCTTTCCCGTTCCGAAAAAGTCGAGGTTCACGGAAATGGGCTCTGCTACTCCAATGGCGTACGAGATCTGAATTTCGCATTTGCTCGCAAGTCCCGCAGCCACTATGTTCTTCGCAATGTAGCGAGCCATGTAAGAGGCGCTCCTGTCCACCTTGGAGGGGTCCTTGCCGGAGAAAGCCCCTCCTCCGTGTCTGCTGTAGCCCCCATAGGTATCCACGATTATCTTCCTGCCCGTCAGACCGGTATCACCCATCGGCCCCCCTGTCTCGAACTTACCCGTGGGATTCACCAGATACCGGGTCTCGGGGGTGATGAACTCCGGAGGCAGAACCTTCTTGACCACCTCTTCTATTATTCCTTCCCTCAGCACCTCGAACTTCACGTCCGGAGCATGCTGCGAAGAAACTACCACGGTGGTCACCCCGATGGGCTTGCCGCCGTCGTATTTTATGGTGACCTGGCACTTCCCGTCCGGTCTCAGAAAGGGCAGTATGTTTTCCTTGCGACATTGAGCGAGCCTTCTGGATATTTTGTGTGCCATCATTATGGGGAGAGGCATGAGTTCCGGAGTCTCATCGCAGGCAAAACCGAACATCATTCCCTGATCACCGGCTCCCTGCTCTTCGTCCGACCCGCGGTTAACGCCCATAGCTATGTCCGGCGACTGCCTGTTGAACGCGGTCACCACGCTGCAGGTGTCCGCATCGAACCCCATATCCGATGAAGTGTAGCCGATGCTTCTTATGACTTCTCTGGCTATAGAAGGTGGATCATAAGAAGCGCCTGTCGTTATTTCACCCGCCATGAATACAATTCCGGTGGTCACAAGCACCTCACAGGCAACCCGAGCCTCCGGGTCTTTCGCAATTATTTCGTCGAGAATCGCATCGGAAATCTGATCCGCTATCTTGTCAGGGTGTCCTTCCGTCACCGATTCGGACGTAAAAAGATAGGGCCTCTCTATCATCTCCTCTCTCCCGATTTTTTTCTCTTTTTGAAAGTCAAATTGAACTTATACCATAAAAACGCTCACCTATCATTCAATTCTTCGGGATACAGCCTCTCGAACTCCTGTCTCACCCTTCTGTGGACCTCCTCGCCGGACTCGTAGCTGAACAGCTCGGAAACGAGCTCCTCCAGTTCCTTCTTGTAGGATTTTCTGATGATCGTCTTCGCAATCGGAATGGATGCCGAGTTCATGCTGAGCACTTCTATCCCCAATCCCACCAGCACTGGAATGTACAAAGGCTCTCCCGCCATCTCGCCGCACATTCCGATTTCTATCCCATTGTCCCTGGCAGAATCGACAACGCTTTTTATCATTCTCAACAAAGCTGGATGGAGCGGATCGTATAGATAGGTCACGTATTCGTTCACCCTGTCTATGGCAAGAGAATACTGAATCAGGTCGTTCGTCCCTATACTGAAAAAATCCACCTTTTTCGCCAGAATATCGGCTATCATCGCAGCGGAGGGAACTTCTATCATTATCCCGAAGTGAATATCATCCCCCATGGGATGTCCCTCTCGCTTGAGTTCCGCCTTTATCTCCTCAAGGATCCTCTTTGTTTCCCTGACCTCCTGAACCCCCGATATCATAGGGATCAGAATTTTCACGTTCCCGTAGTGTGAAGCGCGGAGGATGGCTCTAAGCTGGGTCCTGAATATCTCCCTCTCTCTCAGGCAGAACCTTATGGCCCTCAAGCCCATGGCGGGATTCATCTCGTCTGCAAGGTCGACGTGGCTGGCGAATTTGTCTCCACCCAGATCTATCGTTCGAATAACCACCGGCGCATCCTGGAATTTTTCCACCACCTCCCTGTATATCCGAAACTGCTCCTCCTCGTCCGGCAGAGTCCTCCTGTTGAGGAAGAGGAACTCCGTCCTGTAAAGGCCTATCCCATCCGCCCCCATGTAGATTGCCTGTTCCGCTTCATCTGGCAGCTCTATGTTCGCCATCACGCTGAAAGAATACCCATCCCTCGTAACCGCGGGCAGCTTGGAAAACTTGACCAGGCTCTTGCGTTTTTTCTCCAGTTTCTCAAGGCGTCGCATGTATCTTTCCTCCGCATCCTGATCCGGCTCGATTATCACCACCCCTTCGTAACCATCCACAATGAGGGAGGACCCTGGAAGAAAAGCCTCGGTTATGTTCCCAAGCCCCACGACCGCCGGTATGCCGATGGAACGAGCGACGATAGCAGTGTGAGACGTCCTGCTGCCCACATCGGTGGCAAACCCTCTTACGGGTTTGCCGAGCATCTGGGCGGTATCCGCAGGAGAGAGATCATGCGCCACGACGATCACATCATCATCGACGTCCTGTATCGAATCGACCCTCTTGCCGGCGAGATTCTCGAAGATGCGGTGCGCTATCTGCTTTATATCGTCCCCCCTCTCTTTCAGGTAAGCATCTTCTATCCTTCGGAAACTCTCCATGATTCCCGAGAGAACCCTGTTCAACGCCCACTCGGCCTTGAAGTGATAATCGCGTATGAGCTTTATAGTGGAATCTATCAACATCGAGTCTTCCAAAAGCCCCAGATGTACCTCCAGTATCCTGTAGTGATCGCTCTCTCGGTCCGGAAGAGAGTCCTTTATCTCTCTTATCTGATCCTTCGACTTTTCGACTGCCAGACGGAATTTCTTGACTTCCTCCTCCACAAGGTAATCGGGCACGTAAGACTTCACGAAATTGGGAAGAGACCTCTCCAGAAAGAATCCCCTGGCAATCGCTATACCGGGAGAAGCCGGAATCCCCCTAAGCACTATGTTCTTTCTTTCCCTGAAACTCACTTTTCTTCTCCGAATCGGTCTTTGATGAGGTTGCCTATCGCGTCGATCGCCTCCCGGGCATCCTCCCCCTTCGCCTGAACGGTTATTACGGAGCCCTTTGGAGCGGCAAGCATCAGAATCCCCATGATGCTCTTACCGTTCACCTCCACTCCATCCTTGACGATCTTTATCTCCGAATTGAACTTCCCCGCCAGATTCGCGAGGGCGGACGCCGCTCTCGCGTGAAGTCCAAGTTCGTTGGTTATCTCGAAATCTCTTACGACATGATGTTCACGGGCTTTCTCCATCTTTCCACTCACCTCGCAACAAGTGATAACAGGACAACGAAAAGTGCCGAGAAAACCACCAGTTCCGACACTACCGAAATCTTCCTGTAAACGAACTCGAGCGCCACCACCAGAACCAGACACGTGGCGAAGTGAACCGACGCCACACCGAGACTGAAGGGATGCGGAATTACCGAGCCAACGTAATATCCCAGATACACCCCCATCAAAACGAGGAGCAACCCCCTGAACGCCTCGTTTTTCTCAGCAAACCTCCCCTCTTTGAGGAACCTGTATATCCCCTCCGAGCCTCTCAGGCCGGAGTCGAAACCCTTTATCCTCGAATCGAGGTGAAAATAATTGTAAAACCCCAGCATAAACAGAACTCCGAGAACGGGACTGAACAGAGATACGAGAACACCGAGTATGGAAGCCATCGGCTTCACCGAACCCCAGAAAAAGGAGTCACCTATCGCCCCCAAAGAACCCATCAACCCGACTTTCGTCGAATTCACGGAGCCCGCGTCCATTTTGCCCTCTTTCACCATGACCTCGAGCCTGAGCGCGAGCCCCATAGCGGAATTCGCCAGATAAGGATGAGCATTGAAAAACTCCACGTGCCTTTTCGCCGCCTCCCGCAAACCCTCCACGTCATCGCCGTATATTTCCCTCAGGCCAGGCAACACCGCGTAGAGAAACCCAACGCTCTGCATGTCTTCGAAGTTCCAGCAAGCCTGTATGAAAAAGCTCCTTAAAAGGACTTTCATCCGCGTTGCCCTGGTCAACACCTCAAATCACCCCCAGTTCGAAGAGTACGAAAACCAGTGCTCCCGACGCGAGGGCAGTGTGAAAAACCGCTCCTCTGTTGCCGACCCGGCAGTGCTGATACAAACTCACCACCCCGACTGCAGGAATTATGAAATACATTATCCTGAAGAGCTTTATCATCTCGAGGGGCAAAAATTCCCCAACGGTCCTTCCCACAGCCGTTCCGACAAATCCCGTCAACAATGAGACGGACACGCCGGCGACGAGCCAGACCATGAGCGATGCGAAGACCGAAGACTCGAAAGTCCTGAAGTCCCCGAGCTCCACCGCCGTCCTGGCGTATCTGGCTATCCTGGCGTTTATTTTTCTGACGAATATATCCGCCTCTTTGGCAACCTCTCCGACAACCACCGACACGGAAACCACGAACCCCACATCGGCCATGGTGATTGTTCTGAATGAAGACAGCGCAGTTATTGCGCACACAGCGAAAAGGGCGGCAGTTGTATCATCGGGAGGAACCGTCGCCCCCACCGGAAGCCTGGCAATCCAGAGAATCTCGAGCAGAAGTCCCGCCATCATGCTCTCCCGCAGGGCACCCAGAATCAAACCTCCCACGAGGGACACGACGATGGGTCTGTGGAGCATTCCCTGGAATACAGCCACTCGATCCATATAGAGAATTCCCACGACAACCGAAACAATGGTTATTTTCCCGAGGAGAAACAATCCTCCCAATTCCTCGCTCCTTTCGATCAAAAGCTTTCGAAGAGGTTTACGTCGCTTGGGACGGCTCTGGCGTCGACATCCACACCATGCTCTCTGAGCTTCTGTATTATTTCCCAGTCCTCGTCGCCAAGGAATATCGTGGGGCCCAGGCACTTCTTGCCCGGGCCGGACTGAAGATTTCCCACATTCACCTTTCTTATCCACTTACAGGACCTGACAAGCTTCTCAGCCACTTTCAAATCCCTGCAAAGAACGAGAGTTTTCGCCCTGTTGACGCTCCCGGGGCATCTTCCTGAAATGAATTCCTCGACGCCGAAAAAGAAAAGCTCGACGTGAGAAGGCACAGCGAGAGACATCACTTCTCGGAGCATTGGATTTGAAACCGTGGCATCATCGACGACGCAGATGACGTCGACGTCGACGTAAGGAAGCCAGGCCTCTATGACCTGACCGTGAACGAGTCTCGAATCGACTCTGAGCAGAACCACGTTCAAGAGGTTCCCCTCCCAACCTTCCTTTTCAATATTTCACTGGCGACGGTTATGTTTTTCTGTCCGTATTCCTTGATGAACCGCGCCAGTTCCACCAGATCCCTGTTTTCGCGCGCCGCCGGAACCCTGACGAGCATGGGGACATTGACCCCCGTTATCACCTCCACCTTGTACCTGTCCAAAAAGGACAGGGATATGTTAGACGGGGTTCCACCGAACATATCCGTCATGATCAGGACACCATCGCCGCTGTTCATCTTCTTTATTGCCTTCTCGATCTCGTCGTGAATCTTTTCCATCCCGGCTGATGGATCTATGTCTATGGCGAGGGCGTTTTCGATTTTTCCCACGATCAATTCCGCCGTCTGCAGAAGCTCCGTCGCAAGCTTTCCGTGACTCACTATAACGATTCCAACCATCTTCTCTCTCCCGATTTTATTCTCTTGTGTAATCCCTGTGCCTCACATCTATATTAACACTATCCTGTCGATTCTTTAGTAATCTCGCAATTTCCTCGACAAGTGCCACGGATCTGTGCCTCCCCCCAGTGCAACCTATCGCTATCGTGAGATAGACCTTCCCCTCCCGAACGAAGTGGGGAAGCAGAAATTCGATGAAGTCGAGAAGTCTAGAAACGAATTCGGCCGTTATGCTCCTTTTGAAAACGTATTCGCGCACATCGGGGTCCAGCCCGGTTTTGTTTCTCAAAGCAGGATCAAAATGCGGGTTTGGAAGAAATCTAACATCGAACACCAGATCCGCTTCTGCAGGGATGCCGTATTTGAACCCGAAAGACAGGATCGTCACGTGTATCCCCGTGAGCTCACTCCCCGGCATTTCCTTGAGAATGTAATCCCGAAGCTGATGCACGTTCATTTCGCTCGTATCTATGTAAAGATCCACGTATTCGTTCACGGCGGAGAGCAGCTCCCTCTCCCTCTCTATCCCCTCGAGGGGGTTGCCCGTCTCAGAAAGAGGGTGTTTCCTCCTGGTCTCCTTGTAGCGCCTGAACAGAACATCATCCCTGCAGTCCAGGAACAAAACCTTCCGCTGAACCCCCATCCTGTCGAGTTCACCGATAAACTCCGGAAACTGGTCCAGAAACTCCTTGCCTCTCACATCTATCACGAAAGCAAGCCTTTCCTTCCCCAGATCTTCCCCCGTCAGAATCTCGACCACTCTCGGAATTATCACGACCGGCACGTTGTCGACGCAGTAGTATCCCGCATCCTCGAGAACCTTGAGGACCGTGCTCTTTCCGGATCCGGAAATACCCGTTATTATCAACACCTGCGGCTTTCCCATGACCTTACCTTCGTCCATACATTCGCAAACGGAATCTCAACCAAAAACGATTCTCACCTCGAGCCGTCTTCCCTCTCTTCTTTTTTATCGGAAAGAAGCACCTTTCTGTGTCGCTTCAAAAATTTTTCCGCAGAATTTATCCCGGATTGTTTCAGAATGTGATTCCTTACCGCCACTTCGACGAGAGTTGAAAGATTCCTCGCAGGACTGACGGGAATCCTGATGGCGGGAACCTTGACTCCGAGTATCTCTCTCTCCTCGGCTTCCAGCCCGATCCTGTCGTATTCCTTTGATGAATCCCAGTACTCGAATTCAACTATCAAGTCTATCGCCTTCGAATCGACTATCGAAGATAGCCCGAACAGGTCTCTGATATTGATTATCCCGAGCCCCCTTATCTCCATGTAATGCTTTATTACGTCCGCCCCCTTACCGAGAAGAACCTTCTTCCCTCTTTTCTCGATCTCGATCACGTCATCGGCCACGAAACGGTGCCCCTTCGTGATGAGATCGAGAGCGCATTCGCTCTTCCCGATTCCGCTCTCTCCAGTGATGAGAACCCCAACACCGTAGACGTCCAGAAAAACCCCGTGAACGCTCGTTCTATCGGCCAGCTCGAGAGAAAGATAGCTCATCAACTTCTCTATCACGGTGGACACGTCCATTTCCGTGACTAAAACCGGAAACGCTTTTTCGGATGCTGCCCGCCTGAGCTCTGGAGGGGGCTTGACGCCATCCGCAAATATTAGGCACGGAACATGTGAAGAAATGAGTTTCTCGATAACCGCTTTCTTCTTTTCCTCGACGAGAGAACCGAAAAAGAGCCGTTCCGCCTCGCTGGCAACCTGAATTCTGTCTGGATGAAATGCCCTGAATATCCCGGCAAAAAGGAGAGCGGACTTCTGAATGCGGGGGGTTTCAATCTTCCGGTCTTTACCTGCCCTTCCGGCGTAGATTCGAAGTCCAAGGTCCTGGCGGTTGTCCCTCAACAGCTTTTCTACAGTTATGCTCCTCATATACCTCTGTCGCTCCGGAGATCATACCCTCTCATCCTCTTCCTTCAAGATCTCTATCATCTCATCCTTCGACGCCGCTTCGAGAAGTCTTTTGCGCAGTCTTTCTATCTTGAAAATCCTCGAAATTCTTGCCAGTGCCTTCAGGTGAAGGCCAGCCGAATTTTCAGGAGCCACGAGCAGAAAGAAAAGGTGGGCAGGCTTTCCGTCCATAGACTGGAAATCGACTCCTTTCCTGCTCCTCCCGAGAGCCCCAACCAGAAACTTTATCCCCGGATACTTGCCGTGAGGTATAGCCACTCCATCACCTATACCGGTGGAACCGAGGCTCTCCCTCTCCATGAGAATCCGGAAGAGCTCGCTTGCGTCGATCTCATCGTTCACACTGGCAATCCGCTCGCAAAGCTCCCTGATCACTCCTTCCTTCGTGTCAGCTTGCAGCTCGTCGATTATGGTCTCGGCGGTTATCAGATCAAAGAGCTTCAAAGGTAACCACTGCCTCCCGTTCTTCGCGTGTTTACGGTTCTATGAGACCTATCCTGCCGTCTTCGAGCTTGCACACCACGGTGTATTTGTTGGTCTCGTGGTTCAAAAAGAGAATGACGTCTCTTCCTTTGTATTCCATGAACTTGATGGCATCATCCAGCGTAGTCGGCTTGGGTATGAAGTTCTTGGTTAGTTTCACTATTTCGTATTCATCCCCGGGAAGCCTTTCACCTCCAGGCCCTTTGACCACCGCCGGCTGCGGGGCGGAAGGGCTGTAATTCGAGTGTTCCTTCTTTTTCTCGCGGAGCTTTTTCACCTGTTTCTCGATCTTGTCCACCACAAGGTCGATCGCGGAATAAAGATTGTCTGTCTCCTCCACCGCCTTGACGTTCATGCCCTTCGCGTAGAGGACCACCTCCGCGATATGGCGATACTTCTCCACGCTCAAGATAACGTTGGCGTCGAATGAAGACCTGATGACCTTGTCGAGCTTTTCCAGCTTCTCAACGGCGTAATCCCGAAGCGCCGGCGAAGGATCAACGTGCCTGAACGTCACTGTAATTGCCATTTATTACCTCCAGCCCGTATATATAAGCGCGATTGATAATGTTAAAGCATTACCCCCGGAAAATCAATAGAAGTCAAACGGTTCAAAATATCTTCTTCCTCTTGTTCGAAGGCAAAATCCCGAGCGATTCCCGGTACTTCGTCACTGTCCTCCTCGCTATGTTTATCCCCTGAGACTTGAGGATCTTCGCTATCTGAATGTCACTCAACGGCTTCAACGGATCTTCGTTTTTTATGAGCTCCTTTATCTTCTCCTTTACCGACTCCGAAGCAACCGAGTCTCCATCACTTTTCGACAGGGCGCCGGTGAAAAAGTACTTGAGCTCGAACAACCCGTGAGGAGTGTGCACGTACTTGCCGCTCGTAACTCTAGACACGGTAGACTCGTGCATCTGAATGTCTTCCGCCACGTCTTTCAAGGTAAGCGGCCTCAGGTGTCCGGGGCCTCTCTCGAAAAACTCTATCTGATGTTTGAGGATGGATTCCATGACTCTGTAAATGGTCTTCCTTCGCTGGTATATGCTCTTTATGAACCAGACAGCCGAGTTGACTTTTTCCTTCAGATACTCCCTCTCCTCCTTCGAAAGGGAGTCTCTGTTCTTGATCAATTGCCTGTAGTAGGAATTTATCCTGAGTTTCGGCAGCCCGTCCTCGTTCAGCTCTATCACCCAATCGTTCCCGACTTTGTAGACGTAAATATCAGGAGTAACGTAATGAACCGTGGAAGTCGAATGGGACCTGCCCGGTTTTGGATCGAGCTTCGATATGTTCCTGAAAGCCTCCTGAACCTCCTCCTTCCCCAACCCGAGCTCCCTGGAAATTCCCGCTATGTCACCCTTGATGAACCTGTCGAAGTGATCCCTCAATATTTGGTATTCCACCGACCCATCACCGAACTTCTCCCCTGCCTGTACCATCAGGCACTCTCTCAGATTCCTGGCGCCGACCCCCGTGGGATCGAACCTTTGAATTCTCTGGAGAACTTCTTCCACTTCCTCTGCAGAAACGCCGAGCATATCGGCAACCTCTTCCACCTCGACCATCAAATACCCGTTCTCGTCGATGTTTCCTATCAAAAATTCACCTATTTTCCTCTGTTCCTCGGTGAATTCGTCGAGGGACAACTGAGTCATCAGATGTTCTATCAGTGACAGCTCCACCCTCAAGGTGTTTTCATAAACCGGCCTCCCGTCTTCCTCCTGTGCTTCCCTCTCCACCCTGTAACTTCCATACGGCTCGTCGGGGAAAAGAGCTTCGTAGTCCGGCTCATCGAGGCCGTTTCCCTCCGATTTCACTCCTTCCACTTCACGAGCTTCGGAATCACCTTCCGGCTCCGGACGCTCCTGTTCTATGACTTCCTCGAGCACCGGGTTCTGTTCGAGCTCGTTCCTGATAGCCTGTTCGAGCTCCAGCCTGGTTAGCTGAAGGAGCTTTATGGCCTGCTGAAGCTGTGGGGTGATCGTTAACTTTAACTGTTGCTGGAGTCTGAGGTTATGTTTTATTTCGAGAGCCATCAGATCGAAAACTCCTCTCCCAGATAGACTTCCTTCACCCTGTGCGAGTTGAAAATAACTTCTGGCTCTCCTTCCTCCAGTATTTCCCCTTCGTTTATTATATACGCTCTATCACACACCCTCAAAGTATCCCTCACATTGTGGTCGGTTATAATCACACCAATCCCCTGGTCCCTCAAGTTGAGAATGATTCTCTGAAGATCGGATATCGTGATGGGATCTATACCCGCGAACGGCTCGTCGAGCAGCAAAAAGTAGGGAGAAAGTGTGAGGGCTCTGCAGATTTCCACTCTCCTCCTCTCCCCACCCGAGAGAGCATAACCCATAACCTTTCTCAGATGCGCTATTCCGAGCTGATCCAGAAGTCTCTCGAGCCTGTTTTCGACCTCTTCCTGGGAAACCGGCATCATCTCCAGGATGGCTCTGACGTTGTCCTCGACGGTGAGTTTCCTGAATATTGATGCTTCCTGGGGAAGATATCCGATTCCAAGCCTTGCCCTTTTGTGCATAGGAAGCCTCGTTATGTCCTGACCATCGAAGAAGATCTTTCCCTCTTCCGGGACTATCAGGCCGGTTATGGCGTAGAAAAGGGTCGTCTTGCCCGCACCGTTCGGACCAAGCAAACCCAGAACTTCTCCTGTGTGGGCTTCTATGGAAATCCCCTTCAGTACTTCTCTCTTCCCGTAGAACTTGACGATGTTCTCCGCCCTGAGGACCTTCAATGTCAGTCTCTCCCCCCTTCGGAATCTTTCTCCTCCCCCTTTTTCTTCATGAATTTCTGTGGATTTATTATAGCTCTCACTCTTCCTTCTTCCCCCCCCTGAATGACGCTTTTGTTCTCGGCCAGGTATATGGTGAGTTTCTCACCGATGAGCGTGCTCTCTCCTTCCCTGACGGTTGCATTGCCTTCGAGTTCTATCCTCTGCTCCTTATTCAGGAAAACCGCCCTGTCTCCGGTGGCCTCTCTGATCCCCTCCTGAACGACACGAACGTCACCATTCGCCTCGATCTTTTCGATCTCCTTCCCATCGCTCTCATATTGAGCAATGAGCTCGTCGGCGTATATGACGAGCCCTTCCTGTCTCGCCACCACGTTTCCCTTAAAGATCACCCTGTTTTTCGCCCTCTCAGCGATCAGTTCCTCCGCCGTGATCTCTATCGGTTTCGTAGATGCCCTCTTCAACACCTCTTTCCCGCCGGCGTCCCCGGCAGCCGAGGATCCAGAAAAAAACATCACCCCCACGAGCGAGAAAACGATAGCGAAGAACGACAACTTCTTCACTTGATCACCTCCCGAATATCTTCCCTGACGCCTCCCAGACTGCGTATCTCTCCCTCCACAATCCTCAATCTAACCGTCCCGCTGCTGAGATCCACCTGTCCCGTCTCTCCCCTGATTTCCATTGAAGACGTGGTTATCACCACGTTCCTCTCAAGGGAAACCTCGTTTTTCTCCAAATCAAGCACTCCTCCCTCACTTCTCACGGAAAATCCCGACGCGGTCGAGATGGAAACTTTCGAGAGCGCCACGAGCTGATTGTGCTCCCTGTCATAAACCGCCTCTGGAAGGAAAAAAGAAAACTTCCCCGAAGGATAAGAGAAATCCCCACTCACGTTCTTCAAGAATAGTAGCTTTTCCCCCTCATAGTAAAAAGCCCTGTCGGCCGAAAAGGAAACCCCTCTTTCCCTCGCCGAAATTTCGTCGAACGTGAACCTCTCGACTATCATGTCCGCGTCCGACTGAGAAGGCGAAGCGACAGTTCTGGTGAGAGCACCGCTTACGCCGTAATCCGCCGAACACGAATATGACAGAAGCAGAAGAGCTACTGTAGCAAATATTATTCCATGCTTCATCACAGGACTATATTATCACTCTTTCCGAGAATTCATAAAGGGACTTCGGTTGGAACGTCTGTAAAAACGGGGTGCACGAAGAGGACTTACTCGAAATACCTGGATGTAACCTTTTCCCAAAGGCCGGAAGCCTTCAGAATCAACTCCACGATTTCCCTCACAGCTCCCCTGCCGCCCGGCCGTGACGAAACGTAGTGGGCATTTTCCTTTACTTCCTCGACTGCATCTCCCACCGCCGCCGCGAATCCGACTCTCCTCATCACGGGGACATCGACTATGTCATCGCCCACGTATCCAACCTGCTCCAGGGAAAATCCGGTATCCCGGAGAATCTCCTCGAGAGCCTTCACCTTGTCAAACTGACCCTGATACACGATGTCGATGCCGAGCTCCTTAGCCCTTCTCTCCACCACCTGGGAGCTCCTGCCGGTGATGATACCAACCTTGAAACCGGCCCTCTGGAGAAGCTTGATACCGTGGCCGTCCCTCACGTCGAAGAACTTCAGTTCCTCCCCCGAGGAAGAATAAACGATGCGCCCATCCGTCAGCACACCGTCCACATCGAGCAGAAGCAGTCTCAGCGACTTCACTCTCTCTGCAAGTTCCGTTTTCATATTTTTTCCCCTCACGTGATTTTCGAGTGCAGCAGGTCGTGTATGTGAATTATCCCGACGAGTTCTTCCATTTCATCATTGAACACAAAAAGCGACGTTATCTTGAATCGCTCCATCATCTCCAGCGCCTTGGCGGCGAGCTCGCTCTCTCTTATCTTCTTCGGATTCGTGGTCATTATGTCTTTCGCCCTGGAATTGTACACATCCACCCCTCTTTCCATCGCCCTTCTCAGGTCACCGTCGGTTATGACACCGACGAGCCTTCCCGCTTCATCCGCAACGCCGGTGATACCGAGCCTCTTGGAAGAAATCTCGTAAAGAACGTCTTTCAGGAGAGTATCCGGCTCGACGAGAGGAATTTCCTCCCCGGTGTGCATGAGGTCAGATACGAGTTTGAGTTTTCTACCAAGAGCCCCTCCGGGATGGAGCTGAGCGAATTCTTCTAGCGAGAATCCTTTCTCCTTCAGCAGCACGACTGCTATCGCATCCCCCATGGCGAGAGCAGCGGTCGTGCTCGACGTGGGTGCAACTCCAAGCGGACAGGCTTCCCTGGAAACACCAACGTCTATCACAACATCGGCGTGTTTCGATATCGTGGAATCCAAATTACCCAGCAGGGCTATGACTCTGACCCCCATCCTCTTCACGACTGGGAGGATCGATATCACTTCAGGAGTTTCCCCCGAGTTGGAAAGGACTATCAGAGTATCCTCCGGCATTATCATACCAACGTCTCCATGTATCGCTTCCGCCGGGTGAAGAAAGAATGCAGGCGTCCCTGTCGACGCGAGAGTTGCCGCAATCTTCTTGCCTATCAGTCCGGACTTTCCCATTCCCGTGAGAACCACCTTCCCTCTCGTATCCTTGAGAATCTCTATCGCCCTCACGAACCTCTCATCGACCTTGGACTCTATCTCGGAAATGGCTTCCGCCTCGATCCTCAAGACTTCTCTGGCAAGAGCTATCGCTTCATTAGGTGACATCTCATTCCCCCGACAAGGTTTTTCTCACAGCAACGAGCTTCTCGACGAGCCCTCGTACCTGGGAAAGCGGCAGGCTGTTGGGACCATCACAAAGGGCGCTGTCGGGATCGGGATGGACCTCCATGAATATTCCATCCGCTCCCGCAGCAACGGCAGCAAGAGCAAGTGGCTCCACGAACCGCCTCTCCCCCCCCGAAGCCTTTCCGAGGCCTCCGGGAAGCTGGACGCTGTGAGTGGCATCAAAGACGCACGGGGCAAACTCCCTGATTATCGAAAAGGATCTCATATCCACCACCAGGTTGTTGTAACCGAAAGTCGAACCTCTCTCCGTCACAAAGACATTTTCGTTCCCGGTTGATCTGACCTTTTCAACCGCATTTATCATGTCTCTCGGGGCCATGAACTGCCCTTTCTTGATGTTCACCGCCTTTCCCGTCTTTCCCGCTTCTATGAGAAGGTCCGTCTGCCTGCAAAGAAAAGCAGGGATCTGGATCACATCGAGCACTTCCGCCGCTGGGGCAACCTGCCTCACTTCATGGACGTCCGAGAGAACCGGCAAGCCGAACTCTCTTTTGACTTCTGCCAAAACGGCGAGTCCCTCATCCAGTCCCGGTCCCCTGTAAGAATCGACGGAAGACCTGTTCGCCTTGTCAAAAGATGACTTGAAAACAACCGGTATTCCCATTTCTTCAGAAAGCCTCCTGAGATCCTCGGCAACTTCGAAAACGACGTCTCTGGACTCGATGACGCAGGGACCGGCTATTACGAAAAACACGTCTCCGCCCACTTCCAGAACGTCGGCTATCCGAACCCTGAATCCGCTCACGCCATCTCCCTCACTTTGTCCGAAAATTCCTTCGCCGCGGATATGAACGAAATGAACAGCGGGTGAGGTTTGTTTGGCTTGGATTTGAACTCTGGGTGGAACTGACATCCCAGGAACCACGGATGATTCTCAACTTCTATTATCTCCACTAGCCTTCCGTCGGGGGAAAGCCCCGTAAAGAGCATCCCCGCTTTCGACAAGACTTCCCTGAACTCATTGTTCACCTCGTATCTGTGCCTGTGTCTTTCGGATATCTCCTTCACCTGATATGCACTGTGAGCGTGGCTTCCTTCTTCGAGGATACACGGATAAGCGCCTAAGCGCATTGTGCCTCCCAGGTTCTCCACCTCCTTCTGCTCCGGCATCAGATCGATCACGGGATATGGAGTATCCGGGTCGAACTCCCTCGAGTTGGCGCCCTCGAGCCCGCAAACCGCCCTGGCGAACTCTATCACCGCCACCTGCATGCCGAGACAAATGCCGAAATACGGAATCCGGTTCTCACGAGCGTATCTCGCAGCGAGTATCTTGCCCTCGACTCCCCTTCTTCCGAAACCTCCGGGAACGAGTATTCCGTCCACTCCCTTGAGCAAAGGATCCGCACCGCTCGCCTCCACCTCTTCCGAGTCGACGTACCTGAGAGATACCTTCACGTTGTTAGCTATCCCACCGTGAACGAGTGCTTCGTTCAGGCTCTTGTAGGATTCCCTGAGTTCCACGTATTTGCCCACGATCGCTATGGTGACTTCTCCAGTGGGGTTTTTCACCTTCTCGACCACTTCCATCCAGTTCGAAAGATCAGGGTCCCTCGTCCATATGTTCAAGAGTTCGACCACTCTGTCGTCGAGTCCTTCCTGGTGAAATATTATCGGAACCTCGTAGATGCACTCCACGTCCCTGGCCGTTATGACCGACTCCTCGCTGACGTTGCAGAAAAGACCTATCTTCGCCTTGATATCCTTTGGAAGTTCCCTGTCGGTACGGCAGAGAAGAATATCGGGCTGGATACCTATTTCCCTCAGCTTCTGGACGCTGTGCTGAGTGGGCTTGGTCTTCAATTCACCTGCAGTCTTTATATACGGCACGAGAGTCACGTGGATGTAGACCACGTTCTCTTTCCCCTTTTCTATCCCAACCTGCCTGATCGCCTCGAGGAAGGGAAGCGATTCTATGTCGCCCACCGTGCCCCCCACCTCGACGATGAGGAGATCGAAACCCGTTCCCGCCCGGTATATCACCCTCTTTATCTCGTCCGTTATGTGAGGGATTACCTGGACAGTCCCGCCCAGGTAATCACCCCTGCGTTCCTTCATTATCACCGAATAGTAGATCTTCCCTGTGGTGCAGTTGTTCTTCTCAGACATGGTGACGGAGGTATACCTCTCGTAATGACCCAGGTCGAGATCAGTCTCCGCTCCGTCATCGGTGACATAAACCTCCCCGTGCTGAAAGGGATTCATCGTTCCCGGATCGACGTTGATGTAGGGATCGAGCTTCAAAAGAGTGACCTTGAGAGCCCGGCTCTCCAGCAAGGCAGCGAGAGACGCCGCAGCCAATCCCTTGCCGAGCGAAGACACGACCCCACCGGTAATAAAGATGTATTTCGGTTTCACTTCGTACCTCCCCTTTCAATCATGATTTTCTCGACCTTTTCCACGTCCTCGGGGACATCCACACCCACAGGCTCGTAGTCGGAGAATATCACCTTCACCCTGAAACCGGCCTCCATCCACCTCAACTGCTCCAGGCTCTCGACCCGCTCGAGCTTTCCACGAGGAAGAGTCCGCAATCTCTCTATAGAATCTCTCCTGAAGGCATATATCCCCACGTGCCTCAAAAACCCCTCGAATTCCAGTTCTCTGTGATAAGGAATGGGTGAACGTGAAAAGTAGAGAGCGAATCCTTCAGAATCCACGACGACCTTGACAACGTTCGGATTGGCGAAATCGTCCCTGGAAGCGCTCCTCGATGCTACAGTAGCAACATCCTGTGATTCGTGCTCGCTGAACGACCAGATGAGTTCGTCAACCATCTCAGGAGAAATCAGGGGTTCGTCTCCCTGCAGGTTGACCACCACGTCCCACTCCATTTCCCGGGCAACGTGAAAAACTCTGTCGGTCCCGGAAGGCAGTTCCGATGGCGTCATGACAGCAACCCCTCCAGCCGACTCGACAACATCGGCTATCCTCACATCGTCCGTGGCAACCACCACCGAATCTGCAGAACTGACCTCAAGCGCCTTCTCCCACACGTGAAGAATCAACGGTTTTCCCAGAATATTCACGAGGGGCTTTCCAGGGAAACGAGTCGAACCGTATCTCGCGGGTATAACTATTCCAGCCTTCATAGGGAAAATATTACGGGAAGAGAGGTCCATCATCAAGGGCAGTCCTCTCGTCACACCCGAGCATGACGTTCAGGCACTGAACAGCGCTCCCGGATGCTCCTTTTACCAGGTTGTCTATCGCAGACACTATTATGAGGAGCCCCGAATCCTCTCTGAACTGGAATCCTATATCGCAATAGTTGGTTCCCGCCACATACTTCGTAGAAGGGAAAACACTCCCTCCATAAATCCTGACGAACGGCTCTTCGCCGTAGCTGCGAGCAAACGCATGAGCAACGTCACTCTCATCCACGCCGCCCTTCAGAGGAAGGTATATGGTGGAGAGTATGCCCCGCACCATGGAAGCCAGATGAGGAACGAACGCAACCGAGACACTCGAGCCGGTCGTGCGCGAGAGAACATCCTCCATCTCAGACGTGTGCCTGTGCCTGGGGAAACCGTACGCGATGATACCCCCCTCCACCTCGGGGTAGTGGAAGGAAAGCTTTGGAGTCCTTCCCCCACCGGATACACCCGTCTTCGAATCGGCTATGATTATCTTTTCGTCCACGATCCCCTCTTTGAGGAGAGGATACAGCGGTATTATCACGGATGCCGGGAAACAACCGGGAACCGCAACAAGCCTGGCACCCTTTATCTTCTCCCTCTCTATCTCGCAAAGCCCGTAGGCGGATTCCCGGAGCAAATGCGGTGAAGAATGCTCCACACCGTAGGTTTCTTCGTACAGGACCGGATCGCTGAGCCGGAAGTCAGCACTGAGATCGATCACCTTCACGCCCTCATCGAGAAGAGCCGGAACGAGCCTCATCGAAACCGTATGCGGGAGAGCCAGAAATGCGAAGTCGAGAGAACTTTCCAACCCTTCTTCCGAGTTCACGAGGGGAAAGTCGAACCTAGGAGCGAATGGGAAAACGTCGTGAAGCTGCTTCCCCGCATACTGTTCGCTCGTCAAAAGAACGATTTCGACCCCGGGATGCTTGCAAAGCCTTCGGACCAGCTCCAGCCCCGTGT
This sequence comes from uncultured bacterium, assembly GCA_964429585.1. GTDB lineage: Bacteria > Desulfobacterota > Deferrimicrobia > J040 > J040 > CAYSCN01. Next base: position 82,801 of record CAYSCN010000003.1, on the reverse strand, counting down.
ACCCGGTTGCACCGAAAATTCCTACCCTGACCATCTCAACCCCCACTCATCCGCACAAATAAAAAAGGGGAAGGATACCCTTCCCCTTTTTCTCGTCTTGTCACAGGGACAGGGATATCACCTCTTCGAGAACTGGAACCTCTTTCTCGCACCAGGCTGACCGTATTTCTTCCTTTCCTTCACTCGCGCATCTCTCGTGAGGAAACCCTGCTTCTTCAACTGAGTCCTGAGCTCCGGCTGCCAAGCCACCAGAGCCTTCGCTATACCGTATTTGACTGCATCTGCCTGAGCACTTATCCCGCCGCCTCTGATGTTGATCTTGATATCGAACTTCCCCAGATTGCCCGTCACTTCCAGAGGGGAAAGGGCCACCTTTCTCCACGGTTCGAGAGGGAAATAATCCTCGAAATCCCTCCCATTGATCGTGATGACGCCGCTTCCGGGCTTTATGAACACTCTGGCAGTAGAAGTTTTTCTCTTTCCAGTCCCGTAATAATACTTGACCTCGGCCATTTTCATCCTCTCCCTTATTTATAAATCCAGTTTTTCCGGTTTTTGAGCTTCATGCGGGTGATTTGGTCCTCTGTAAACCTTCAGTTTCTTGAACTGGCGCCGCCCAAGACTGTTCTTGGGAAGCATTCCCCACACGGCGTACTCTATGACCCTCTCTGGAAATTTCTCCAGAAGCCTCTTCGCATTTATCGACTTTATTCCACCCGGATACCCGGAGTGCCTGTAGTAAACCTTCTTATCGAGTTTCTTCCCCGTGAGCTTCACCTTCTCGGCGTTGACAACGATGACGAAATCACCGGTATCCACGTGAGGAGTGAACTGAGGCTTGTGCTTTCCCCTGAGAATCTTGGCGATCTCGGAGCAGAGTCTACCGAGAGTTTTCCCCTCTGCATCCACGAGATACCACTTCCGCTCAACTTCTCCCGGCTTGGCGAAATACGTTGTCTTGTTCATATCCACACACCTCTTTCCTCTTATAAATCAAAGTTAAACTTATAATAAATCACCCATTAAAAGTCAAGGGGAAATGGCAACGGGGCGTGAAATGACATGACCCCATAGTCTACCCCGCAGAGATACAACCCTTGCGGAGGAGCACACATTCCAGCCTTTCTCCTGTTTTTCGACTCAATTATAGCATCTATGTCCGAAGGGTCTATCCTTCCTTTCGCAACATCAACCAGTGTGCCCACCATGTTTCTTACCATGTTCTTGAGAAACCCGTTCGCCTGAACCGAGAACACGACGAACTCTCCCCTTCTTTCCACTTCGAATCTCTCCACTCTCCTGACTCTGTTTCTCACAGACGAACCGCTACCCATAAATGACGTGAAATCCTTCTCGCCGACGAAGGCCTTCGCAGCCCGGTCCAGAAACTCATGGTCTATCTTGGGCTGCTTCAGGTGCCACGCGTAATTCCTGTAGAAAGGAGGCATCACCTCACCGTTGAATAAGACGTAACGATAAAGTTTCCTGATCGCATCCTTTCTCGCGTGAAAGCCCTGATGAACTTCCTGAGCGTGCAAAACGCGAATCGCCTCGGGAAGCCTGGAGTTGAGAGCCCGAACGAGGGCTTCCACCCGTATTCCGCTCTCGGTGAGGAAATTCACCACCTGGCACAGGGCGTGAACTCCCGCGTCGGTCCTACCGGAAGAGTTCACCCTGACCCGGCTACCAGTGATTTCAAACAGAGCCTCTTCCAGGGCACGCTGAACAGTCAAACCTGCCTTCTGCACCTGAAAGCCGTGGAACTCGGTGCCATCATACGACAGAACGAGAAGAACATTCCTCCCCATGGCAGAAGACTACAGGTACTTCTCTACGAGCACTTCCGCTATCTGTATCGCGTTTAACGCTGCGCCTTTCCTCAGCTGATCCCCGACAACCCAGTAGTTGATCCCGTTCTCTATGGACTCGTCTTCTCTGATTCTCCCCACGTAGCAGTCGTCCTTTCCGGAAGCTATAAGCGGGTCAGGATACACATCATTCGCCGGGTCGTCCATCACCCTGCACCCGGGAAACGCGTCTATCAACTCCATCGCCTTCTCACGAGTGATCTTTTTCTCCGTCTCCACGTTGACCGATATGGCATGAGCCCTGAACACGGGAACTCTCACGGTGGTGCAGGTGATTCTGATCGAATCGTCACCCATGATCTTTCTCGTCTCATTGACCATCTTCATCTCTTCGCGGGTGTAATAGTTGTCCTGAACCGTGTCTATTCTGGGAATCAGATTGAACGCGATCTGCTTCGGGAACACCTCGACCTTCAGGTCCTTCCCCGCTACGAAATCTTCCACCTGCTTCTTCAATTCCTCCATGGCCTTAGCCCCAGCCCCGGATACCGCCTGGTAGGACGAAGCAACGACCCTCTTAACCTTTCCGTAGTCGTGAAGGGGTTTGAGGGGCATTATCGTTATTATCGTGGTGCAGTTAGGATTCGCTATTATTCCCTTGTGTCCGGCTATGGCGTGGGCGTTGATCTCCGGCACAACCAGGGGAACATCGGGATCCATCCTGAAGGCGGAACTGTTGTCAACAACGACTGCACCTGCATCCACCGCGTGCCCGGCGAATTCCCTGCTCCTCGAAGCGCCTGCGGAAAAGAGCGCTATGTCCACACCCGAAAACGAATCCTTGGAGAGAACCTCGACTGGGATTTCCTCTCCCATGAACTTCAACTTTTTCCCGGCCGAACGCTCCGACGCGAGAAGCTTCAAGCTCTTCACAGGAAACTTCCTCTCTTCGAGGAGCTCCAGCATCACCTGACCCACTGCTCCGGTTGCTCCCACCACTGCCACACTGAAGCTTTTCCCACTCATCGGATCACCCCTCTCAAAGATTTTCTTCAAAATAATTTTTCGAGGGCTTCTATCACCCTGTTCCCCATTTCACTGCACGAGACGACTCTGGTTCCCTCGGAGGCTATGTCCGCCGTTCTGTATCCTGCATCCAGCACATCTTCCACTGCCTTCTCTATTGCCCCAGACGCCTCATCCATGTCAAAGGAATACTTCAACATCATCGCCACTGACAAAATCGTAGCGAGAGGATTCGCCACGTCCTTTCCGGCTATGTCTGGAGCAGACCCGTGCACGGGTTCGTAGAGCCCCGTTTCACCTCCTATGGACGCGGAAGGCAGCATCCCGATCGAGCCCGTTATCATCGCCGCTTCGTCACTTAGTATGTCACCGAACATGTTGGTGGTCACCAGAACATCGAACTGCTTCGGGTACCTGACAAGCTGCATCGCGCAGTTGTCCACCAGAAGATGGTTGAGCTCGACATCACGATACTCTTTCCCCACATCCGTTACGACCTTCCTCCACAATTCCGTGCTCTCCAGGACGTTCGACTTGTCCACCGACGTGAGTTTCTTGCTCCTTTTCCTGGCTATCTCGAAAGCGACCCTGGCCACCCTCTCTATCTCGCTCCTCCTGTACACCAGGGTATTAATCCCGACTTCTTCTCCATTTTCCTCTCTTATTCCGCGGGGCTCGCCGAAGTAAATGCCTCCCGTCAGCTCCCTTACCACCATGATATCCACACCCTCTATCACTTCCCTCTTCAGCGTGGAGGCACCCGCCAGAGGACCGTATATTTTCGCGGGTCTTAAGTTGGCAAACAGATTCAGGTTCTTTCTGAGCGCCAGAAGAGCTCTTTCCGGGCGAATCTCGAAAGGCAACTCATCCCACTTCGGACCGCCCACCGCGCCGAGTAAAACCGCGTCCGCTTCCAGAGCGAGCTTCATCGCACCATCCGTCATTGGAACCCCATATGCATCTATGGAAGCTCCTCCGAGAGGCGCCTCCTCGAACTCGAAGGACACTCCGAATACGCTCTCGATTCTTTTCAAAATCTTGAGAGCCTCTCTGACCACCTCTGGCCCTATACCGTCACCCGGAAAAACCGCAATCTTAGGCATCAGGCTTCTCCTTTCACTCTTTTGAGCACGTATGGCATGAGACCACCTGCTTCTATCAAATCCCTCATGAACTGGGGAATAGGCTTGACCGAGTAGGTTTCCCCTTTCGTCAAATTTCGAATCTCTCCCTTACTCACGTCTATGGCGAGCTCGTCCCCCTCATCTATCCTGTCCACCGCCTCAGGAGCTTCAACTATGGGCAGCCCCATGTTGAACGAATTCCTGAAAAATATCCTGGCGAACGATTTTGCAACCACCGCAGACACTCCGGCTCCTTTTATGGCGATGGGAGCATGCTCCCTGGAAGAACCGCACCCGAAGTTCTTACCGGCAACTATTATGTCGCCCGGGGAAACCTTGCTCGCAAATTCCGGATCCAGATCCTCCATGCAGTGTTTCGCCAGATCCTCCGGGTCAGACATGTTCAGATATCTCGCTGGTATAATCACATCGGTGTCCACGTCATCTCCGAACTTCCATACTTTTCCCCTGATTTCCATTGGCCACCTCGTAGCTGGGAATATTCGAAAAAAGACAAGCTTTAAAAGTTTACATCACCTCGGCTGGATGGGCAATTCTCCCCAACACGGCCGATGCAGCCGCCACCGCAGGATTGGCCAGGTATACCTCGCTTCCAGGGTGCCCCATCCTGCCGACGAAATTCCTGTTGGTGGTGGCAACGGCCCTCTCTCCCTCGGCGAGGACTCCCATGTGCCCTCCGAGGCAAGGGCCGCAAGTCGGCGTGGAAACCACACCGCCGGCTTCCACAAAAGTTTCTATGAGTCCCTCTCTAAGCGCCTGCATGTAGATTTCCTGAGTCGCGGGAATGACTATGAGCCTCACTCCTTTTTTGACTCTCTTTCCTTCGAGAACCTTCGCGGCGGACCTCAGGTCCTCTATCCTGCCGTTTGTGCACGAACCTATGACAACCTGATCGATGTGCACGTCCGTCGCCTCACTCACCGGCTTTGTGTTCTCAGGCAGGTGAGGGAACGCAACCTGCGGTTCGAGAGACGAAAGGTCGTACTCTCTAACCTCCGAGTAATTCGCGTCCGGATCGGGCGTGACAATCTCATATTCCCTCGAGGCTCTCTCTTTGACATACCCCTCGGTTATCTCGTCAAACGGGAATATGCCGTTTTTCGCCCCTGCCTCGATCGCCATGTTCGCAATGGTGAACCGCCACGCCATCGGAAGATGCGCTATTCCATCACCGGAATACTCCATAGATTTGTAAAGCGCGCCGTCTACACCTATGTCACCGATTATGTAAAGTATTATGTCCTTGCCTTCTACCCACTCGGGCGGTTTCCCCTTGAGCACGAACTTGATGCTCTCCGGCACTCTGAGCCACACCTCCCCGCTCAACATGGCAGCGGCGAGATCCGTGCTTCCAACGCCGGTCGAGAACGCGCAGAGCGCGCCGTAAGTGCAGGTGTGACTGTCCGCACCAATGACGAGATCACCCGGGAGGACGAGACCTTTATCGGGCAGAAGGACGTGTTCAATTCCCATCTCCCCAATTTCGAAGAAGTTCTTTATGCCGTATCTGGCGGAAAACTCTCGCATCATTTTCACCTGCTCGGCGGACTTTATGTCCTTGTTGGGGGTGAAGTGATCCGGAACCAGAGCGATCCTCTCTGGATCGAAAACCTCCGTGACCCCGTGGGCATAAAGCTGCTTTATTGCAATCGGGCTCGTAATATCGTTTCCCAGAGCAAGGTCAACCCTGGCGAGCACGAGATCCCCAGGCTCGACACTGCTCACTCCTGCGTGTCTGGCGATTATCTTCTCGGTCAAATTCATTCCCATTATCCGAACTTCTCCTCCTTTTCCTTGATTCTTTCCCTGGAAGTCACCCTGCCTTTCAACAGAGCCTCCGCGGGTCCGGATAAAATGTAGAGAATAGTGAACGCGAATATCATAACCTCGGGCTCAGAGAGCAAAAGAATCATGAGCAGCACTATGGCTACGAGCGTGTGGAAGGGTCTCCGCCTGAAGGGCTCGAGATCCTTGAAGCTTTTGTATTTCACGTTGGAAACCATCAAAAACGCCACCACGTAAATGCTCAGGATAACCGCGAGATTCTTCCCTTTCCCGGAGTAGCCCGTGTAATTTATGAAAAGTATCATCGAGGAAATTAGCGTAGCCGCCGCAGGGATGGGAAGTCCATTGAACCTCCCTTTCTCCAGGCTACCCACCTGGATGTTGAACCTCGCCAGCCTGAGGGCCCCGCATACTACGTATAGAAATGCGGCGAGAAAGCCCACCCTGCCATATGGAGTCAGAGCCCAGGCATACACAAGGAATCCTGGAGCCACCCCAAAGGAAACGAGATCCACCAGAGAATCGTACTCCACACCGAACGAAGACGTTGTTCCCGTGGCTCTTGCAACTCTGCCGTCCAGCCCATCCAGAACCACGGCAATCAACACCGCGTAAGCCGCCTTCACGAACTCGCCGTTGAACGTGGAAACTATCGAGTAAAACCCGGCAAACAGACTTCCGGTGGTTATCAGATTGGGCAGGACGTATATACCCTTGCCCCTGTTTCTTCTCTTCCTTTTTTTCCTGTCCATCACATTTCCCCTATTACGGTCTCCCCGGCTCTCACTCTGTCGCCCACTTCAACCTTAATTATGGCGTCAGGAGGAAGATAAACATCGACCCTGGAACCGAACATGATGAGACCCACTCTCTGTCCTTTCTTGAGAAAGTTTCCTTCTTCTACCTTACACACAATTCTGCGGGCCACGAGGCCCGCAATCTGAACGAACGCAAACTTCTTATCGCCATTAGACATTATAACCCAGTTCTGCTCGTTCTCCAGGGACGCTTTGTCCACGTCGGCGCGGAAAAACTTCCCCCTGTTATAGACTATTTTCTCGACCTTTCCCGAAAACGGCGCTCTGTTCACGTGGACGTCGAACAGTGACATGAAAATACTCACCTTGCGGGAAGGCCCTTCGAAAAAATGCCCCCCCTCCACGTCTCCCGCGAATACAATCTTCCCGTCCGCAGGAGAGATCACCGCTTTCGGGTCGTCAGGAGGTTGCCTCTGCGGGTCCCGGAAGAAAAACGCGACAAACGCCGCCAGAACGATGAAAACCGCCGGGAGTAAATTACTGCTGGGAATAAAGAATTTCAATCCCACCGCGAGCACCAGAGCCGCAACGAGAAAAGGAACGCCTTCTCTTGCCATGAAAATCCCCTGTCAGTTCTTGCTCCTGTCGACCAGCTTCTCTTTCTGCAGCCACGGCATCATCGCCCTGAGCTTTTTGCCCACTTCCTCTATGAGGTGTTCCTCGCCCCTCTTAGTCAGGGCGTTGAAGACAGGCCTGCCAGCTCTGTTCTCCAGAATCCACTCCCTGGCAAACTCTCCGCTCTGAACTTCTGCAAGAATCCTCCTCATCTCTTCCTTGACACTTTCATTTATTACCCTGGGACCCCTGGTCAAATCGCCATACTGCGCCGTGTTGCTCACAGAATAACGCATGTTAGAGATTCCGCCCTCGTAAATCAAATCCACTATCAGTTTCAACTCGTGAAGACACTCGAAATAAGCCATCTCCGGAGAATACCCCGCCTCCACCAGAACGTCGAATGCCGCCTGAATTAGAGCGGTAACGCCGCCGCACAAAACCACCTGCTCACCGAACAGGTCAGTCTCCGTCTCCTCCCTGAAGGTGGTCTCTATTATGCCCGCCTTCCCGGCACCTATCCCGCAGGCATACGCCAGCGCAACATCTCTGGTGTCTCCAGAAGGATCCTGGTGGATCGCCATCAGCGAGGGAACTCCCTGTCCCTGAACGTATTGATGCCTGACCAGGTGACCCGGCCCCTTCGGAGCAACCATGAACACGTTCACGTCGTCTGGAGGAACAATCTGTCCGAAGTGTATGTTGAAGCCGTGGGCAAAAGCCAGATAAGCACCGCTCTTCAAATTCCCCTGAATCTCACTCCTGTAGAGATCGCCCATTATCTCATCGGGAACCAAAAGCATCACCACGTCCGCCCTCTCCACAGCCTCCGAGGTGGGTAGAACGGTGAACCCCGCTGCTTCTGCCTTCTTCCACGAAACTCCCCCTTCCCTCAAACCGATAACCACGTCGTAACCGCTGTCTCTTAAGTTGTTGGCGTGCGCGTGACCCTGGCTGCCGTACCCTATGACCGCAATGGTTTTCCCTTTGAGAATTTCAGGATTGGCGTCCTTCTCGTAATATATCTTCATTCTCCACCCCCTGTTTGATTTTCTTGGCTTCCTTGAGCGTGCGCGGACCGCGCGTCATCGCCACCTTGCCGGTACGGGCGATCTCCTTTATTCCAAGCGGCCTCATGAGCTCTATGATTGCATTTATCTTTCCCTCGTCACCCGTCACCTCTATAGTGTAGGATTCAGTGCTCACATCCACTATCTTCCCCCTGAATATGTCGACAAGTCTCAATATCTCCGGTTTCGTGTTCTCGTCGGCGCTCACCTTTATGAGGACGAGCTCCCGTTCCACGAAATCGCTCCGCGTCATGTCCACCACCTTGATGACGCTGACGAGTTTGTTCAGCTGCTTCAATATCTGCTCCATTATCTGCTCATTCCCGGTGGTCACGATAGTCATTCTCGAAACCGTGGGGTCGATGGTCTCGGCAACGCAGAGGCTCTCGATGTTGAAGCCCCTTCCGCTGAAAAGACCCGCCACGCGGGACAAAACCCCAAATTCATTTTCCACCAGAACCGAAATGGTGTGTCTCATCTAATCTCCTCCAGGAAAAAGTTATACGAGGAGCATTTTCGTAAGAGGTGCTCCCGCGGGAACCATCGGGTAGACCAGCTCCAGGGGGTCCACCATGAAGTCCATGAGCACCGGCCCCGGATGCTCGATCGCCTTTCTTATCACCTCTTCCACCTGCGAGGGTTTCGTGGCTCTCAATCCGAGAGCACCGTAAGACTCCGCCAGCTTCACGAAGTCCGGAAGCGACGGGAGGCACGTTTGCGAATACTTGCCGTCGAAGAAGAGCTCCTGCCATTGTCTGACCATACCGAGGCTCCCGTTGTTCAAAACGGCTACCTTCACCGGTAGCTTGTACTGGACGGCTGTCGCAAGCTCCTGAATGTTCATCTGAATAGAACCATCTCCAGCTATGTCTATGACGAGTTTACCCGGATTGGCTATTTGAGCGCCTATGGCGGCTGGGAAACCATATCCCATCGTGCCAAGCCCACCCGAAGTTATGAACCTTCTCGGCTTATCGAATTTGTAGAACTGAGCCGCCCACATCTGGTTTTGGCCCACCTCGGTTGAGATTATGGCTTCTCCCTTAGTGATCTCGTAAATCTTCTCGACCACGTACTGAGGTTTTATCTTCGTCTTGCTGTTTTTGTACTTGAGGGGATGTTCCGCGTCCCACTTTTCTATCTGGCTTCTCCAGGGCGCTATCTTCCTCCTGTATTTCTCGGCCTCTCCTGAATCCTTCACCACCTTTATGAGTTTTCTGAGCACGTCCTTGACGTCTCCGACTATTGGAATATCTACTTTCACGTTTTTCTTTATCGACGTGGGGTCGATGTCCACGTGAATTATCTTCGCTTCGGGCGCGAACTCGTCGACCTTGCCGGTCACCCTGTCATCGAACCTGGCACCTATGGCGATGATCAGATCCGAATTGGAAATTGCCATGTTCGCAGCGTAGGTGCCGTGCATCCCGAGCATACCCACGAAATTTTTACCGGATGCCGGGTAAGCCCCGAGCCCCATGAGGGTCAGCGTCACCGGAACGCCGATCAAGTCCGCAAACTCCGTCAGCTGACGCGCCCCGTCTCCAAGTATCACACCGCCTCCTGCATATATTACCGGCCTCCTCGAACTGTATATCAGTTCAACCGCTTTTTTGACCTGCCCCATGTGCCCCTTGTAGTTGGGTTTGTAGCCTCTGAGAACGATCTGCCTGGGAGGATTGTATTCATGCACAGAGGTGATCACGTCTTTGGGCAGATCGACCAGAACGGGGCCAGGTCTCCCCGTGCTCGCTATGTGAAACGCCTCTCTTATGATCCTCGCCAGGTCTTTGACGTCCTTCACGAGGTAATTGTGCTTGGTGCACGGGCGGGTGATTCCCACGATGTCGGCTTCCTGAAAAGCGTCGTTTCCTATCATCAGCGTCGGCACCTGACCGGTGAAAATCACCAGAGGAATCGAATCCATATATGCCGTGGCAATCCCGGTCACCGTATTGGTTGCTCCGGGACCCGAGGTCACGAGCACCACCCCTGTCTTGCCGGACGTCCTCGCGTATCCATCAGCAGCGTGAACCGCCGCCTGCTCGTGTCTCACGAGATAATGCCTGATGGACGTATTGTTGAACAGGCTGTCGTAAATGTTTATTACGGCGCCGCCCGGATAACCGAATATCGTGTCGACGCCCAGGTCGATCAGAGACCTGACGAAAATCTCAGCACCTGTGATCTTCAAGGCACAACCTCCATTGACTTATCTGTTTTCTTCAGTGCAAATGGCTCCTGTATTGGCAGATCTCACGAATCTCGAATATCTCGCCAGATAACCGGACTTCACTTTGGGTTCCGGCGGGCTGAAGCTCGCGAGCCTCCTTTTTATCTCCTCCTCTGAAACCAGGAGCTCGAGCTTCCTCTCCGGTATGTCCAGGGATATCTCGTCGCCGTTTTGAACTATGGCGATCGGTCCTCCCTCCATCGCCTCCGGTGAAACGTGCCCTATGCACGGTCCATGGGTTCCGCCGGAAAATCTTCCATCCGTGAGAAGCGCCACCTTGTCTCCCAGGCCCATTCCCATCAAAGCAGATGTGGGCCCCAGCATCTCCCTCATTCCAGGCCCCCCTCTCGGCCCTTCATATCTTATTACTATGAACGAACCTGGTTCTATCTTCCCATCGAGTATTTCTTTTATTGCCTCTTCCTCGGAGTCGAAGCAAACGGCCTTCCCCTTGAACCTGAACATCTTCTCGTCCACGCCGGACTGTTTTATCACCGCACCGTCAGGGGCGAGATTCCCCCACAGCACCGCAATACCCCCTTCTTTCCTTATGGGATTGTCGAGAGGGCGTATGACCTCGTCCGAATAAACTCTGGCCTTTTCCGCAATTTCTTTTATATCGCGCCCGGAAACGGTGATATTCGAGCTGAGCATCGGCAACAGCCTGTTCAAAACAGCGGGAATTCCGCCGGCGTATTCCACGTCCTCCATGAAATTTTCACCAGCGGGGCTCACGCTTGCAAGCTGGGGAGTTTCCCTGGAAATCTCGTCGAATCTGTTCAGTGGAAGTTCCACGCGCGCTTCGTGTGCTATGGCGAGAAGATGCAGGACGCTGTTGGTGGAGCCACCAAGCGCCATATCGACTCTTATCGCGTTTTCGAATGCTTCCCTCGTCATTATATCTCTCGGCTTCACGTCGTCTTTCACGAGCTCTACGATTCTCTTCCCCGTGGCGAAGGCAATCTGCTTTTTCTTCGACATAACCGCGAGGGCCGTTCCGCAACCGGGAAGCGACATCCCCAACGCCTCGGTCAGACACGCCATCGTGTTCGCCGTGTAGAGCCCCTGGCACGACCCCTCTCCTGGACACGCCTCACCCTCGAGAAATTCCAGGTCCTCATCAGTGAGCTCACCCGCCTTGTAGCGCCCTATCGCCTCGAAAGTGTCCGATACCAGGGAGAGACGCCTTTCTCCTAGCCTCCCTGTCAGCATGGGACCTGCGGTTATCACAATCGATGGAATATTCAGCCTCGCAGCCGCCATCAACATTCCCGGCGTTATCTTGTCGCAATTGGTCAAAAGCACGAGCCCGTCCAGCGCGTGCGCCTCGGCAATCGACTCGACCATGTCGGCGATGAGCTCTCTAGAAGGAAGGGAATAATGCATCCCCCTGTGCCCCATTGCTATGCCATCACATATGCCCGGAATGCCGAAAACAAATGGCACTCCTCCACCCGCCCATACTCCGTTTTCTATGTATCTCTCGAGAAGGCGCATCCCCACGTGCCCTGGTATGAGATCGGTGAAAGAAGACGCAATCCCGATGAACGGCTTGTCCATCTCGCTTCTCGGCACGCCTGTGGCGCAAATCAGAGCGCGGGTAGGCATCCTCTCGAGACCTTCTTTGGCACGCTTACTTCTCATATTCACCTCTCAAACGTGAATTAAGTGTCCACGATCGGAACGGTCACCCAATAATACTATTCCCCGAGGACGGATTTTCTATACTCGGACACCCGCTGAGCTATGAGGTCTTTCTTGGCGAGCTTCAGCCTGCTCAACTTTTTTCTTTCGGCTTCCTCAGCGGGGATGAGGTAAGGCTTGGAGTCCAGGTCCTGTATCTTCCTGTCGAGCTCCCTGTGCTCCATGACGAGCTTCCTGAATTCCTCATCCTCCTGCATCAGCTTTTCGATGATTTCCTCGTCGCGAAAGGTCATCATCATCCTCCTTTATGTTTGAGTTCCGCCTCAGAGGGTCTGACGTAAATGGCGGACAGCCTTTCAGGGTCCACGGGCATGACCTCTTCGCAGCGGAAAAAGTATTCGAGAAGGCGGCGGGAGTCGAGACAGACACCCCTCAATTCGAAATCTCCCTTCCCAATCCCCTTCGAGAGGAAAAATTCTTCGTATCTCTCAAAACCAGGTCCGAACACGAGGGCTTTTCGATTTTCTATTTTATATACCAGATTTTCCGGGGTGATTGAAATGTAATTCCCCTCCCTGACAGGGAAGCTGTTTCTCAATACATAACAGGCCGTGTATACTTCACCCTTTCTGGCATCCAGACAGGGATAGAGCTCCCACCCATCCGAAACGGCGGAAGCAGCGAAATACGCCATGACATCGAGACCCGGGACGGGATAGACCGGAACAGAAAGAGCGAGTGATATCCCCTTCGCGAAAGAGAGGCCTACTCTAATGCCGGTGAAAGACCCCGGTCCCTGAGAAACAACCACCCCGGAAATCTCTTCGGGAGACTTTCCCGCAGATTTCAGCATCCTTTCCAAAAGCGGCAGGAACTCTCCGGAAAACTGCCTGCCTTCCTCGACGAACGCCGTCGACACAACCCTGCATCTTTCACCGATCGAAATGCTTCCCGGGAGAAGCGTGGACTCGATGGCTATTATCAGCCCTTCCCCGCACCCATTCATTTCGTGAATATTCTCGCGATGTCATTGTAAAACACAAGGACGGCGAGAGTTATTATGATGACGAGCCCTATCTGCTGAACGATTCCCCTCACCTTCATGCTCATCTCTCTCCCTGTCACTGCCTCGATAGAGTAGATCATTATGTGTCCGCCGTCGAGAATCGGTATCGGCAAGAGATTGAGAATTCCCAGGTTCACCGACAAAAGCGCCAGGAAATAGAAAAACGGCATCGGTCCCTGCTTCGCCTGATCCCCCGCGAGCTGAGCGATAAGAATGGGACCACCAAGCGACTTAAGTGGAACGACTCTCTCGACCAGCTTGACGACCGTCATCACAGTCAGGTATATCAGTTTACCCGTCTCTCTGATACCCAGGAAGAACGCGTTGAATGGATCGTATCGGCGGATCTCAAAGTCGCCGCTCGCCACTATTCCTATCTTGGGCTCCTTCACTTCCTCACCGAACAGGTTTTTCACGATCCTCAGCTCCGGCGCCAGAGAAACTTCAACCACTTCCCCTCCTCTTTTCACCTTGAGAACCAGGAGCTTTCCGGCTCCCTTTTCTTTTATCACCTTCGCTACATCCTCCCACCTGGAAACCGGGACGCCATCGATTTCGATTATTTCGTCCCCCTTCACCAGCCCGGCTTTCTCCGCGGGAGACCCTTCGATAACCTGACCCACAACCGGTTTGAGCACCGGCATGCCCGCCATGAATATGAACCAGAAAACGAAGGCCGCGAACACGATGTTGAACCCAGGACCGGCCAGAACCACGAGCAGCTTGTGGAGCGGAGGACGATGGGAAAAAGAGCGGTCTTCCTTTTCAGGAGAAACGTCGTCTTCCGGAGTCTCCCCAAGCAACTTAACGTATCCCCCGAAGGGTATCGCGGAAACCAGGTATTCCGTCTCTCCCCTCTTGAATCCCGCGAGCCTGGGGCCGAAACCCAGTGAAAATTTCTGAACCTCGATGCCGATGAGCCGGGCCACTATGAAATGCCCGAACTCATGAACGAAAATCAATATGCCCAGAACGACTATGAAAGAAAAAATGTAGATCAACCCTCTATTCTCCCTTTCATTTCTACAACTATTTTACCAGTTAGAGTTCTCGCTTCCGAAATGGTTTCCTCGACACCTTCAAGCGTCACGGGTTCATTCTCCTTGCTGTACATTTTCCTCACGACCTTCTCAGTCACATTGTATATATCGGTAAAACGTATGTTACCTTTTATGAACTCCTCCACCGCGTAGTCGTTCGCACCCACCAGTACCGCTGGCAGGAGCCCTCCTCTTCTTGCAACCTCCTTCGCAAGGGGGATCGATGGAAACCTCTCGTAGTCGGGAGGAAAGAATTCGAGCCCGTTCAGCGCGTCGAACAAATCTATCTCTATTCGGAGATCCACCCTTTCAGGGTAACCGAGCGCGTAAGAAATCGGAATTCTCATGTCCGGCTCTCCTATGTGAGCGAGGATGGAACCGTCCCTGAACTCTACCATGGAATGGACAATCGACTGAGGGTGAATGACCACATCTATCCTGTCCGGAGGCAATCCGAACAGATTCACCGCCTCTATTATCTCGTATCCCTTGTTCATCATTGTTGCAGAGTCGATCGTTATCTTTTTTCCCATCCTCCATACGGGATGCGAGAGCGCGTCCTCCAGGGAAACGTCCTTCAGGGCAAGATCGTTCCTGCCGTGAAAAGGGCCCCCTGAGGCAGTTAGTATTATCCTCTTTATCCCCTCCCTGTGTTGTCCCACCGTGGCCTGAAATATGGCGGAATGCTCGCTGTCCACGGGAATCAGCAACGCACCGGACTTCCCGGCCTCTCTGACGAAAAGTTCTCCAGCGGTCACCAGCAGTTCCTTGTTTGCGATGGCTATTCTCATTCCTCTTCTGGTGGCTTCCAGCGTGGCCTCCAGACAATGAGTCCCGGACGCACCGGCCAGAACTGTATCCACTCCATCGAGGAGCGTGGCTTCTTTTATTCCATCCTTACCCCAAAGGATGCGACACCTACCGGCAGTAACGAGCCTCTCGAGTTTTTCTGCATCCTCCTCCCTCTCCACGCAAACCGCAATCGGGGAAAATTCCTCTATCTGTTCGGCCAGAAGTTCCACGTTTCTACCCGCTATGAGAGAAACGACTCTGAATCTATCCCTGTTCTCCCGTATCACCTCGAGAGTGGAAACTCCTATAGATCCAGTCGAACCCTGGAGAGCTATACCCCTCACGTCAAAACCCCTTCATGAGGAAATACAGAACCACGCCGTTCACGATGAAGCTGTCTATTCTGTCGAGCATTCCGCCGTGCCCGGGGAAAATCGATCCGGAATCTTTCACACCGGCCACCCTCTTCAGGAGCGACTCGAACAGGTCACCGAATTGCCCCACAGTGGAAACCACGAAAGCGATGAGAATGGCCTTCAGCCTGCCGTCCACGAGCCCGAAGGCCGTCAGGTATATACAACCTGCGGCCGTTCCGAACAAAGCCGATGCAATGGCCCCTTCCCACGTCTTACCCGGAGATATTGCCGGGGCGAGCTTGGTTCTGCCGAACCTGGATCCAGCGAAATAAGCCGCCGTATCTCCCACGTAAACTGTCACGGCCACGGAGAAAATCAGATGAGCCCCTCCATCGAGTTCCCTCAGAAACTGAAAATACGGGAGCAAAAGCGCGATGTATACGAATCCAAGAAGGGAAAACGCAAACCATCTCCCCGACTCTCTTGGAGTGTCGGGCAGCAGGATCGAATAAAACAGGAAGAAGAAGAAAGACAATATCAGAAGAGGCAGGAAGTAGGAACTCCCCCTGGTGCATATCGCGTAAACGGCACCACCGACCAGAAACGGAAGGAAATAAGACCTGATCGAACCAGCACCGAAGAACATCAGCGAGAATTCAAATCCGCAAACAAAAGCAACGAGAGCGAGCAACACGGAAAATTGCTTCGGTGAAAGGTACAGAACGCTGGCAACGAGAAGCGGAATCAGTATGAAAGCTGTGAGGACCCTTTTAAGTAACATCCTCTCCCCTGGGGAAATCTTCGATCTGTTCGTCTGTGAGGCCGAACCTCCTTCTCCTTCTCGCATAGTCGTCCAGAGCTCTCTGGAACTCCCGCTTCGTAAACTGAGGCCAGAGCTTCTCCGTGACGTAAATCTCCGTGTAGGCTAGCTGCCAGAGCATGAAGTTGCTTATCCTCATCTCGCCGCTGGTACGAATCAGAAGATCGGGTTCCGGAATCCAAGGGGAATCGAGATAAGACGAGAATGTCTCTTCGTCCATAGCATCCGGGGTCACTTCTCCCTCTTCGAGCAACCTCCTTACAGCTCTCACTATTTCATCCCTTCCGGAATAAGACAGGGCAAGAGTCAAAACCATTCTATCCAGATTCCTGGTATCCTTCACAGCCTTCTGGACCCTGCGGCGCACGTCCCGGGGAAGACGCTCCACATCGCCTATCACGTTGACCCTTATGCCCTTTTCTTTCATCTCGGGCAGCTCCTTATCGATATACTCCTTCAGAAGGTTCATGAGAGCATCGACTTCCTCCCTGGGGCGCCCCCAGTTTTCGGTGGAAAACGCAAAAAGCGTGAGGAACTTTATATTCCTGTCGTAAGCAAACTCCACAGCCTTCCGAACCGACTTTATACCAGCCCTGTGGCCGAAGATACGAGGAAGTCCCCTCTGCCTCGCCCACCTGCCGTTGCCGTCCATTATTATCGCAACGTGACGTGGTATTTTCGTCTTTTTTACACCCAAATGGATCGCCTCCAGATAAAAACAGGGCTCTCCACGGGAAAGCCCTGCCGCTTCAGGTGGTGACGAAGCACCTCAAACTTCCATTATTTCCTTTTCCTTCTTCTCCAGCACCTCGTCGATTCTGCCTATGTAATCGTCCGTGACTTTCTGAATATCCTCCTGATAACGCCTCATCTCGTCTTCCGAGATCTCCTTGTTCTTCTCCATCTCCCTGACGAGCTCCACGAACTCCCTTCGAACGTGTCTGACCGAGACCCGCGCGTCTTCAGCCATTTTTCTCACCGTCTTGACCAGCTCTTTCCTCCTCTCCTCCGTCAACGGCGGAATCTGAATTCTTATGACCTTTCCGTCGTTCATAGGGTTCACACCCAGGTTGCTGGAGGTAATAGCCTTCTCAATCACAGGGATCATCTGGGCGTCCCATGGCTGTATCACTATCAATCTGCTCTCCGGCACCGTAAGCGTAGCCACCTGGTTGAGAGGCGTAGGCTGACCGTAATACTCGACCTTTATTCCGTCCAGGATAGACAGGGATGCCCTCCCGGTTCTGACCTTTCCCAACTCTTTCTTGAACTTCTCCACGCATTTTTCCATCTTCGATTTCATGTCATCTTTCCAGCCCATCTGACACCCCCCTGACGATTGTTCCTACTTTTTCACCGGTGACAGCCCTCACGATGTTTCCCTTCCGAAGCAGGTTGAAGACGATGATCGGGAGATTGTTGTCCATGCAAAGGGAAATCGCCGTCGAATCCATCACTTTTAGATTATACCTGAGGACTTCCAGATAAGTTAACTCGTCGTATTTCACTGCATCTGGGTTTTCTTCCGGATCGGAGTCGTAAACCCCGTCCACCTTCGTTGCTTTGAATATGGCATCGGCTCCTATTTCCATCGCCCGAAGTGCAGCGGCCGTATCAGTTGTGAAATATGGATTACCCGTGCCTGCAGCGAAAATCACCACCCGCCCCTTTTCCAGGTGCCTTATCGCTCTTCGCCTTATATAGGGCTCCGCTATCTGCCTCATCTCTATGGCGGACTGCACCCGTGTGGTTATCCCCCTGTCCTCGAGCACTTCCTGGAGAGCGATGCTGTTTATGACCGTGGCGAGCATTCCCATGTAATCCGCGCTCGCCCTGTCTATCCCGTATTCCTGAGACGTGATGGTGCCTCGAAGTATGTTGCCTCCACCGACGACGAGCGCAACCTGGACCCCCAGGTTGAGCACGCACTCTATCTCTCCCGCGATGAGATCCAAAACAGAGGGGTCTATTCCGGATGACTGAGATCCCATCAGGGCCTCACCGCTCAGCTTGACGAGCACTCTCCTGTAACGCTTCTGGTTGTCCTTCAAGCCATCCCCCTCCCCGACCCGGGAGTCCCGTCAGCGGGATCATTCATTTCTTCTCGCTTCCCTCCCCCAGGGCAAAGCGCGCAAAACGCCTGACTACAATGTTCTCTCCCAGCTTCGCGATGGCTTCGGTAACCACATCCTTAACTTTCTTGTCGGGGTCTTTTATGAAATCCTGCTCGAGCAGGCAAACCTCTTCGAAGAATTTGGATATCTTGCCCTCGACTATCCTGTCCACGACCTTTTCCGGCTTGCCGGACTCGAGTGCCTGCTCTCTGTATATCTCCTTCTCCTTCTCCACGACTTCCTCGGGAACGTCCTCACGGCTCACGTACTGGGGGCTGGATGCCGCTATCTGCATGCATATATCCTTGACGAGTGCCTGAAACTCGTCGGTTTTGGCAACGAAATCCGTTTCGCAATTCACCTCGACGAGAACACCTATCTTACCTCCGGCGTGAATATAAGAAGCTACGAGCCCCTCGGATGCGGCCCTGGAAGCCTTCTTGGCGGCAGTTGCCAGTCCCTTCTTCCTCAGATATTCGACCGCCTTTTCCATGTCTCCACCACACTCAACCAGTGCTTCCTTGCAGTCCATGACGCCGGCACCGGTCTTCTGACGGAGCTCTTTTATCAACGCAGGTGTAACAGACATATCGAAAACCTCCCTTAGATTTTGTCTTCTCTTCACTCAGTCTCGGCAGTCGTCTCTGCAGACTCGCCGGATTCTTCCTCGACCTCAACCTCGCCCTCTGTTTCCTCTTCCTCGGGCTCGATCAGCGCAAATTTGACTTCTTCCTCCGCAGTTTCCTCAGAAGCAGCAGCCATCTTAGACTCATATTCGGCCTTCCCCTCGATGACGGCATCGGCAATCCTGCTGACGAACAGCTTTATCGCCCTGATTGCGTCGTCATTACCCGGAATGATTATGTCTATCAAATCCGGGTCGCAGTTTGTATCAACTATGGCAATCACGGGGATCTCGAGTTTCCTGGCTTCTCTTACCGCTATCTCCTCTCTCGAAGGGTCGACGATAAATACTGCATCGGGCAGGCGCTTCATGTCCCTTACACCGCCCAGAACCTTCAGGAGTTTCTCCCTCTTTTTCTTGAGCTTTATGACCTCCTTCTTGGTAAGCTTGTCGAAGGTCCCGTCCTTCTCCATCTCATCGAGACGATCTATCATTTCGACGCTCTTCCTGATCGTCTGAAAATTGGTGAGCATGCCGCCGAGCCATCTCTGGTTGACGTAGGGCATGCCACACCTCTCCGCTTCTTCACGCACAGATTCCTGAGCCTGTTTCTTCGTGCCGACGAAAAGAAGCGTCTTCCCCTGAGCGACAAGGTCCCGCACGTAATCATACGCTTCGTTGAACATCTTTACCGTCTGCTGAAGATCGATGATGTAGATGCCGTTTCTCGCAGTGAAGATGTAGGGTTTCATCTTTGGGTTCCACTTCCTCGTCTGGTGACCGAAGTGAACTCCCGCTTCGAGCAGTTGCTTCATGGTGATTCTGGGTTGAGCTTTTTGCTCCATGGCAGGTTCCTCCTTTCGGTTATTCCTCCGGCTCCTTCATCCGGAACGAGCCAGCCTCCGAAGAGACCACCGGGCGCGTCCCGTCAGGACCGTGTGTAATTTACCCACCTCCGGGAAAATCCCCGGATAAAATAAACTTTATAATTAAAACCCTTTCTGGGTGAAAAATCAAGTGAAAACGATTCACGTGGTGTATTCGCTGTTCAGGGTAACGTAGTCGTGGGTCAGATCCGAGGTGAAGACGTAATACTCTCCCGACCCCATTCCAACTTTCACGGTTATCTCGTAAAACCTGTTTCTCACGACACGTCTACCCCGCTTCGCCCCCTCCGTATCAGGAACCAATCCCGGCCCGAAGACCCTCACTCCATCGTAATATACCACGAGTTCCTCCGGGTCCACGTCCACTCCTGCCCTGCCCGCTGCTGCAACCACTCTCCCCCAGTTGAAATCCGCCCCGAAAATAGCGGTTTTGACTAGAAGGGACGTCCCTATCGTTCTCGCTATCTTTTCCGCCGCTCTATCCGAATCGGCCCCGCAAACGGTCACCTTCACAACCCTGGTCGCTCCCTCTCCATCCGAGACGATTTTCAACGCCAGCTTCTCCATGAGTGAGAACAGGGTTTCCTGGAATACTTCCAGCCCATCATCATCCAGGTATGCGTCCGAAGCGAAGCCGTTCGCCATTATGGCAACGGTATCGTTCGTGCTGGTGTCGCCATCCACTATTATCCTGTTGAAGGTTCCGTCGACGCACTTTTTTAGAATCGACCTCAGGTCCAGGGCGCTCACTTTCACGTCTGTGAACACATATGAAAGCATAGTCCCCATGTTTGGAGCTATCATCCCTGCCCCCTTGGCAAGACCCAGCAAAACGTAGCGCTTCCCACCTGATACGAACGTCTTTCTTACCGCCTTGGGAAAGGAATCCGTCGTCATGATGGCTTCCGCTGCATCCCGAAATCCAACGGGGGAAAGTCCTTCGACCAGTGACCCCATCACCTTGAGCACCTTCCCGACGGGGAACGGAACCCCTATCACACCTGTGGAACACGGAAGGATCTCTTCTCTTTTGATTCCCGTGAAAGAGCTCAACAAATCGACGACCTCGCCAACCGCCCTTTGTCCTTCCAAACCCGTACAGGCGTTTGCATTCCCGGCGTTGACCAGAATCGCCCGGACCCTTGACAGCCTGCAATTTTCCCTCGCCCATAGTATCGGTGCAGCCTGAACCCGGTTCCTGGTGAACACGACGGCTGATGTCGCAGGTAAATCCGACACGAAAAGAGCCAGATCTTTCTTCCCCTTCCCCTTTATCCCGGCAGATGCGGCCGACGCTTTGAAACCGGGGACATAAAGCGTACCTCCCATCATCAATTCGCTCCGCAGCATTTCTTGTATTTTCTGCCGCTTCCGCAAGGACACGGGTCGTTCCGCCCGACCTTCTTACCCTTCCGTTTCACGGTCCTGGCAGCCGCCCCCGCCTCGCCCCTGTTCATCACCATCCTCCTGGGACCGGAAAGGGATATGGAGGAAACGTCCTCTTCCGTTTGAATCCTCACGTTGTAAAGTTTCTTGAGGCTCTCCTCCTTTATCCTGTATACGAGGTTCTGGAACATCTCGAACCCTTCTCTCTGATACTCCTTCAACGGATCCATCTGACCGTAACCGCGCAGCCCTATCCCCTCTTTCAGGTGATCCATCGCGAGGAGATGATCCTTCCAGAGCGCATCGATGGTCGAGAGGACAAGCACCCTCTCCAGGTATCTGATTATCTCTTCACCGAACGTAGCTTCCCTTTCCTCGTAAACCTTCACCGCCTGCTCGAAGAGCTTCTCTCTGAGCTCTTCCCTCGTCATCTCGGTTATCTGTTCTTCGGTGACTTCCGGGGAAACTCCAAACAACATCCGGTAATATTCGGACAGCCCCTTGAGGTCCCACTGTTCCGGGTAGAGCTTCTCGTCCGTATACGTTTCCACGAGCTCATCCACAACTTCATAAGCCATGTCGAGAACCGTCTCTTTAAGGTTTTCGCTACCCATTATCTCTTTCCTGAGGTCGTAGATGACGGTTCTTTGTTTGTTCATCACGTCGTCGTACTCGAGCAGGTGCTTCCTGATTTCGAAATTGTGAGCCTCGACCTTGCTCTGGGCGTTTTCTATCGCCCTGGATACCATCTTGTGCTCTATGGGCTGCCCCTCTTCCATGCCCAGTTTCTCCATGAGCGAAGAAACTTTTTCGGCACCGAATATACGGAGCAGGTCGTCCTCGAGGGAAAGGAAGAACCTGCTGGAGCCCGGGTCTCCCTGCCTCCCTGCCCTTCCTCTCAACTGATTGTCTATCCTCCTGCTCTCGTGCCTCTCCGTTCCTATGATGTGCAACCCGCCCAGTTCCTTGACCCCTTCACCAAGCACTATGTCAACACCTCTTCCCGCCATGTTGGTCGCAATCGTGACCTTCCCCTTCTGACCCGCTTCGGCGATTATCTGCGCTTCTTTCTCGTGATGCTTGGCGTTGAGAACGTTGTGCGGGATACCCTCTCTTTTGAGCATCTTGCTCAGCTGTTCCGATTTCTCTATGGATATGGTTCCAACCAGCACCGGTCTGCCGATCCTGTGAAGCTCCTTTATCTCTTCCACAACGGCACGGAATTTTTCCCTCTCGGTCCTGTAGACCACATCGGGGTAATCTATTCGAATCATCGGTTTGTTGGTGGGTACCACGACCACGTCGAGGTTGTAGATTTCCTTGAACTCCACCGCCTCGGTATCGGCGGTTCCCGTCATGCCGGCGAGCTTCTCATACATTCTGAAGTAGTTCTGGAAGGTGATGGAAGCGAGTGTCTGATTTTCACTCTCTATCTTCACTCCCTCTTTCGCCTCCAGCGCCTGATGGAGACCGTCGCTGTATCTGCGGCCTGGCATCAGCCTTCCCGTGAACTCGTCGACGATTATCACCTCTCCGTCTTTGACCACGTAATCCACGTCCTTCTTGAAGAGAGTGTGCGCCTTGAGCGCCTGATTGACGGCGTGCAGAAGATCCATGTTCTTCGGGTCGTACAGGTTGTCGACTCCGAGCAGTCTTTCAACCCGCGCCACGCCCTCTTCAGTGAGAACCACCGTTCTCGCTTTCTCGTCTATCGTGTAATCCCTTTCTTTCTTCAGGTGGACGATCACGGCATTCGCTCTGTAATACTTGTCGGTGGATTCCTCGGAAGGACCAGATATGATGAGAGGAGTCCTTGCCTCGTCTATCAGGATGGAGTCCACCTCGTCCACGATGGCGTAGTGAAGCTCTCTCTGAACCATGTCATCGAGGGAATACTTCATGTTGTCCCTCAAATAATCGAACCCGAATTCGTTGTTCGTGCCGTAAGTCACGTCCGCCGCGTATGCTTTCTTCCTCTCTTCGTCATCCATCCCGTGAACGATCACGCCCACTTCCAGTCCCAGAAACCTGTATATCGGTCCCATCCACTCCGCGTCACGCTTCGCCAGGTAGTCGTTGACCGTGACAACGTGAACCCCTCTTCCGGTGAGGGCATTGAGGTAAACGGGAAGTGTGGCAACCAGCGTCTTACCTTCACCGGTCTTCATTTCGGCTATCTTCCCTTCGTGGAGGACGATTCCACCTATCAGCTGCACGTCGAAATGCCTCATCCCGAGGACACGCCTGGATACCTCCCTGACCACCGCGAACGCTTCCGGAAGCAAATCGTCGAGGGATTCTCCTTTCTCGATCCTCTCCTTGAACTCTCCCGTGTACGCCGCGAGGCGATGGTCGGGAAGCTTTTTCATCTCCTCCTCGAAGCTGTTTATCCTCTCCACGACGGGCGCCAGCCGTTTGAGCTCCCTCTCGTTCTTCGTGCCTATGACCTTTTTTACGATCCACTTCAACATACTTCGCTCCTGAACCGATGAAATCTCGTCCCCCTCACATCCGCCAGAACACGAGGAGAACCACTATTCCATTCTACTGCATAGGTGGCTGAATTATCCAAGATATCGTATGGGATTCGTGGGGACTCCATTGACGCGAATTTCGAAGTGGAGGTGAGGGCCTGTGCTCCTCCCGGTCGTTCCGACTCTTCCTATGACCTGTCCTCTCTCCACGTAATCTCCAAGTTTGACGAGGTTCTCCGACATGTGCGCGTAGATCGTTCTGTAGCCGCTCCCGTGATCGATCACCACTATGTTTCCGTAAGTTGGATCGAAACTGCTCCTAACTACCCTTCCGGATCCCGCAGCTCTGACCTCAGCTCCCATCGGCGCCTGAATGTCGAGCCCCCTGTGAAAAACGGTCCTCCTGGTAAACGGGGAAATTCTCGCACCAAACCCCGACGAGATCACCCCTCTCACGGGCCACCTCGTGGGCATCGACTCCAGAACCTCGAGTCTCGTCTCGAGCATATCCTTTATTCCTTCCAGCTTGGTGAGGTCCACGAGGATGCCCTTTTCCAGCTCCTCGATCCTCAACCTGACAAGCCTGTTTTCCGTGAGGAAAAGCTCTCCATCCTCGTATTCCTTACCACCAATGTAGGCTTTCTGAGATCTCTTACGGGGCTCCTGAATGCGTATGAGTTTTTTAATCCTGCTGTCTATAACCCTCAGCCTGGAGACCTCAGACTCCACACGACGAAACTTGTCCTCGAAGAACGAAAGCATGAGCTTCTGTTTCGAGGCGATCTCCCTCAATTTCATCAGTTCTATCTTCTGCCGAACCGCTCCCCTGTAATCGTATATCATGAAGCAGACAGCAGAGAAAAAAACTATGAAGGAAAACACCAGAAACCTTATCAGAAAAAGAGAGACGGTTATCTTCCTGACCCGTCCCTCATCCCCGGATATGACGAAAAATGTAACTTTCCTGCGCAAAGAACGCCCTCCGGCGTTTTCGAAACCCGTGTCAGCTTAAATTATAGCGAATTTCCCGAAATTTCAAGGATAAATAAAGGATGAAGGGCCGGGGGAAAGATTCCCCCGGTCATCACCTTCGATCAGACGGGACGGTTTACTTCTCGACCTGGTAGCTGAACTGAAACTCCGTGCTTTCACCGCCCGAGGTTATCTGACAATCGAATACGTATTTCCCCGGGTCCGGGAGGTAGAGATCGGCTCCCATGTGATTGCCCATTGCCATGAGTCCCACCTCTTTCTTCTCGCCACTTGGGGACTTCACGATGAGAGTCGCCTTCGTCCCCTTGGGGAATGGCCTGGAAGGAGTGATCATGATGTGGTGAGTTATTCCACTTGGAGCGTTCCTGCCCAGTTTCTTCATCTGCGCTCTCACATCCACTATGTTTCCTTCGAGCTTCATCCCGAAAGCTTCCCTCTCGAAGACCTTCATGCCGCCCATCATTCCGCCGTGACCCTTACCACTTTTTCCCATCATCTTGCCGCCGCTTTTTCCCATCATCCCCTGGTTGCCGCTTCCTCCAGAACCCATCATACCCTTTCCAGAATGGCCTCCCATCATGGCATTGGAGATTCCAAAGGAAAATACCATTGCAAGCGCCACCACAAAAACCGTAAACACACCAGCTATCTTCTTTCCTTCCATAGTTGCTCCTCCTTGAGTGATTTCTGGTTAAATTCTACACTCGTTTTCTACGGACTGTCAAAGTTAATTGTGCCCCAAGCCGAAAACTCCTGATTTTAAGTTGTGTTTCTACGACAGGTAAAATATAATATGAATCAAACTCAAGGAGGAAAATTGACCATGCCATCATTGAGAGAAAAAATCAAATTCATCTTTCGTCCTGGTAGAAAGGGAATCGGGCAAACTTTCGGAGACCTGGAACAGGAAATCATGGATGTCCTGTGGAGGATGGGCTCTGCAACCGTCAAGAGAGTTCACGAGGAGCTCTCGAGGGAAAAGGAGATCGCCTACACCACTGTCATCACGGTCATGAATCGACTCGTGGAAAAAAATCTTCTTACTAAAGAAAAAGAGGGTAAAATTTACAGGTATGCTCCCACTCTGACCGAAGAAGAGTACAAACGCGTCGTGTCGCAGAAAGTGGTAGAGGGACTTCTAGAACTGGACGGTAAAACAGCGATAGCCGCCTTCATCGAAAAGGTTGCTGAGGATCCGGAAGATCTGGAGCTGCTGGAGAAACTCATTGAGCAAAAGAAGGGGAAATCGGAAGACTGACTACGAGAGAGAGAGTCGAAAACTCTTCCTCACAACTGTCCTTACGCTGGCTCTCTCATTTTCTTTTCTGGCATCTATTCTCTATTCCAGGTGGGACGGGATAGTCGCGGCGATACTGTCTTCCAAGATCGCTATCCACCTTTGCCACGCGGCGCAGACGCTAATTTCCTCTCTGGGAAACATCACCAAAGCTGCCATAAGCCTGTTCATTCTCTTCCTGATTCCATATGGAATAGTCGGATTCTTGAAGAACTTTTTCTCAGGTGTGCATTCGATCTGCAAAGTAGAGAAGGAAACCCCCGTGATCGTGGCAAGGGGGCAGGAAAAAAGGATCTCGGGACACTCCGTCATTCTGGTTCCCTCAAACAAAGTCTTCGCATTCTCCACCGGGCTTATAGAAGGGAAAATTTACGTATCGGAAGCTCTTGCCAGTTCTCTATCAGAAGAGGAACTCGAGACAGTCATCCTCCACGAAGCGGGACACGTCAAATACAGACACCCTCTCAAGAAACTGTTTCTCTGGAGCATACTGAGACCTCTGATCTTCATCCCCAGAAGAAATGAACTCTTCGAACGATTCAGGCTGATGACGGAACTGGCCGCCGACCAGTACGCGGTCAAAATGGGGGCCGATCCCCTGGTTCTGGCAGAATCCATCGTAAAGACAGCCCGCCTGAACAGCAGCGGAGAAGCTCCTCAATCCGCGTACTTTTCCAGCAAAGAAGTAAGCAGAAGAGTTCGGGCCCTCCTGGAAGAAGACAGGAACCCGAGCTCTGAAAAAAAAGCTGCCTCTTTCAAAGGACAGATCCTGACACTCGCGTCTTCGCTCGCACTCATAGGGCTTCTCGTCTTGATCCCATCCGTTCATCTTCCCCACGGATGCGTGAAAAGGTCTCACGCCAATTCCGGAAAGGCGTACGCGGCCAAGAACGTTTCGATATGCACTGAGGTCAATTGTAAATACTGCAACAAGTGCTGGAGATAGGCGAACCGCCACTCTCCTCTCGCGCTTTACCGGAAAGAATCGATAATTTCCCCTATCTGCCTTATCGAAAATGGCTTTCTAACTATCCGGAACACCTTGTCCCTCACCTCTTCCTCATTGAGGTCCTGAGGTGAACCCGAAACGACAACCAGCGGAACATCTGGAACCGCCTTCTTCAACGCTTCTACTAGCTGAGTCCCCTTAAGTCCCGGCATCCTGAGATCAGTGAAAACCAGATCGAATTTAGTTGTCCTGACGAGCTCGAGCCCTGTCAATCCGTTTTCAGCTACAACCGCCTCGGCCCCGAGAAGCTGAACCATCTCCTTCAGTATTTCCCTGACCTCGGCGTTGTCCTCAATTACGAGAACTCGCACCGTCCCCCTCCAAGATTTTTTCTCTCATACGTGTTCTTGGGCTTTTTTATAAAGGTCACCACCGGTAAAGTAGATCGAGGGTAAATGTGTAATACCGCGTGCCACCGCTTCTGTCCTGAAACTCGAACCCCGGTGACAACCCCAAAGAGGGGGATACGTAGTAAGTCCCCCCTGCCCCTATAATCTTCGCTTCTATGTCCCCCACAAGATCGATGGTTTCCGACTTGTATGCTTCGTTCCCGTAGCCCACGTAAACGTGAAATTCATCGTCCTCATTTGCGTAATACGTCGTCCTGAAAAGGATGCTTCCATCGGTAGAGCTTCTCCCAAGGTCGAATTCAGTTCTCGACACGGAAACCCTGGTGAACAGAGAAAGGTAACCATAAGGGAAATACTCTCCTGCCACGGAAAAATTGTATACGTCTGCGTCGGAATAAATCTGAGTGGAAAAAGACCCGTAGACGACCCACGAAGGGAGAGCTGGAGACGCCAGCTCCACCCAGCCGGAAAATTGGGGAAGGACGTCTGCTCCAGGCGCGATGCCGGCCTCGACGGACACCTCGAGCTTGTCGCTCACCTTGAACGACCCCCCTCCGGATATCCTGCCCTCCTGCTCATCGAACCTGTCGATGATCTCCACCCCACCGAAAAACCTCTTCCCTTTTCCCTCAACAACGTCGAGAAACCCATACAGACTGTGACCGTCCACGTCGTTCGTTATATTCAGAAATTCGTAACCCACGAGAGCCCTGTATCTGTATAGTCTCCCGGCTTTTCTAATTATATCGTCGGCTTCCTGGTCATCGGGATAATCTCTTTTCACTCTTTCCGCGTAATAAATTGCCTCTTCCCTGTTCCCTGCCCAGAGGTTGTATCTCGCAAGCCTTATGAGCACATTCCTGTCCCTGGGGTTCCTCCTTTCCAGCTTACGCGCCATCGAAATCGCCCTGTCATAATCCCACTGCCAGGCGAAAGTGTCCGCTATCCCGAGCTCGGCATCCACGTTTTCAGGGTCGACCCTCAATGCATCCCGGTAAACGGCCCTCGCCTCCTCGTATCTACCCATCCACGAGAGAACCCTTGCTTTACCCAGCAGGGCATCCAGGTCATCCGGATAAGAATCGAGTATTTCCTCGTAAACAGACAGAGCTCCCTCGAAATCCTTCACGGCTATTCGTTCCCTGGCCTCCTGAAAAAGCTTCCCCGGATCCCCGGCAAAAGCCCTCGAATGGAAAACGAGAACGACGGACGTGACAACGAAGAAAACGACCCACATGCCGCGATGTCTCATCACAAAACCCTCCAGGTAAAACTTCCCAAAAGTATACTCCAAAAACTCGCCGGGGAAAAAGCGAAACATTCAAAGCGTTTGTAACAAAGGAGATGACATGAGCGGTAATATAATGTAATATTTTGAAAACAACACGATGAAACCAGGAGAATAACCGTATCATCTAATATTGAAACGAAAAGGGAGGGATGAAAATGAAGTGTCCGAGATGCAACGGACTCATGATATACGAGAGATATCAGGATATGCTGGAAGTGTTTTACGCGTGGCGATGCGTGATATGCGGTGAAGTAGTCGACGACGTTGTCATCAGAAACAGAACGGAAAAGAGCAACAAAGACGACAAGAGGAAAAAAACCAAGGCCGCAGGTTGACGAAGAGACACATGGCGGCACGTAAGCTCCATCCTGAAAGCTCTACCAAATTTCTCGGGGGAAAAGGGGAATCTGTGTTCTCGATTCAACTCGCCCAGCAGAATCGATAGTTTCACACCAAGAAATACCTGAAAAATATTTTTTCTCACAATTAATTGTTATCCAAAAAAAATTCTGATAATATCAACACTGTTTTCGAGTCAAACGCTGGATTCAACCATGGGAACCAAGATAAAAATAAAGAAAAAACTGGGTGAGATACTCCTCGAATCGGGGACCATTTCCCAGGAAGACCTGAAGAGGGCGCTCGCGGAACAAAAGGGCAGAAAGAAAAAACTCGGCGCCATCCTCGTGGAAATGGGAATTTGCAGCGAGGAAGAAATTGCCCAGGCGCTGTCCACCCAGCTCGGAATACAGCTCATAGACCTCAAGAACACGCCCGTCGAACCGGTTGCAATAGAAATCATCCCCGAAAAGGTGGCGAGGAAACACCTCATAATCCCAATCAGCGTGGAAGACAAGGATCTGCACGTTGCGATGGCAGATCCTTTGAGTTACGAAGCCTTCGAGGACGTTCGTTTCGCATCCGGGTTCACGATCAAACCCTACGTGGCGACGCAAAGCGACATAATCTGGGCGATAGACCATCACTACAATCTGGGAGCATCTCTCGACTCGATCGTCAAGGACATCTCATCTGAAAAGGTCGTCGAAGTCCTGCAGGAGGTGAAGGAAGATTCCAAAGAAGTCGAGGACCTGAAGAAGAAGAGCGAGGCCGCCCCCATAATACGGATGGTGAACCTCCTCATATCGGAGGCGGTGGAACAGGGAGCCTCGGACATACACGTGGAACCCACCAAAGACAAAGTGGTCATCAGAAACAGAGTCGACGGAATGCTCAGAAAAAGCATCGAGCTTCCCAAGTGGGTGCAGGGAGCGGTGATTTCCAGGATAAAGATCATGGCGAAGATGGACATCGCCGAGAAACGCCTACCTCAGGACGGGAGGATAGGGGTGAGAGTCGGGGGAAGAATGCTCGACCTCAGGGTATCGACTCTCCCGACGAATTACGGGGAGAAAGTCGTCATACGAATTCTCGACCCGAAAAACGCCCTTCTCACCGTCGAACAGCTCGGTATGGAAGGTAACACTCTCGACAGGTTTCTATCGTTGATAAACAAACCTCAGGGAATCATCCTCGTAACCGGTCCCACGGGCAGCGGAAAGACAACGACCCTCTACGCCGCTCTCACCAGGATAAAGTCCATCGAGAAAAACATAACCACTATAGAAGACCCGATAGAATACGAACTGGAGGGAATCAATCAGGTAGCGGTGAATGAAAAGGTAGGACTGACGTTCGCGGGTGCGCTCAGATCCATATTGCGACAGGACCCGGACGTGATTTTAGTGGGTGAGATGAGAGACGCCGAAACAGCCACCATAGCCATGCAGGCCTCCCTCACGGGACACCTGGTGCTCAGCACGGTCCACACAAACAACGCCGTCTCCACGATATCCAGGATAAAAAATCTGGGAATACCCTCTTATCTCATAGCGTCTACTATCATAGGCATAATAGCTCAGAGACTCGTCAGAATAATCTGTCCAAACTGCAAGGTTCAGGATTCCCCATCCGAAGAAAGCCTGCTCAAGATCGGAATACCTTCCAGGAGTATCAGGGGACTCCAGTTCTACAGGGGCAAAGGGTGCTCCAAGTGCGGCTGGACGGGGTACAAGGGCAGGACCGGCATTTACGAAATCCTCGTCTTCTCCCAGAGGATAAAAGATCTGATAGCCAACAACGCCACCGAATCCAACATAAGGCAGACAGCCATAGCGGAAGGAATGAGAACCATCGCTCAGGCGGGACTGGAAAAGGTGCTGAAAGGGATAACATCGGTCAGCGAAGTGCTTCGGGTAATACACACCGACGAAGACTTCGGGTCGATATGCCCGGATTGCGAGGCGGTGCTGGGGCCAGAATTCATCGCCTGTCCCCACTGCGGAAAGAAGCTGGTCGAAACCTGTCCTGCCTGTCAGAAGACGGTGGATCCGATCTGGAGATTCTGTCCATATTGCAGGTACGACTTCCTCAAGTCTGTGCCCATCACCAAGCGATCATGAAACTCAAGCGAGATGGCAGGAAACGAGTCTGCCGCCGACCTCTCTCAATTCGGGAACCTCTCTCGAACAGACATCCTCTGCAATGGGGCATCTCGTGTGAAACAAACAGCCCGGGGGCGGTGAAATAGGAGACGGAGGATCTCCCGAGAGAATTATCCTCTTCCCCCTCCTGCCCGGAACGGGCCTCGGAACGGCGGAGAGAAGCGCCTTCGTGTAAGGGTGACGTGGGTCGCTGAAAATAAGAGAACACTCTCCCATTTCGACTATCTTTCCCAGATACATTACGGCAACCCTATTGCAGAAAAGATTCACAACTCTCAAATCATGAGAGATGAACAGAAAAGACATCCCCATTCTCTCTCTTATCTCCATCAGCAGGTTGAGAATCTGAGCCTGAACGGAAACGTCGAGAGCGGAGAGAGGTTCATCGGCAACGAGAAAATCCGGCTCCACCGCAATGGCCCTGGCGATGCAAATCCTCTGCCTCTGCCCCCCGCTGAACTCGTGAGGATACCTGTCCATGACATCCGGGGAAAGGCCGACGAGAGCGAGAACCCTTGCAACCTGATCGCGCACGTTTTTTTTGTCCGCCAGGCCGTGAACCATCATTCCTTCCCCTATTATGCTCTCCACGCGCATCCTGGGGTTAAGAGAAGAAAACGGGTCCTGGAAAATCACCTGCATCTTCTTCCTTATCGGCCTCAAAAACCTCTCCGTCACTGCCGTTATGTCGGTCCCGTCGAAATATATTTTTCCCTCGCTGGGGGAAATAAGCCTTATCGCCAGCCTCCCGAGAGTGGTCTTACCGCAGCCGGATTCGCCCACGAGCCCGAACGAATCCCCCCTCCCCACACTGAAAGTCACCCCGCTCACCGCGTGAACGGTCGCCTTCTTTTGAAAGAAACCAGCCCTTACGGGAAACCGCTTGTGAACCTCCTCCATCACCAGGATGTCGCCATGGCCCCTGTCGGCGCTTTTCATCCGGCTATCTCCTTTTGAGCATAGTAGCAGGCAACCCTGTGAGTATCGCTTACCCTCGTGTACTCGGGAAAATCTTCTCTGCACGGGTTCATCCTCACCTCACACCTGTCGTAAAAAGGACACCCCTGCGGAATCGAAGCGAGATCGGGAACCATGCCGGGAATGGGTTTCAAAATCCTCTTTTCTCCCTCAAGAGGAGGAAGCGACTCGAGAAGGCCCCTCGTGTAAGGGTGCATGGGCCTGTCGAACAGCTCTTCCACGCTCGCCTCCTCTACGATCTTCCCCAGATACATGATCGCCACGTGATGAGCGAGCTCGGCCACCACCCCCAGGTCGTGGGTTATCAGTAGTACACTCATCCCATATTGCTCCTTCAACTCGCCCATGAGTTCGAGAATCTGAGCCTGAACGGTGACGTCCAGAGCAGTGGTGGGCTCATCGGCGATCAGAAGCTTCGGATTGAGAGCAAGAGCCATGGCTATCATCACCCTCTGTCTCATGCCGCCGCTCAACTGATGAGGATATTCCTTGATGCGCTTCTCCGGATCCGGGACCCGTACCTTCCTCAACAGCTCCACGGCTCTCTCCATCCCCTCCTTCCACGAGCAAACGCCGTGAACGACGAAAACCTCCGCTATCTGATATCCCACTGTGAAGACAGGATTCAGGGAAGTCATTGGTTCCTGAAATATCATGGAAATTTCCCTGCCCCTCAGCTTCTGCATCTCTTCCTCCGGGAGCTCCAGGAGGTTTCTGCCCATGAAAACAACCCTGCCCGAATCCACGAAACCCGCCGGCTGTGGCAAAAGCCTCATGATGGTGAGGGCGGTCATCGTCTTCCCACAACCTGATTCTCCAACGAGAGCGAACACCTCTCCCTTTCGTATCCGGAACGACACGTTCCTCACAGCCAAAAGAGGTTTATCCTCACCTCGAAACCCGGCGCTCAAATTCTCTACGGAAACTACGTTCAAAGAATCCTCCTAAATGGTGCTATTGTCCCCCTCATCACTTCAACCTCGGATCTATCGAATCCCTTATGCCCTCGCCCAGGAGATTATAACCGAGGACGGTCAGAAGAATGGCAATCCCGGGATAAAGAGACAACCACCAGGCAAACTCTATGTTGTCCTTCCCGGCGGTCAAGATGTTTCCCCAGGAAGGCGTGGGCGGCTGGACTCCTATTCCCAGGAAAGAAAGAGACGACTCCACCAGAATCGCCCCAGCAACGCCGAGCGTTGCGGCCACGAGAATGGGAGACATGGCATTCGGGAGAACGTGCCTGAGCATTATTACCAAATCGGACTGCCCAAGCGCCTTCGCAGCCTGAACGAACTCTCTCTCCCTGAGAGACAGCGCCTCCGCTCTCACCAGGCGCGCAACCCCCATCCACCCGGTCAGGCCTATCACTATCATGATGTTGTAGATGGACGGCTCCAGAAACGCGATCACCGCAAGTATCAGGAAGAAAGTTGGAAAACAGAGCATCACGTCCACGAACCTCATCAGCAGCGCATCCACCCAGCCACCGAAGTATCCGGCCGTGAGCCCGACGGCCGTGCCAATCAATACCGCTATGCCTATCGCAACAAATCCCACTTTGAGCGAAATCCTGGCGCCGTAGATCATCCTGGACAGAACATCCCTCCCCAGCTCGTCCGTTCCCATTATGTGCGCCTTGGACGGCGGTGCGAGTATCGCAGTCACGTCGACCTGGTTCGGATCGTATGGAGCGAAAAAGTCGGGGAAAAGAGAAAGAACGAAGAAAAAAATTATTATCACGAAACCAACAACCGCCAGCCGATTTCTTCTGATCCTCTCCAGGAAATCCAGGAAGAGAGAAGGTTTCCTTCCTTTCATTCCACTCCCTCCCTTATCCTGGGATCAGTCAGGGCATACCCGATATCCGCCAGCAGGTTCCCCAGCAAAGTCAGAACAGCCCCGATGAAAAGTATCCCCATCACCACGGGATAATCCCTCGAGAGAACGCTCTGGAAAAACAGCCTTCCCATGCCAGGGATGGCGAAAATAGTCTCGAATATGACCGACCCGCCTATCAATTCCGGAACCGAAAGTCCAAGAATCGTTATCACCGGCAGAAGCGCGTTTCTCATGGCGTGCCTGAACATGACATCCCTCTCTGGAACTCCCTTGGCTCTGGCAGTGGTTATGTAATCCTGCCTTATCACCTCGAGCATGTTGGACCTCATGTATCTCGAAAGCCCAGCCAGACCGCTGAAAGAGCCAAGAAGTACCGGTAGCAGAAGATGTCTCGCCCGGTCGAGTATCTTTCCCCACAGGCTCAGCTGCTCGTAATCGAGAGAATTTATCCCGGAGATGGGAAGCCAGCCAAGCTTCACCCCGAAAAGAATCATGCACAGAAGGGCCAGCCAGAAAGTGGGCGTGGCAAACCCTATGAAAACGAAGACCGTCGTGCTCTTGTCGAAAAACGAATCCTTTTTCACGGCCGCGACCACTCCCAGGGGAATCGCCACGGCAAGTATCACAGCCATCGACAGGAGATTGATCTGAATCGTTATGGGAAGGCGTTCCTTTATCTTCTGAATCACCGGCTTGCCGTCGGGCATGAAACTGTTGCCGAAATCGAATGTGGCGACTCTTTTGAGCCAGAGGAGGTACTGGACGTGAAGGGGCTTGTCCAGGCCGTAGTATCTCATCAACCGTTCGCGCGCTTCCCTCCCCGCCTTGGGGTTGAGGTCGGTCGCCATGCCGGTCGGGGAGCCGGGAGCGAGATGAATGACCACGAAAGTAATGAGAGTAATCCCCAGAAGCAGCGGGACCATGAGAGCGAGTCTCTTAGCGAGGAACCTCACCATGTCGAATCCGTCAGAACCTCCTGTACTTCACCTCGTTCTCCGGGACATACCATTGGATGAAGTTGTACATGATGCCAGCAGGGGCCGGTTCTATCCCCCGGAAGCGCTTGTGGACAGCAGGAAGAGCTTCGGGGACATAGAGGAAATTGTAAGGCTGCTCCTCGGCGAGTATCTCCTGAAAACGCCAGTACAGCTTTTTCCGTTCCTCTCGATCGAAAGTCCTCCTCGCCTTCTCGAGCAGTTCGTCGACCTCCGGGTTCTTATACCCTATGAAGTTGAGCTCTTTGGGGCCAGTCTTGCTCGAATGCCATATGTCGAACTGGTCAGGGTCCTGGCCTATAGACCAGCCGAGGATGATCGCGTCGAACCTCCTCTTGTCTATGAACTCGTTGATGAAAGCGGCCCACTCCACTATCCTGATCTTTACATCTACGCCGACTTCACGGAAATATTTCTGGATGAGCACGGCCGTCTTGGCTCGCGACTCGTTTCCCTGATTGGTCATTATCGTGAACCTGAATTCCCTGCCGTCCTTCTCGAGCACCCCGTCTCCATCGACGTCCACCCATCCCGCCTCTTTCAGGAGGCGCCTCGCCTTGTCCGGATCGTATTCGTATCTCTTCACGTTCGGGTTGTAGACCCACGTTCCCGGCTTGTATGGACCGGTTGCCTCTTTCCCGAGGCCAAAGAGCACCCCCTGAATTATTTCTTTTCTGTTTATCGCGTAGGACAGAGCCTGTCTCACCCTCTTATCCTTGAACAAAGGGTTGTTCAAGTTGTACCCAAGGTATGTATAACCGAAAGAAAGATACCTGTATTTCCTGAAGTTCCTTTTGAACTCGTCCGTATTCGTCTGCCTCGTATATTGGAGCGGGGTGAGATTCATGTAATCTATCCCTCCCGACTTCAACTCCAGAAACATGGTCGCCTGATCCGGTATGATCCTGTAGATCACCCTTTGAATGTGAGGTCTGCCCTCGAAGTAATCTGGGTTGGCCTCAAGCACGACTTTCTCTCCAGTTTTCCACTCCACGAACCTGTATGGCCCCGTTCCAATCGGATGCCTGTTCTGCTCGCTCTTGACTATATCCTTCACGCCTTCCAGGATGTGCTTCGGAAGTATCCATATCCCCCAGGAAGCCAGAGCCGGGGCGAAGGGCTTGTCGTATTCGACGACGAACGTGTAAGGGTCCGGAGCATAGGCCTTCTTGACCTGGAGGAAATCCTCCGCGTAAGCCGTGGGCGTGTTTGGATCGATCATCAACTTGTAAGTAAAAAGCACGTCCTCTGCGGTGAACGGAACTCCGTCGTGCCACTTTACTCCCTTTCTCAAGTGAAAGATTATCTTCAGCCCCCCGTCCTTGATCTCCCAGGACTCCGCCAGCTCCCCTTCGAGCTTAAGGTTCTTGTCATACCTGACAAGGCCGTTGTATATGAAAGACGCCACTTCGTGGGACGCAGAGTCGGACGTTATGTGTGGGATGAGTCCCGAGATATCACCTATGGAACCAAAAACTATCGCGTCCCCATAGGCGGGCTTGCCTCCGCTCTCACCGGTTGCTATCTCCTTCACATCTCCGGGAAGCTTCTTTTCACCCCCACCACACGAAAAAACCAAAAGAGAAGCGATTATCAAAATCCACGCTAATGAAAAATTTTTCCACTTCAATTTGGACTCCCTCCCTTTTCCCTTGCGAGTCTCAGTGCGCAACCGCGCGACGAGATTTCGAGCTTTAACGGAACTTCATCGTCCGGACCACCATATTCGTAAGCAACTCTGAGGCTTATACCGCCCGCTTCCACGTCTTCTTTCACGATACGGAAATCGGTGTCGAGGTACGCCCTCAATCCCCCGCCCTCGAGCAGGTACCCGCCTTTCACCCTGTACAGATCAACATCATCATAATAATACGGCACAAGGCCCGAGAAAATGGGATGAACCGGCAAATCCCTTCCCAGAAGCCTCAACACCCTGGGGAAAAACCCTTCGTAATCGCCGAGCCTTCCTCTCACGCTGAACTTGTAAGGAGGAGCATCCCCGGGACTGGCATTCTGAACGAGAACCGCCACGGGATCACCCACAGGGGAAAATAGCCTCACGTACGAAGTGTTCTCCTCCCTGGTGTACACGAGTAAAAGAGGCGACACATCGGAGTCGCACGTGAAGGTTCCCCGGTAAAGGATGGTGACACTCCCGGGATCCCTTCCCTCGATGTACGATACTATTTCCCGGGCCCTTTTTCCCGACAATCTCACAGGAACGGATGCGCAGTCGACCGACAAGAAAATCAAACAGAGCGCGAGAAGCAACCAGATATTCCTCACGCGCCCCATGGAGCTACTTTTCCATCTCCTTCAACTTGTTCTGAACGACCTCAGGATTCTCGTGGTTGAACTTTAGCGCCTTCCTGTAGTAATCGGCTGCTTCTTCGTTCTTCG
This sequence comes from uncultured bacterium, assembly GCA_964429585.1. GTDB lineage: Bacteria > Desulfobacterota > Deferrimicrobia > J040 > J040 > CAYSCN01. The sequence goes on along the minus strand of CAYSCN010000003.1, from coordinate 45,498 downwards.
AGAGGGCTCTCAACACATCCCCCATGTGTTCCAGTATGACCGGGTCGTCGGGCACGAGCTTCAGCGCGTTCTTCAGCGTCTCATACGCCTTCTCGAGCTCGCCCTTCCTGAAATAGACCCAGGCCAGACTGTCTATGAAGTAGCCATCCTGAGGCTTGAGCTCCAGCGCCTTTTTAATCATCTTCTCCGCTTCATCCAGATTCACGTTCCTGTCGGCATAGGAGTATCCGAGGTAATTGAGAGCGGTCGCATTCTCTGGATTGATTTCTATGGTTTTCTTCATTTCCCGCTCCATCCCGTCGAAGTCCCCCAGCTTGTCGTAGACTATCCCGAGCAGGAAGTGAGCTCTCTCATTTTCAGGATCCTTTTTCACAGCTTCCGTCAGCACTTTCTTCGCTTCCTCGTAATTCTTTCCGTCATAGAGCACTTCGCCGAGGAAAAGAATCACGTCCAGATCGTCCGGGAGCTTTTCCCTCAGTTTCTCGAGGATGCCAGCCGCTTTGGCGTAGTCCTTCCTCTTCGTGTAAAGGATTGCCAGGTGAAGCATGGCATCCCTGTACAGATCGCTGTCTGCCGGGACCCTGGAAAATTCATCTTCCGCCTGTTTCCACATCCCCTTTTCTTGATAGGCGTTCCCCAGGTAGATCCTCACCCTGTTGTTTTCAGGATCCTTGGTGAGCACGAAATTGAACTCCTCGATCGCCCTGTCGAGATCGCCGCTCTCCAGGTAGAGAAGTCCCAGTTTGGTTCTCAAAGAGGTGTTGTTCACGTCGAACTTCTTCAATTCTTCGAACTGGTCCGCCGCCTTGCCGTATTCTTTTTCCCTGATGTATATCCTGCCCAGCCTCTCCCTAACCGCCGGGTTTGCGGGATTCAACTCGAGCGCCTTCTCGTAAACCCTCTTCGCCTCATCCCTTTTCCCCATCTCCTCGTATATCCATCCCATATCAACGTAAGCCCCGTCGAACCTGGGGTGAATCTCGAGAGCCTTCTCGTAACTTTTTATCGCCTTCTCGAATTTCTTCTGAGCCGCCAGAATCCTTCCAAGATAAAAATAGGCCATAAAGTTCTTCGGCTTCTTCTTGATGAGCTTTTCAATCGTCTTCTCCGCCTCATCGAAATTGCCGGATTCGGCGTAGAGGGATGCCAGCTGCAGGTAAGACTCCTCCTCATCTGGGAATTTTTCTATCATTTGCCTGTAGATTTCCCTCGCTTCGTCGATCTTTCCTGTAGCGCTCAAAATTCCTCCGAGAAGCCACATGGCCCTTCTGTTGTTCGGGTCTAGCTGAACTGCCGTCTCCAGATAACTCCTGGCTTTCGAAAATTCCCCTTTTTTCAGGTAGACGTTCCCCAGTTCGGCAAATATCTCCGAGGAAGTATCGTCATAGGACAGAGCCTGGCCGAAATACTCCGCGGCATCGTCGAGATTGCCTTCCCTGTAGCTCAGATTTCCCAGGAGAAAATAGTAATACGCCTTCGATTTTATCCTGGTTCGGGCTCCTGCGAAGCCGTGAAACCCGAAAGATACTGCAGCAACCGTGACTATCATGAAAACGACCAGAAAAGGCACCGTCAATCTTTTGTTCATCGCGTCTCCAGGGCGTTTTATTTTGAGGATTTTATTATACAATGGTTATTTAAAACAAATCCACGGGGGAGACGATGACCCTTCCTTTCGATCCCTGGAAAGTCCTGAAAACCTTGACTTCTCGGGGCGGTGAATACGGCGAGATATTTTTCGAAAATCTAACCACTCTTCAGGTGCATTCAGAAGACGGAAACATAGAAAAGATAATCCCTGGTCACGACAGAGGGGTGGGGCTCAGACTCATAAAAAAATTCCGCACGTACTATGGATGGACCAACTCTACGGACGAAAAAGAGTTGCTGGAACTCGCGTCCAACCTGTCTCGCGCATCGGGGGACGCTGAAGCCGCAGATCTGACCTTCGGGCCCGGAAAACGGACAGAATTCAGGTCGCCTCCCAAGGTTCCAGCGGTAAGCGTCGAAATAGGTGAAAAAATCTCTCTGATCAAGGCCGCGTTCAAAGAAGCGAAGGCCTCGGAATTGATAAAAAACGTGAGAATCACTTTCGCAAATGCCGAAAGGGAAATCCTGATAATCAACACCGAAGGAACCAACGTGAAATTCAGCCAACCCTACATTCTGCTCGCTGTGCAGGTCGTGGCGGAAAAAAACGGAGTTCTTCAGAGGGGATATGAAACTCTCGGGGGAACCATGGGGATGGAGATTTTCGAGAAAACCTCCCCCGAGGAAATCGCCAGGAAAGCCGCCGGAAGAGCACTGCTCATGGTGGACGCCAAAAGAGCCCCCGGAGGGAGAATGCCGGTGGTAATCTCGAGTGAAGCTGGGGGGACGATGATACACGAGGCAGTGGGACACGGTCTGGAAGCGGATCTCGCCTCGGGCAACCTGTCCGTATACACGGGAAAACTTGGCGAGGTGATCGCATCTCCGCTGGTCACAGTTGTGGATGATCCGACGATTCCCGGGAAAAGAGGGTCATATCTGGTGGACGACGAGGGGGCAAATGCGGGAAAAACTATTCTCGTAGAAAACGGAGTTCTCGTGAAATACATGTGCGACAGGCTCCATCACATGAAAGAAGGATTTCCCCTGACGGGAAACGGTCGTAGAGAGTCTTACAGGCACAGACCGATTCCGAGGATGAGCAACACTTACATAGCTCCGGGCACAAAAAAACCAGAAGAAATAATCCACTCCGTCCACAGGGGTCTCTTCGTCAGAAAAATGGGCGGAGGACAGGTCAACACGGTGACCGGCGACTTCGTCTTCGAGGTGCAGGAAGGGTATTTGATCGAAAATGGCAAGGTGGGAGAACCCGTGAGAGGTGCCACACTCACGGGCAACGGTCCCGAAGTTCTCAAAATGATCGACATGGTTGGAAACGACCTTGGATTCGGCCTCGGTACATGCGGAAAAGACGGTCAGGGAGTGCCGGTGGGAGATGCACAACCCACGATAAGGATCGGGGAACCCTTCATCACCGTCGGTGGAGAAGGGTAAAGAAATCACAATCACGAATGGAGGGAATCGTGAGCTCAATATCGGGAAAAACCAGACTTCTTCTAGCAGTGATCCTCCTCATTTGCGTCGTCCCGCTGGAATCGAAGGGTCTGACGCTGAAAATAGAGGGGAGTATCCTCAGGCAGTCATCTGAAAAACTCGTTTTCTCCCTCGGGCGTTTCGAGCTTGGAAACAAGAAAGAAGTTTTCGTGAAAAACAAAGCTTCCGGCGAAATCAAAAAAATTCCTCTTTCATCGATATACGAGGACATCTCCTATTCCGTTCCCCTGGACGAAAAGACCCTGAATTCCATAACCGGCAGAACTCACACCGTGTACGTCACATGGGAAGTCGAAGACAGGCCTGAAGATCTGGATGACAAACTCTTCCAGATTCACGAATTTCAAAACAGGCTCAGAAAATCCCTTGGAAAGGAAATGATCGCAGACGGCAGCTTCATAAGCTCGAGGATAGTCATTGGAAAAATACAGAAATTCCACAGAATCGCCGCCACCCTTGTGGAGGAACTCTTCAACTGGGGGAGAGAAAACGACAGATATTCCCTGTTTTCCCACCCGGTTCGCTTCGAGATAGAGTTTTCCCCAGACATCCAGAAGGCGTTCGGCGGGAGCAGGATCTCGCTCGAAAAGGCCACGAAAAACCTGCTCAGGGATGAGTTCGAGCGAACCTTCATGAGCGAGTTCGGCTTCTCAATGGAAGAAGTCAAGCTGATATACATGATGCCTTCCACCATAAAAAACTTCGTGTTCAGAAAGACGAGCGAAGAGACTCTCCTGCTCGTTCCCACCACTTACATAGAGGTACCACCATCCGTCCTGAACGCCCTCTGGTACATTCACAGACAGGGTATAGCCAAAGAGGTGTCCCGAAAGATACGTCTCAAACACTTCAATGACACGCTGCTGAAAGACAAAGACATTATCAGGGAAGTCGTCACATCCGCGTGGGTTATCGGCAAAACTGGAAACTCCCTCATACTTTCGGCAGGCAAACCATTCGTCGAGGAAGGAACTCCCATCGAAATCCAATACGGGAAAACGAAGATAAAAACATTTATCAGAAAAACAGTTACACACGAGTACTCCCTCACGAAGCCGTTGGAAATACCATTAGGGCAAATGGAAAGACCCTTGAGAATCAGAATAGTCAGATAAAGAGAGCGAAAATTCACCACTTGAAAATGAAAGGGGCGGGATATTATCCCGCCCCTTTTCGCACTCGACTTTACTTCTCCGCAGATTACCCCTTGATCCCGGCGACTTCTTCCAGCATATCCGTCGTGACGGACTTCGGTCTCTCGATCGGGTAACCAAGAGCCCTGTCCCAGATGATGTTCGCAAGCACCCCGAGAGCCCTGCCGATGCCGAAAAGCACGGTGTAGAAGTCGTACTCCCTGACTCCGTAATACCACTGAATGACGCCGGAGTGAGCATCCACGTTCGGCCACGGGTTCTTCGCCTTCCCGTGCTTCTGCAGGACATCCGGCACCACTTCGTAAAGGAGGCTGACAACCTGGAACAGAGGATCGTCCGCCAGATGCTTGAGAGCAAACTCGCGCTGAGCGGTGTATCTGGGATCGGTCTTCCTCAAGACGGCGTGGCCATAACCCGGTATGACTTTGCCGCTGTTGAGCGTATCCCAGCAGTACTGTTCCAGCTCTTCCTTCGTGGGAACCCTGTCGCCCATCTTCGCCATAAGCTCCTGTATCCACTTGAGCACTTCCTGGTTGGCAAGACCGTGAAGAGGACCGGCCAGACCGTTGATGCCCGCAGAAAGCGCGTAATAAGGATCGGAAAGCGCCGATGCGACCAGGTGAGTCGTGTGCGCGGAAACGTTGCCGCTCTCGTGGTCGGAATGGAGGATGAAGTACATTCTCATTACATCGTCATAGGGCTTGTCGATCCCCATCATGTACGCGAAGTCCCCACCGAAATCGAGCGTTGAACTGGACGGAATCGGAGTGTCTCCGCGATACTTCATCCTGTAGATGTAGGCACCTATCTCCGGCAGCTTGGCCAAAAGGTTCATCGCATCCTCGTAGTAGAACTCCCAGTAGTTGTACCTGTTGGCCCTACCGTCAGCATAAGCCTTGGCGAACTCTGATTCCCTCTGCATGGCGAGGATCGCAGCCGAGAACATCGTCATCGGATGGGTATCACGGGGCATCGTCCTCAAAAGGTCGATGACGTACTGCGGGACCCGTTTCCTCTTTTTGAACTCCTCAATTACCCCCTGAACCTCCTCCTCCGTCGGAATCTCACCGGTGAGGAGAAGATAAAAGTGCCCCTCAACATAAGGCATCTCGCAACCGGCAGGCTTGGGGAGCTTTTCCATGACTTCAGGGATCGTATAACCCCTGAACCTGATGCCCTCAAACGGGTCGAGGTAGGAGATGTCGGTGACGAGGCACTTGATTCCACGCATCCCGCCGATAACCTGGGATATGGTCACCTCGTCGACCTTGACGCTACCAAACTCTTTCAAGAGTCTGGTCGTTCTCGGTCTGTGCTCCTCAATCTTTTGAGCAAGTTTTTCCTTTAATGTAGCCATAAGAACCCCCCTTGTGTGATATGTGAAGTGAAACCGCTAGCAGCTAAATATCCCCCAGATAAAGGATATTTACCCGAGAATCTGAGAGCAAATTGTATACGGTATACACTCTTGTGTATTTACATACCAGCAATGTTTCTCCCCTGTCAAGGAGTTATTTTCCTGCGACACCGTGCCGATTGACAGGCTCACCCAACACCTGCGGACAGCGCTTCCCCGGGACACCCAAAATCAATTAAAACCGAGACGGCGGAACAAGTAACGATCCAACCAGAAAAAGATGAGGGCAACTCCAATAGATTTTACTTATAAGGGGGGTCGGATAAAATAGAAAAGGAAAATGCCCCCGCTGAAGCCAAGGAGCAGGAATGGAAAAGTGGCTCAAATCTCTCCTGGACAATCTCTCACTCCCCAAAAGCATAGACAGATTCATTCGTTCCATAATCGACATCTTTCTGAAAGAACTCAACCTGAAGGCGACCGGCAAACTGCTCTTTCTCGGCGTGATAGTGGGCATCGTCTCCGGAATCACAGCAGTGGTCTTCAATTTCGCCCTGAACTACCTGATCACTCACGTGGACTCGCTCTGGGGTTACGTGGCTCCGAAAGCAGGCGGAGAAGCAGCTGGAGGAGAGATCATATTCCCAAAGAGATTCTACCTCATACCGATAATCACCACTCTGGGAGGTCTGATATCCGGCTTTCTCGTTTACCGCTACGCCCCTGAAGCCGAAGGACACGGAACCGACGCGGTGATAGAAGCATATCACTTCAAGGATACCCACATCAGGAAAATAGTCCCACTGATAAAGGGAATGGCATCCGTCGTCACCATAGGCTCCGGAGGCTCCGCCGGGAAAGAAGGTCCCATAGCCCAGGTGAGCGCCGGAATAGCGAACATCCTGGCACACAAAATGGGACTCACTCCCAGATTCAGGAGAATCGTCTACCTTTCCGCGGTGGGAGCCGCCATCGGCTCCATCTTCAAAACCCCTCTCGGCGGTGCGGTCTTCGCAGCAGAAGTTCTCTACAGAGGAATCGACATGGAGCTCGAAGCACTCCTCATGTGCATAACGAGTTCGGTCGTCGCGTATTCCCTCTTCGGTTCCATCTATGGCTGGGAATCTCTCTTCTCCATCCCTCCTCTTTTCTTCAGCAGGCCGGCGGAACTGCCAATCTGCGCGGTGTTCTCGATTTTCATCGCCCTGTTCGGGATCGGCTACATCAAGACGTTCATATTCATAAGGGACGCATTCAAAAAACTGAACGTCCCCACCATGCTCAAGCCCGCAATCGGAGGGTTGATGATAGGAACCGTTGGAGTCGTATTCCCGCATGTTCTCGGCCCCGGTTACGGTTGGATTCAGGAGGCAATTAACGACAACCTGACCCTCACCGTCCTAGCCGCGTTTGCGGTCCTGAAAGTTCTGGGCACATGTTTCACCATAGGTTCAGGTGGCTCGGGCGGCGTGTTCGCCCCATCCGTCGCCATAGGAGCGGTGCTGGGAGGACTCTTCGGGAAAACGTTCAACTTCCTGTTTCCCACCGTCAACGTAAACGAACCCGCTTTCGTGATTCTCGGTATGGGCGGGATCCTCTCCTGCGTGGCAAACACCCCTCTCGCCGCGTTTTTGATGGTCACCGAAATGACGGGGAGTTACAACCTGATCGTTCCGATGTTGCTCGTGGCTGTGGTTTCTTACATCGCGTCGGGAGGACTGTCTCTATACGAATCGCAGGTCACCGGCAGGTTCGAATCCCCCATACACAGACGGAGGTTCTTTTTCGACATGATGGAAGACCTGAAAGTCAGAGACGTGATCACCTACCACCATCCTGTGATAGCAATACCCGAAGACATGCCCTTCGGAAAGATAATAGAAATAGTGAAAGACTCCACCAACCCCTACTTTCCGGTTGTAAACTCCAGGGGCGAGATGGTAGGTATATTCTCGATGGAAGATCTGCGAAAGTGTTTCGGGGACGACGACCTTCTCTGCAATCTGGTCATCGCGAGGGACCTGGGCGTGTCCAACAACATAATCACCACAACCCTGGACGAAACAATGAACAGCGTAATGAAAAAATTCCTCGAGAAGAACCTCGAGGAAATTCCGGTAGTGGACGAAGAAACCGGCAAAAAAGTGATAGGTTTTCTGTCCAGGCGGGACTTCATACTGACCTACGAGAAAAAACTGAAGGAAATGGGTTTTCACAAAGATGACTGAAAAATCGGAGGTACAGGATGACAAGAGCCTCAAAAGTTCTCCCTCTTCTCCTCATGGCCTGCCTGTTCGTCATGACAGTAGGTGGGAGATCTTTCGCCGAAGAAGAAGGCACGATAATAATACACAGAAGCTCGCCGAAAGAACCCATTTTGAAGGCTGAAATCACTTTTTGCACCGAAATCACCGGAAAAGAGTGTGCCGATCCGGCAAACATGTTCCCTCTCTCGGCGGGAAAAATCTACTGCCACACCACCATAACCGGCGCCAACTCCTACATCGAGGTTAAACACCAGTGGATCCACGAAGGGAAAGTAATCCAGACCATAAGACTCCCGGTTAAATCATCGAGGTGGCGCACCTGGTCAGTGAAGACGCTGGAGAAGAGCTTCGTTGGCAAGTGGACCGTAAAAGTTTTCGCGGGGGACCTCCTGATCGGCGAAGGAAGCTTCCAGGTAACAGAGTGAACTAAAGAGACGCTTTCCCCTCGATATCCGAATGCAGCAGGTCGGTGACGAACATGTGGCCGGGGTGATGAGTAACCGCCAGAGGAATCCCGCTTTTCTCTATCACGACTCTTGGCGTCACCCCGCACGCCCAGAAAACCGGTATCTCTCCCTCCATGAAAGGAACGGCATCACCGAAATCCGGTTTCATCACATCGCGTATCCCGATCATCTCGGGATACCCTATCTGCACGGGCGCTCCGTGCGCCAGGGGATATCTGGAAGTTATCAGGACGGCATCCACCACCCGGTCATGAGGAATGGGCCTCATCGAAACTATCATGTGGCCCTCGAATGAACCGACGCCTATTAGCGGTATCTCCGTTCTGAACATGGGCACATTCCTCCCGAGCTCCACGTGCCTCACCGGTATCCCTTCTTCCTCCAGGGCAAGCTCGAAGGAAAAGCTGCATCCCAGAAGAACGAAACCCAGCCTTTCCGCCCTCAAAAACTCGATCGAATCCACCGTCTCGATGAACCTTCCATTCCGGAATATATCGTAAAGAGGGACATCCGTATACAGGTCCGCGTCCCTCGCCACCTTCGAAGGCCCGGAAGACCCCGGAGGTATGACCTCGAGAACGGGACACGGTGCCGGATTTTTCTCGCAGAACGAAACGAACGACTGCAGATACTCCTCCGGAAGCCCCACAAGATTCGCCTGAACGTAACCCCGACATACGGAAGGTGTGGGAGATCGAAACTCTCCCCTTCTAACTGCGACTCTGAATTCGGATGGAGAAGCATCGCCCCACATTTTACATCCCCAGAAACGACTTCTTTATTTCCTCGGAGCCCGCGAGCTCCTCGGATGGGCCGTGAAGAGTTATCTCACCGTTTTTCAGGACGTATATGTAAGAAGCAAGCGAAATCGCTTCCTTCACGTTTTGCTCCACCAGGAGAATGGTTCTACCCTCCTTTTCGTTCAGTTCCCTCAAAACTCTAAATATCTGCTTCACTATGACAGGAGCTATTCCAAGAGACGGCTCATCCAGTAGAAGGAGGTCTGGGCTCGACATAAGCGCCCTCCCGATGGCGAGCATCTGCATTTCTCCGCCGGAAAGCGACCTGGCCAGCTGATTCTTCCTCTCCAGCAGCCTCGGAAAGAGGCTGTAGACGAACTCGAGATTTCTCCTGAACTCCTCCTCCGAAGCCAGGGTGTATCCCCCCATCATGAGATTTCTCTCCACGGTGAGTCTCCCGAAAATCTTTCTCCCTTCCGGAACCAGCGAAATTCCCAGATTCACCCGTTTGTGAGGTGGAATGCCCGAGATGTCCTTCCCCCCATACAGAATCTTTCCCTTTTTCACGGGCACTATTCCCGTGATCGTGTTCATCAGGGTGGTCTTCCCCGCGCCATTGGAGCCTATGATCGCGGTTATCCTGCCTTCCTCCGCGCTAATCGAGACGCCCTTGAGAATGGTCATCTCGCCGTAACCGGCGTAAAGATCCACCACCTGAAGCATCATTCCTCTCCGAGATAAGCCTTTATGACCCTCTGGTCTTTTGCCACTTCTTCCGGTTTTCCTTCAGCTATTTTCTCTCCATTGTCGAGAACCACCACCCTGTCTGATAGCGGCATGATGACATCCATCACGTGTTCCACGATGAGTACCGTTATCTTCTTCTCCTCTCTGATTCTCCTGATGAGCGCCACGGCGCTCTTTATTTCAGAGGCAGTGAGCCCCGCGAAAACCTCGTCCATCAGAAGAAGTCTCGGGTTGGTAGCGAGAGCTCTGGCGAGCTGAAGCCACTTCTGTTCAGCCAGGGTCAGCTCCCCCGCCCCGTAATCCAGCTTACCACCCAGCCCGACGAACTCACCCCACATCCTGGCGTGCTCTATCGCCCTGCCGACGCTCCAGGTATCTATGAACGCGCCCACCATGATGTTCTCGAGAACGGTCATGTTCAGGAAAATCTTCACGATCTGAAACGTCCTGCCGATGCCGAACCGGGCCACTTTCTCCGGCGGGCTGCCCGTTATCTCTCTTCCTTCGAAAAATATCTTGCCTCCGTCGGGCTTGAAATAACCGGCGATGCAATTGAAGAGGGTCGACTTTCCCGCTCCATTGGGGCCTATCAATCCAACTATTTCTCCGTCACCCACGTCGAACGAGACGTTCTTGTTCGCCACGAGTCCCCCGAATCTCTTGGTCACTCCTCTCAGTTCCAGGAGAGCCATTACTTCTTCCTCCGCAAAATCCCCATCAAACCGCCCGGCTGGTAAACGGCGAATATGATTATCAGGAGTCCATACATTATCATATCTATGCCCATGCCAGTTCCTCCCAGGTATATCCTGGTGAACTCCGACAACGGGATGAGCACCACGGCTCCGAGAAGCGGACCGAACAGAGTCCCCACACCACCAAGTATGACTATCAAGACTATCTGGATCGACAGCATGAGATGAAAAACGCTCGGCGGGTCTATGAAGGTGACGTATTGCGCGTAAAAGGTCCCTCCCATGGCGGTGAAGAAAGCGGAAAACACCATAGCCACAGACTTGAAGAACGCAGAGTTGACGCCGAGACTCCTGGCGGCGTCCTCCTCGGAGTTTATCGCCCTGAGATAAAACCCCACCCTGGACCTGTCGAGCAAATATATGGTCAGGGAAGACAACACGTAGAAAGTGAGTATGATATACAAGTACGGAACTTTGTTCACACCGAAATAAAAACTGCTGAACCTCTCTTCAAGAATGGGGAGGAACAGCCCGGAAGCTCCCCCAAAAGCATCCACGTTCCGGAACAGTATGTGAAAAACTTCACCAAATGCTATCGTTATCATGGCGAAGTAGTGTCCTTTCAGCCTGAACGAGGGATAACCGAGCAGAATGGAGACTCCTCCCGCGAGACACGCACCTGCCAGAAGACCGATCCAGGGAGAAACCCCGAACTTCAAGTACAGAAGCGTCGAGGTGTAAGCTCCCAGACCGAAGAACATGGCGTGTCCAAGTGAAACCTGCCCGGCCAGTCCGCCGAGTATGTTCCACGCATTTCCGAGAAAAGCGAAGAGAAGCACCTTGATCAAGAGATCCTGGGGAAACGGTTTTTTGAAAACGAATGGGTAGCCGAGGACGAAGAGTATTCCCGCTGCGAGGAGCAATAGAGACTTGCCCTTCAAATCGTCCTTTTTGACCAGGAAAAGATCGCCGGCACCCATATCACGTGACCCCGAACAGTCCCCTCGGTCTCACCAAAAGGACGAATATGAATATTGAATACACGAAGATGTGCTTGTACTCCGGAGGAGCGATGTATCCGCCAAGCGACTCGACCAGCCCAACGAGAACGCCAGCCACGAACGCTCCGTGGATGCTGCCGAAACCTCCCAGACAAACCACAACGAACGCAGTGAGCCCGAACACTCCTCCCACTTCTGGAAATATGTAGAAGAAATTTGCCAGCAGGGCCCCCGCAATACCTGCGGCGGCTCCCCCTATTCCCCAGGAAAGAGAAAATATCCTGTCAGGGTCTATCCCCATGAGTTGCGCCGCCTCCCTGTTCTCCGCAGTCGCGGTGATGGCGGCACCCGTCTTCGTGTGGTTCATTATCCAGAAAATGATTCCCGTGGTGACCAGTGCCCCAAACGCTGCGACCAGTTCTGGAATCCCTACATACACCCCGAACAACTCCAGGTTCCCCGAGAGGATGGTATTCTGGATCGACCTGTAATCCGGTTTGAAGATGAAGAATATGACATACCTGAGAAATATCATTAGACCGAACGTGGAGAATATCTGAATGAGCATCGGCCCATCCATGATCCTCTTGATGATGGACCTGTAGGTGACAATCCCCACGAGAAACAGAAACGCTCCAGCGATGGGAATCGAAAAAAGAGGATCCACGCCGAAGCAGGTGTAGAGAACATAAGAGGTATACATTCCCAGCATGAGGAACTCGCCGTGGGCGAAGTTCACTATGTCCATCACCCCCCAAATCAGGGTGAGTCCTACGGCTACCAGAGAGTAAATCAATCCCAAAAGCAAACCGCTCGCTATCGACTGTAACAGTTCAGGAGTCATCGGAAGACCTCTGGGTCGAATTCAAAAAAGGGCGGGGGAAACCCCGCCCCAGCACGACATCACCTCTTGTCCCACGGAACGAACGGGAACACGATATCATGAGACGCCAGATCGAAAGGCCACACCGTATAATACTTCCCGTCGATCAACTGAACCACGATCCCCCTGCCCAGGTAGTTCTGGTGCTTCTCGTTGAACTTGATCCCTTTCCAGGGCATTATCAGCTTGTCGCCGGATATCTCGTAATTCATGAGAGCCTTCCTGATAGCTTCCGGATCGGTCGAACCCGCTCTGTTTATGGCGTCAGCGAGCGTAATGAGTCCCGTGAAAGTTCTGGCGGAGTTGCCGTTCATGTCCTTGCCGAACCTTTCCTTGAAGAGCTTGTTGATCTCGGCAATCATCGGCTTTTTCTTCGCCAGGTCGAGCGCCCAGACTTCCCTGCTCAGGATGTAATCCCCATCCTTTCCAAGTGACTTAGAATACTCGCCGGAAATGAAACCGGCATCCATGGCGAGAATCATCTGTGGCGCGTAGTTGAACTTCTTGAGCGTCTTCATGAAGAGAATCGCGTCCGAGACATAAGAGGCGGGCATTATAACCTGAGCGCCCGATTTCTTCAGTTTCTGAACCTCCGAGTCGAGAGACGAGCTGTTTGCCGAATAGGACACGGTCTCCACGACCTCATATCCGTACTTCTTCGCGTACTTCGTTTCGGTCTCCTTGACGCCCTTCCCGAAATCCGTGTTCTCGTGGAATATCGCGACCTTCTTGATCCCGGCTTTCTTCTTCTCGTTCAGATCGTTCAGAAACTGGAAGAAGTTCTCCGAGAACGTGTCGTCGTTGGGCGTGGTCCTGAAGAACCACATAAACCCTCTCTCGGTGAGCGAAGCAGCGGTCGACTCCGGATTCAGGAACGGAATCTTGCGGCGCTCTGCAGCGAGAGAGGCCGTCTTGGTCACGGAGCTGTAATAACAGCCGATTAGAGCCACCACGTTTTCTTCCGTGATGAGCCTCTCGGCCTCAGCGAGCCCCACGTCGGGTTTGCCCTGGTGGTCCGCTATGATCACCTCTATCTTGGCCCCGCCCAGGTTGGGAAGACCTTCGCTCTTCGCCAGGGGCAAATTGAAGTCATAGGAGTTGTTGATAATCTCCTGAGCGAGCTTCACCGCGTCCGCCAGTTCCTTGCCCGTCGTGGCGGCTGGCCCCGTCAGGGGATAGATCGCCCCGATTTTGATCGTCTTACCAAATGCCGCGGAAAAGCAAAAAATCAACGCCACCGTCAGCAACAATACTTTCTTCTTCATGACGCCTCCTCCTTTTTAGTGGTTTTCAGGGGTCCGAAACCCCCGCCGCCCGGCGTCTCTATCCTCAGCGTGTCCCCCCTTTCGAGCCGGGCGAAGAATTTACCGCCCATCTCTTTAACCGTTTCCCCTGATATTATGAGATTCTTTCCCCTTGCTCCGCTCTTACCACCGTGGAGCCCATACGGAGGAAACCTCCTTCTCTCGGAAATAACGGTGACGTCTGCATCGCAGAGAACCTTTATCTCCCTCACGATGCCGTCCCCGCCGGTGAACTTCCCACGTCCTCCCGTTCCTCTCCGGATACTGTATCTGGTCACCATGAACGGATAGCTGTATTCGAGAGCCTCCACAGGCGTGTTCAGCGTATTGGTCATGTGTGAGTGAACCGCCGACGCGCCGTTGACACCATCTCCTGCTCCCATCCCACCGCCGATGGTCTCGTAATACGCAAACGGCTCTCCTTTTCTCTCGTCGAACCCTCCAATAGTCACGTTGTTCATGGTTCCCTGGGAAGCAGCGGGTATCATTTCCGGCAAAGCTCTACTCAAAGCCCCCAACAGGACATCCACTATTCTCTGAGACGTTTCGACGTTGCCTGCCGCGACGGCAGCAGGAAATTCCGAATCGACTACCGTTCCCCTCTCCGTGACCAGTCTCACGCTCCTTAGGATGCCAGCGTTCGTGGGGACGTCGTCCGGGAGGAGAGTCCTCACCACGTAGAGCACCGCGGAGAGAGTTATGGCGTAAACGGCATTCACGCTTCCTGCAACCTGGGGAGACGACCCGGTGAAATCCACCTCCATTTCGTCTCCTTCCACGGTGATCTTCACTCTGATCACAGCGGGTTCATCCGAGATGCCATCGTCGTCCATACAATCTTCGAATTCGTAGACACCGTCCGGGATGGCGGAAATCCTCTCCCGCGCCACCCTCTCCGAGTAATTTTGAAGCTCCGTGGCGTATAAGACGATCATTTCCTTTCCATATTTCTCAGATAGCTCGGAAAGCCTCTTTATCCCCGTCTTGTTCGCCATGATCTGCGCTGCGAAATCCCCCTCCCTCTCATAAGGAGTCCTCACGTTGGACAGAATCAGTCGAAGGACGTTCTGGTCGATCTCGCCCTTTCGCACGAATTTCATCGGTGGAATGATCATCCCCTCCTGAAACAGAGACGTGGAAAGGGGCATCGACCCTGGTGTGATACCGCCTATGTCAGAATGATGCGCCCTGTTGGCTACGTAGAAATCCGGTCTGTCTCCACCCAGGAAAACCGGTGCGACTATTGTTATGTCTGGAAGATGCGTCCCCCCCCTGAACGGATCATTGAGAATCACCATGTCACCGTCTTCCATATCGACTTCACGTATGGCAGCCCGGACGGATAGAGGCATCGACCCCAGGTGCACGGGGATGTGGGCGGCCTGCGCCACCATGTTGCCTTCCGAATCGAATATGGCGCAGGAATAGTCTCTCCTCTCCTTGATGTTCGGAGAAAAAGAAGTTCTGTTCAACGTAGAACCCATCTCCTCCGCTATGGAGGAGAACCTGTTCTTGAACACCTCCAGCAGTATGGGACTGACGGAAATCTTCATCACACCCTCGAAAGAATCATGTTCGAAAACCCGTCAACGAGAACAGTCCAGCCAGGCGGAATCACCGTGGTGGAACTGTACTCCACTACTATCGCCGGACCGTCGAGCCTGTTTCCAGGCGAAAGCCTCGACCTCTCTATCACCTTCGTTTTCAACCGCTTGCCGTAAAAAACGACCTCCCTATCCCCCAGGACGGCTTCTTCGGGCACGGGTCCTTCTACCACGGGCTTAGGGGAAAGAACCGGCTTCTCGGGCACCCCTCTGGCTCTCACCCTCACGTTCACCACTTCCACCCTCTTGTGAGGATTCTTGTAGCCGAACAACCTCTCGTGCTCAACGTGAAAGTTCTCGACGAAATTTTCGTCGAACGGGACGAGTATCTCGTGAGACTGCCCCTCATACCTCATGTCCAGGTATTTTTCCAGGAATATGTCCTCCTCGCTTATTCCCTCTTCCATCAGGTCCTCCCGGCCCTTCCGAAGCAGCGAGGCGAGGTGACCGTTGAGGACCTCGTAAGATGCATCCCTCTCTCCGAGCATGACCGTCAGGGAATAGTCCTTGACCACGTCAGCCAGAAGCATTCCGTAAGCCGAGAGCAGGCCTGGATTTTCCGGAACCAGAACCCTGGGGATGGAGAGAAGCTCTGCCAGGAACGCAGCGTGCATCCCACCTGCTCCGCCGAAAGAAACGAGAGTGAACTCCTGGGGATCGTATCCCCTTTCCACGGAGATCACCCTTATCGCTTTCTCCATCGTGGCGTTCGCCACGTCGAGTATTCCTTCCGCCAGTTCCACAGGATCCAGCCCTGCCCGACGAGCCAGCTCCTCCATTCGAGGGATGACCCTATCCAAATCGAGTTTCATTTTCCCACCCAGGAATCGATCGGGGAGAAGACGCCCGAGGAACAGATTGGCGTCCGTGACCGTGACCTCCTCCCCCTTGCCGTAACAGATTGGACCGGGATCGGCGCCGGCACTCTCCGGACCGACTTTGAGCGAGCCGCCCGGGTCTATCCTCGCGATCGACCCGCCCCCGGCACCGACGGTGTGGATGTCTATCATCGGGACCTTGATGGGCCACCCCGAAATCTTCGACTCCATGGTGAGGGAAACCTTCCCGTCCACCAGGGAAACGTCCGTGGAAGTTCCCCCCATATCGAAAGTTATGAGCTTGTCGAACCCAGCGATCCTGCCGATCTCGGATGCTCCGACCACTCCGCCGGCGGGACCCGAGAGAATCGTCCTTATCGACTCCACCATCGCCGTGCCGCTGGAAATGGACCCCCCGTTGGACTGCATTATCCTTAGCCTGTTTTCATCCCCTAGATGAGAGACCAGATACGACAGGTATCGTTTCATGATGGGAGAGACGTAAGCGTTGAGTACGGTAGTTGAAGTCCGCTCGAATTCCCTGAACTCGGGAAGTATCCTGTGAGATACGGAAACCGCGAGCCCTTTTTTCTCGCATATCTCTTCCACCACCCTCTCGTGCTCGGGATTCACGAAGGAAAAGAGAAAACACACCGCCACGGATTCAGCACCGAGCCTCCTGATCTTTTCGACAACCTGCTCCACTTCTTCGGGATCCAACTGCTCGAGCACATCACCGGTATACGCAATCCTCCCTCTTAAGCCGAATCTGAGCGATTCCGGGACAAGCGGCGAAGGCTTGACGTATTTGAGATCATAGAGGCGCTCCCTGCACTGCCTTCCTATTTCGATGATGTCTTCGAAACCCGCGTTGGTTATGAGAGCCGTCTTCACTCCCTTCCTCTCGAGGACGGCGTTGGTGGCGACGGTAGACCCGTGAACCACGTGAGAAATCCTTTCCCTCCCGATTTCATCCAGTCCTTTGAGCACCGCCTCGGCCGGGTTCTTCGGAGTCGAGAGAGTCTTGTAGGTCCCAACGCTGCCATCTGGCGTGATGTAGACAAAATCCGTGAAAGTCCCTCCCGTGTCTACTCCCACTATTAGATGCTCAGTTTTCGGCACCCTTGAGAGCCTCCCTGACGTAGAAAAAGCCTTCCGGATCCGTGAATTTCCCGAACGCTATCACCTGTCTGGCACTCCTCAAGTACTTCTCCACCCTCCCGAAAACATACCTGCTCATGATGAACACCCCTCCCGGCTCTACGGACACTTCCCCCGATTCCAGCTCCCTCACGTCGACAAACCTGATGGAAGGGTGTTTCCCCGCCAGAAACCCGTAAAGCTCCTGCCACTCGAACTTTTCCTCCTCACTCCTGGCAACGACGTACACGGGGGTATCCGCCGGCATGCTCTGGAAATTGAAGAGCTGGTCGATCGGGGGTGCCGTTCTCATGGGTATGATGTACGAAGCGCCCAGACAGGACCTAACCCTTCCTTCCAGCTGGAAGGTGGTTATAACCACGTTTTCACTGGAATCCAGCTTTTTTATCCTCGCTATCGCCTCGAGCTCCTCTATCAGCACGGGATACACCTTGATACCCAGTATTTCCTCTATTTCCTTTTTACCTTCGAGGAGAGATTGAGCATCCAGGTCGACGTAATATACTCTGGCGTCATCCGTCATGCCTTCCACTGCTCCGGCGAAGCAGGCAAACAGGTCGAGAATCGAGAACCCCGCAGAAGCCATCTCCTGAAGAACGAGAGCGAGCCTCTGGCAACCTTTCACATACAGTTCTATTCTCTCATCGGGTATCTGATCGCTGACTCTTGTACCCGCTTTTCTCACAGGCTCAATCAAACCCTCATCTTTGAGCCTGGATAGGGCGTGCTTAACTGTGTTTTGATTCACACCGAATTCCTCGGCGAGTTCCTCCACCCTGGGAAGCTTCGCCCCTCCCGGATACTCGCCGGTCAAAATCCTGTGCTTGATGGTCAGATAAACCCTGGCAGTCAGTCCCAGGGGATTCGGCCTCATTGGGTCCCCACCTCCGTGGAGTAAATCGGTGTTTGGCCCCCTACAGTGCTATTGATATCCGTTTTTCGAGCAGGAGTCAACAAAAAAGACAGGAAATGAATTTTAATTAGGAGCAGTAACGAGAAATCTTATCAAATATACTCAGGATAGCGCACATTAAAACAAGTTCATGTCCTTAATGAACCCGTAGAACTTCAGCGAGAAATCACCGAAATCGCGACCCCCTCCCAGGGAACGATTTCACCTATAACGCTCGAATCGCCGTAGCCGGACTCTTTCAACCTGTCTAAAGCCCTCTCCGAATTCTCCCTGGGGACCGAAGCCAGCAAGCCACCAGAGGTCTGCGGATCGAAGAGCAGCTCCTCTTCCTCCGGGGAAAGTCCCCTGAACGCTATCTCATCCCCAAGGAACTCCCTGTTGGCACGGTTGCTACCCGTCGTCTCCCCCTTCCGGTACATCGACAAGGCACCGGGATAATGTGGCAGCGCACCGAAGTTCACGAGAGCCGTGAGCTCCCCGCCAGAACACATCTCGAACAGGTGACCAGCGAGTCCGAAACCGGTGACGTCGGTCACCGCCTTCGCTCCTTCCTCTTTCAGAATCCGTGCGGCCCCATCGTTGAGCGCCGCCACTTTGGGGAGAATTTTCTCGATCTCCGAGAACTCCATTCTGCCGCTTCTAACGGCGTTGAAAAGCACTCCCGTCCCCAGAGGCTTTGTGAGAATGAGGACATCTCCAGGCTCGGCTCCCCTGTTCCTCAACACCTCGTCCTCGTTGACTTCACCCACCACGCACAGGCCGAATTTCGGTTCTTCATCCTCGATGGAATGGCCTCCCGCGAGAACCGCTCCCGCCTCATTCACCTTGCTGGAGGCTCCCCTCAAAATTTCCCTGAGCACGTCGACCCCCAGCTGACGGAACGGGAACATGACGAGGTTGAGCGCGAGCAGAGGTCTCCCTCCCATCGCGTACACGTCGGATATGGCGTTGGCCGCTGCAATCTGGCCGAACCAGTACGGGTCGTCCACGGGAGGAGTTATGAAGTCGACGGTTAAAACGAGCGCTCTCCCATCTCCCAGACTATACACAGCGGCATCGTCAGAGGAACCGAAACCGACCAGAAGCCCCTCTACCCCCGGAAAGTCGATGCCTTCTAGCAGCTCCGACAGGACCGCCGGAGAAATCTTCGCCGCTCACCCGCAGGTCCGGGCCAAACCAGTCAGCGTCTTCTTTTTGATGAACTTCCTAAACACTTCCTCCACCTCTTGTTCATCATGCCTCGAATGAGTCGTATCGCCACGCCTAACTTTTTTCTCCTCGCCTGGTCAAGAAAAATCCTCCCGCTCCCTCTCCCATGGCTCTCACCGCTTCCCCGAGAAGCCCCGGTTCCTTCACTTTCACCCTGAACTTGCCGTACAAGACGCTCTTCTCGGGTGTGAGCGCCATGTGCACGAGACCCAATTCAGATATCTTCCCCAGCAGCCCGAGGAAACTGTCCACGTCCTCGTTTCTATTCCTGTAATAGAGGAGATAATCCTTCCCCCCCACCTGTATCTTCTCTTTTTTTAGGAACTTCTCGTTGAATATCCTCGTTCTTTTCACCTCGGAAGCCTGAACCGCGTGCACTTCATTCCAGACCTTCCCTTTGAGGTAAAAAAGAATCTCGAGTCTGTCGTATCTTGTGGTCACCAGAGCAATGGGCATGTAGAGAAAGCTTTGCCTCGGGAGCAGGAAAAGCGAAGCGTGAACGTTTTCGAATCCCTTGACCACATACTCACCCGAAAACCCTATAACCCCGCCCAGCCAGGTATATGTCTGATCTTTCGGCTTCAGCGCCTCTTCGAGAACCGATGCAGCTTTCTTTATGTATGAAAGATTCTTCCGGTAACCCACATAGTAGGACACACCTATACCAACGGATAGAATCAGTATAGCCACGAACCAGGTGCTACTTATCGACAAATTCAACGGACTTGACCCCCTCGAACTTGAGGAACTCGAAAGCCAGTCTCTCCGTTATCTTTTTCTGAACGAACCAGGCAATCGGAACGCACCCGGCACACGATGGATTTCGCCTTTTGAAATCGACGTTTATCAAGAGGCAACCCGTTTGTTCATTGTAATCGATGCTCTTTACGAGGCCGAGATCGAACACACTCATATCCGTCTCAGGATCTCTGACCCTCTTCAAAATTTCCAGTATATCCTTTTTTCCGGGAATCATGAGAGCATCTCGAATATCTTCTCACCCACGTGACTCATTTTATCACGAGGGGTTGCGTCTTCAGGGAAAAAGGGAATCTCAACGCGAGGAAGCGTCGCCATTTCCCCGGGTAGCTCGATAGACTCGTCGATTCTCATCCCCTTCTTGTTCAGAGCCAGGGCGTTCACTTCAAACGAAAGGTCCATCAGATCCCGCAATATCTTTTCGCCCTCTTTGACGGACAGCTCATCGTGATTGATCACCAGAATCTTTTTGCACAACGACGAGTCTCTGAAAAGGCCGACCAGTCTCGAAGCCATCTCCTCGTGCCGACCAAGTTGCGACAGAATGGGGTCGTCTTTCTCATCGAATGGGACCTTCTCCTCCCCGAATGCGTCAGGCCGGATGTGCAGAATCTGCGACCTTCTCTCCAGAATTTTCCTCCTCAAATCCTTTAGCTTCTCGAGCCACATTATTGTCGTCACGGGAAGCGAAAAAATCCTTATCATGAGACCCGTAGGAGGAGTGTCCATCACGATGTAATCGACCTCATCCTTCCATTTCCCTATCAACTCATCCACGGCGCTGACGAGAGAAAACTCTTCCATGCCCGGCGAGTGTTTCAAGACGTCGAACATGTTTTCCAGGTTGATTATCTGGAGGTGCCTGTAGGTCTGTTTCATCCTCTTGGTGGTATCCCTGAGGAACTCCTTCAGGTATCCATCCACGTCGAATTCTTCCACCGTCAGCCCCGGTAAAACGGAAACCGGTCCCTGTCGGCTTTTGATGCCGAAAAAATCGAATATGTTGTGAGCTGGATCTATGGAGGCGAGGTAGACAGAATTCCCCCTCTCAGCCAGATAGACGGCAAGGCTGCAGGAAAGAGTGGTTTTCCCCACACCCCCCTTTCCGAGAAACACGAAAAAGCCCTTCATCACCCGAAGTCCAGCGTGCTGAACCAGTCTGCAAAAACGTCATCCAGGTTTCCTGACTTCGCCAGCATGACCCTTATCTCCCTCTCCATGAGAGGAAGAAGAGATATGCCGATGAACGAAGGGGGTGCTGGCAGACCAGCCAGCGCCCCCATGAGTATCACCGCGAAGGCGTTCTCCATCTCCTTTAGCTCCGCTTCTATCACACCGGTGCTGGTGGACAGAAAACCGCGTGAAAACTCTCTGAACGCCCCAAGTATTCTACTCAACAGGCTCATGAACCCTTCTCCACCTCCGGCTCTCCGACTGGTTTTTCCTCGGGTTTGAAGAAATCGTAGATGAGAAGGAAGTTGAGCAGGAGCATGACGACCATGATAACTCCCAGCACCACCGCCTGGATCGGGTTCTTGACGTAGAAGGTTGGGACGGCGACGAATAGATACCATACCATTGCGAGCGTCACCGTCACCCAGAGGAACAGCGCCGGGATGAGGACATTCATGCCCTTTGCCTTCTGCACCCTGATAGCCCAGGCGGCTCCTGTCATAAGAGCAATAGAAGCGAGCATCTGGTTCGCCCCTCCGAAAGCGGGCCAGATGGTAGTCCACGCGCCCGTCCAGGCGAGACCGATTCCAATGAATGCGGGTATCGCCGAAGCAACCCACCTGTTGGTGATGAAGCCGTAGAGCCCGGGAGCAGATTCCCTGAAGGGCTCGAATATCTCAGCAAACGTGTACCTGGCGAGCCTGTTGGTGGTGTCCAGAGTCGTCATGGCGAAAGAAGCAACCCACATGGTTGCCAGTATGACCATGAAGTCCTTCGGAAACCCTAAAACGGTGTAGGCGGCTTCCGCGTAAGACTTGGAGAAAATGCCCACGGGACCGCCGACCGACTTTGCCGCGCCTATGTAGTTATTGGCGAAGGCGACGGCGCCGCCGGTCAAAGCGGCAGTCTTCTCGGGAGAAAGGACCTTCATGCCGAACGTGCTTATCGCCACAACCACCAGCGTGGAGAGGAATCCTTCAGTGAGCATTCCCCCGTACCCGATAAATAGCCCGTCTTCCTCGTCCGAGAGCTGTTTCGAGGTGGTCCCGGATGCGACTATTGCGTGGAACCCCGACAGCGAGCCACACGCTATTATGAGTGGTATGACGGGCCAAAACGGCGTCGGCTTGCCGGAAATGACGGGTGCGCTGTAAACCGTTACAGCAGGCATGGTAACGGCCTTGAACGAAAACAGGATCGCCACTCCACCGATTATCAGCCCGCCCACCAGAAGCCAGGCGTTCAGGTAGTCACGAGGCTGAAGGAGAACGTGAACCGGAATCGACGCGGCGATTATTATGTAGACGAAGAACACGGCGAGCCAGGTCTTGTAACTGGCCTTTATGGGGATCTGCTTACCGATGTAAATCGCCGCAATCAGCATCAGTATCCCTATCACGGTGGCAACCCTGAAGTTCATCTTCACCCTGTAAAGGAGAACGCCCAGAATCAGCGCGGCACCTATCTTCAGCAGATACGCCGTCGGGACCGCCGGCTGTTTGACGAAGACTTTCCCGAGCACCGCCCCGAACGCCGCAACCACCAGTATGAGGACGAAAAATATGAACCAGGCAAACGCGTAACCGGTCCTCTTCTTGATGACCTTCCCCGCTATCCACTGAACCGAATGTCCATCATACCGAACCGAAGACATGAGCGACAGGTAATCGTGGACGGCTCCGATAAAGATGTTTCCGAGCCATACCCAGAGAAGAGCTGGTAACCAGCCCCACGCCAGAGCTATCGCGGGGCCCACTATTGGCGCCGCGCCAGCAACCGATGCGAAGTGATGTCCGAAGAGCACGTACCTGTTGGCGGGAACGTAATCGACCCCGTCGTAGAGGCGTTTGGAAGGAACCTCCTGGGAGCTCTCCCCCACAACCCCCTTCTTGAGATACCTGCCATAGGTAAGATAAAGGATGACATAAAGGAGGACGCCTACCGCTAACAACATCGTGGAATTCATGATGCACCTCCCCTCCCTATTTTTTCCGGCCGTCTCCTCCGACCGGAGAAAGGAGCAACGCAATCACGTCAACCGATGAATCAGTCGGCTGAAATTATACCACCGAAAAATGAAAAATCTAGTGAGATTATAAACCGAGCGGTTGACAGATTAAAACCACCTCTATGCTTGACGACGGCGGATTTTTCTCGATGATCGTGGTCACGTTGCATATCCTCTGGGGAGAATCGCAGTCGGCGCAAATTCCCGTTGCCGCGCAAGGAGTTGAGTAATTGAGTCTTTTCGCGTTCATCGGAGCCACGTAGTCTTTTATCCTCCTTATGCCACTTTCCACGTCCTTGACGATTTTGTTCCCACCAGCCACGACAATGGATTTTTTCGGCCCAAAAGCCATCGCATTCACCCTGTTTCCGGTCCCGTCGATATTGACGAGCTTTCCGTCGAGAGTGACCGCGTTGGTGGAAGTAAGAAAGAGGTCACAGGTCTGTTGCTTCAACCTGATATCGTGCCTCTCCTCCGGCGTAAGTTCCGGCAACCCGTGATTCAAGAGCACTTTTCCCGAATCCTTGAGTTCCTTGAATATCCCGAGCGCCCCTATGGTGAGCGACCCGCCGAACCCGATAGACTCCGCCTTCTCGCACTCTTCGAGCAGGTACTCCCTCGCCTCCTCCACTGTGTCGAAAACCTTCGCGGCGAACCTGTTTCTCCGCAGGCTTTCCGTGCATTTTTCAGCGAGAGCCTTATAGTGCCAGAGATACAGCTCATCCCTCTTGCTCATTTTTCACCCCCATAGACTTCTTTTATCATCCCCTTGCTCAAAAAAATCTCTTTCATCTTCTCTGGGATCGGGTAGCTCCTGTTCTCCCTGTAATAAAACATCACCTGAACCGATTCACCGTCTGCAATGAGCTCACCGGTGTCCTTTCGCCTGATCTCGTAGCAAAAGGTGAAACTCGAGTTTCCAAGGTCTCTCACCCCTATCAATACCTCCAGGACATCCCTGAAAAAAGCCGGCGCTCTGTAATTTATCTCTGTCCTCGCAATCACGAAACTCGCTTTCCTGAACTCGGGAATATCCCCGAAAAGGAACTCCCAGAAGTCGGAGCGCGCCTCCTCGAAATAAGAAAGGTAAACAGCATTGTTCACGTGGCGCATCATGTCGATATCTCTAAACCTGACAACGATTTCCGTCGAAAAGGGAAACACCCGTCGCCTCATTCCACAAACCTCCTCAACGATAAATAACAGCCGAAGCGTATGAAACGGCTGAAAGAGTGGGATTGTCGAACCATATGCTGTAATCGAGGACTTCTCCCCTGCTACCCTCTAGAAGCTCGAGCAATACCAGAAGAGACGAAAATCCACAGACGTTATACCGGTTGTTCACCTTTTTGACCTCGTTGAACAAACCGGAAGGGTCCCCGGTTCGGATGCAGGTAAGTATCACTTCATCGTGCGCTCCAAACTGGGATTCCATGAACTTCGCCGGGTCCTGGTGGCCAAATTTCGGCCCCACGTGAGACAGGTCGACTCCAGCCACTATGAGCCACTTTCTGCCTCCCTCACTTAGCAACCTCTTCAGCCTGCTCACGAAGAGCTTTACCGCCGGGACGAGTGTGGGCCTCTCCGAGAGCCCCAGAAATTTATCGAAAGAACCGCAAAGCACAGGGACCACTCTGAATTCCTCGATCGGGAAAAGGTATGAAAGGAAAAGAAGCTGAAATTCGATGGAGTGCTCCACCTTGTGGGGAAAATCGCTCCCGGAAATACTCCTGCTTTTCCCACGACTCAGAAAATACACGGCCTCTTTGTCGGTCTTCACTACGCCGAAGGGAGTGGCAAAATCTTTGTCCGTCAGGCAGAAAAGTTCCCCCCCGAGATAGTGTCCCGTGCACAAAAGCAGGACGGAATCGAAAGCTCCTTTTCTCAGCGCAGAATAACCCTTCGCGTAGGTCCGGGCTCCCACCTGCAGATCTATGTGGGGAACGACAACCGCTGCGACATCACCGCGAGGCCCATCGGCAGGTCCCGCTTCTTCGAAAACGCGATCGAGAAAAGCTCGAGCTCCCTCGACGTCTCCAGGATAACCCTTTCCAGCGTGAAACAACGGCCTCATGGGTAGAGAAGCGAATTCTTCCATCTCCTTTTCAAGCGCGTCTCTGAACTCATCAGTTTCCAGGAGCAGGTTTTTCCGAAGTTCCCTCACGAAGTCCTCCGCCTCCTCCCGCATTATCAACCTGTTCCCACGGGCATACATCATTTCGACCTGTAAATCCCTCAGAGTGTGATTACCATCGAACAGGCGAAGCAGCGAGGCGTTCTCCTCGAGCATAACCAGCGGCTCCTTGAGCAAACCGAGGGGATCGGATACGACGTAAACCCGCCTGCCCTGGAGAATCGCCGGAAACACCTGAATATCCTTCCTCAAAGCTGGAAGTCTCTCCTCAACCATCATTTCGTCAAACCAGAGGCCTTATCTTCACGACCTTGAAGAATGCGAGGTATTTCAATTTCTTCGCTTCTTCGGACCCGATTATTCCCGCCAGGAGTTTTCGCTTTTTCTCGAGGAGAGCCCCGGAACTCTTCACCTCCAAAAGCTCGAGGGTCAACCTGAGCCCCTTGAACTGCCCCTCCGGCGAAATATACATGTATGCAGCGTGGGGATTCTCACTGAGGTTCTCGAACGTCACTCCCTCTGTCATGCCGAAAACGAGGGTGTCATCCCCCACCACCTCCGGAACGGCATAAATGGCGAGGTTGACGACACCCTCTTTATTCGCCGTTGCAATCACCCCGATTCCGCCTTCGGCAAACGCTTCAGAAAGTTTCATGAAACGCCCCGGACTTCCTCACTCTCCTCCACCTATCTGAGCTGCGAGATAATTCTCCAGACCAACCTGCCCGATCTGATCGAGCTGCATCTCCAGCCAGTCTATGTGAGCCTCCTCGTCCTTGAGTATCGACTCGAGGATATCCTTGGTCCCGTTGTCCCCGGCTTCGGACGCTGCCTTTATCGCGTCGTTGTATGCCTTCCTCGCTCCAATCTCCGCGGCGAGATCGAACTCGAGCTGCTGTTTGACTGACTCTCCGATGTTCATTTCCTTCAGCCTGTTCATGACCGGCTTTCCGTCGAGGAATATTATTCTCTCAATGAGCTTCTCCGCGTGCTTCATCTCAGTCAAAGCCCTCTCCTTCACGACTCTGTAGAGGCTTCCGTAGCCCCAGTTGGCGCAGAGCTCGGCGTGCAAAAAGTACTGCGAGATGGCTGTCAGCTCGTCCGAGAGAAGATCGTTCAGAATTTCGATGACTTTTTCGTTACCTTTCATCACACCCTCCTTGCGTTTTATTTTGCTATTCGTCAACGGCTGAGTCTTTCCTTTGTCTCGACCACTGCATCTCTGATCCTCCTGGCAGCCTCCTGGATGTCATCCCGCCCAACCACAGCAGAAACGACCGCCACGCAGTCGGCTCCCGCCTCGATCACGAGCGGCGCGTTATCGGCATCGATGCCGCCGATCGCCACGATCGGTATCTCCGTCCTGCTCCTGACCTCCTCGATGAAGCCGAGTCCAACGGGAGGACCCGCATCAGGTTTCGTGCCTCTCGCTTCGAACACAGGCCCCACTCCTATGTAATCTGCCTTCGCCTCGATCGCCAGTTCCAGCTCCGCCAGGTTACCAACAGAACACCCGAGCAAGAAGCCCGGAGGAAGAATCCTTCTCGCAACGGTGTACTCGAAATCGTCCCACCCCACGTGAACGCCATCGGCACCAGAGGAAACCGCTATGTCAATTCTGTCGTTGACCACGAAACACCCCCTCAACTCCTTAGATAGCCCGCTTATCAGTAAAGATTCTTTATAAATCTCGCCAGGCGCCATTTTTTTATCGCGCAGCTGCACCACGTCTGCCCCACCCAAATAAGCGTGCCTGGCTATCTCCGAGTGGGGTCTGCCACCGGACAGCTCCGTGTCGGTTATCACATAAAGGTTCCAGTCCTTCGGAAATTTCACTGCTTTTGCTCTCCCCCCCTGACAAGAGCGAGTTCCCTCCCGTAGGCTTCCCAGAATGGATCCACCTTCGGATGTTCGAGGGTCCGACTCCTGCCCCCCTCGTAGAGCAATATTCCTTTCTCCGCGGGGATGACCTCCCCCACGATCGAAGCTCGTATCCCCCTGTCGGCGAGCCTGTTTATCACCTCTTTGGCTTTCGCTGGCCTCACAGTTATTATTAGCGTCCCTTCGCTGATGGAGCTGTAAGGATCTATTCCGAACAGTTCGCATATCTTGCCAACAGCCTCCTGAACTATTATATCTTCCCTGTTGATTGCCATACCGACCCCGGAAGCTGTCGCAACTTCAAAAAGCCCACCCCAGACACCACACTCCGTAGCATCGTGCATCGCAGTAACCCCGTCCTCTCTCACGCCTACTTCTACCGCCGTCATCGCATCCTCCACGACCGTCATCTGGTAGAAGATGTTCTCCGCCTCCCGAGCAAAGCTCTCTCCGAATTTCTCCGCTATTTTCTCCGGGAAGGTGACCGCGAAAAGCCCCGTCGCCTCGACCGCCGCTCCCTTCGTTACTATCACCATGTCACCCACCATCGCACCTTGCGGAGTCACGTATTTTTCCTTCGGTCCCACGCTTATGACGGTGGCACCGCCAACCATCGGGTAATCGCACCCGTGATATCTACCAGTGTGCCCCGCAACTATGCTTATCCCTATCTTCTCGCACTCCTGGTGTATCGTCATCCACATTTCCTGGAACTCCTCCTCCTTCATGGATAGAGGAAGGTTGAGATCTATTGTCATGTAAGTCGGCGGAAGACCCGAAGTCGCGGCATCGGAAGCGAGGATGTGAACGGCGAACCAGGCGGAGCGGGCGAACCCATACTCCGGCACTATGAAAACAGGATCCGAGGTGAGCGCCATCACCATGCCACCCCCTATGTCGACAACGCCCACGTCGACGCCGTGCATGGGAGGAACCAGTACTTCCTGCCTCCTCTTTCCCAGATGCGGTAGAATAACCTGGCTGAAAATTTCGCCCGAAATCTTACCCACTTCCGGAAACTTGAGTCCCACCTTATTCCTCCTCCAGTCGCATTGTCTTTTGTGTTTTACTATCATATCAGATGATGTAAGTATATTACCATCTGGGGAGGAGGGAGATTTGTCCAGGAAGCATTTCCACATAGGAGCGGCAATCCTCGCGCTTCTCCTGGTAACGAAGGCCAAAGCTCTGACGGTCTCTCTGGTGCTCTCTGCCGTCATCGCATACCTGCTGGACCCCCTTGTTTCCCTCATGGAAAGGAAAAAAATCCGCAGAAAGTTTTCCGTTCCGGTACTATACGTAATTTTTCTGGTCCTTTTCATTTCCTTGGGAATGAAATCAGGAACCGCTCT
Organism: uncultured bacterium; assembly: GCA_964429585.1. Taxonomy (GTDB): domain Bacteria; phylum Desulfobacterota; class Deferrimicrobia; order J040; family J040; genus CAYSCN01. The sequence goes on along the minus strand of CAYSCN010000003.1, from coordinate 16,763 downwards.
GCTGAACCAGGCGCAATCTTTCTCCAAAGACATACCCGATTACCTCTCGACAGCGAGAAAAGTCCTCGCCGAGAAAGGAGAAGGATACAGGTGGGTCTACGAGTTCATTCAGGACATAGACAGGTACTTCGCCGTTTTCATCCAGAAAAACATAAAAACCATACTCTCGCTCGCAGGGCAGATTATTTATTTGATTCTGATTGGAATAACTTCGTTCTTTCTGCTTCTCCACAGGGACAAGGTTTATCAGGCAGCCAAAGACTTCATCGGCAAAAATACCATCGAGCGGCACGGCGAGCTCATAAAGGAAATAGACGGCGTACTCAAAGGATTTTTTCTCGGCAGACTGGGTGTGTGCTTCGTCGTCTTTCTTCTCACCCTTGGAGGCACGAAAGTCATCGGGATAAAACATGGGCTCTTCATATCATCCTTCACGGGATTCACCGCTTTCATTCCGTACTACGGCGCCCTCGGAGGTCTAATACCGGGGCTCATCGCCGCATTCGGCACCCCGCCGGCGCTCAAATCCGTCTTATCGATAACCATACTCATCCTCGTGGTCAACTCCATCGAGAGTAACCTGCTCACCCCTTTCATGACCGGCAGATACGTGAAACTGCATCCGGGAATGATAATAGTATCCGTCATGGTCGGAGGAGCATTGTATGGTTTCTGGGGCGTGGTTTTTTCCATCCCCATAGCCGGGATAATAAGGTGCATGCTCATCGAAACCATGAAACGGGAAAACGCATCGTAAAAAAAAAGGAATTGAACTTTCCTCTAAAGTTATACGCCGTTTTTTCCGAGAAAATTGAATAAACAGGGCGGCGCATCGTATATAATAGATACAACCCTATTCCTCACATCTTTTCCCTCCATTCTGGCGTCTCCTCGAGGGGAGGCGCCTTATTAATTTCTACTCCAGGGCAAATTTGCGGTGAGCATTTTCGGTTTGACTTAATTTTTTCCTAAAGATATTGGACGGGACACCCGATATATATAACAGCCCCTCCTCCTCAATATAAACGTTCTCAAACCCCCACCTCAGTCGGCCCTCACGGGGCCGACTTCTTTTTGTTCTTGACACGAAGGGACCAGAGAGAATACATTTTCCGAAAAGTCTCTGGGGGGGAAAATGAGAAAGGTCACGGTTTTACTAGTCCTGATTCTGACGGCAACAATTACCACCGGCGCATTTGCTTACAATCAGCCTCCTTTGAACTTAGGGCTGACGAACGTGCTGGACCAGCCACCCGGTCCTGGCCTGTATTTCTTCGAATACATCCAGACATACGAAGCGTCCACGTTCAAAGACGCAAACGGCAACGAGATTCCCGCGTTCAAGGGGGAAAAAATCGATTTTCTGCTCTCTTTCAACCAGCTCATATGGGTTTCCAACACACAGGTTCTTGGCGGAAACCTCGGGTTCGATCTTATTCAGCCGATCGTCACCATCAACACCAGGAACAAGGTATTGACCTCCAACCCGAGCCACTTCGGGGACCCGATCATCGGGCCGTTCATCCAGTGGTTCAATCACAAGCTGTTTGGAATGCCCTATCTTCACAGATTCGAACTCGACGTCGTTCTTCCCCTGGGCGCCTACAGCAGTGACTACGCGCTGAACCCGGGAGCTAACATCTACACGATCGAGCCTTACTACGCCTTCACGCTCTTTTTCTCTCCGAAGCTCTCCACGTCCTGGAGGCTTCACTACACCTACAACGGGGAAAACGACGACACCAAGATCAAACCGGGACAGGCATTCCACTTCAACTACTCCCTGGAATACGAGGTGATAAAAGACCTCAGGGTGGCAGTAGCCGGATATTACCTCAAACAGCTCACGGAAGACGAGACAAACGGCGTCAAGGGTTCTGGAACGAAGGAGCAGGTCTTCGCCATAGGACCGGCAATTTTCTGGTCGCCTCCAGGAAAGCTCGTGATCGGGCTCAAAACCGCGATCGAAACGAGTGCGGAAAACAGACCCGAGGGCGTTAGAACGACCCTAAGGTTCATATGGAAGTTTTGATGGACCGTGGTTATCGTAGTTGCGTGGCTGCGTAATGCGTGCCTGGAATTCGGACTTCGAAAGGAGTGTTCTCCAGCATCAACGGGGCGTTATCCTCTCCATCCCCCCCATGTACGGGCGGAGAACCTCCGGAATTACCACAGAGCCGTCTTCCTGCTGGTAATTTTCGAGAATGGCAACCACCGTCCTGCCCACGGCGAGACCCGATCCGTTCAAGGTGTGGCAGTATCGAACCTTCTTCGAATTCTTCGGCCTGTACCTGATCTTCGCCCTCCTCGCCTGAAAATCGGTGAAGTTGCTGCAGGAGGAGATCTCCCTGTAGGTCCCCTGTGAAGGAATCCAGACTTCTATGTCGTAAGTCTTGGCAGCGGAAAAACCAAGATCCCCCGTGCACAGGGTCACGACACGGTAGGGAAGCCCCAGTCTCCTGAGGACTTCCTCCGCGTCCCTCGTGAGCCCCTCCAGCTCATCCCAGGAAGTTTCAGGAGTGGTTATTTTCACCAGCTCAACTTTATCGAACTGGTGTTGCCTTATCATTCCCCTCACGTCTCTGCCGTATGAGCCTGCTTCCTTCCTGAAGCAGGGAGTGTAGGCGGTCATCTTCAGGGGAAGGTCTTCTTCCTCGAGAATTTCATTCCTCACGATGTTGGTCACTGGAACCTCCGCCGTCGGGACCAGGTAAAAGTCGGTGTCTTCCACCTTGAAGAGGTCTTCTTCGAACTTGGGCAACTGCCCCGTTCCCACGAAGGATGCTCTGTTCGCCATAAACGGGGGGAGATACTCCACATACCCGTGCTCCCTCGTGTGAAGGTCGAGCATGAAATTGATGAGTGCCCTCTCCAGAAGAGCCCCGGCTCCTCTGAAAAGCACGAACCTGGCTCCAGCTATTTTGGCAGCCCTCTCGAAATCGAGAATTCCGAGGCTCTCACCCAGCTCCACGTGATCCTTCACCGGGAAAGAAAACTCCGGCACTTCCCCCCAAACTCTGACCGTCACGTTCTCCGACTCGTCCTCTCCCACAGGGACGCTTTCGTGCGGCACGTTTGGCACCGCCAGCACCATCTCCTGGATGGTGCTTTCCACATCGTCCAGTTCCTTTTCGATAGCTTTTATCCTCGCGGAGACATCTTTCATCCTGGCCGCCACTTCGGATATGTCCCTTCCTTCCCTCTTCATCCGACCGATCTCTTCAGAAACCCTGTTTCTTAAAGCCCTCAGTTCGTCAGCTTCTACCAGCAGAGACCTCCGCTTTTCGTCGAGAGACAAAAGAGCGTCGAGATCGAACTCGGCTCTCCTTTTAGCGAGGGCATCCCTGATAAGTTGCGGGTTTTCCCTCATGAACTTCAGATCCAGCATTCTTCCCACCTCATCTGAACGATTCGACTCTGTTTTTACCGGACTCTTTCGCCCTGTAGAGCGCCCTGTCGGCGGCGTTGACCAGATCCCTTACGGTCACGGCATTCTTCGGACACGAGGCAACACCTATGCTCACGGTGATCTTTATCTCGTGTCCTTCTATGTAGAACACTCTTTTCTCCGTCCTCTCCCTGATTCTCTCCGCGACGATGAGCGCAGATTTGTCATCGGTTTCCGGGAGGATGACGGCAAACTCCTCTCCTCCGTATCTGCACACCACGTCCACTTCTCTCACCGAATCCTTGACCAGTCTTGCGAATTCCCTCAGCGTTATGTCCCCCACCGGGTGACCATAGGTGTCATTCACCTTCTTGAAATCGTCCAGATCGAGCATGAGGATGGAGACCTTCTGCCCGTACCTCTGATACCTACCCACCTCATCGGTCAGAACCTGCTGGAAGTATCTGAGCGTATAAACCTTCGTGAGCTCATCGGTGATGGCAATGGTGTAGAGTCTTGCGTTTTCGAGGGCAATCGAGATGTGAGACGAAAGGGCCTGAACGAGCTTCATTTCCCTCTCGGTGAACACCTCGCCGTTTTCCTTCCTCACGTAGAGAATCCCGAGCCTCCTCCCCTTGGCAACGAGTGGTACCAGAACCCCGCTCCCTCCGTCGGTAGTCCTGGTATCATCGAGCAGGCCCGACATCCATTCCTGGACGTAATCGGGATTTATGTAATCTCTGTATTCGTCAACTTCGTCCACCTCGAACGCTTTCTCGATGACCTTTTCTTCTCCGGTCCTCTGACTGAACAGCTCTATCTTGCCGTCTTCCATCAGCTTGAAAACTATCACCCCATAATCCACTTTCCCGAAAACTTCTAGAATTATGTCCAGAACTATGCGCCTCAACTCATTCAGGTTTATAGTCCTCGTGATCCTCTCGACCATGGAATACAGCGTCTGGAGCTCGAAGTTCTTCTCCTCTATCTCGTTGACGTGATCTCTTATGGCCACAACCATGGAATTGAACGCGTCCGCGAGTTCCCTTATTTCTCCTTTCACGTTGACCTCGATGGTGGCGGACAGGTCTCCCTCTTTCACCCTTCTCGTTCCCTCGATGAGGAGAGAAATCGGCTTCTGCACGAGCACCTCGACTATGGCAAAGATGAGCCCGAACAGGATAAGCAGCGTGACTATACCTATCATGAACAGCGAGCTCTGAATCTCCTTGATGTCGAGGAGCGCCCTCCCGATATACTGGTCCACTATCAGAACTCCCAGGAGACTGCCATCCTTCCCGTGGCACTCCCTGCATTCCTTCTCGTTCTCTATGGGGTTGACCGAGCGAAAAACCTTGTTCCCGTCACCGGTGGTCATGACCACAGTCTGCTTCTCCGGCTTCGCGCCGTTCTCGTGGCAGATCTTGCAGGTCCCGCTGTGCCTGTCTATCGTCGTCCCCCTGATCGAGTGATTCGAAGAATATGCGACGGTGCCATCTTTCTTTACCAGCGTCACCTCTTTCAGACCGGCCTTTCGCTGGATCAGGTTTATCGTCGCCTGGGTCATGTCCTGGTATTTCCTGAGCATCTGGTTCCTGATCCCGGCCTTTATGACCTCGCTGACTAGAGCAGTTTCCTTGCTCGTCCTGTTCAGCAACTGCTCTTTTTCTATGTTGTAGAGCCAGAAAAGAGAGACAAACATGGATGCGGAGAGAACCAGCATGATGGGAACAAGCAACCTTACCTTCAACTTTTCAGACCAGTGCACGCTCTTCCTCCTCTTTTGGTTCAACCATCAATTACCACAGACATAGTGAAGTTGCAACCTAAGATAATGCCGTTTTATAAGGAAATTAGAGGACATTAGAAATCGGTGTCAATCAGCCGACTCGCTCCAGAACCTCGTAATACGTATTTCTCACCGCAGGAACGAAGCCGGCAGCCTTTATCGCATCCACGAGCTCATCTTTCTGGACTCTAAACGCCACCCCCGCCGCTTTGACAACGTTTTCTTCTATCATGAGTGATCCGAAATCATTTGCGCCGAAAGACAGCGCAACCTGAGCGACTTTGATCCCCATGGTCACCCACGAAACCTGAAGATTCCGGAAATTGTCGAGGTATATCCGGGAGAGCGCTAAAATTTTCAAATAACCTGGAACGGACCTTATAAACGACGTTTTCCTACTCCTGAACGCTTCGCTCTCCCCAAGCTCCGTATTTCTGGGCTGGAAGCACCAGGGTATGAAAGCAGTGAATCCACCTGTCTCATCCTGAAGCTCACGTATCAGCTTGAGGTGATTTAGAATGTTGTCGGCGGTCTCGACGCTCCCAAACATCATCGTCGCGGTCGTCTTCATCCCGATGGCATGCGCCTCTCTCATCACCTCTATCCACTGAAACGCTGAAATCTTGTGGGGGCTTATTTCTCTTCTGACCCTGTCGTCGAGTATCTCCGCGCCGCCACCAGGGATGGTATCCAGCCCCGCCTCCCTGAGCGTCACCAGCGTATCTCTGATACTCATACCGCTTATCTTTGAGATGTGAATTATTTCCGGCGGCGAGAACCCGTGTATGTGTATTCGAAACCGTTCCTTTATCCCCCGCAGAAGATCCGTGTAGAAACCGAGACCCAGCTCCGGATGGAGCCCGCCCTGAAGAAGAATTTGAGTGGCACCGAGGGAAATCGCTTCCTCTATCTTCTCGTACAGTTCGCTCCGTGAAATCACGTAGGCGCCGTCATCGCCAGCCCTCCTGTAAAATGCGCAGAAGCGGCATCCTGAAACGCACACATTGGTGTAGTTGATGTTTCTGTCTATGACGAACGTCACGACGCGTGGATCGGCTTTTTTGAGCCTCAACTCGTGAGCCACTCTGCCAAGCTCGTAGATCGTGGCCTCGTTCCAGAGAACCGCCCACTCGCAATCGTCCAGCCTCTCACCGGCGAGCACCTTCTTGAAGATTTCTTCTTTCAATTCCAGATCCTCACCACGTTGTAGAGGGTATCCCTCTGGACCGGAACCTTCCCCACCTGTTTTATGAGAGCCACTATCTCATCGACGCTTAAATGCTCGCCGGTCTTGGCCCCTGCGGCGTGAGTGATCTTCTCCTCCACCACGGTCCCGTCGATATCATCCACTCCGAAAAGAAGAGAAAGCTGTGCTATTTTCTCCCCCACCATTATCCAGAAGGCTTTTATGTGGTCGAAATTGTCCAGGATGATCCTGGATACGGCGAGAGTCTTAAGGTCGTCTATCCCCGACGTATACCCTTTGTTAATTTCCGTGTTCTTGGGGTGAAACGCCAGGGGAATGAAAGCCTGAAACCCTCCGGTCTCATCCTGAAGCTCCCTCAGGGAAATTAGATGATCGACCCTGTGTTCCACTCCCTCAATATGACCATAGAGCATCGTCGCATTGCTCCGAAGCCCTACCCTGTGCGCCACCCTCATCACTTCAAGCCATCTTTCTCCGCTAATTTTTTCGGGACATATTCTGTCTCTCACTTCGGAGGCAAATATCTCGGCACCCCCACCCGGCATGCTCCCCAAACCAGCGTCGATGAGCCTCTCGAGTACTTTCTCGAGAGTCAAACCGCTTATCTTCGAAAAGTAGTCTATCTCAACCGCCGTGAAACCCTGAATGTGCATATCTGGGGCAATCTTCTTTATCTCTCTGAGCATCTCGAGATACCATTCGAAGGGCCAGTCGGGATGCAACCCTCCTACCAGGTGAATCTCGGTGGCACCCTGGCGAACCGCTTCCTCCGTCCGCTCGACCACCTCGTCCATGGTCATCTCGTAAGCAAGCTCTTCGCCCTTGCTCTTGCTGAAAGCGCAGAACTTGCACCTGTTGACGCATATGTTGGTAGGGTTGATGTGGCGATTTATTATGAAATAAGCCCTGTCTCCGTTTTTCCTCTCGCAGACACCTGCCGCCATTTCTCCTATGGAGAAGAGGTCCGGGGACTCAAAGAGATATATCCCCTCCTCCCGCGTCACCCTTTCTCCCCTTCTCACTTTCTCCGCGATTTTCTTCATCCTTGAATCCATTTATCCCACCCCTGAAAATTCTCACTTTTTCCCTCTCTTCGAGGATCCCCTCGGGATCTTCAGGAAGGATAACGTGAAAGGTTACACCTTCTCCTACCCTGTTATCAAGATTTATGACTCCGCCGTGTCTGTTGACTATCGTGTGCACTATGGGGAGCCCCAGGCCGGTGCCGCTCGGTCTGGTGGTGAAAAACGGGTTGAAAATATTCCCCAGCACATCGGGCGGAATCCCCCCACCGGTGTCCGATACGACGATCTCCACCCCGCTGAACGGGGATTCGACTCTTTTCGTCCTCACAGTCAGAGTCCCACCACCGGCCATGGCCTGTTCTGCATTTGAAATGATATTCCACAACATCTGCTTTATCTGGTCCGAATCCGCCTTTATTATGATTTCGCCTTCTTCAAAATGAGTCACGAGCCTTATTCCTTTTTCCTTAAACTCCTCCATAAACATCTCGAGGACGTCGCGTATCACGTCGTTGACCTCCACATCCGCAAGGACCAGTTTTTTCTCCCTTGAGAAGTAAAGCGTCTGGTTGACTATCCTTTCGAGGCGTCTCACTTCCTTCATTATCACCCAGGCGTAGTTCAATAGCCTCTTTCCACTCTCCCCAACGTTCTCTCTGGAGAGAACCTTCATCAGTCTGGAAGCGAATCCACCGACCACCGTCAGAGGGTTCTTTATCTCATGGGCCAGCTGAGCGGCCATCTCACCCAGCGCCGCGAGCTTTTCGCTCTGGAGCAACCTGTCCTGCGCACTCTTCAAATCTTCTAGCGCCCTCTCCAGATTCTCGTATAGCTCCGAGTTCTCCAGAGCAAGACCAGCCTCTGAAGCAAACATCGTGAGGACGTGGATGTCCTCTTCTTTGAGATCCCTATCGGAAAACTCGTTGTCCACGTATATTGCCCCTTTCACCTTACCCTTCACAACCATGGGAACTATGAGAAACATCTCCCCGTGATGAGCGCAGAAACTATCGGGACTTTTCAGAAGTTTCCCGCACCCTGAAGAACAATTTATCGCTCTCATCTCTCTGACCGACCTGGACACCACGCATTCCTCTTCTTCCAGATGGATTCGATGATCTCTGACAAGCATGAAAAAACGAGTCCTCAGTTCCTCGATCCGCCTTTCGTCCTCGTCGGTTTTTTTCTTCTTTCGTATGAGCCTTGCCAGTTCCCTGGCATCCTTCCTGGATAGAGGGCCGTAAGCCAGACGTGGAACGAGATACTTCCCATCGCTGGTTATCAGGAAGAGTATCGCGCGCGAGTAGTGAAAACCCTCGGGTGAAGTAAGTGCATCGAGCATCAAGTTCAGCAGTCTATCCGTCTTTATGGTGGACATCAGCGTCCTAGCGATGTTGTACAGGGTTTCCAGCCTTGCCACCTTGATCTGATTCTCCCGGGCCAGATCCGCCGCTTCCCTGTACATCCTCACGTTCTCCACGACGTTTGCGAGCAAAATGGAAACTGTATGCACCAGGTTGAGGGACTCGTGGGTAAACTTTTCCTTTCCCTCCTGCCTGTAGAAGCTCATGACCCCCACGGATTTTCCCTTCGAAATTATCGGCACCCCCATGAACGATCCCACACCGCGCTGGGAGAGTTCCCTGTAAAAGTGGGAGTCCTCGGAGGAGTTGACGAGAATGGGTCTCATCTCACGAAGAATATATCCCGCAATTTTCTTTCCTATCTTTTTGGGCTCTTCTTTGATCTCCCCCTCGGTGAATCCTTCGCTGATCTGGATCTCCCATCTTCGGTTCTTCGCCTCGTAGGTTCTGACAACGGCCCCATCCGCCCCCACTATCCTCGCCGTAGTCCGCAGGGCGTAAGAAAGTATTTCGTTCAACCTGAACGTGGAAGTGACCGCCCTGCTTATTTCGTTTATCGTGAGCAACTCCGAAACTCTCTTCCTCGCGTCGGTATACAGCCTCGCGTTTCTTATCGTTCCGGCCACTTCTATGGAGATCGCTCTTATGACCTCCATCTCCTCATTCGTGAACTCCCTCTCCTCGCGGGAACCGAAGTTTATCGCTCCATACACATACACGTCGTCCCTGATGGGAACAGAGTAAACCGTCACCAAATCCCTTGTCTCGAACGGAACCAGTGATATCCCTTTATTGTTGGATTTCTTGAGGTTTCTCACGTAGATCGGCTTTCTCTTCCACGCCGCCAACCCCGAAACTCCTTCACCCAGCTTGATCTTGTAATCCCCTCCTTCACAAGAACCGATTTCGGAGCAGGAAGAGACCCATGGCTCCAGATATAGAGACTGAGAGGGAAGCCTGAATATGCATACGCAATCCACATCCAGTTCCTTCTTCAAGATGTCGCAGATGTACTTGAGTCGATTCTCGACGGCTATGTTCGAATTGGAAACCTCGATGATCCGGGGGAAGATCTCGAGGAGCTGTAGGTTCTTTCCCTTCATTCCGACAATTTCTTGGAGAGTGCCCTGTTGTATACCTCGATGTACCGCTCAGCCGACCTGTCCCACGAAAAATCCTGCTCCATGCAACGCTTGACTATCCTCGCCCATTCATCAGGTTTATGATACCAGGATATCGCCCTGACGATAGCGTCGAAAAGCTCGGAAGAGCTGTAATTGTCGAACTTGAAACCCGTGCCACCCTCCGGGTCCTCGTCAACATCAACCACCGTATCCGAGAGCCCTCCTGTATTTCTCACTATGGGGACAGTACCGTACTTCAGGCTATATATCTGATTGAGGCCGCACGGCTCATACCTCGAGGGCATGAGAAACATGTCCGCGCCTGCCTCTATCTTGTGCGCCAGGGCGTCGTCGTAAGCTATCTTCGCCCTCACTTTGTCGGGGTATTTTTTCTCCATCTCCAGGAAAAACTCTTCGTATTTCCTCTCCCCGGTTCCAAGCACCACGAATCTCACATCGAGCGCCGCAAGCCTGTCTCCTATCTCGTGAAGTATGTCGAATCCTTTTTGAGCCACCAGACGAGAGATTATCCCAACAACCGGAGTATCCAGATCGCCCTCGTGTCCGTAAATCTTCAGCAGGTCCGCTTTGCACTCCCTCTTGCCGCCTGTATCCTCGGCAGAATAGTTCTTCGCTATGTGAGGATCTATCTCCGGGTTCCACACGTCATAGTCGACCCCGTTGAGAATCCCGAACAGATCATCCCTTCTCTCGAAGAGCACCCCTTCCAGTCCGAACCCGAACTCTTCCGTCTGAATCTCCTCGGCGTATTTCCTGCTCACGGTGGTTATCACGTCGGCGAATACGAGCCCGCCCTTCAAGAAGTTTATCTTTCCATAGAACTCGAGCGCCTTCGGGGTGAACATCTCCCATCCAAGACCGGTAAGAGGCATGTCGTGGTTCCAGAATATTCCCTGGTAACCCAGATTGTGGACCGTGAACACGGTGGCGGTGCGTGAGAACTGCTCATAACCGCTGTAAATCGTCTTCAGGTAAACAGGTATCAACCCTGTCTGCCAGTCATTGCAGTGAATGACGTCGTACCTTTTCTCCGCCTTCAATATGAATTCAAGCACCGACCTGGAGAAGAATATGAACCTCTCGGCGTTGTCGACGTAATCTCCATCCTTGGTTGCATAAAGGAATTCTCTGGCGTAGTATCTATCGTTCTCGACAAAATATACCTTACTTACGCCGTCGTGAACCGTCTCGTATATCTCGCCCTCTTCCTCTCTGTGACCAAGCGGAACCTTGACCCTCACACCCGTGGATTTCAATCCGAACTTTTTTTCGTCTACCTGAGAATACCTGGGCATGATGCAATCGGCTTCTACGCCCATTTTTCTCAGCACCTTGGGCAAGGTGCCGGTTACATCCGCGAGCCCCCCAGTCTTGGCGTATGGAACTATTTCAGAAGAAACAATGAGAACCCTCATCTTCCCCTCCCGGGAACGGCTAGAAGTTGACTTCCCTCATGAACCTGGCGGCCTCCTCGGGCGGCGTGGGGTTTATGTAGAAACCGGATCCCCACTCGAAACCCGCAACTTTGGTCAGTTTCGGAATTATCTCGAGATGCCAGTGGTAATGCTCCACCTCCCCCGTATTGAACGGTGAAGAGTGAATGACGAAGTTGAACGGGGGGTTTGACAAAGCGGCGTTCAACCTCTTGAGCGTTCGAAGAAGAATTTCGCTCAGAGTATTCACCCGTTCCGCCTCTATGTTTTCGAATACTGCAGTGTGATGTCTGGGAACTATCCAGGTCTCGAACGGAAATCTGGGGGCATACGGAGCTATCGCAACGAAATCCCTGTTGTCTTCTATCATCCGCTCCCTGTCCTCCATCTCCTGATCAACGATGTCGCAGTAGACACACCTGTCCCTGAACCTGTAATAGTTGTATCCACCCACCATCTCCTCGGAAACCCTCTTGGGGACGATAGGAAGGGCAATCAACTGTGAGTGGCTGTGCTCGAGAGACGCGCCCGCTTCCTTCCCGTGATTTTTGAATACCAGCACGTACTTGAACCTCCTGTCGTTCCGAAGATCCAGTATCCGTTCCCGATACGCCACCAGCACTTCCTTCAATTGTTCTTCGGAAAAATCGAATATGTCTTTATCGTGTTCCGACGTCTCGATTATCACCTCGTGAGCGCCAATACCATTCATCCTGTCGTAGATCCCGTCGGCAGACTTCCCGAGAGAACCTTCCACCCTCAGCGCCGGGAACTTATTGGGAACGACTCTAACCGTCCATCCAGGACTGTCGGGCTCACCTCCGTTTCTGACGGCGTAAACCTCAGGAGGCGTCATGGACTCGTTCCCGGGGCACAGAGGACATATTCCTCCCTTGCGAGGCGAACTGTCCGTCACGAAATCATGCGGCCTTTTCGCCCTTTCCGTCGATATTATGACCCACCGTCCGGTGATCGGGTCTTTCCGCAGTTCCGGCATTGTCCCACCTTCCTTCCATCGACGATTTATTCGATCTCTTCTTCTTCCGCAGCCATCTTGCACTCGTAACACATCGTGGTCACCGGACGAGCCATGAGCCTCTTGGGTGATATCTTCCCACCGCAGACTTCACACACGCCGTAGGTCCCCTCGTCTATCCGCTTCAGAGCATCCTTTATCTTACCAATGAGTTTTCTCTCCCTGTCCCTGATCCTCAGCGTGAAGCTTCTGTCGGATTCGAGAGACGCCCTGTCAGTGGGATCGGGAAACGCCGCGTTTTCGCCGGTCATGTCGTTGATCGTCCTTTCCGCCTCGTCGAGAAGCTCCTTGAGCTGATTCTCAAGGAGGCCACGAATGTAATCGAGCTGTTCCTTCTTCATAGTCACCTCGCAACGAGAATTAACCCATTAATTATACTAAAGTTATCTTCAAACAAATAAAGAACAATTGGACACATGAAGGAAAACCCCTGATCGCGCCTTTCGGGAAAAAACACGCTCCTAGAGTATAACGATAGGCCTGCCCGCCTCATCCAGGCTCACTCTCACGTCCACACCGAAAGCACCTTTTATGGTCCCCGGCGTGAGCACATCACCGACACTCCCTCGTGCGAAAACCTTTCCTTCCTTCAGAACCAGCAAGTCCCTGGCATACCTCCCTGCCAGGGTCACGTCGTGTGAGGTTACCACCACCGCCTTCCCCTGATCGGCAAGGCTCGAAATCAGCTCGAAAACCTCGAGCTTGCTCTTGAGATCCAGGTGAGCAGCAGGTTCGTCGAAAAGATAGAGGTCTCCATCCTGAGAAATCATCTTGGCGATGGCAACTTTCTGTTTCTCGCCGTCAGAGAGCTCCAAGACGCTTCTACCCGCCAGATGCGCTATTCCAAGAGCCTGAAGAGCCCTCATCACCGCCTCTCCGTCTTCGGCCGACAAATTTCCGAAGAACCCAGTGTGAGGGAACCTTCCCAGAGAAGCGTATTCGAAGACAGAAATCGGAAAATCCACGTGGAATCCCGCTCCGCCGAATACCACTATCTTCGAGAGTTCCCGTCGAGAAACATGCGTGTAGTTCCGCCCCTCGATCAATATCCTTCCGCTTTGAGGCTGCATGATACGAGCAATGAGCTTGAGAAGAGTCGACTTCCCCGATCCGTTCTCTCCAAGAATGAACAGGAGCCCTCCTCCGTCAACCTCGAAGGATACGCCATCGACGGCATTTTTCCCTCCATACGAAAAGCTCACTTCCTCAACGAGCAACATCTTTTTCACATCCGTCTCCTCAATATGTAGATGAAAAACGGCGCGCCGAAAACAGCCGTGACGGCACCTACCGGAAGCGACCCGGCAAGCCTGAAAGAACGTGAGATGACATCGGAGAGAACCAGAAACGAACCCCCAAGGAGGAATGAACCTATCAGGACCCTTCTGTGAATCGCACCGGTGAATCTTCTCACCACGTGCGGGATGATCAGTCCCACGAAACCTATCAACCCGGAAAACGAAACCACCACCCCAGTGAGCAGAGAGACTGTCACGAACATGAGAGTCTTGAATCTCTCAACGGAAAGCCCCGTCGACAACGCTCCCTCGTCGCCGAGCAACATCACATCCAGTCCCCTGCCGCAGGCAACGAGCACGACCAGGGAAAAAGACACAACCGGGAAGAGAAACGAAATCGTCGAAGGCGTCGACCTCGAGAGATCTCCCATCAGCCAGAAAAGAGCTTCGGGAACCCTGCCTGGAGGAACGAATGCAAGAAGGAGGAGTATGAAGGCATTCATCAACGCGCCCACTATGACCCCCATCAATATGAGCCTCCCTGGCGATCTCCTGCCGGACACCCCTGCCAGGAAATACACCGCGAAGGCTCCAGCCAGAGCGCCGAGAAAGGAGAAAAACTGCAAAATCGGCCAGGCACCGTCGAACATCACGAAGGCGAACACGGAGCCGACTGCAGCGCCGCCAGATACCCCCAGAATGTAGGGGTCAGCCAGCGGATTGTTCAGAATGGTCTGGAATACCGCGCCAGATGCGGCAAGGGCCCCTCCAGTAAACAATCCCAGGAAAAACCTGGGCATCCTCAAGTCCCTCACCACCCTCTCACCGGTGCTCAAGCCATCGGAAGAGCCGAAGAAGCGAACAACACCGCGGAGCAACTCAAAGAAACTCACATGTAACGACCCTGTCGCAACCGAGAGGCCGGCGGAAATAACGACCAGAATGAGAGAAACAGCGACAAATGAAGCGTATTTTTTATCACTCAACTCTCAATTCCTCCCAAGCGCGCGGCGAAGCTCCCTGACCGCCGCAAGAGTCCTGGGGCCTGGCCTCGTGAACAGGTCACCGTTCACCTCCACGACCACCATCCTGCCTTCAGTGAGAGAATTCAGCCTTTCCACAAAACGTTGCAATCCCGACTCACCCATCCCGCGCGTCACGAAAACGAAACGAGGAGCCAGAGAAATGATTCTCTCCATGGTCAGATGCGGATAACGCAAAACCGAGTCCGCCAGGACGTTTCTGGCCCCCGCAAGCTCGAATACTTCTTCCAGGAAGGTCTTCCCTCCGGCGGCGATGGGCGGGTCCACCGAAAACAGCATGATTGCCGGTATCTTCTCTTTGGGCTCAGTGCGAACCAGCTCTTTATATTCCCTCTCGAGCTTCTCAAGGCGAAGCATCCCCCCCGGGGGAGGCCTCAGCAGATCGGCGAGGCTTCTCATGGACGACAGTATCCCTCCTATATCATCGGACCGAATCACGAAGCATTCTACACCGAGCCTCTCTACGGTTTCTATCACGTGGCGTGGGTTCCCGTTCACGGTAGCGACAACGAGATCAGGAGAGAGGGCCAGAATCGCTTCCGGATCAGGATCCGCCATACCACCGACCTTTGTAATTTCCTTCGCCCCTTCCGGATAGTTGCAAAATCGTGTCACACCGACGACCCTGTCGCCCATTCCGAGGAAAAAAAGCATCTCCGTCACGTTCGGGGCAAGCGAAACTATGCGTTTCCGCGGAACCGCCTCGAACGCCACTCCCCTTGCATCCCTCACCACCCTCGCTTCAGAGAGCGATACGGACATTGAAGCAAAAAACACAAGCGAGAGTATTCCCGCCAAAGCAGCCGGAAACACGGATTTCTCAGAAATTTTACACTCTTCGCCCACTGCCACATCCGCTTCACGAAATGTCATTCTAAACCGGGGAAAAAACAATCCCCGCCATATTTTCCAGAACCCACAGACCCGTGTCAAACAATGGTTGCAACTAGGCACTTTACACAAACCCTTTTTGACCTTAAACTTACTTACAAAGGAGGGAGGGCAACGAAAAATGAAACTCAGGAGAAAGAGAACAATCTACCAATTCCTCCTCAATCTGGTGGCATCCGTATTCATCGGCATATGCGTCTACGGCATCATAATCTACTGGGGGGCGCCGAAGAAGATATCTCCCTACCTATCAGTTGGGCTCGGCATCGTAGCCATAATCTGTATCGCACTCATAGGCATCATTGGCCCAAGACTCGACAGAATCGAGCTGCAATTATCGGACGAAGAAGCATCAGAAGTCGAGGAAGCTTAAAAACGCCTTCTCGAAATCACTTTCTCCACCCAGGTGGACGAGCTTCATCTTTTCCACACATTCTCTTGCCTTTTTCAGGAACTCCCTCTCCGTCAAGGCCCTATACGCGCCCCTGATGGATGTGTTTCCCACTTTCTTCACCTTCCCCCTGAACTCGGGGGGCAACATGCCAGTGGAAAACAGAGCCTCTTCCCTGACTCCTTTACCGAATGCCCCTGCGATATAAACTCCTCTTACCTTCGTCTTACCAACACCCGCCCTATCGAGGAGTAGTTCCACAGCCGCCCTCGTTGCGCTTTTCGCGGCCTGAAAACTCCTGATATCTTTTTGAGTGAGATACACGTTGGGATTTCCTCTCTCCCCAATGTAAAGAAGATAGGCAGGTTCCCCCTCGACCTCGATCAACCGCCAGAGCTGTCCATCAGACACCTTCCCCTGCGCCTCCGACCTGGACAGAAGCCTTCCGTCCCTGTCGAGAATGCCGTTTTTGAGCAGCTCTGCCACTGCCGATACAAGCCCGCTTCCGGAAATGCCTCTCGGATCCTCTCTTCCCACGACGCTCAGACTCACCGAGTCTTTGATGGAAACATCATTTATCGCTCCCGGGAGAGCCATCATTCCGCATTCTATCTCCGCTCCCTCGAAAGCCCCTCCGCTTGGAACGGAAGTAACGTATATCCCTCCATTTCCAGCAACCGCTATCTCCGTGTTCGTGCCGATGTCCATGAACACTTCTGGAGGACCTTCCACATCGAGACCTATAGAAGTGATCCCCGCCGTGGCATCTCCGCCCACGAAAGCGCCCGGAGCCGGGAACAGTATTATGGCTCC
>CAYSCN010000002.1:0-145430 GCA_964429585.1 uncultured bacterium | reverse complement strand
GGATGCGACATACGAAGACTCTCTTCTTACCGTCGAGGGGGATGTCGCCCTGAACGGAGGGTTCGACGACGAGAAGTACGAAGAGGCGGTCAACCTGGTCCTGGATACGGGCAAGGTATCCATATCCTATATACAGAGGAAGCTCGGCATAGGGTTCAACAGGGCTGCCAGGATAGTGGAGAGGATGGAAGAAGAGGGACTCGTCACTCCACCGGGACCCGGAGGTAAGGGGAGGCAGGTTAGGGTCAAGAGGAGGGGTGATGAGGGTTAAAGCGAACCTTGTGGGCTTCCTCGCAGTCTTGATTTTCGCTTCTTCTCCCCTGGCTCGGCCGGCTTCGGAGCCGAACGTTTTGAAGATGATTTCCAGAGAGCTCAGTAAACTGAAGAGCGTGGTAGCGGTCTTCCGTCAGAAGGTCCCCCTTGCTGGAACCGGAGTGGTGAGGGAGGCGGAAGGGAAGCTTTACTTCGTGTCGGGGTTAGGTAGCAGGTGGGATTACATCTCCCCCGCGTTTCAGACGTTTATTGTTATGGAGGACAGGGTCTACTATAGGGAAGGAAAAGAAGGTGATTACGAGGAAACGAGAATTCCTCCGGAGACTCTGAGGCTCTTTCAGACTCTGATCGGTGGGGATGCCCTTCTCGAGACTCTTTTCACCCAGGGACGTGTTAAAATTGACGAGGATGGACTCTGCGATGTGGAATTGATTCCCCTTGGGAAGGTGAAGAGGGTGGCGAAAAGGGTGATCATGACGTGGGACGCAAAAGGGAAAACCGTGAGGAAGATTGCAATCTACGGGACTTCCGGTCTCAGTAACCTGATCGTTTTCGAAAAAGTCGAAAAGAACGCGCCGGTCCCCCATTCTCTTTTCGAGCTTCGTTGACAACGTATGAGAGGTGAATTCGTGAAAGCAAAAGGGATACGTGTCGCTTTCGTGAATCTGGGTTGTGCCAAGAACAGAATCGATTCCGAGATGATGATGGCCCAGCTCGTTTCGTCGGGAATAGAACTGACCGATGAATTTCCGGTGGATGCTGTCGTCATAAATACCTGTGGATTCATAAAAGATGCTAAAGAGGAATCCCTGGATGAAATTTTCAGGTTCGTCGAGTTGAAAAACAGCGGAGCCGTGGGGAAGGTGCTCGTGGGAGGGTGTCTTTCTCAGAGATATCTATCGGAGCTGAGGGAGGAAATACCCGAGGTGGACAGGTTCTTCGGTTTGTCAGATATTCCTTACATCCGGGGAATCATTCTCGAGACTGTTGGGGATGAAGTTCAGCAAGGTCGATCCCATTCCTGTTCAGATACGGTCGATTTGTTCGTAGAGAGAGCGAAGATGGTGGAGGGGGGCTGGACATACCTCAAAATAACCGAGGGGTGTTCCAACAATTGCGCCTACTGTTCGATACCTCTGATAAGGGGTCCCATGAGGAGCAGGGAGGTGGAGTCGGTCATCAGAGAGTTCGAAGTCCTACTGGAGCGTGGTGTGAGGGAGGTGAATCTGGTGGGGCAGGACATAGCGGCGTTTGGTTCCGATCTTGTGCCCCCCACTACGTTGAGTTATCTTCTAACGCTTCTCGCAGACCTCTGTCCGGAGAAGTTATGGATAAGGCTTCTTTACTTGCATCCGGCTCACATAACCGACGAGCTCATAAAAACCATATCCCTGCACCGCAACGTGGTTCCCTATCTGGATGTCCCGATTCAGCACGCGAGCGACCGGGTGCTGAACAGAATGGGGCGGGGATACGGCAGGGAAGACCTGGAAGAGCTTTTCGCCAGGCTCAAATCAGAGATCCCGGGCGTGGTGCTGAGGACGACGGTTCTTGTCGGTTTCCCGGGAGAAACGGAGGACGATTTTGAAGAACTGCTTGATTTCATTCAGGAAGTAGAATTCGACAGGCTCGGTGGGTTCGTTTATTCCCGGGAGGAGGGGACCAGGGCTTTCGATTTCGACGGACAGGTGCCCGAAGAGGAAGCGAAAAGGAGGCTGGACGAGCTGATGACGCTTCAGGCGGAGATTTCTTTTCGGAGAAATGCTGAACTCGTCGGTGAAGTTTTCGACGTTCTTGTGGAGAGCCGGGAGGATGAGGGACCGGTGGAGGGAAGGTTCTACGGACAGGCACCAGAGGTCGACGGGGTTGTGAGGATCGACTGCGGGGAGCCCGTGAAAATTGGGGAATTCGTAAATGTGAAAATCACTGGTTTCGACCATTACGACCTGGAAGGGGAGCTCATACGCGCGTGAGACGGAGGAGGAAAAAGAGATTGACTTTTTCCGTCGAGAGTGTATATTTTTTGAAATTTTAGATGACCGGGATAAAGGAGCGAACCTATGAAATCCATGAAGGACGTTCTCATAAAGATGAGAGACGAGCTCATCCGCGACATCTCCAGAAGGTTGAAGGAGACCAGCAAGAACATAAACGAAGACATCGGTGACGACGTCGATACGATATTCCAGGAAAAGGCGAGAGAATTCGACCTCATCCTCTCGAAGAGGGAGAAGGACAAGTTAAGGCTCATCGAGGAGGCTCTCGAGCGGATCGAGGAAGGCACCT
Source organism: uncultured bacterium (assembly GCA_964429585.1). Lineage (GTDB taxonomy): Bacteria > Desulfobacterota > Deferrimicrobia > J040 > J040 > CAYSCN01. Next base: position 142,871 of record CAYSCN010000002.1, on the reverse strand, counting down.
ACGGGATATGCGAGGAGTGCGGGGCGAAGATACCGAAAGGCAGGCTGAAGGTGATGCCCTTCGCCAAATACTGCGTGGACTGCAAAGAAATGATAGAGAAGGAGGAGCGGTTCATGAGCGAGGAGGAGGTGGAATCGCTCCCGAGAATAAAGTTTGAAGACCTGGAGACGGAAGAATAATTTATATTTTTCAATATACTTCAATAAAACTGAATCCCCGCCTGTTGACCGCTTCTTTACGCGTGTCATAAATTAATTTTATGAGTTCTCGATCTTCCAGAGTGATGGGGCTTGATTACGGTTCCAAGAGGGTCGGGGTTGCCCTTTCCGACCCATCGGGGACCATTGCGCAGCCTCACGCAGTTATAACGGCCGGGACCGACGAGGAGGTCTTAGCCAGAATAGCGTCGATTGTCGATGAGTTCCAAGTGGATGAGATGATCGTCGGGTTGCCGCTTAAGCTCTCGGGCAGCGAGGGCGAAAGCGCCAGGAGAGTTCTCCAGTTCGTGGAAGCTCTGAAGTCCCGGTTTCCGGACAAGAAGGTGAGGACCTGGGATGAGAGGATGACCACCCAGCTGGCTGAGAGGGAGATGATCAGGGACAATGTCAGGAGAAGGAAGAGGCGGGAGGTGATCGATAAAATTGCAGCGGCGATTATCCTCCAGAGCTACCTGGATTTCGCTTGGAAAAATGAAGATTGAGGGAGAACTTCGCAGGGTCCTCACAAGGGCCGTCGAGGTGGGAGTGGCTCTCGTCAGCCTGGCTCTGGTGGTGTATTCCGTTCTCTTCATCCGCTATCTATACACCACCCCTCCGGTCGAAGGATGGGAACCCAAGAGAATCGAAATTCAGAAAGGGGAGCCCTTTTGTGAGGTTGTGAAAAAGCTTGCAGACGAAGGAATAATAACCTCTGAGAACTTCTTCACTTTTCTCGGGTTCATAACCTGGAACACCAGGAAGATCAAATCGGGTGAGTATCTCTTTCCGGCTCCGCAGAGGCCCGTATTCGTTCTGAGCAAGCTGGTCAGGGGCGATGTGACCAAATACAGGATAGTCATCCCGGAGGGGAGCAACATATATGAGATAGCGGACATACTCTCCCGATTCGGCCTGGTGGACAGGGAGAGATTCATAACACTCGCTTCTTCCCGGGATGTGGCAAGGAAGTTCGGGATCGAGTCCAGGTCTCTGGAGGGTTATCTCTTCCCGGATACCTACGTGTTCGTAAAGGGAATGGGGGAGATGGCGATAATAGAGATGATGGTCAGGCGGTTCAAGGAGGTCATAACGCCCGAAATGAAAGAGAGAATCCATGAGCTGGGGCTTACTCTCGATCAGGTGATAAACATAGCGTCGATAATAGAAAAGGAGACGTCGGTCGACAGCGAGAAGCCCATTATTTCTTCGATCATTTACAGACGGCTGAAGAGGAAGATGAGGCTGCAGATGGATCCCACAGTCATATACGGATTGAAAAAGTGGGACGGTAAGCTGACCAAGGAAGATTTGAGGACACCCAACGAGTTCAACACATATCTCAACCCGGGTTTGCCGCCGGGTCCGATTGCGAACCCTGGTTTGGAATCCATCAGGGCTGCCCTGTATCCGGCTGATACGAATTATCTTTATTTTGTGTCTAAGAACGATGGAACGCACTACTTCTCAAGAACCCTGAGGGAACACATAAACGCCGTCAACAGATATCAGAAGCACAGGCGCCGCTGGAGGAGGTGAGAAAAGAGGTCTTACCTGGCGGCTTGTCGACAATTTGTGGTTTGATGGTTACTCTTGAAGTAGAGGAGCTGGGACGTCATGGGCGTTTTCGAGATGTTTTCAGGGGTGTTCGATTCTCATGAGGTGGCGGAAAAAGCCCCGACTGGTGTCTCCGTCTTCCTTTTCCCCGATGGGGCCGCTGCGGCCGCTGAGGTGAGGGGATTTGCCGCCGGCACGAGACAGTTCGATTCACTCTCTATCTCCCATACCGTCGACAGGATACACGGCCTGGTCTTCGCGGGTGGGTCCGTTTTCGGGCACGGGGCGGCCCAGGAAGTGGTTCACGTGCTAGCTTCCAAAGGGATCGGAATCGCCACCGAGCACGGGTGCGTCCCGGTCGTTCCTTCTGCGGTGATATACGATCTCGGACTTGGAGGTGGGGCCTCGGTAGATTACGGCGAGCTGGGCAGGCGAGCGGCGGAGAAGGCGCTCTCAGGGAGGGGAGAAGTCACGTTTGGTGCCGGGGCCGGTGCTTCGGTGGGCAAGCTTCTTGGACTGGAAAGGGCTACGAAGACGGCATCAGGGTATGCGGTGTGCGAGGGCGATCATGGCTACCTGGGCGTTTTCGTGGTTCTCAACTCCTTTGGCGAAGTGACGGACGGCACGGGCAGGATCATCGCCGGGATAAGAGGCGATGGAACATTCGTGCCCACGAGGGACCTTTTCATGGAGGGGGTGAGCAGGAAACCATTTGCCGGTGGTGAAAACACCACCCTGGCACTGATTGTCGCGGAGGCGGAATTGAGCGCCCTGGAACTCCATTATCTTTGTTCTCAGGGGAACAATTTTCTCGCTTCCATGATAAGACCGTACGGGACCGTTTACGATGGCGACGTTGTGGTATCCGTTTCGACCGGCAAGCGAACGCGTTCTCAATCGATAAACAAAATAGTATCTGCGGTCGAAGGGCTCCTGGAGGAGGCGGTCCTTAAGGCAGTGAAACTGGCGCGGGGGGCGGCAGGTGTTCCCTCTGCGGGGGAATTCACCGGATAGGAGGGAGTCTTATGAATCAGATCGAATCCGTCTTGAGAACTCTTGTTCAGGATGATGTGGAAGAGGTGAAAGAAGAGGCGACAAAAGCGCTCAATCGCTTCTTCGCCCGTGGTAACTTCTCCAGCTTCATGGGAACCCTGTCATCCGGGACTACCGAGGAGAGATTGAGGGTTGTTTACGCCGCCGAGGAAATGGGGGGAGAAGAGGGAGTGAAGTTGCTCCTAGCGGCCCTCGATGATGATTCAGAGGAGGTCAGGGGGGCGGCTGTTCGTGCCCTCGAAAACTTCGCCACGGCAGAGGTGCTGAAGACCCTCGTGGCAAGGCTTCCCAAGGAGAAGGGAATAGTTCTCGCCAACATAATGACGGTTCTGGGCAGGTCGAGAAGGAAGGAGCTGGTTCCTGTTCTGGTTAGGTTCGTCGATCACCAGGACTCGGAAGTCCAGTCCCGCGCGATAGAGGCTCTGGGCGAAATCGGAGCCGTTGAGGCCCTTCCCAAAATTCTCGAGAAGGCGTCTTCGTCGAATCCCACGGTCAGAAAGGCGGTTGCCAGAGCCCTTGGGTTGATTCCCTTACGCCACGGAGCGTGATGGGTCGATGTTCTGCAGGATCGGGTTCACTGTGGTCAGGATGCTCTTTTTGTATTTCCCGGTTGTCGAATCTTTCTCCGTCAGATCGAAGTGTTCCGGGAAATCGAGCTGTCTTCCCGAGGGGTCGGTGAGGATGATGACTCTTGGCCTCGTCGAGTCTTCAGGGTTCTGAGCCGAGACCACGGCCACTTCGTTGGTGTCCAGCCTAACCATGGTTCCGATGGGATAGATTCCAAGAGTTTTTATGAGTATCTTCACTATTGCTGGATCGAGGGATTTCCCGGACATCTTGGTCATGAGCTCCAGGGCTTCCCTCGGAGTTCTCGGCTTCTGATAGGTTCTCATCGTTGTCAGGGCGTCGTAGCAGTCCGAGGTGCTGACGATGGGGCTCAAAGGTTCCATGCGATACCCCGGTTCTGGTTTGGGGTAACCGGACAGGTCGTAGCCCATGTGGTGTTCCCTAACTATCTTCGCCGATACGGGATTTATGTATTCCATTTGAGACAAAATTTCGTATCCCTTGTCCGGGTGTTTCTTTATTTCCTCGAACTCTTCGATGGTCAGCGCACCAGGTTTTCTTATGAGGTCGAGAGCCACCTGAGTCTTGCCCACATCGTGTAGAAGAGCCGCTATTCCCAGGTCAATTTTTTCGTCCTCCGGCAGGGAAATGCTCTCCGCGATAGAGAGCGAGATAACCGCCACGTTCACCGAGTGGTTGTACGTGTACTCGTCGTAGTTCTTCAGCATCGTGAGGGCGAGCATGGCGTCCCTGTTCTTCTTCAACATGGAAGACATGTCCTGTATGACCTTCCTGGATTCCCTCCCTGAAGGGATCTTCCCGAGCCTGATGTCTCTCATCGCGTTTATCACGACTGACAGGGCGTTCTCGTAGATCTCCTTGGCCTTTGATAGATCTTCGTCCTCCTCGGTTTTCTCGGGAATGACGGTGATTATGTGCTTTATTCCTTCATTTGCGAGAAGGTCGTTGAATTCTCCTTCTTTTAGGGACATGCCCTTCGCTTTGTGGAGCAGCGATATGAAGCGGGAGAGTTCCTTCTCCTCCAGTCCCCGGAAAAAGATGAGTCCTTCGATCTTTTCCTCTGTGAGGGTTTCGATGAACAGTTCCTCAGAAGACGATAGCTGAAAGATCGGGGTTCCCTCGAATACAAGGGTGTTGTCGGTTATGGCAAGAGCGAGCTCTCCTCTCAGTTCCAGTATCGACGAGAGAAGCTCGTATGATTTTTTTATCGATTTTTGAATGATCGGGTGGTGTTCGGGATACAACCCCAGGTTCTTCAAACTTCCACCCAGGAATTTGGTTATTTCGGTTATTTTTTCTTCCAGCTCCAGCCTGTCCATTCTATCCGGCCTTGAGTTTTTTCTTCTTCAGTATGATGGTCGCTTCTTCTCTGATGATGGGATCGGAACTTTCTGAAAATTCTTCAATTATTTGTAAAGCTTTTTCCGATTTCATCCTCCCGATCGCCTGGACGGCTAGCTTTTTGAGCTCCTTTACTTTCCTGGGTTTTATGAAAGGGTTGTAGGTGGCGATTCTCTTGAGGACTTCCAGGGCGGATTCGCTGCCTATGGTTCTTAGGGCTTCTATGATTTCTCTCGCGGGTCTGAAATCCGGGAAGAAGAGCTTCTTGGTGAGGAATCTCTCGTGCAGGATTTCCACCGCTTTGTCCTCTTTTTTCGCCGATAACGCCGTTATGGCGAGGCACGCCAGATCCTCATCGTCGTGGAAGCAATATTCACCGAGAGTGCTAAGGGATAGAGGCCCGGGTATCTTGGAGAGTGCTTTCAGGGCTTCTTTCTGAACTCTCTGGTCGCTGTGTTTCAGGCAGTCCACGACGTAGGGGGCGACGTCCGGGTTTTCCATGGCGCCGAGAATGGTTATCATGTTCCTCACCACGTACCACCTGGGGTCTTGAAGGTAACTCACTATGTCGGGAATCGCCCGTTCGCCGATCGAGATTATAAGGTCGACTATCGAACGCCTGGTTATCAGGTCTTCTTCTTTGGCGAGGGCTTCCAGCAGGAAAGGAACCGATTTGTCTCCCAGGACCCTCAAAATAGTTTCGGCTTCGCTTTTCTCCTGTATGGACCTGCTTCTGAATTTTGGCACGTATGCTTTGATGACTTCCTCGGTTCCGAGCTCTTTGATCCCTGTCCTCGCCAGTTTTCGTATTTCCTCGTCGCCGCCTGGCGGATACTCGATGTGTCTCGCGTAGATCTTGTAAACTTTCTCCGTGTATGTCAGCCGTTCTGACTCGGGAAGGCTTTTTATCCGGTGGGAAATCCTGAGCACCAGGTCCCTGTATGCGGTGGGGGAGCTGGTCCCCGCTATGGTTTCGATGAGAAGGTCTATGTTTTCCTCTTCTGGTGATACCTCTGGAATGAATATGTCTGCTTCCGACTCGGTACCCATGGTGGTGCCGATGTCGATGGGGTCGTCGAAAAGGAGCAGCTCTCCTTCTCCTGCTTCGTCCGCCTTGTCCTCCTTGAGTTTTTCGGTTATTCTCTCGTAATCGACTTTGTTCACCCAGATGTGAGCGATTTTTTTCGAAATGAGAACCTCTTCCAGTCCCCCTTCTTTCAGCAGGTCTTTGGGGTCGATGGAGATGGCTTTCAGGAACTCCTCCAGCTCTTTTGTGGTCAGTCCGGGCAGTATGATGAGTTTTTGCGTCCTCCGGGTGTAGAGATTTTTCCTGAGATCCGAGATGGCCAGGTGCTTCTCGGAAATTTTTTCACCGTGGGCACTGAGTTGTTCCTTTGATACCTCTATCTCGAGCCCCTCAGGGGGGATCGGAATGGATTCCAGCGATTTCACCACGTTATTCAGAATTTTTTTCAAAGACGGGTGATTTGGGGGGTAGAAATTGACCGCTTTCAGACCCTTCGCCAGCTCCGCAATGGCATCGGAGAGCGTGACGTTTTTTCCTTCGTTCTTTTCTGTCAATGTTCCCCCTGTTGTGATGACTGAAAACCTTTAAACGATATTCTATTTTTCAAATTCTTAAAAAGTCAATAAGCTGTTATCATTATCCCCTGTTGGGATGCTTTTTCACGAAAAATTCGTTGTGGAGCAGGGGTTGAGCAGCGAACTTTTTGAGAAAATATCCAGATTTCTGGCACAGGGTTTTCTGACGGGTCTGTCTCCTATCATCCCCGGCACAGTGGGGACTATCCCGGGGGTTCTGTTGTGGTTTTTCGTGAAGTCGGACTATTTTCTTTTGATCCTGGGGCTGGCAGTTCTCGGGCTCTCGGTGAAAGGGGTTGAGTCTCTGATACTGGAGACAGGCGATTCGGACCCATCCAGGGTGGTTGTTGATGAAGTGTTCGGATTCATTGTTGCGGGAATCGGGCACGACCGAACCGCTGCGGCGGCGGTGGGGTTGTTTCTCCTGTTCAGAATTTTTGATATTTTAAAACCGTGGCCCGCTTCCTGGGCGAACAAGAGGGAAGGGGTTCTCTTCGTGATTCTCGATGACATAGTAGCCGGTCTTTATGCAAGTGGAATGTTTTTTCTGCTGGAGAAGTTTCTCCGATGAGTGAATCCAGTGGGGTCAGGCCGCGTTTGATCATACACGTACCCAGGGCGAGGGGTTTCGAATCCGCAAGGAGCGCCCTCGCTTCCCTCGGGCTCGTGGGTGGGTTCTTCCCCGGAGGGGAAGCCACGATGGAGTTTTCGTCCGGCGAGGAGCTGACAGATTTCATCGGGAGATTGCCTTCTGAGCTCTCGGAATGGACTTACGCTGGAGACGCAGGGTCTCTCGAGGAGGCTTTGTTTCTGGAGTCCACGAGACGGAAGAAGAAAATAGCCGTGGCTGAGTCGTGTACGGGCGGCCTAGTCATGGCGAGATTGACGTCGATACCCGGTAGCTCCGGCTATTTCTGGGGTGGACTTGTTGCTTACGACAACGTAGCGAAAGTGAGGTTGCTCGGGGTGGACGAAGAGCTCCTTTCGGTTTGCGGGGCCGTGAGCAGGGAAGTCGTGGAAGCGATGGTCAAAGGAGTCGTCGAGGTTTCGGGTGCAGATATGGGCGCCGCCATCAGCGGAATCGCTGGGCCGGAGGGAGGGACTCCGGATAAACCGGTCGGAACGGTGTGGGTTTCGGTCGGAGACGGGACCGGATTTCGCAGCGAGAAGATTCTGTTCTCGGGGGACAGAAACGAGGTCAGGTGGGCGGCCAGTTCACACGCGATATGGATGCTTCTTTCGGAGGTTATTAAGTGAGAGCTTTCATAGGAATTCCACTTCCCCTCGAAGTCAGGGAAAAGATATCAGAGTTCGTGGCTGGAATGGCACCTCTTATCTCTGGCGTCAAGTGGGTGGAGAAGGACAATTATCACATAACTCTGAAATTTCTCGGGGAAGTGAGCGAGGAGAAAGTGAGGTTGCTTGCTTCGAGGCTCGAGGAAACCTCCCGCGGCGTGACCTCGTTTTCCATCTGCCTTTCCGGTTTCGGGGCTTTTCCCGCGCTTTCCTACCCGCGGGTGCTCTGGATAGGAGTGAGTGAGGGGGGAGAACTGGTAAGGGATTTGCATTCCAGGATTGAAGACGTGGCCAAAGAATTTGGATTTCAGCCCGAGCAGAAGAGCTTTCACCCACACGTCACGATAGGCAGGATCAGGCGTCCCAGAAAGCTCGGAGATCTGCTGAGACTCGAGAGGGAAGTGGTGTTCGGAGATGTAGTGGTAAATGAGTTTTGCCTGTATCGAAGCACCCTGACCCGGGAGGGGCCCATATACGATATAATCGATTTTGTCGAGCTCGTTAAGAGCGAGTAAGTATCAACGTAAACCTGGAGGTGACCATGGACGTCAACAAGAAGAAAGCGCTCGAGATAGCCCTTTCCCAGATAGAAAAGCAATACGGAAAGGGTTCGGTGATGAAACTGGGGGAGCAGGCGAGGATTCAGGATGTTCCGGCAATACCCACGGGCGCCGTGTCTCTCGACATAGCCCTGGGTATAGGAGGCATCCCGCGGGGCAGAATAACGGAAATCTACGGCCCTGAGATGTCTGGAAAAACGACCCTTGCTCTGCACATAATAGCCGAAGCTCAGAAACAGGGAGGGATTGCGGCATTCATAGACGCCGAGCACGCCCTGGACGTCTCGTACGCGGCGAGACTAGGGGTCAACACGGACGATCTCATAGTTTCGCAGCCCGACTCCGGCGAGCAGGCTCTCGATATAACTGAGACTCTCGTGAGGAGCGGGGCGGTGGACGTGATCGTCATCGACTCGGTGGCGGCACTCGTTCCTCGGGCGGAGCTCGAGGGGGACATGGGTGACGCACACATGGGCCTTCAGGCGAGGTTGATGTCACAGGCTCTAAGGAAGCTCACCGCTACGATAAGCAAATCGAATTCCGCAGTCATATTCATCAACCAGACGAGGATGAAGATAGGGGTCATGTTCGGAAACCCGGAAACCACGACGGGTGGGATGGCGCTGAAATTCTACTCTTCAGTGCGGATCGACGTGAGGAGAATTGCCCAGCTGAAGATCGGGAATGAAGTGATAGGAAACAGAACCAGAGCGAAGATAGTAAAGAACAAGATGGCCCCACCCTTCAGGGAGGTGGAGTTCGATATTCTCTACGGGGAGGGCATCTCCCGGGAGGGGGATCTGCTGGATCTTGCGGTCGATATGGGGATAGTGGAGAAAAGCGGTGCGTGGTATTCATATAGAGACGAGAAAATTGGCCAGGGCAGGGAAAACGCGAGGCAGTTCCTGAGGCAGAATCCGGATGTGATGCGCGAGATAGAGAATCTTGTGAAGGAGAAGGCCGGGCTGGGAACCGGAGGGTCTGATTCTGGAGTGAAAAATGGAGATTCCGGCAAGGGGAGCGGAAAATGAGCCTGAGCCTTGACGAGATACTGAAGGTCGCAGTAAAGAACGGAGCCTCCGACGTTCACCTCAAGGTTGGTTTGCCCCCTGTATTCAGGATAAACGGGAGGCTGGTCCCCCTCAAGACCCCCAACAGGCTCACTCCGGCGGATCTCGAGAGGATGGCGTCCACCATCATGAACGAAAAGCAGATGGAAAAATTTTACAGGGAAAAGGAACTGGACGTCGCCTACAGCGTCTCAGGCCTTGGCAGGTTCAGGGCGAACGTTTTCATGCAGAGAGGGACGATGGGCATTTCCCTCAGGGTCGTTCCGGGAGGGGTGCTTTCGTTCGAAGAGTTGAATCTACCGGAGGTTCTGAAGAAGATAGCGCTTGAGCCGCGCGGCCTCATTCTCGTTACCGGAACGACCGGGAGCGGCAAGTCCACCACCCTTGCCGCGATGATAGAGTACATAAACCAGAACAAGACCTGCCACATAATCACCATAGAGGACCCGATAGAGTTTCTGTTGAGGGACAGAAAAAGCATAATCACACAAAGGGAGGTGGGAGTCGATACAAACTCGTTCGCGTCGGCTCTGAAAAGCGCTCTCAGGCAGGACCCGGACGTGATTCTGGTCGGCGAGATGAGAGATTACGAAACAATAGAGACGGCTCTACTCGCTGCGGAGACGGGACATCTGGTCATGAGCACGCTGCACACGGTGGACGCGGCGGAGACGATAAACAGGATAATAACCGTCTTCCCGCCTTATCAGCAGAAACAAATAAGGCTTCAGCTCGCATCGATTCTGAAGGCGGTCATCTCGATGAGGCTTGTTCCGAGGGCGGATGGCAAAGGGAGAGTTCCGGCAGTCGAGATAATGCTCAACACTGCGAGAGTGAGAGAGTATATAGAAAACAAGGACAAGACGAGGAAGATAAGGGAGGCGATTGCGGAGGGTCACACCACATACGGGATGCAAACTTTCGATCAGTCTCTGATGGCTCTCTATAAAAACGGCCTGATAACTCTCGAGGAAGCGCTCAGACAGGCGACGAATCCCGACGACTTCGCCCTTCGCGTGAAAGGAGTAACGGGCGCCACCGACCTGACATTCAAGGATTTCGAAGCGGGAGAGGATGAAGAGGAGTAGTGAGAGGGGAAATTCCCTCGCCGCTGCCCTGCGGCTTCTTTCCAGGAGGGGCTACTCAGAGGGTGAAATCAGGGAAAAACTTGGGATGAGGAATTTCCCTCCGGAGGAGATCGATTCGGCGGTTCAGAGGCTCAAAGAGCTGGGATACATCGATGATGCCAGTCTGGCAGAGCAGATAGCCCGTTACCGTTTCGAGGTTATGGGGCACGGCAGGTGGAAGATTTCGGAGTACCTTCGGAGGAGGAAGATTTCGGGCGACATCATCGAAGATGTCCTCTCCCGGCTGGTCACACGCGATAGAGCGATTGCGAGAGGAGTGGAACTTCTGAGGAAAAGGGCGGAACGTGGGACGTTTGATATTTCATCCGAAAAAGGTAAGATATTCAGGTATCTGGCAGGAAGGGGATATCCTCCTGACTTGGCCAGGGAGATAATCTCAGAATACGAGAGAGCCGAGAGGGGTGGAGATGAAGGGTAAAGAGGTAAGAGAGAGATTTCTCAAATACTTCGAGAGGCATGGGCACAGGATCCTCCCGAGTTCATCGCTCGTTCCCGCCAAGGACCCGACGTTGCTCTTCACCAATGCGGGAATGGTTCAGTTCAAGGGCGTTTTTCTCGGGATGGAAAACATAGGCACGACGCGTGCTACCACTGCTCAGAAGTGTCTCAGGGTTTCCGGCAAACACAATGACCTCGAAAACGTGGGATACACCGCGAGACACCATACTTTTTTCGAGATGCTCGGGAACTTCTCGTTCGGCGATTATTTCAAGAAAGAGGCGATCTTCTACGGGTGGGATTTCCTCGTGAACGAGATGGGGCTCGACCCGGAGAGGCTTTACGTATCGGTGTTCAGGGATGATGACGAGGCCTTTGATATATGGAAGAGGGAAATCGGAGTGCCCGAAGAGAGAATATTCCGATTCGACGAAAAGGACAATTTCTGGGCGATGGGTGACACGGGCCCCTGTGGCCCTTGCTCGGAGATAATCTACGATCAGGGAGAAGAAGCGGGTTGCGGCAAACCCACCTGCACGGTTGGTTGCGACTGCGACAGATATCTCGAGATATGGAACCTGGTTTTCATGCAGTACAACAGAGACGAGTCGGGGGAGATGACGCCTCTCCCGAAACCGAGCATAGACACCGGTATGGGGCTCGAGAGGATAACCGCGGTCGTGCAGGGTGTTTTGAGTAACTATGACACGGACTTTTTCACCGGTCTCATAGGAAAGATTCAGGAAATATCGGGGATAGAGTACGGAAAAGACGAGAGGCTCGATTCCGCCATGAGAGTGATAGCGGATCACGCGCGGGCTACGGCTTTTCTCATCGCAGACGGCGTGCTTCCCTCCAACGAGGGAAGAGGCTACGTTCTCAGGAGAATCATGAGGAGAGCGCTCAGGCACGGCAAGAAGCTGGGTTTCTCCGAGCCGTTTCTTTACAGGGTGACAGAGGTGGTGATCGAGGAGATGGGAGAGCAATATCCGGAGCTTCCTGCAGGCAGGAGTTTCATCGAGAAGGTGGTCCTGAACGAGGAGGAAAGATTCCTCGCCACGCTGGATAGCGGGCTCAGGATATTCCACGAGGAGGCGGAGAAGATCGTCAGTGGAGGAAACAGAGTCATTCCCGGAGCTGTGGTCTTCAAACTTTACGACACATATGGGTTCCCCGTGGATCTCACCCAGGACATGTGCCGCGAGATGGGACTGGAGGTGGATCTGGAAGGGTTCGAGAGGGAAATGGAGCTGCAGAGAGAGAGAGCGAGGCAGGCGTGGAAGTCTGGTGATGTGGCTTCGGACCTCAAAGCCTTCAGCCCTCTGCTCGAAAAGGGCGTTAAATGCGAATTCACGGGTTACACGTTTTATTCCGATTCCGGGAAGGTCATATACCTTGTCAGAGACGGTGAGCCGGTTTCCGAAGTTGGAGAAGGGGACCGGGTGGATGTGGTGTGCGACCGGACACCGTTTTACGCCGAAGCGGGAGGACAGGTTGGAGACAAAGGCGTGATAGAGGGACCGGATGGAAAGGTGGAGGTGGAGACCACATACAGAGTCGGCGATGACGTCATCGTTCATAAAGGTAGAGTAATTCGGGGGAAGCTCAAGGAGGGAGACCGCGTGACCCTTTCGGTGGAGGAAGGAGAGAGAAGGAAGACGCAGGCGAATCACACAGCTACTCACATTCTCCAGGCGGCATTGAGGTCCGTGCTGGGCGATCACGTGAGGCAGGCGGGTTCTTACGTGGGGCCGGACAAGCTGAGGTTCGACTACACCCACTTCGATCAGCCCACGAAAGAGGAGCTGGAGAGAATAGAGGAATACGTCAATCGAGTGGTGCTCTCCGGGAAGGTGGTGAAATGGGATTACGTCCCATACGACGAGGCGATTTCAATGGGAGCTATGGCGCTGTTCGGGGAAAAATACGGAGAAATAGTGAGAGCAGTCCAGGTTCAGGACGTGAGCGTAGAGCTTTGCGGAGGAACTCACGTGGGAAATACCGCAGAGATCGGTCCCTTCGTGATTCTCGAAGAGAGAGCGCTTGCTTCTGGAGTTAGAAGAATCGAGGCGCTGACGGGAATGGAGGCGCTCAGATATCTGAACGCCATGAGGGAACATCTGATCGGCGTTGCCAGGTTGCTGGCTGTTTCCCCTGAGGAAGTGCAGGAGAGAGTCGGGAGGCTACTGGAAGAAGTGAAGAAGCTGGAAAAAGAGAAGGAGGAGATAAAGAGGAAGGCGTTGAAGGGAGAAATGGCAGGCGGGGGTGTGGAACAGGAAAAGATTGGAGATGTTACGCTTGCCTGGAAAATTTATGATGATGTGGACGTTAAAACTCTCAGGGAAATAATGGACGAGGTGAAGGCAAAGGTCGGTTCGGGGATTGTCTTGCTTTCCACCAGAGCCGAGGGTAAGGCAGCGGTCCTGGTTGGTGTCACCAGGGACCTGACCGGTAGTTACGATGCCAGGGAACTCGTGAAGAAGATAGCGGAGAGTTTCGGAGGGAAGGGGGGTGGGAGGCCCGATCTCGCGCAAACCGGCTCTTCCGATCCTGCCGTGGCAGATGAAGCCGTTGTGATCCTCAAGAAGTTTCTCGGTGAGGGAGGTTGATTCTCTTGCCCGGGTTCAGGCGTTTTTTTCTCCTTCTTCTGGCGCTGGTTCTCCTCGCGTCGTGCTCGAAGCCGCTCGTGAGGGAAGGGGCTGGAGAAAAGGAGATATACGAGCTGGGTGTTCTGCTGATCGAAAAGGGAGATTATCAATCGGCCATAGAGGTTTTCAGGGAGCTGAACAACAGATACCCATCGTCTCCACTCGTCGAAAAATCGATGTTCCAGATAGCGAAGGCTTATTACCTCGACGAACAGGACGTTGATGCGGAAGTGGCGTTCGACGATTTCATCAGGCTTTATCCCGACAGCCCCCTCGTTCCAGATGCGCTTCTTTTGAAAGGGAAGACCATAGAAAGAGGAATGGAAAAGGTGGGAAGAGACCTGGATCCTGCTTACCAGGCTCTGAAGGTCTATCGCAGGCTCGTTGAGGCTTACCCCAATTCTCCTCAGGCGAGCGAAGCCAGGGCGAGGATAAAATATATAAGAAATCATCTGGCTGAGAACGAGCTTGAAATAGGAAAGTTTTACCTGAAGAGAGGGAAGCTGGGGCCTGCCGAGTTCAGGCTGAGGAGAGCCATCGAGCAGTATGGAGATGTCGAAGCCGCGCCGGCGCTGGCTGAGACTCTTGGGCTCGTCTATCTGAAGAGTGGCAACAGGGAGAAGGCGCGGGAAATGTTGAATTTGTTGAGGGAGAAGTATCCTCGCAGTCCCGAACGGGAAGAATTCGAGAAAATATTTCAGCGGGGAGATGATTGATGAATAAGACAAGCCTGATAAACCTGGGAAAACAGGCTTACAGGAACAGGAATTACCGACTGGCGGAAAAATACCTGCTCCAGGCCGTGAGTGAAGGAGCGGACTATCCCGATGTATTCTACTTTCTCGCGCTTACGAGCCACTTCATGGGGAATTTGAGAAAGGCGGTCACTTATTTCAGAAAGGCGCTGGAGCTAAATCCAAACTACGTTGAGGCTCTTCTGGGTCTCTCGATAACTCTGAACGACATCGGCGAATACAGGGAGGCGAGAGACGCGTTCGATAGGGCTATAAAGGTCGTTTCATCGGATGGCGATTCGCCTTCGGAGGAGGTGGTTAGACCGCGGATAGTGGAGCATTACAGGGAGCTCTGCAGGCTTTACGCGTCCGTGAACAAATACGAAGACGCCAGGCTGTGTCTGGAGAAGGCGATAGAGATAGCACCGGATTATCCAGACCTGAAGGTCGACTACGCCGTCATTTTGAGAGACAAGGGTGAATCGGAAAAGGCAGAGGAAGTTTTGAAGGAGGTCCTCGAGAAAAACCCCAGAAACGTTTCTGCACTCATAAATCTGGGACTCCTGTATTACCTGAAGGGGGAGAAAGAAGAAGCGCGCCGTATGTTTGAGAAGGCTCACGAGGCGGACCCGACTCACAGGCTCGCTCAGCTCTACGTCAACGCAGTTGGGAGAGAGAGGCGCTGATTCCCGCTTGTTTATGCAACGCCTTGAAATTACATAATTTCCTTGACACTTTTGTCCTTACATATTAAAGTTTTTCAATCAATTGATTGATTAAAAGGGTGAGTGTGATGCGGAACAGGCGTTCTCCTGACGAGGTAAAGCAGCGTATTCTGGTTGCCGCAGAAGAGTTGTTCGCAGAGAAGGGTTTTTCCGCTACAACCATAAGAGAGATTGCCGAACGGGCGAACGTAAACAGCGCGATGATCTACTATTACTTCAAGGACAAGAAAGGTCTCTACCGGAGCGTGATAGATTTCTCCGCAAACGAGACGTACAGGATGCTTCTCAAAGCGTTCAAGGGCAGAAGAGACCCGGCGATGCAACTTAAGGAGTTCTGCATCGAATACGCTAGGGCTCACTATCTGAACAGGGACATAGTGAAACTCATCCATCGTGAAATGCTGACCAACGGCGAAGACCCGAGCGGATTTTCGAGGATATATTTCAAAAAGAGCATGGAAACGGTGAAAGAAATACTCGAAAGGGGAGTGGAGACGGGTCGGTTCAAGAAAATAGACGTGGACCTGGCTGCCGCAACTCTCTTCGGGTTGATACTCTTCATTTTTCTCACGGAGCCCATAGTCACATCCCTGAAAAACCTCCCGTCCCTCGACGAGGCTGCTGTGGTGAGCATCACGGAGTCTCTCACCGAGATATTTTTGTCAGGGATCATAAATAGTTAGAAAGTAAACAAACGATTAATATCTATTTTCCCGGGTGAAGATACCGGTTTTGCCATTCGTGGACAATCCCGTCTTTCGGGGATGTTTCCCTTAAAAGGAATTTTTATTAGACTACTATAGAGTCGATGCTTGACAGGAGGTTGTGGATTGAGGGTCGTGGTTCAGAGAGTTTCCGAGGCATCCGTTGAGGTCGGCGGGGAACTCGTGGCGCGGATCGGGAGAGGATTTCTGGTTCTCGTTGGAGTGGAGTCGGGAGACGATAAAGCCGACGTGGAGTTCGTGGCGAGGAAGCTCAGAGGGCTCAGGATTTTCCCCTCTGAAGACGGGGAGAAAGAGAGCGACAGATCGATTGTGGACGTTGGAGGGGAGATCCTGCTCGTTCCCCAGTTCACGCTGATGGGTGATGTAAGGAAAGGGAACAGGCCGTCCTTTACCAGGAGCGAGAGCCCCGATAGGGCCAGAGCCCTGATCGAGGAGCTATTTGGGGCACTGAAGGCGGAAGGTGTTCGGGTATCCCTCGGTTCGTTCAGAGAACACATGCACGTCCGTCTGTTGAATGATGGGCCATACACCGTGCTGATAGATTCCAGGAAAAATTTCTGATGGAGGGGGAGATGAAGATCAGGGTTCATATCGGAGATCTCAGCGAGGTAAAGACCGACATACTGGTGGTCAATCTGTTCGAGGGTCTCAAGGAGCCGGCGGGTGCGACGGCACGTGTGGATAGACTCCTCTCTGGGGCGATAAGCAATGCGATAGCGCGGGGTGAGTTCACCGGGAAGTTCGGTGATTATCTTCTTCTTCCATCCTTGCCGGAGCTTTCCTGCCAGTGGGTGATGGTTCTGGGTCTCGGGAAAAAGGAAGACCTGACTCCGGACAAAATAAGGCACCTTTCACTTTATCCGGTGAAAGTCGCGAGGAAGCTCAAGAAGAAGAGGGTTGCTTCGGTGCTCCACGGCGCAGGAGCAGGCGGACTCGACCCGAAAGAGGCATCGTTTTTCCTTTCACTCGGATACCTGCTGTCCGATTATTCGTTCGATGTGTACCGGGAAAGAAAGGAGACCAGGCTGGAAACGCTCACTATCGTGGAAATAGATGAAACGAAGAAGAGGGACATATCAAGAGGTGCGACCGAGGCGGCAGCCGTGGCAGGTGGTGTGAATTTGGCGAGGGATCTGGTCAACACCCCCCCGATGTATTTGAGGCCGGAGGACTTCGCCAGGGAAGCGAAGAAGCTTTCCGGCGGGAAGGTGACCGTTCGCGTTTTGAACGAAAAGGAGATAAAAAAACTTGGAATGAATGGGCTTTACTCCGTGGGGATGGGGTCGTCGTCGGGGCCCAGGCTGATAATAGCCTCATACAGGGGCGGTGGCAGAGAGAAACCGTTCGCTGTGGTGGGAAAGGGCATAACCTTCGACACCGGAGGGATTTCCCTCAAGAAGTGGGAAGGCATGGACAAGATGAAATACGATATGGCAGGGGCCGCCGCCGCGCTGGGGGTAATAAAGGCCCTGAACGCCCTTGGGGTCAAAAAGAACGTGGTGGCGGTCGTGCCGGTTGCCGAGAACATGCCTTCCGGGACGGCTTATAGACCAGGCGACGTTATAAAAATGATGTCTGGGAAAACGGTGGAAGTTCTGACCACGGATGCAGAAGGGAGGCTCATACTGGCGGATGCAATAACTTACGCCAGGGAAAAATTGAAAGTTTCTGGCATCGTCGACATAGCCACGCTCACTGGAGCCTGCGTCGTGGCTCTGGGTGGTCTCGCCATGGGAATGATGGGAAACGATGACGAGCTTCTCTCCAGGTTCAGGGAAGCATCGGTAAGAAGCGGTGAGAGGGCGTGGGAGTTGCCCCTGTTTGAGGAATACGGCGAGCAGTTGAAGAGCGAGGTGGCGGACATCAAGAACGTGGGGGGACCGGAAGCCGGGGCCATAACGGCTGGGTTCTTCTTGAAGCACTTTGTCGGAGATATACCCTGGGTACACCTGGACATAGCCGGTGTTGCATGGGCGGAAAAAGAGCGATTGGGATATTTGCCCGGGGCGACGGGGGCCGGTGTGAGATTAATAACGGAGTTTTTCAAAGGATAGATGAGCGACATCAAATTCGAAGACGAGGACAGAAATTTCAGACCATGTCCTCATTGCACGATTCAGATTCCCGCTGATCTCGTGAAGTGTCCCCACTGCGGGATGTTCGTGCCCCCAGAAGAGAAGAAGAGCAAAGAGGGCTCCCAGATCGATCCCATAGATCTCGTGAAGGTGAGACGGATGGAGCGGAGGCGCAGGAGGTTGAGGCTCTGGGGAGTGAGCCTTCTCGCCATAGTTCTCGCGTTTGCAGGGACGTTGATGTTCAAGAAGTTGACGGGGGTGAACGTGGAGGTTGTGCCCGTCGAGGGTTTCGAAATAAAAGACGTGAGAGTGGAGCGCAGGGACGGGGAAAAGTTTCTCGTGGGGACGCTGACCAACAATCTGAAAGACGTTCCCCTTCTTTCTCTTTCCGCAATAGGCATCCACGCCGTGGTGGAGACGAAGGATAGGGTCTTCACCGAAACCGTTTATCCGGTTGGTCCTCTGGGAGAGCCTGGCGCTCTTTATCTTGGTGAAGAGGGAACGTTTTCGTTGTCGCTGCCGGAAGGTGGGATAGATAAGGTGATTCTCACGCCACAGCTTATCGACCTGGGTAGCAGGAAAAAGTTCTACCGTCCCCGCAGTAGATGAAGGAGGTGAGGGGAGAGCTTCAACGCGGCTTTCGCGAACCGCCTTCTTTTGAATTCATCGGGGAGCTTTTTCTCTTCCAGCAGCCGTGCGTATTTGATTATGTCTTCGGGCCTGTCCACGTCGAACAGCATTTCTCCCGTGGCCACTTTGAGGCCGTTTTTTTCGAGAGCTTCCAGGGTTGTCGAGAAAACTCTGTCCGTCGACCACGGGATGTTTTCGAAAGGCCGCGGAGTGAAGGTTTTGAGGCCGATGAGGTAATATCCACCGTCCTCCGAGGGACCGAGAACGGCGTCGTGAGTTTCGAAAAGACTTGCGCATTTTCGTATGAGGGCAGGGGACAACAGAGGGCAGTCGGTGCCCGTTATCATGGCGGGCAAACCGGTTTCTTCGATTATGAGCGATATTGCTTTCGCCATCCTGTCTCCGAGACTTCCTGATGTCTGGGGGATCACTCTGAATCCGGAGCGTTCAAGGTCGAGAAAGTAACTCGAGTCATCCGGCGTGAAAAAGATGTATTTTTCTGCTTCCTTCAAAGCGATTAAAATATCGATGGTGTCCCAGAGAAGAGCTTCATATATATATGCGGCTCCTTCGGGAGGAATTTGGGGCGACAAGCGGGTTTTCACGGTGCCTGGTTTGGGCTCTTTGGAGAACGCGATGACGGCGAATTTTTTCATATTTACTCCAGTTTGGACGGTTCAGAGGGTTTTCACATTATAGAGGATGTGGAGGTGCGAGTTAAGGATGAGTAGGAAGAGATTGATGATGTGGGGTTTCGTGGTGGGACTGTTCCTCTTGTTTTCGTTTGGGAGTTCACTGGCTTCTCACGACTCCTACATAAGCCGTGCCGACAGGATCGAGCAAATAGATGCTGCGGCAAGACGCGGGGGAGAAAAGGGAGCGGAATTCGTATTTTCTTTTTTCCGGGACGGAGACATGCGCGTAAGGACCTATGCTCTTTCCCGTCTCGTGGAGATGGGTGAGACAGCCGTTCCGGTTCTGGTGAATCATATTGGAGACGAGGATATAAGATGGCTGGTTTCGGGGGCCCTGATCAACATCGGAGAGAAGGCGATACCTGCCCTCATGGAGGTCCTGAAGAAAGGCGACGAGAACGAGGTGAGGAATGCTCTTTTCATAATCGGTCAGATAGGCTCCAGGAGGGCGTTCGATGCCGTGAGAGAGCTCGTGGACAGAGGATTGCCGTCGATTCGCCCCGGGGCTGTCAGGGTTCTCGGAAAGCTTTCAGGGCCGGATGATATTTCTTTGTTCGTGGATCTGCTAGCTTCCGATGATGATGAGGTGAGGGATGCGGCGATCGAGGTTATGGGAAACATGGGAGAAATCGCCGTTCCTCACCTTGTAGGAGTATTCGAAACGGGAAGTGTGAAGGAGAGAGTAGGCGTCCTCAGAGCGCTTGAGACGATTCACTCCGATGTCAGTTTCAGGATTTTGCTCGAGGGGCTGAGGGATGTCGATCCTGCGGTGCGGTTTCAGGCGTGTGTTTCTCTCGGTGAGTTCGGCAGGGAAGACGCGATAGACGAGCTGGTGAGGCTTTTCAACGACAATGTGAGCTATGTGAGAAACGCAGCCGTGGACGCGGTGGCTGAACTGATTGGGGAGAAGAATCGGATCATTGGGAAACTCCTGGAGGATGGCAATTCCACCGAGAAAATTTGCGCGGCCACAGTGGTGAGGAAGAGGAAACTTGTCGGCTTTTCGAGGATCCTGTGCAGTCTGCTCAAGGATCTCGATCCGGGAGTTCGGATTGCCTCTGCTGCTGCTCTCATCGAGCTCGAGGATCCGGAAACGATAGAACCTCTTGTCGATGCCCTGAAGGACAACCAGGTGAGATGGTTTGCGGTTCTGGCGCTAAAACGGTTCGGCTACAAGGACATAAGGCCTCTGCTTTCGAGGACCGGGGATGGGGAGCTGAACTACTGGAAACAATATGTTCTGGAACAGATGGGAGAGATGGCCATAGAAGGTTGTGTCAGGGCGATAAAGGAAAGCAAGGATCTCGGTGTGAAGGTGTCTTCCATATGCACCTTGAGCCAGATCAGGAGCACGAAGGCGATATATCCGCTTGTCAAACTCCTGGCGGATGAGAAGTTGCGTGATGTGGTTTCATACGTGCTCGAAAAGGTGGGACCCGACTCCACGGATCCATTGATAGTCGGATTGAGTGACGATGATCCGGCAGTGAGAATGGAAAGCGCCAGGATTCTCGGAAAGATAGGGGATCAGCGTGCTTTGAGAGCATTGATGAGGCTTGTTCAGGAAGAGAAGAACGAGTCCGTGAGGGAAGTGGCGGTCGCTGCATTGAATTCGATAACCTGTTCGGGTGAGTGACTCCGTGCCGCGGTTCTTGAAATCGAGATGTTTTTGGATTAACATAATCCGCCTTTAATCAATCGGGAGGTGCACGTGATGAGCGAAAAAGTGCTGAAGATAGGTTTGCCGAAGGGCTCTCTTCAGGAGTCCACGTTCAAGATATTCAAGAAGGCCGGTTTCAACATCTCAGTGGGGGCCAGGTCCTACATTCCCAATATAGACGACCCCGAGCTCTCCGGCCTGCTCATAAGGGCCCAGGAAATGGCGAGATACGTCGAGGATGGGATTCTCGATGTCGGTTTGACCGGCAGAGACTGGGTCCTCGAGCAGGGCGCGAAGGTGAAAGAGATTTGCGAGCTGAACTACGCCAAGGGAGGACTGAGACCAGTCCGGTGGGTCGTGGCTGTTCCCGAGGATTCGCCGATCAAGAAAGTCGAGGATCTCGAGGGTAAGAGGATTGCCACAGAGCTGGTCAAATACACGAAGAAGTTTCTTAAGGAAAGGGGGATACAGGCTACTGTAGAGTTTTCCTGGGGCGCGACGGAGGTGAAAGTTCCCATTCTCGCAGACGCGATCGTGGAGCTCACCGAGACCGGTTCCACCCTGAGAGCTCACAATCTGAGGATCGTCGATACGATACTCGAATCCAGGACCGTGATGATCGCCAACAGGGAAGCGATAAAAGATCCATGGAAGAAGGACAAGATCAGGCGGATTGCCATGCTGCTTCTTGGCGCTCTGAACGCGGAAGACAAAGTCGGCCTGAAGATGAACGTCGAAAGGAAGAACCTGAGCAGGATTCTGGAGGTTCTTCCCTCGCTCAAAAGTCCCACGGTCTCGCAACACGCGGACGAAAACTGGGTCAGCCTCGAGGTGATCGTGGACGAGAAGACGGTCAGGGATCTGATACCGGAGCTGGTTTTGAGAGGGGCCACCGGAATCGTGGAGTATCCTCTGAACAAGGTCATCCCCTGAGGAGGAGTTTCTGAAGGAAGCTCTGGACAGGCTGGTCGAGAGATACGGCAAGGGGTATCTGAATACGGACCCTATAATCTTCCCGCACAGATTCTCCAGAGAAGATGATGTGGTGGCTTCGGCGCTTATTTCATCGCTTTTGGCTTTTGGGTCCGTCAGGCAAATCCTGTCTTCACTGGAGGATCTTCACAGAAGGATAGGCGACAGACCTGGTGAATTCCTGCTCAACATATCCAGGAAGGATGAGCGCAAATTTTCCGGATTCAAGCACAGGTTCGTCACAGGAGAAGACCTCTTTCTGTTTCTGAGGGCTTTTTCGGAGGTCGCTGGTAAAAGAGGGGGGATGAAGGAGGCGTTCACTGCGCATTACGTCGAGGGCGATCTGCCCGGAAGCCTTCACATGTTCGTGTCGGAGATTGGGAACGCGCTCAGAGGGAGGGAGCGGGTGCTTAAATTTCTCCTCCCGGACCCTGCGAAGGGGAGCGCCTGCAAGCGCCTCTTTCTTTTTATGCGGTGGATGGTGAGACGAGGAGATGGTGTGGATTTCGGAATTTTTACCGAGATTTACCCATCCGACCTTGTGATACCTCTCGATACGCACGTGGGCAGAATAGCGAGACTGCTGGGTTTTACCAGGAGAAAAACCAACGATTTGAAGACAGCCATCGAGATCACAGGTAGGCTGAAGGGGTTCGACCCGGAGGATCCCGTGAAGTACGATTTTGCTCTCACGAGGATAGGTATAGTCGATGGGTGTCGCGGGTCCTGGTTCCCTGGGTGCGAGGTGTGCGAGCTGAACGGCTACTGCGTCGTGTCACGAGCAAAGAAGAAGTAGATTTCCGGTTGATGTTCGATTCTTTCTCACTTTTTTGAACCCGCCTTCTCTAGCCATTGAGGTCATCTCTTTCTCCGTGTACACGGTCCCGCTTCTGGTATTCACGAGCATGTTCACGGCGAAAAGTGCAGCTCTGTGTGGTTTCGTCCTGGAGTCGGATACTGTCATGTCGTGAATGAGGAGCTTACCCCCCGGCGAGAGCCATCCCCTGACTCTACGAACCAGATCTATGGCCTCGTCGTGGCTGAGGCTGTGAATGATGTTCGATATGATCGCCAGGTCGAACTCACCTTTGGCTTCGAACTCGAAGAAGTCTCCCGGGATGAATTCTATTTCCTGAAGTTCCGATTGGTTTTCTTTCTGTATTATCTTTTTGGCTTCCCTGATCATTTCGGGGAGGTCGAGAACCGCCGCTTTTTTCGCTTTCAGCTTTCGCTTCAGAAAAAGGGCGTATCTTCCGGTGCATCCACCGACATCTATTATTGAGTTCACTTCTCCGTAATCGAAAGCCCCGGCTATTTCGCCTGCGGAAGAGGTTCCGCCGTGGTGCATCGCCAGGGCGAAGTTGTAAAGGGAGTCTTTTCCCGTCTTGTATCCGCGGGTGGCGAATCCCTTTCTGGGCGTTCCCTTCTTGACGACGAACGGGAGGTCTCCCCACGCTTCCCACAGATCGAGGTTGTGAAGGACGAACCCGAATAGAGGTTTTTTCGAATTTCTTGTGAGATGGGCTCTGGAAAACGGGGTCAGGGAATACTTACCGCCCCGAAGTGACAAAAGTTCCATCGAACAGAGGGCATTGAGCAATATTTCGAGACCTCTCGAGTCCAGGGATAGTCTTTTTGCCAGAACATTCGCGGTTGCGCTTTCCTCGACGAGTGAATCGAAGATTCCGAGTTTCACCGCGGCGAAGAGTACTGCGCTTTCCCAAAAACCTCTGAGAATCTGGTGAAATCGTTCCGGATTCATGTTTTCCTCCTTGTGGTTGGTCGGAGTGTCGGCGTTTCGCCGCCTGATAGGGGGCATCTCCCTATTCTCTTGATATTTCGCGCGTGGGTAGTATAAATTTAACTAAATAATATTTGGAAAAGGATGCGAGATGAAGAAAAAATTGGGGGAAATACTGGTAGATGCTGGCCTGATAGACGACGAGCAGTTGAATTACGCGCTGAAGTCCCAGCGTCAGCTCGGCGGGACCCTTGGGGAGGCGTTGATCAGGTTGGGGTATGCCACAGAGGAGCAGATACTCAAGGCGCTGTCTTCCCAGCTGGGGATACCTTATGTCAATCTCGCGAAGATGAAAGTTTCCCCGGAAGTTCTCAAGAAGGTTGATTTCGGGGTCGTAAAGAGCAAGAGAGTTATTCCGCTGGGTTATGAAGGGAATTCGATGATTCTCGGGATGGTGGATCCCACCGATATAGAGGCGCTTTCGGAGATAGAATTCAGGGTGGGCAGGTCCATCAAGCCGGTCATAGTAACCAGTCATCAGTTCAGGGAAGCGATGCGGTTTTTCGAGAAGAACGGTTACGGGACCGTTCCCCTCGAAATAAAGGAAGAAGAGATATCGGCCGAGGGGGTGGAAAAGAATGTGGAAAGCCTTCTCGCCACGCTGGTCGAACTCAAAGGGCAGGATCTTCACCTTTCCGCCGGCGCCATCCCCAGCGTCAGGATAGACAATGAAATTCGCAGGCTCACCCTCCCTGCTCTTTCTCCCAGAGAAATAGAGGAGATGATTTTCAAGATTCTCACACCCGAACAGAAGAGGAGGTTCGAGGAGACCTGCGAGCTCGATTTCGCGTATTCCCTGAGAGGTGTGGGCAGGTTCAGATGCAATCTGTACAAGCAGAGAGGCTCGGTGGCGTTTACGGCGAGGCACGTGGTAGAGGACATACCTACCATCGAAGAACTTGGGCTCCCAGAGTTCATAAGGGACTTTGCTCTCAGGGTGAGCGGTCTCATACTCATTGTGGGACCGAACGGTCACGGAAAGTCCACCACTCTTGCCTGTATGGTGGACATCATAAACACCGAAAGGAGAGCGAATATAATAACCATCGAAGATCCGATTGAGTTCACGCACAAGCACAAAAACTCGAACGTCAACCAGAGGGAGGTCGGTACCGATACCAAGTCATTTGCCGACGGGCTCAAGCATATATTCAGGCAGAATCCTGATGTGATAGTCATAGGCGAGCTCCGTGATTTCGAGAGCATCTCCATAGCTCTTACGGCTGCGGAAACCGGACATCTCGTAATGGGAACTCTTCATGCCAACAACGCAACTGCCGCCGTTGATAGGATAGTGGACATATTCCCCCCTGCTCAGCAGCAGCAGGTGAGGGCCCAGCTGGCGGATTGTCTCCTTCTCATTTTTTCCCAGAGGCTGGTGAAGAGGGCGGATGGAGCCGGCAGGATCCTCGCGTGGGAAAAGATGGCCACAAGCCTGAGGGTGAGAAATGCCATAAGAGAGGGCAAGCATCACATGCTGAGAAGCCTGATGCAAACGAACCTCGAAGAGCTCGTAAGTATTGACTGGACGCTGGCGGAGCTCGTGGCGAGCGGGAAGGTGAAATACGAAGAGGCGATGAAGTTCGTGGACAGCCTGAATTACTTCAACGATCTTCTGAAACTGAGAGGGGTATACAGGTGAAGAAAGTGGGCGCCGGAAAATCGGTGAGAAGGTGTGTAAGCCATTCTTTTTTCTGGTGGTTTTATACTCCCGTTTGACCCCGGTGTGTCTCCGCATTCGGCAGGGATGGAGAGCCACCGGGGGTGCTCCCTCGGTGGCTTTTTTTATAACTCATATCAGCAGGAGGGGTGAGCATGATCGGGAAAAAGGTCAGGCTGGAGAGGATAGTCGACAGGAACACTGGGAAAACGGTGATAGTTCCGATGGATCACGGCCTCACCGTGGGCCCGATTCCCGGGTTGATCGACATCTCGCACGCCGCGAACCTGGTGGCGGAAGGTGGTGCAAACGCAGCCATAGTCCATCGAGGTGCGGCCATGTTCGGGCACAGGGGTTACGGACGTGATCTGGGTCTCATAATCCATCTGTCGGGGTCGACGAACCTGTCTCCCGATGCCAACAGGAAGGTTCTTGTCGCCACGGTGGAAGACGCGATAAGGCTCGGGGCCGATGGTGTATCCATACACGTGAACCTCGGAGCTGAGGATGAAGCCCAGATGCTCGAGGATTTCGGCAGGATATCCACCTCGTGTCTGTTCTGGGGAATGCCGCTTGTGGCGATGATGTACACTCGGGGGGAAAAAATAGAAAATCAGTATGACGTGAGATACGTGAAGCACGCGGCGCGTGTTGCTGCGGAAATGGGTGCGGACATCGTGAAGGTGCCTTACACTGGTTCCGTGGAATCCTTCAAAGAGGTGGTCGAGGGATGCGCCATCCCCGTGGTCATAGCCGGTGGAGAGAAGATGGATTCCGATCTGGATGTCCTCAGGATGGTGGAAGGCGCTATAAAGGCAGGAGGCGCGGGCGTTTCCATTGGGAGAAACGTGTTTCAGCACAAGGACCCAACGGCGATGGTAAGGGCGATAAGCGCGGTGGTTCACGGAGGTGCTGCTGCGGAAGAAGCGCACGAAATTCTCAGGAAGTCGGTGGAGGGATGAAATGGAAATCTGGGTGAAATCGATTCCGTTCGACAAGGAGCTGATAACGTTTTGCCTGGAGAGGGGCATTTCGACCTTCTGGGTTGAAGATGATGTGGTTGAGAGAGTAAGGAAACTTGGAAGGCTCAGGGTAGTGTCGGAAAAAGGAGATCTCGTGCCGGGTAGGGATTTCGACGTGGTTGAGATTGAAAAACGGGAAGACCTGGAAGCTCTTTATGAGGTTCCCCCGGACAGGATAGTTTATCTCGAGGTCACGAGAGCCGATGTGATTCCGGTGGAAAATCTGGTGGCTTACGGTAAGCGGGTGTTCGTTCCCGTCGCTTCTGAGAAGGATGCTTTGACGTTTGCTGGAGTCCTCGAAAAAGGCGTGTCGGGGCTGGTGATTGCACCTCCCTCCCTGGAAGAAGCGGGGAAAATTCTCGGTGTCCTGTCGGTGGAGGGTAAGAGGGTGGAACTTACTGAGGCCGATATAACGGAGATCGAGGTTCTTGGGGTGGGGGACCGGGTTTGCGTCGATACCTGTTCGATTTTGGAGGGTGCTACCGGGATGCTGGTGGGGAATTCATCCAGGGGATTTTTCCTGGTATCCGCCGAGAACGTGGAGTCTGAATACGTCAATCCGCGCCCTTTCAGAGTGAACGCCGGGGCGGTTCACATGTATACTCTCCTTCCAGACGGCAGAACGGCATATCTGTCCGAGCTGGAGAGCGGCTCCCCCGTTCTCGTCGTCAATCAGAGAGGGGAGGGGTCGACTGTATGGGTGGGGAGGGTCAAGGTGGAAAGACGTCCCATGTTGCTCGTGAAGGGAATGGCGGGAGGGATTGAGATATCCGCCGTGTTGCAGAACGCCGAGACGATACGCCTGATTTCCCCGGAGGGGAAGCAGGTTTCTGTTGCGGAGCTTTCGCCTGGAGACAGGGTCTTGTGTCACATCGAAGGGGGAGCCAGGCATTTCGGTGTCAGGATAGAGGAAAAAATAGAGGAGCGGTGAAGGGTTGTTCTTTCCCAGAAGGGCACGGATTGATAAAATAACCTGAGAACTCAAGGAGGACTGGGATGTTTGGACTTGGATTGCCCGAACTCATAGTGATACTCGTGATAGTGGTGCTGATCTTCGGGGCCAACAAGCTGCCCCAGATAGGGCAGGGGCTCGGTCAGGCGATAGGGAATTTCAAGAAATCTTTGAAGGAGTCGAAAGCCATAGATGTGACCCCGGAAAACCAGGAAAAGAAAGGGGAGCAGGAGAGCAGCAAGGAAAAAGAAGAAGAAAAGCAGTGAACCCGTGAGTTTTTGACCCGTTCTCAGATTTCCTGGAAGATTTCCAAAAGGCCCTGGTTGGAGAGGCGGCGGGGCAATAGAATGATGTCCCCGCCGCCTGTATTCGTTGCTTCAATCCGTGCACTCGACTCTGTAGGCTTCCACTTCCCCTTTCAGGTCGAAGAAAACGATCATGAACGGAACTGATGACCCCGGTTGAACGTCTATGTTGGAGAGATTCTTACCCAGTTTGTTGTTCAATGCGTTGTCTATTTCGAACCTGGAGGCTGTTTTAAGTTTCTCGGATGTGAGCGGGTTTCCGGCATAGACCGTCTTTTCAGCTATGAGCTCGCCCTTCTTGTCGAGCAGCTCGCCTTTCACCATGAGCCCGCTTTTCGCCGTTTTGGTGAGGTTGATGATTTCTCCCTTTATCACGAAGATTTTTCCGGCTTTTTTGTTGTCCTCGTAATATCCGATGAGGTTGGTGATCTTGAATTTGGGCCCCTTGACGGCCTCCTTTATTCCGAAGATGGACCTTATCTGTGGTGCATACGATAGGAGAATTTCATTGCCCTTTTCGGTGAATGCCAGGAATGCTCCGCCTGCTGCGACCACGAGCAAAAGGACCAGTATAAGCAGGAGGAGCTTTCCGGCGAAGGCTTTTTTCTTCTTTTTCTGGATTATCTTGCGAGGGACCACTTCGTATGGGGAAGGTTCGGCCCTGGAGGGTTCTCTCGTTTCTCTCTTCGTTGTCTCCTCTGCCTCTTCCGATGGTCTCTCTTCCGGCGCGTCAGGCTTTTCACCGGATACGAACGAGGGAATCTCGGGTTCTGGCGGCGGAGGTGGTAAGTCCGGCGAGGGAGCTTCCGTTGTATCAGGAGTCGGCTCCGGTTTTTCCTGGATTACCGAGGAAAAGTCGAGCGCCCCGCCCAGGTCCAGCTTTTCGTCTTCTATCTTCAAGTCGAAATCGGCTTCTTCAGTAGGTTTGCTTTCTTCGCTTTTCTCGGTCTCGGACAGAAATTCGAGGGTTTCCGTGGTGGAGAGTATCCCGTTCATTTTCTCCTCTTCGGGCTCGGCTCTCTCCTCTTCCGGTTGCGTTTCTTCCACCCTCAGGCTTTCTTCCTCCGATTCGAGTTTCATTGATTCCAGATACTGTTCAAAAGCTTTATCTATCTCGTCTTTTTCTTCCTTCTCCGTCTCGGTTATTCCCTCTGCTTCGGCTGGAACCATCGATTCGTCTATCGCCCCGGATGGCGGTATTCCTGGTTCGAGGCCTGGGAGTTCGGCGTCTGTGTAAAGGGATGGTTCGCCGGGAGTTTCGAAGTCTTTCCCAACTTCGAGTCGAGGTTCTGCCGCTTTGGGCTCTTCGGGAGAAGGCTGTGCCGTTTCTTCAGCCGGCTGTGGCGGAGGTTCTGGGGCAGGCTCTTCCTCTCTCGCCTCGCTTTCTGGAGGCGGTTCGGCGGCTGGTGTTTCCCCTTTTTCCCTGGTTTCTTTTTCCTTGATGCTGTCCACAAACAGGCTTTTCAGGTGCTCGTAGCCCGGCTTCATCACTATGATGTAATCGCCGCACTTTTTGCACCTCACACGTGCCCCTTTTCCTTTTATCCTGTCCTCGTTCAGTTTGAATTTTGCGTTGCAGCTTTCGCACTTGATTATCATGAATATCCCCCATCCTTGCTTTATGGATTTATTCAGTTGTATCCACGAGCATTTTCAGCTCACTGAGTTCTCTTTTTTTCTCGCCCACGTCCATGCCGTAGCCGATGACGAATCCGCTGTCGATGGAATACCCGGAGTAATGAATTTCTGTGTTTTGGGACCTTCTTTCCCTCTTATCGACGAATGTGCAGACTCTTACCCCCGCGGGTTTTTTACTCCAGATATGTTTTACCAGATACTCGAGTGTCTCGCCAGTGTCTATTATGTCCTCTACTATGAGAACCTCTTTCCCGGTGAGGTCGATTTCCACGTCCTTTTCGAGCACTGGTTTGGTGACCGGGGACGTCCCGTCACCGTAGGAGCGCACCCTCACGAAGTCTATCTCTACATGGACTCCTTTCACTTTTCTCACGAGGTCAGCCAGGAATATGAAAGCTCCCTTGAGGACCCCGACGAATACCACGGTTTTGCCGCTGTAATCTCTCGAAATTTCCGCTGCGAGCCTGGATACGATGCTTTTTATATCCTCTTCACTGAGGAGAACTATTTCCTTTTCAGGAATCGTCATCGTTGCTCCCTGAAGCTTTTTCTTCTGCTTCTTCTGTGGTCCCGGCCCTGCCGTGGAGTTTCTCGCCCAGTCGGGCGAGTATGATGCTGATTTCGAAGATCCCATACAGGGGGAAGCCGACGATTACCTGGGATACCACATCGGGTGGCGTTATTATTGCGGCAACCACGAACGACAGCAGGAATATGAATTTCCTCGCGCCCTTGAGCAGATCTCCCCGAAGCAGCCCTATCCTGGCAAGGAAGAACGATACCAGCGGAATTTCAAAGATCAGACCGAAAATGAAAAACAGCCTGATTATGATCGAAACGGAGTTCTTGATGGTGGGCAAAGGGAGTATCATGTCCTTTCCGAAGGAAAGAAGGAAAGGAAATATTACTGGTAGAATTATGAAGTAGCAGAACGCGACCCCCGCCAAGAGCGATAGAACCGTGAAGGTGACGAACGATAGCGCCGCCTTCTTCTCCTTTTCGTAGAGCCCGGGAGCAACGAACAACCAGAGCTGATAAAAGATGTATGGGCTGGCTATTATTCCTCCTGCGAGAATGGATACTTTCAGATAGGCGATGAAGGCTTCAGTTAGGTTGATGAACACCAGGTTAGATCCCTCGGGTAGCGATGCGATTAGCGGTTTCAGGAGTATAGCGAGGATTTGCTCAGCGAACAGGTAGCATCCCACAGAAGTGAGGGAGAGCGCGATGAATGACCTTATGAGTCTTTTGCGCAGTTCTTCCAGGTGTTCTGTGATCGGAAGTTTTTCGTCCTGCATCAGGAGGAGTGTTCTCCTTCGGAACCATCTTCAGCGTGGGATTTCGATTCTCTTTGTCCCTCTTTCTTCTCCGCTTTTTCTCCTTCTTCCTCGGAGGGCTCTTCGCTGGATGTGGTGTCTTCGAGGGAGGCGTATAGCTCTTCTTTGACCTTCTTTTGGATTTCAGAGATCTCTTTTATTTCTTCTTTGAGTTCTTCTTCCGAGACTGCCTCCTGGAAATTCCTTTTCACTTCGTCTGCCGCTTTCTTGAACTCGGCGAATCCCTTTCCCAGGCTCTTGGCGAGTTCCGGAAGTTTGCTAGGACCGAAGAAGATCAGAGCTATGAGAAGTATAAGAAGTATTTCCTGAAAGCCAACTCCGAACATCGGTGGAATCTCCTTGTCGATTTATATTGTAATTATAAGATCTTCTGATTCATTGAGGAACTCAATTGTTGAGTTTTCTGAAATCTCTGAAAGGGTATAATAAATAAAACGCTTTTTTGTCATTTCCGGATTCACACAGCCACGAGGAGGAGTGGGTCTATGCGCGGATTTCTGGGGTTGGACTGCGGGACTTCGTATTACAAGATTTCCCTGTTCGTTCCTGCCGAAAAAGAGGAAAAGCTTCGTTCGATGCTCGTTTCATTTCCGGAATCGAGCTTTCGCGAGGCCGAAGGAGGCGTGTTCGCCCTGTTCCCCGTGGAGAGAATTTACGGTGACCCGGTAAAGAGCGTTCACGGAAGATTGGTGGAGATTCTGAAACTGCTTCGTCGAGATGGACTGAACGTTTCGTGTGCGGTCACCGGGAGGATCGGGAAGTCCATCGCTGAAAAACTGGGGTGGAGCTACGAGAATGAGTTTCGATGCATAGTTAGAGCCGTGAACGCCTTTCATCCGGAAGTGAGGACCGTGTTCGAGATAGGGGCTGAAACCTCGAAATACCTTTTGCTGAGAAAAGATGGATGTGGGGGACTTTCTCTTTCACACTACGGCACGAATGGTGAATGTGCTGCTGGGACCGGGTCATTCATGGATCAGCAGGCTTCCAGACTGAGAGTGCCGGTGGAGGAGATGGGACGAATGGTCAGAGGGGTTTCCACACACGCGAGAATTGCCGGTCGCTGCTCGGTGTTCGCCAAATCCGATATGATCCACGCTCAGCAGAAGGGCTTCTCTCCGGAAGAAATACTCAAAGGATTGACCATAGCCGTTGCGAGGAATTTCAAGAGCGCAGTCATCAGGGGAGGGGAAGTTGTGCCCCCCGTGCTCTTCATCGGAGGAGTTGCCGCAAACGAAGGCGTCGTGGATGCGCTGAGGGATCTCTTCGAGCTCGGGAAAGGGGAGCTGCTCGTTCCCGAACACTTCACGCATTTCTCTTCCATGGGATGTGCCCTGATTGCTTCTCAGAGAGAAGAGGGGGGACGTGAAGTGGGACCGGATTTTGGTGCCACTGCAGAGGGCAACAGGGCTTTCTCTCACCACCCTCCTCTTTCCACAGAGCGCGTGGTTTTTTTGAGGGACTTCGTCGGAAGGAGTGAGGATTGGAGTTCCTCTAGGGAGATGGACGTTTTTCTGGGAATCGACGTGGGGTCGGTGAGCACGAACTTTGCGCTGGTGGATGAGCGGGGCAGAGTAATTGATGAAATATACGTCAGGACGGAGGGTAGACCGGTCAAAGTAGTGAGAGAAAATCTCTTATCTCTCGGTGAGAAGTGGGGGAGGAGAGTTCGCGTGGTGGCGGTCGGCACGACAGGTTCGGGGAGAGAACTGGTTGGTGAGCTGGTTGGCGCCGATGTGGTCATCGACGAGATTACTGCCCACAAGACAGGTGCTCTTTTTGTAGCCGACAAATATTTCAACAGCACTGTGGACACAATTTTTGAGATAGGGGGACAGGACTCGAAGTATATATGTCTCAAGGGAGGTGTGGTGGCGGATTTCGCCATGAACGATGCCTGCGCGGCGGGAACGGGCTCGTTCCTGGAGGAGCAGGCGGAGAAGCTCGGGATTGACCTTAAAAAAGATTTCGCGCGCCTCGCGTTTTCTTCAAAAACTCCGCTCAGGCTTGGAGAGCGTTGCACGGTGTTCATGGAGCAGGACGTGAGCAACTACGTTAAAAGAGGGGCTCCCATTGAGGACATAGTTGCTGGTCTGGCTTATGGGATCGTGCTCAACTACCTGAACCGGGTGGTGAGGGGGAGACCGATTGGGGAAAACATCTATTTTCAGGGTGGAACGGCATACAATGACGCTGTGGTTGCTGCTTTCTCGATGGTGCTCAAGAAAAGGATTGTGGTTCCGCCGCACAACGGAGTCATGGGGGCGATAGGGGCGGCTCTGGTTGCCAAGGAAAAATTCGACAGCATAGGTTTTTCCTCGAGATTCAGGGGATTCGATCTTTCGAGGGTGAGCCTCACTTCCAGGGACATATCGTGCCGTGGGTGCAGCAACGAGTGCGACGTGAAGGAAATTACAATAGAGGGGGAAAGGACGTACTGGGGCGACAAGTGTTCGGAGAAATTCAGGAAACCGTCGAAGGTTCCGAGAACCCCCGTGGGTGAGGATCTCGTAAACTTCAAGAACACGCTGCTGGATGAGATGGTGGAGAGGCTTCAGAAAGGATCTTTCCTCAGGGTTGGGATCCCGAGGGCGATGTATTTCTACGAGAGGTTCCCCTTCTGGGCCGGTTTTTTCGAGGAACTCGGCGTATCGCTTTCAGTCACTCCCCGGACGAACAGGAAGATGGCGGAGGAGGGCTTCGAACTTTCTGTCTCCGAGCCGTGCTTCCCCGTTCAGGCGGCGCTCGGGCACCTGTTCCACATGGTCAGGGAAATGGATGACGTGGACTTCTTCTTCCTCCCAAACGTGGTAAACGCGGAACAAGCCCCCGGTGCGAGGGAGTGGTTCTACTGCCCCTGGGGGCAGACCCTTCCATTCGTGGCGAAGGCGAATCCGAGGCTCTGTGAGAGCACTCAGGTTCCATTCGTGATTCCCACGGTTTACTTCTCGGAGGGACCCGAAAAAGTGGCAGAGGATTTGCACGGTTCTCTCAAAAAGTTCGGTTTCAGGAAGAGAAGGATAAAAGAAGCAGTGGAAAGGGGCTACGAGAGGTTGGAGCAGTTTGCAGGGGAGATCGAAGCCAGGGGCGGAAAGGTCGTGGATGAGCTGGAGAGAAAGGAAGTTCCAGCGGTTTTGCTGCTGGGGCGTCCTTATAACATTTACGACAGGGAAATGAACATCAACATCCCCGGGAAAATAAGGGACTATTACGGTATGGACGTTATTCCGTTCGAGTTCATTCCAGGGCTTGAGGGGGTGGACATCAAGGATATCCACGAGAACATGTTCTGGAATCTCGGCAGAAAGATTCTAAAAGCCGCCAGATGGGCAAGGGAGAAGCCTCATTTTTCAATCATATACATAACCAATTTCAAGTGCGGGCCAGATTCCTTCATAAGGCATTTCATCGAGGAAGCTTCGGGCAGGCCGTATTTGACTCTCACCTTCGACGGGCATGGGAACGATGCCGGATACATGACCAGAGTGGAAGCATATCTGGACAGCAGAGGAGCGATGAGGTGGTGGAATGAGCGGATTTACGAGAGAGCTTGAGAGAAGGATCATTTACGTTCACCCCATGACCTACACCGGTGCACGTGCGATTGTGGCCGTGATGAAAGGGCTGGGGTTGAAAGCGGAAGTCTTTCCGCCTTCGGATGACAGGACTCTGGAGCTGGGAGCGCTTTACTCGAATGGAGAGGAGTGCTATCCCCTGAAGATCACGCTCGGGGATATTCTGAAACTTCTCATCGACGATGGAATGTCTCCGGAGGATGTCGCTATTCTCATGCCCGGGTCGAACGGGCCGTGCAGGTTCGGCCAGTACGTGCATTACATGAAGCACGTCATGAAGAGCGCCGGTTACGAGGAGGTTCTTTTCATTTCTCCATCATGTGAAGATGGATACGAGAGCTTCGAAGCTTACATTGGTATGATTCAGAAACCCGCCTGGACAGCGATAGTTGCGTCGGACATTCTGAGAAAACTGCTTCTCATGTTCAGGCCCTATGAGATAAATCCCGGGGAAATAGACGCTCTGTTCGAGTCGTCCCTCGATGAGTTGTGTCGAGTCATTTCCAATTATGCTGGAAGCTCTTCCCTTACATCGATGGTGAGGTCCGAATTGAAAAAAGTGAAGAAGCGGTTCCTAGAGGTTCCCCTAAGGGAGGAGGAAAGACCATTAATAGGTGTGGTGGGGGAAATATTCTGCCGTTTGAACAGGTTCAGTAATACTGAATTGTTGCGCAGGATAGAGGAATTGGGGGGGGAGTGCTGGCAGAGTGACGTTGCTGAGTGGATATTCTACACGGACCGTGAACATGAGAGAAACCTGAAGAGAAAAGGGAAGAGTTTTACCCTTTCCATGTTGAAAACGAAGATGAAATACGCTTACGAGAAGAAAGTGGAGCACGAACTGTACTCGGTTTTTTCCGACCTGTTCAGGGGCAGAGAAGAACCCTCCGACGTGAATTACATACTCGACCTCGCTCGTCCGTATCTTCCGCAGGGAGGTGCTCTGGGGGAGATGGTTTTGAGCGTGGGCAAGGCGAAGTACTACTGGGAAAAAGGTGCAAGTGGCGTGGTGGACATAAGCCCGTTTTCGTGCATGAATGGGATCGTATCTGAGGCGATATACCAGAAGATATCCTCCGAGCTGGGTGGATTCCCCATAAGAGTCTTTTATTTCGACGAGAGCCACAGAGACGTGGAATACGAGCTCGAGATATTCCTGGACATGGCGAGGGAATATAAGAAAGCAGTTCAGGGGGGAGTGAGAGTAAAGTGAGAGTGGCGGTAGTTTCAGATGTGCACTCCAACTGGGAAGCTCTGTCCGTCGTTCTCGGTCACGTGAGCTACCAGGATGTGGCTCAGATATGGTGTCTGGGTGATCTCGTGGGGTACAATGCCGACCCTGACGCTTGCGTGGAGGCCATAAGGCAGTCTTGCTCTATCGTAATAGGAGGGAATCACGATGGGGCGGTTGCGGGGAACTTCGAGCCCGATTATTTCAACAGCGTTGCCAGAGAAGCAGTGATGTGGACCAGAAGAGTGATGAAGCGGGACAACCTGAATTATTTGAAGAGGCTTGGGAGCGCCAGGGCCGTGGATCAGCACGTTCTTCTGGTTCACGGAGCTCCAACTGACCCGGACGTATACGTTTTTGGGGCAGAGCAGGCGATGGAGGAACTCGAATTTCTCGAGAGAACTCTCAAAAAGAGAATATGCTTTTTCGGGCACACGCACGTTCCTGTAATGTATTCGAAGGATGAAAGAGGCCGCTTCAGATCTTCCGAAGGCGAGGGGAAGATCCGTCTTTCTCCGAACGAGTTTTACCTGATAAACCCGGGATCCGTGGGACAGCCGAGAGACGGTGATCCCAGGGCATCTTATCTCATATTCGATTTCGAGGAATTCTCTGTCGAGTGGTTTCGCCTCTCCTACGATATTCCTGCCTGCCAGGACAAGATACTCGAGGCAGGGCTCCCAGAGTTTCTCGCGCAGAGGCTCGCCAGGGGATGCTGATGAGGAGATACAGGCTCCTGCCCCACACGGCGGACATAATGGTACAGGTTGAAGGGGGAAGCCTTGAAGAGCTGTTTGAAAACGCGGCCTGCGCTCTTGGAAGTGTGATCTACGATCGAAGGTCGGTGCGCTGCAGGCAGAAAAAGGTCTTTTCCGTCGAAGGATATGATCTCGAAGATCTCCTGTTCAATTTTCTTCGCTTTGTTTTTTCCCTCTTTTCGGTGGATTCGTTCCTGTGGAGGAATGTGGGTGTTAGAATAGAAAGAAGGGGTGAAGAGTACAGGCTGAGTGTACTCATCAATGGCGAGCCTTTCGATGATGCGCGCCACACGGTGAAAGAGGAAGTCAAGGCAATAACGTATCACAACCTGAAGGTGGAGAGGGTCGGAAGCGAATTCAAAGCGACGTTCATCGTGGACGTATGAGAGGTTGAGATGAAATACAAGGGAATAGAGCTGAAAAAGATAGACGATTACACCTGGGAAATTCCCAGAATTGGAAAGATGCGGGTGCCCGGGGTGATTTTTGCCTCGAAGAGGATGCTCGAAGAGATAGTGACCGACGAGAGTCCCCAGCAGGTCATGAATGTCGCCTGTCTCCCTGGGATAGAGAAATACAGCATTGCCATGCCGGACATCCACTGGGGGTACGGTTTCCCAATAGGCGGTGTGGCGGCTATGGATGTGGAAGAGGGTATCGTCAGTCCGGGTGGAGTGGGTTATGACATCAATTGCGGTTGCCGGCTTTTGAGATCCAACCTCGAGCTCGACGACGTGAAGGACAAATTGGGCGAGCTCGGAGCGGCGCTTTTCATCAACATTCCGTCCGGAGTGGGCTCCACGGGTAAGATTCGTTTGACCAGAAACGATGAGAGAGATGTTCTCGTGAAGGGATCCCTGTGGGCAGTGCAGAACGGAATGGGAACGGAGGACGATCTCGAGAAGACCGAGGACAGGGGAATGTATCCGGGCGCCGATCCGGATGAGGTTTCGGAGCACGCCCTCAAGAGGGGCAAGGAACAGCTCGGTACTCTTGGGTCGGGGAACCATTTTCTCGAAGTGGATCTCGTTGAGGAGATTTACGACGCCCACGTGGCCGACGTCTTCGGGCTCAGAAAAGGGCAGGTTGTTGTTCTCATTCACTCTGGCTCGAGAGGGTTCGGTTATCAGGTTTGCGACGATTACCTGTCCGTGATGTCCAAATACATGAGGGAGAATCGGCTGAACCTCCCCGACAGGCAGCTCGCGTGCGCCCACATCAAGTCGAAAGAAGGCCAGAGATACCTCAAGGCACTCGCCTGCGCCGCCAACTACGCGTGGGCAAATAGACAGATTTTGAGCCACTGGGTGAGGGAAACCTTCCAGCAGGTTCTCAGAATGGGACCGAAAGACCTGGGGATGACTCTGGTTTACGATTGCGGACACAACATAGTGAAGACGGAAGAACACGAAATCGACGGGAAGAAGAAGCGCGTGCTGGTACACAGAAAAGGATCGACCAGGTCTTTCCCGGCGGGCAGGCCGGAACTTCCCGCGGCCTACAGGGACGTTGGACAGCCGGTTCTGATTCCCGGGGACATGGGCAGGTATTCTTACGTGCTCGTTGGGGGGGAGAGGGCCATGGAAATTTCATTCGGGAGTACCTGTCACGGAGCCGGCAGGCTCATGTCCAGGGCGAAGGCGAAGAAGACCTCGAAAGGGAGAGACATAGCATCGGAGCTCAAGAAGAAGGGAATCCTGGTTTTCTCAGCCGGAAAGAGAACTCTCATGGAGGAGATCTCGGAGGCTTACAAGGATGTATCAGATGTGGTGGAGGTCGTTCACAACCTCGGCATCGCCAGGAAGGTGGCGAAGCTCCGTCCTCTTCTGGTGGTCAAAGGCTGATTCGATAGTTTATCCACCCACCTCGACCATGCATTTTCTCAGATATCCGTTGCTCTTCAAACAGGACGGAGGATTTCCCTTGGGTTTCTCGGCGAGAGCCTTTTTGATGAAGCTCATTATCTCGTTGTCGGAGGCTCCGCTTCTCATGAGGGATTTCAGGTCGTATTCGGACCCGAACAGAAGACAGTTCAGTATCTTCCCGTCTGCGGTGATCCTTATTCTGTTGCAGTCGGAGCAAAACGAGTCTGAAAGCGGGGAGATGAGCCCCACTTTTCCTTCGAACCCGTCTATTTCGTAAATGGTTGCGGTTTCTCCGGTGTTTCTCCTGATTTCGATTATCTTGAAGTTTTCTAGTATGTAAGAGGCGACCAGCCCGGTGGAGGTCTGGGGTGGCGATTCTCCCGGAAGCGGCATCCTCTCTATGAATCGGAGTTCAATGGGTTTTCGTTTCGCGAATTCGACCAGGTCGGGGATTTCGTCGTCGTTGAAGCCGGGGATAATCAGCGTGTTTACCTTTACGGGGTATATTTCCCTGGATATGAGTGATTCCACCGCCTCGAGGACTCTGTCCAGCCCGTCGAACCTCGTGATTTTCTGAAACTTGTCCTTTTTGAGCGTATCGAGACTGACGTTGAAGCGGGATACTCCCGCTTCGATGAGTTCTTCGAGAAAATCTGGGAGGAGGACTCCGTTGGTGGTCAGGCATATTTCGAGGGTCGGGTTCTCGGTTTTGATTCTATCCACGAATTCGATCAGCCCCCCCCGGACCAGAGGTTCTCCTCCCGTTATCCTCAACTTCTCCAGACCTTCTTTCGAGAGCAACCCGACGACTCTGGCCATTTCATCGAAGGATATTATTTCTTCCCTCGGTTTCTTTGCCACTCCTTCGGGCGGCATGCAGTAGGTGCAGCGCAGGTTGCACCTGTCCGTCACTGAGAGCCTCAGATAAGTTACTTTTCTGCCATTCTTGTCCAAGAGCATACTCTGTTGTTCCTCACAGGATATCTTCCTGATCTCTTAATTCTTTTTCCTCTTCTCTCCGCGACTGCCACGGTGGGACCGACCCCAGCCTGAATGGCACCATTATCCCCTTCTCGCCGGGTCCCGTACGCAAACCGGTTTTCGGGTCGATCCTCGCGAATACGATACCGGGGGCGAGGGGAAACTGGGTTGCCGGATACTTCTTTATCGCCTGGCGCATGACGTCTATCCAGACAGGGAGGGCCGCTACTGCTCCAGTTTTCCCTTTACCCATGGAGACCGGCTTGTCGTATCCCACCCACACGCCGGTCAAAACCCTGGGAGAAAACCCTATGAACCACGCGTCCACGTAGTCGTTCGTGGTCCCGGTTTTTCCTCCCAGGAACTTGCCCAGGAATCTCGCTCTTCTGCCGGTTCCGCTCTGTATCACAGATTGGAGCATGTAGGTCATGATGTAGGCGGTCTCCTTCGAGAGTACTCTTTCCATCTCAGGCTCATTTTCCTCGAGGACCCTTCCGCCGGGAGCGACTATTTTTCTTATGAAGGTAAACCTGGGGCGCCTGCCGAGAGTTGGGAAAGCCGCGTAAGCGCGGCAGAGTTCTTTCAGGGTGAGGGAGAGGCTTCCGAGAGCTATGGAGAGGTTTGATGGAATCGGTGATTCGATGCCCAGGTTTTTCGCCATTTTGATGGCGGTGCCGACGCCTATTTTGTTCAGGAGCCTTATCGTGGCGAGGTTTCTCGAGCGGGCCAGCGCTTCTCTCAGGGTTATCTTGCCCAGAAACCTGCCGTCGTAATTGGAGGGACGCCAGTTTTCGAACTCGTTTTTCACGAATTCGACCGGGAGGTCTTCTATGATGTCTGCGGGCGTGTATCCCATGTCGATTGCAGCTGCGTAGATTATAGGTTTGAAAGCGGAACCAGGTTGCCTCCTCGCCATGAGGGCCCTGTTGAATTTGGACCTGGAAAAGTCCCTGCCTCCCACCATCGCGAGGACTTCGCCGGTTTTCAGGTCTATCGAGAGGACCGCCCCCTCGAGAGGTTCTTCGAGGACCGTCGTGTCGGCGAATATGTCTCCTTCGGGGGATTCTTCCTGTTCGATTTCCTTTAGTTTCTCTTCGCGTATGGATTCTTCGAGTTTGGCTAGCCTTGCCCGGAGCGATTCCTCGGCTGTTTTCTGGAGTTCAGGGTCCAGAGTGGTGTAGACGAGCAGTCCACCTTTGTAGAGTGCGTCGTAGCCATACTTCTTCAATATGTAGGTTCTCACGTATTCGAGAAAGTATTTCCCGATTTTTTCCCTGCCTTTTTCTGCAAGAACCACGGGTTCGGATGCTGCGGCCGCGGCTTCCTGTTTGGTTATGTAGCCATCCTCCATCATCCTGGTGAGGACGTATTTTCGTCTGATGAGAGCTCTCTCCAGGTGTCTTCTGGGGTCGTAGAATCCGGGGGATTTTGGAAGGGATGCCAGAAGCGCTATCTCGCCGAGCGTCAGGTCTCTCACGTCCTTGCCGAAGTAGCTCCTAGCAGCCTGCACTATGCCATACACGCCGTTGCCGAGGTAAATCTGATTCAGGTAGAGCCCGAGTATCTGATCCTTCGTGAGGTATCTCTCCACTTTGAGTGCGAGCAGCATCTCGATGACCTTCCTTTTTATGCTCTTTTCCGGGGTCAAAAACAGCAATTTGACGAGCTGCTGGGTTATCGTCGAGCCTCCCTGAGAAAACCTCATTTTTTTGATGTCCGTGATGAGCGCTCTCATGATTCCCGGGATGTCTATGCCTCTGTGCTCGTAGAAACGGGAATCTTCCGCGGCGACGAACGCCTGCTTTATTTTCTCGGGGATTTCGGATGGAGGGATAGTGTCTCGCCTTTCGAGGGCGAACTCGCCGATCAGATTTCCGTTTCGATCGAAAACCTTCGTCGACGAATAGGGTTTAAATTCCTGGAGGGCTTTCACGTCTGGGAGCGGACTGAAGAAGTAGATGATCGCCACTCCGGAGAGTATGCCCAGGCAGAAAAGAGACAGTATGAGAACGATTGTGGCTAATTTTCGCATGGATAGTATTCGTTCGATGTTTGTCAAAAATAGTATACCCCACAAGGGGAACTGTGCAGTAACCATTTGTTTGCTGAATACGGAGACTGCCTTCATCGTCTTATCCAGTGAGAAAGGAGGGAGATGACATGAGCCGGGACGTTTTGAGGAGAATTTCCAAGCTTGCGGGACTTTTGGTCATCGTTGTGTTTCTGGCAGGCTGTTACGGCGAAGGGGTCCTCGTGGTGGATGGACCTTTTTACAGCACTTTCCTCGCGGAGGCTCTGGATGAGGGTGACGGATACCTTTTTACTGACGACGGGACGGCGGTCCGATTCGATGGGATATACGTGGAAGATGGGTATACCGAAGGATACATGACGTTTTCTCTGGCCGGGTTGCCTTCCTGGGCCTGGGTCGAGGATGCGACGCTTTACCTCGGGGTCGTGGGGGTATATCCCGACTCTCCACCCGTGGAGATTTCCATGGAGAGAGTTGGATTTTCCATTCCTCTCGATTCATCTGCGCTCTGGGAGCCGGGAGACTACTATGGGCGGTTCAGGCTATACGCCTACGATACCGGGAATTACGTCGTGCTGGATGTGACCGACATGGTGAGGGATGCTGTCTCGGAGGGGGACTTTTATCTTCAATTGAGGTTTTCCGCGTTCTACGGTGGAGTGGACCTGGAGGATGGAGGGAACAATCTGGGTAGCCACCTTGTTCCACGACTCGAAGTGACCTATTATTGAGCTTGAGTTCTCTTGGTCTCCCGTGCGGGGTATTTGCTGGAGTGGTGTCGTGAGAAAGGTTGCGGTCGCTGACAATCAGGGGCTGGTTATCTGCGAGGCGGTCCTCCTCGAACGATTCGTCGAAAGGTTTTTCGGACTGGCGGGAAAGAGTAGAGAAGAGGCAGATATGCCCGTGATCCTCTACCCGTGCTCGTCGATCCACACTTTTTTCATGAGATTCCCCATAGATGTTTATTTCGTCTCCCGGGAGGGGAGGGTCCTCGAAAAGTTGCGGAACCTGCCTCCCTGGAGGGTGGTTTTGCCTGTGGAGGGAAGTTCTTACGTCATAGAAGCCCCGTCAGGCGATTGGGAAGTGTTGAGGAAGGGAGATTTTCTGGTCGTGCCGGAGCTCGTTGAAGGAAGGGGGCGAAAGAGGGTATCCTGAACGTGTCTTGACACCACGTCGGAGCCCATGGAAGAGCGATGACCGGAAAGAGAAGAATTCCCAGGGAAGAGTTCGAATCTCTGCTGTCGGGGATAGCCCACGAGATACGCAATCCCCTGAACGCGCTCACAATAAACACTCAACTTTTGCTCGAGTACACCGGCATGCTTCCCGAGTGGTTCCCCAAGAAGGAGGAAATGACTGAGATTCTCGAATCCAACATAAAGGTGCTTTCCAGGTTGAACGACCTCGTCTCGGAGTTTTTGCGTTATAGCAGGCCGCCGAGCCCTGAGTTCGCTTCTACTGACTTGAACGGACTCGTCAGGGAGGTTCTGGAATTCGTGGAAGCGGAGTTCAGAAAGAGGGGTATAAGGTTGAAGGTCTCACTCGCCGACGAGCCCCTCGTCGTCCTCGTCGACGGGAAGATGGTGAAGCAGGCGCTTCTCAATCTTTTGTTGAACGCCGCCGACGCTCTCGACAAGGAGGAGAAACTGGTCGAGGTTGAGACTGGGAAAAAGGGAGGGCGTCCATACGTTTCGGTTGCCGACAACGGCTCAGGAATAGGCAGAGAGGAGAGGAAAAAGATTTTCGCCCTTTTCTACACCACCAAGCAGGGGGGGAGCGGGATAGGGCTTCCCCTGGTGAGAAAGATAATGGAGACCCACGGAGGCAAGGTGACCCTGAGAAGCAGGAAGAGGAAAGGGTCCAGATTCACCCTCGTTTTTCCGACGGAAGCCGAGTTTGGAAAGTTCATCAGGGGCAGAGGTAGAAACCGGCTTCTCCCGGAGGTGGTGAGGTGAAGAGCGTTCCTGAACTGGCAGGCAGGAAAGTTTTTGTGGTAGACGACGACCTGGACAACCTGAAGAGCATGGAGAGGGTTCTTTCTGCCCTGGGACTTGTGCCGCGGGCCTTTTCTTCACCCTCGGAAGCCCTCGCCGCACTGGCAGAGGACCTGCCGGACCTGGTGATAACCGACATGAAGATGCCAGAGATGGATGGGATGGAGGTGATAAGGAGGGTCAGGGAGATCGACTCATCCATACCCGTTATTGTTTTGACGGCCTTCGGCTCGATAGGCGGTGCCGTGGAGGCAGTGAAAGAGGGAGCGGCAGATTACATCCAGAAGCCGGTGGACATAGAGGGTCTAAAGGGCGTGCTGATAAAGGCGGTTAGGACCAGGGGGATGATGGAAGAGCTCGAGAGGCTGAAGGGCATGGTGTCCACTGCCGGCGGTGAGATGATCTACCGGTCCAGGGCCATGGAAAGGGTCATGGGGCTTGTCAGAACCGTGGCGCCCACGAAGGCGAACGTGCTGATTCTCGGAGAGTCCGGGACGGGGAAGGAGCTCGTGGCGAGGGCAATACACGAGGTGAGTCCCAGAAGAGACAAACCCTTCATCCCGATAAACTGCGCCGCCCTGACGGAGAGCATCCTCGAGTCGGAGCTTTTCGGCCATGAAAAAGGGGCTTTCACCGGGGCGGTTTCAACCGTGAAGGGCAAATTCGAGCTCGCTCACGGGGGGACGCTTTTTCTCGATGAGATAGGGGACATGCCGCTGTCCATTCAGGCGAAGATACTGAGGGCCATAGAGCAGAAGGAGATAATCCGAGTAGGCGGGGAGAGGATAATAAAGATTGACGTAAGGATAATCGCCGCCACGAACGCGGACCTGAAGAAAAAGGTGGACGAAAAGGTGTTCAGGGAGGATCTCTACTATCGATTGAGCGTGTTCACCATACGGGTGCCCCCCTTGAGGGAGAGGAAGGAGGATGTGTCGATATTGACCCTTCACTTCGTCAGGCGGGTGGCGGAGGAAAACGGGCTCCCCGTTCCCGCAGTTTCTC
This sequence comes from uncultured bacterium, assembly GCA_964429585.1. GTDB lineage: Bacteria > Desulfobacterota > Deferrimicrobia > J040 > J040 > CAYSCN01. The sequence goes on along the minus strand of CAYSCN010000002.1, from coordinate 99,004 downwards.
CTGAGGTGATGGAGATATTCGAGGCATACGACTGGCCCGGTAACGTCAGAGAACTCAGGAACGCTGTGGAAACGATGGTCCTCCTCTCGCAGGGAAGAGAGATAGTGAGGGAACACGTGCCGAGGGAAATTATCGAGGGAATTTCCGCGGCCAGGGAAGGGGCGATTCCGATGCCGGGAAGGGTCGAGCCCGCCGGGACCGGCAAGGTACTGCCTCTGTGGGAGCTCGAGAGGAGGGCCATAGTGCAGGCTTTAGAGGCAACGGGGAACAACAAGACCAAGGCGGCGAAACTGCTCGGAATAGGGGTGAGGACCCTGTACAGGAAGCTGAAGGAGTATGGGATAGAGGGGTGATTCCCAATTAGGAATTCGGAGTGCGGAACTAATTCAGTCGAGCCTCCGAACCTCCGAAGCACCGAGCATCCGGGGATCCGAAGAGCCGAATAACCAGCGGTTCGGTGGCTCGGTTGCTCAGTTGCTCGGTGGGTTGGTGTTTCGATCATTGGAATTTTGATATTCGAATTTGTCTCGTATTTCGTGCTTCGAGTTTCGGATTTATACAATAAGCCTGCCAAAGTGGCGCACTCTGCCATTATGACACTGTCACTGGGGCATATCGGCTCCTGTCCATTGGTTGACCTGATCTGAAAATCCTTTGAAAATCGGTTGGTTCGATTTGCAGGGTCGATGTTTTCGCCTGTGGCACGCATCTTGTTAATACAAAAGGCGGAACGGGAGGTTGTAGGATGCAGGCGAAAATACTCTACATATCAGGTCGCAGGGCTCGCCAGGACGATCTTCTGAGAGTCCTCGAAGCCCTGAGGGAGTTCGGGATAGAGGCGAAGGTGATGGAGGACCTGTCGGAGATGTGGAGCGAGGCCGCTGGAGAGGAGTTCGACCTGGCGCTGATTGACATAGACGAGCTTTCCTTTGGCGGGTACGACCCGTTCGTGAACGTGAACGATATAATTTCCGAGATTCCGTCCCTGCTTCTGTCCGAGAGCGGGACGCTAGAGAGGTGGATAAGAGCCCTCGAATCCGGGGCGGTTGGGTTTCTGACTAGGCCCTTCGACACCGAGGAGCTCACCCGCTCGATACTCCGGCTGATATCGAGGAACGTTAAAAAATAAACGAATCGGAGGTAGGAAATGTCGAAGATCATCGGAATCGACCTGGGTACGACTAACTCGGTTGTGGCCGTGATGGAGGGTGGAGAACCCAAGGTCATCATCAACGAAGAGGGTTCTCGAATCACGCCTTCTGTCGTCGCTTTCGGCAAGGATGGCCAGATTCTCGTGGGGCAGGTTGCGAAGAGGCAGGCGATCACCAATCCGGAGAACACGATCTACTCGATCAAGAGGTTCATGGGGCGCAGGTACGACGAGGTTACCGAAGAGATCAAGATGGTTCCTTACAAAGTCATCAAAGGACCCAACAATGACGCGCGGGTAAAGGTGGGGGACAAGGAGTATACTCCCCAGCAAATCTCGGCGATGGTTCTTTCGAAGCTCAAAAAGGCCGCGGAGGCTTATCTGGGTGAAGAGGTGAAGAAGGCGGTGATTACCGTTCCTGCTTACTTCAACGATGCCCAGAGGCAGGCGACCAAGGACGCGGGCACTATAGCGGGGCTCGAAGTGCTCAGGATAATAAACGAACCTACTGCTGCAGCACTCGCGTATGGTCTGGACAAGAAGAAGAACGAGCTCATCGCGGTATACGATTTCGGTGGCGGCACGTTCGACATATCCATCCTCGAGGTGGGAGAGAACGTGGTCGAGGTTAAAGCGACCAACGGGGACACGCACCTGGGCGGCGATAACATAGACCAGAGAATCATCGACTGGATTATAGAGGAATTCAAGCGGGATCAGGGCATAGACCTTTCCAAGGACAAGATGGCCCTTCAGAGGCTCAAGGAAGCGGCCGAAAAAGCGAAGATAGAGCTCTCGTCGGTGCTCGAAACCGAGATAAATCTCCCGTTCATCACGGCGGACGCTACAGGACCCAAGCACCTGTCCATGAAACTGACGAGGGCGAAGCTGGAGTCGATGATAGAGGACATAATCGAGAGGACGCTCGAGCCGTGCAGGAAGGCTCTCGAGGATGCAGGCCTCAAACCGAGCGACATAGACGAGGTCGTCCTGGTCGGTGGTTCGACCAGGATTCCGAAGGTTCAGGAGGCGGTGAAGAACTTCTTCGGCAAGGAGCCTCACAAGGGAGTCAACCCCGACGAAGTGGTTGCACTTGGGGCAGCCGTTCAGGCGGGCGTTTTGGGCGGCGAGGTGAAGGACGTGCTCCTTCTGGATGTGACGCCTCTTTCACTCGGCATCGAGACGCTCGGCGGCGTGATGACGAAGATAATAGAGAGGAACACCACCATCCCTGTGAAGAAGAGCGAGATATTCACGACCGCTGCGGACAATCAGACGTCGGTGGAGATACACGTACTACAGGGCGAGCGTGAGATGGCCAGAGACAACAGGACCCTCGGCAGGTTTCACCTCGAAGGTATTCCGCCCGCGCCGAGAGGCGTGCCCAAGATAGAGGTTACGTTCGACATCGACGCCAACGGAATCCTGCACGTCTCGGCGAGGGACATGGCCACTGGCAAGGAGCAGAAGATAACGGTGACCGGCTCGACCGGGCTCTCGAAGGAGGAAATCGAGAAGATGGTCAAGGAGGCAGAGGCTCACGCCGAGGAAGACAGGCGCAGAAGGAGGGTCATCGAGGCGAGGAACAACCTGGACAATCTGATATACAACATAGACAAGACCCTCAAAGAGAACAGGGACAAGCTTCCTGCCGACGAAGTCTCGAGGGTTGAGGAAGCTCTTTCCAGGGCCAGAGAGGTTCTCGACTCGGACGACGAAGAGAAGCTGAAAAATGCCGCCGACGAGCTGATGAGGGCCTCTCACAAGATTGCGGAGATAATGTACCAGCAGACCAAGGCAGCTGGGGAGGCTCAGGCGGGAGGCGGTTCCGCACAGACCGGCGGCGACCAGTCCCAGGAGGGCGAGGTCATAGACGCCGAAATCGAGGATCAGGATGGGACGAAATGATAGAATTTATTAATAATATCCAGGAAATCTGAAAGGAGGTGATGGTTATGGCGATTGTCAGGTGGTTCGATCCTTTCAGAGATCTGGCGATCATTCAGGACAGGATGAACAGGCTGTTCGAGGACACCTTCGCGAGGATAAGGAGCAGGGAGGACCTTCTCTCCAGGGGTGTGTGGTCTCCCGCGGTGGACATCTACGAGACCGATGATGCGGTGGTGGTGAAGGCTGAACTTCCCGGTGTGGAGAAGGACGACATAAGCATCGAGGTGAAGGATGGCGTCCTCACGCTCAAGGGCGAGAGGAAGTTCGAGAAAGAGGTGAAAGAGGAGAACTATCACCTCATGGAGAGGGAATACGGGACATTCCAGAGGTCGTTTTCTCTCCCTGCGTCGATCGACCAGGACAAGGTGACGGCGAGCTACAAAAACGGTGTCCTCGAGATAATCCTCCCGAAGAAGGAGGAAGTGAAGCCCAAGCAGATACAGATCAACGTGTCGTGAGGCTGCCCTGGGTGCGGGGCCGATGGGTCCCGCACCCTTAATGTTTTTTTTGACATCGAATAAAAAGAGGCCACCTGGCATCGAAGATGTTAGAAGCTGCGGAGGGCGAATTTGATGGACCCGAAAAAGGACTACTACAAAATACTCGGCGTTTCCGAAAATGCCTCCAAAGACGAGATAAAGAAGGCGTTCAGGGAACTCGCGAAGAAGTATCACCCCGACGTAAACCCGGGAGACAGGGAAGCCGAGAACAGGTTCAAAGAGATAAACGAGGCATATGATGTGCTTTCGAATGACGAAAAGAGAGCCCAGTACGACGCTTTGAGGAAAGGCGCCTACGCCGGGGGCTCTTTCAGCGGTTTCGAGGGGTTCGATATATTCGACATCTTCGGAGAGAGGACCGGATTCGATGTGGGGGACGTATTCGGAGACATTTTCGGAAGTGCCGGAGCGAGCTCGGCCCCAAGAAGGGGCAGGGACCTGCTGATGGATGTTCGGCTTTCCTTTGAGGAGGCGGTGAGGGGAACGACTCGTTCCATAACTGTTACGAGGGCTGTCTCGTGTGACAGGTGCGGAGGCAGCGGAGTTTCGGCCGGGACGAAGCGAGTGTGTTCCACGTGCGCTGGAACGGGGAAAATAGGCAGGAAATCGGGGTTCTTCTCGGTAACTCAGCTCTGCAGTGCGTGTGGTGGGAGCGGCTACATCGGAGACAGGTGCCCGAGCTGTTCCGGCAGCGGACGCATAAGCGTCACTGAAACGATAAAAGTGAAGATACCTCCCGGCGCGGACGAAGGAACCCGCGTCAGGGTTCCCGGTAAGGGCGAAGCGGGCGTAAACGGAGGGCCTCCTGGGGATCTTTACCTCAGGGTCTCGGTGGAGCCTCACAGGTTCTTCACCAGGAAGGGGGATGACATCTACGTGGAACTTCCTGTGAACGTGTCCGAGGCGGTTCTGGGTGGAACCGTGGAGGTCCCGACAGTGGACGGAACGGTGAGGGTGAAGCTGCCGCCTGGAACGAACTCGGGGCAGAAGGTACGTATAAGAGGAAAAGGTGTCTTCAAAAAGGACGGAACGAGGGGAGACCAGTATGTGACAATCAAGATAGTGGTTCCCAAAAGCAAGGATGAGGAGTTCTTGAAAATTGTGCGTGAATTTTCGAAATGGGAAGATGATAATATAAGAAGAGATTATAAAACTTGATTTTATGAGGTGAGGTGAAATGGGCAACACGATTAAGACGACAATTCTTCTCGGATTCCTGACCGGTATTCTCATCATGGTGGGGAAATACTTCGGCGGGAACACGGGGATGATCATAGCATTCACTTTTGCAGTGGTGATGAATTTCGGCGCCTACTGGTTTTCCGACAAGATCGTTCTCGCGATGTATAAGGCGAAGGAAGCCGATCCCGCCGAGTATCCTGAGCTTTACGAGATCGTGAAGAAGCTGGCTCTCAAAGGAGGCGTTCCCGTTCCCAGAATTTACATCGTTCCCAATCCTGCTCCCAACGCATTCGCCACCGGGAGAAGCCCCGAAAAGGCTGTGGTGGCTGTGACTACAGGGCTTTTGTCACTTCTTACCTGGGAGGAAGTAGAGGGCGTTCTCGCCCATGAGCTCTCCCACGTGAAGAACAGGGACACGCTGATCTCTGCCATAGCTGCCACCATTGCGGGAGCGATAATGATACTCGCCAACATGGCGAGGTGGGCGGCGATTTTTGGGTTCGGAGGTAGGGATGATGACGACGGTGGTGGAATCATCGGGCTTCTGGCCGTGGCGATTTTGGCTCCGATTGCAGCCCTCATCGTTCAGATGTCGATTTCCCGCTCGAGGGAATACCTGGCGGACGAGTCGGGAGCGAAGCTGTGCGGGAATCCAATCTACCTGGCGAACGCGTTGAGGAAACTCGGCGGATATGTGTCGCAGGCCGGAATGGAAGCGAATCCTTCCACGGCGCACATGTTCATCGTCAATCCGTTTTCCGGTCGCAAGACCCTGCTCAATCTGTTTTCCACTCATCCTCCTCTGGAAGAGAGGATTGAGCGTCTCGAGAAAATGGCGGGGGTGAGGGTATATTAAACGAGAAAGGTTGAAAAAAACATGATGGAGATTGCTTTTTACAGAGACAGGCTTTCGGAGAAGGCGCAGAAGATGCTCAACACGGCGATAGAAGAGTCTCAGCGGAGACATCATTATTACCTGGGGCTCGAGCACCTTTTCGTGGCCTTCTCTTCGGTTGAAAGGTTGCTATTCGCCGAGCTCATGAGGGGGATCAATCTCGACGCTGATGCCATTGTCACGAGCGTGAACGATTACCTCTCCATTTCCAGGCAATATCTGGGAGTTGGAATGAAAATCCCCCCCGCAACGAAGCAGGTGTTCAGAATAGCCTGGGAGACGGCGCAGAGGAACAAGAGGAACCTGATCGAGACGACTGATCTCTTTCTCGCAATCTTTCACGAGACTCACTCGATACCGGCGAGGATCTTGAAGAGTTACGGCGTCGACCCCGCGGTGGCGCTCATGAAGTTCAGCACGATCCTGAAGACGAGGGAAGAGAAGTTCGAGGACATAAAGAAGCGTTATGAACTCCCCACTAATCTGCGGACTTTCGGGGTCAATCTCAACCTGCTCGCGAGAGAGGGGAAAATACCTCCAGTCATAGGCAGGGACGAGGAAATAGACATGATTCTTGAGATACTCTGCCACAAGGACAGATGCAACTCGGTGATGGTCATAGGTGACCCCGGAGTCGGCAAGACAGCCGTTGTCGAGGGTGTGGCGCTGAGGCTCGAGTTCGAGCCGCACAGGGTCCCGGAGAGACTCAGGGGTTATCAGATCGTCAACCTTCAGATGAACACCGTAGTGGCTGGCACAGTGTTCAGGGGGATGTTCGAGGACAGGATTGAGAAAATAATAAACGAGCTGAGAGAGAGGAAAAATATCATCCTCTTCGTAGACGAGGCCCATACACTCATAGGGGCGGGTTCTGCAATGGGAGTCCCATCCGACGCGGCGAACATCTTCAAGTCGTCGCTCGCACGCGGTGAGGTCCAGATGATAGGCGCGACGACGACTACCGAGTTCAAGGAGATAATTCAGGAGGACGAGGCACTCGCGAGGCGCTTCAGAGTGGTGAAGGTGGAAGAGCCTACCATAGATGAGACGAGGGAAATTCTTTACGGGCTCAAGCCGAGGCTGGAGTCCAATTACGGTGTCGTGATAGACGATCAGGCCATCGAGATGGCGCTCGCGATGTCCAGAAGATACGCCAGGTCACTCAGGTTGCCGGACAAGGTGATAAACTGGATAGACACGGCGGCTGTGAGGGTTGAAATACATGAAGAGGAAAAGATAGTCAGGCCCGAACACATCGTGGACGTGATCTCTCGGGAAACAAAGACGCCCATCGACATAATAAAGAGGGATGTGGTCGACAGGTTCTCCGATCTGGAAGAGGCGCTGTCGAGAAGAGTGGTCGGGCAGAGAGAAGCGATAGAGGCTGTGGCGAGAGCGCTCAGGCTGAACAAGGGCCCGCTGAAGGAGAATTATTACAAGCCCGACGGGGTCCTGCTCTTCCTCGGTCCAACGGGTGTGGGCAAGACGGAGATGGCCAAGGCCCTCTCCGAGTACCTTTTCGGGGACGAGCACAAGATGGTCAGGATCGACATGTCCGAGTACAGGGACGGTTCCATCTCTGTGGACAAGCTGATAGGCATGCCCCGGGGGATAGTCGGCTCGGAGAGGGGAGGGATCCTCACGAACCAGATAAGGGATAACCCCTACTCGGTGGTTCTGCTTGACGAGATAGAGAAGGCGGACCAGTACGTGTTGAACCTGTTCCTTCAGGTTTTCGACGAGGGCTGGCTGACAGACGGTAGAGGCAAGAAGGTTTACTTCAGCGACTCGATAATCATAATGACCAGCAATCTGGGAGCGAATGAATACAAGAAGCTCGTAAGACCCCTCGGGTTCACGTCTGAGCGCGAGAGTTACGATACCATCAAAAGAAGCGTAATGAGGCTGGTCGAGGAGCGTTTCTCCCCGGAATTCATCAACAGGATTGACGACGTCATAATATTCAAGCCGCTTGGGTTCGACGAGGTGAAACAGATCGCGGCAATGTACCTGAATTCAATCAAAGGAATAATGCTGGAGCACGGCAAGAGCCTTGAATACACCGAGGCAGCTCTCGAGCATCTCGCATCGGTTGGATTCAGCATAAAATACGGCGCGAGATTTTTAAAGAGGACGATAGATGAGAAAGTCAAAATACCCATAACCCTTAGGTGGAAGGAGTCCGACTTCTTCTTCGTGGACGTGTTGGGTGGAGAGCTCGTCGTTAACCTCAAGGAGGTTGGAGTTTAAATGTCGGAAGAAAAGGGCAGGGGATTCAGAATCATCGACAGGCGGAGAATCGGGAGAGACGACGCTCCCGAAGAAAAGAGAGACGTTCCAAAAGTGAAGACCGACCAGGATGCGGTGGGGCAGTCGCGTTCCGAAGACTCAGCGAGGGTCACTTATGAGAGAACCCAGCAGGAGAAGGACGCGAAGGCTATATACGACAGAACGGAGAGAGGACTTCTGTCGGGCGAGCCTGGCTTCCCCGAGCTGGTCAATCTTCTCGCTGGATACGCCATGACTGCCCTGGGGATGCTGGAAGGGCCGGGTGTCCAGCCAGGAGCTCCGGACCTCGAAATGGCGAGGCACTTCATAGACCTCCTGGGAGTTCTGGAGGATAAAACCAGGGGGAATCTCTCCGCCGAGGAAGACAGGCTCATCAGGGAAACCCTTTATCAGCTGCGGATGATTTACGTTCAGCTCTCCCAGCAAAAGGGAGGAACCTCGTCGTAGGTTTTTCGACTGTCCCGACCGGGCACTTATCCTGAATTATAAGGAGGTACGGGAAAATGAGAAGAGTTCGTCTGGTGGTTCTGTTGTTGGTGCTGGGGTTGGCAGTGGGGTTTGCGTTTTACGGGAGCTACGATTTTCTCATGGGGAAGACCGATGCGGCGTTCGTCGAGGCGAAGGCGAAGAAGCCCCAGGCAGGGCCTGCTCTCCCCATGAGCATCCCGGAACTGGTGAAGAAGGTCAAACCGGCGGTTGTGAACATAAGCACGACCACGATAGTCAAATTCAGAAGGCCCACGTTCAGGAGCCCCTTTGGACGTGATCCTTTCGAAGAGTTTTTCGAGGAATTCTTCGGCAAGATCCCCAGAGAGCAGAAAAGGAGGTCTCTCGGGTCAGGGTTCATCGTTTCCGAGGACGGTTACATTCTCACCAACAATCACGTGGTGGAGAGAGCGGATGAGATAACCGTTCGGCTCTACGACGAAACGGAGTACGAGGCGGAAATCGTGGGGACCGATCCCAAGACGGACATCGCTCTCATAAAGATAAACGCAGACAGAAAACTTCCCCACGTGGTGCTGGGTGACTCCGACGCGCTCCAGGTTGGAGAATGGGTCGTGGCGATAGGAAATCCCTTCGGGCTCGAGCACACGGTGACGGCTGGTATCGTGAGCGCCAAGGGAAGAGTCATAGGTTCTGGGCCCTACGACGATTTCATCCAGACAGACGCCTCTATCAACCCGGGCAACAGCGGCGGTCCCCTGTTCAACCTGAAGGGGGAAGTCGTTGGAATAAACACGGCAATTGTTCAGGGAGGACAGGGTATAGGATTTGCGATCCCCATAAACATGGCCAAGCAGATATTCGATCAGCTCAAGGAGAAGGGTCGCGTCATTCGCGGATGGCTGGGTGTCTACATCCAGAAGCTGACTCCGGAGATGGCAAAATCTCTGGATCTTCCGGTCAGAAAAGGAGTAATCGTTACGAAGGTCATCGAGGATTCGCCTGCTGAGAAAGGAGGATTGAAAGAGGGAGACGTGATAGTCGAATACAACGGAAAGGCGGTCAAGGATGCTCATCAGCTGCCCGCCATGGTGGCGGCGACATCCCCGGGCACGAAAGTGAAGATAAAGGTCTTGCGGGATGGGAAAGAAAAAGTTCTCAAGGTCAAAATAGGTGAGTTGCCGGAAGAGGAAAGCCTCACAAGGAAGACCGACGTGATTGGAGAGCTGGGTCTGGCGGTTCAGGATATTACGGATGAGATCGCCAGGCATCTTGGGATAGAAGACAGAGAGGGTGTCATAGTTACCGGGGTCGAGCCCGGCTCACCTGCGGACGAGGCGGGAATAAGGGATAGAGACATAATAAGGCAGGTGAACAGGATGGGCATTAAGGACATCGATGAGTTCAGAAGCGCCCTGAGGAAGCTACGCAGCGAAAAGAGCATCCTCCTTCTGATAGAGAGAGGAGCCAGGAGGATGTTCGTCGTGGTGAAAAAGAGATAGCAGGCCTTGAAAACCCTCCTGAGACCCCCGGGAGGGTTTTTTACTCGCTTGGTGTTGCAATATAGAAGAATTAATTAAAGGAGGTGATAAAAATGATAGGCCTTGATAAGTTGACTCTTAAGGCGAGGGAATCCATAGAGAAGGCGAAGGCTCTGTCAGACGCCAGGAGTCATCAGGCCATAGACGTCCTACACGTGCTCCATGCCATGCTCTCTGACGAGGAGAACGTGGCGCGGGAAATAGCCCAGAAGATAGGCGTTCCCGTGACTCAAGTAATTTCCGACATAGAGGAAGAACTCGAGAAGCTTCCTCGTGTCTCCGGAATAGCTCAGAAATATATCACTCCTCAGCTCGAGAAGACCCTCGAGACGGCGTTTAAGGAAATGACGTCTCTCAGGGATGAATACATCTCGTGCGAACACATACTCATGGCCGCAACTTCGGAGGAGGCGGGAAAGGCGGCTGAAATCCTGAAGCGTCACGGTGTGAACAGAGAGGCGATACTGAAAGCCCTCACGGAGGTGAGAGGGACCACGCGGGTCACCGATGAAACTCCCGAGGCGAAATACAAGCCTCTCGAAAAATACGGTCGGGATCTCACCGACCTGGCGAGAAGGGGGAAACTCGATCCGGTCATAGGACGGGACGAGGAGATTAGGAGAGTGATCCAGGTGCTCTCCAGAAGGACGAAGAACAACCCGGTTCTGATTGGCGAACCGGGTGTGGGAAAGACCGCGATAGTAGAGGGTCTCGCGAGGAGGATCATCTCGGGGGACGTGCCGGAATCGCTCAAGGACAAGAGGGTCGTTGCTCTCGACATGGGCGCGCTGGTGGCTGGAGCCAAATATCGTGGTGAGTTCGAGGACAGGTTGAAAGCGGTGATAAAGGAAGTGGTGGAGTCAGAGGGGAAGGTGATTCTCTTCATCGACGAGCTCCACACCGTTGTGGGAGCTGGAAAAGCGGAAGGTGCCATAGACGCTTCCAACATGCTCAAGCCGCCTCTCGCCAGGGGAGAGCTCAGGTGCATCGGTGCCACCACACTCGACGAGTACAGGAAATACATCGAGAAGGATCCCGCTCTCGAGCGTCGGTTCCAGCCGGTGCTCGTGAGCGAACCGTCCGTGGAGGACACGATAGCCATCTTGAGAGGCTTGAAAGAGCGCTACGAGGTTCACCACGGCGTCAGGATAAAGGATTCAGCGATAATCGCGGCCGCTACGCTTTCTCACCGTTACATAACCGACAGGTTTCTCCCCGACAAGGCGATCGACCTGATAGACGAGGCGGCGTCCAAGCTGAGAATAGAGATCGACAGTCTTCCTCAGGAGATAGATGAAATACAGAGGCGGATAATGCAGATAGAAATAGAGCGCCAGGCTCTGTCCAGGGAGGAGGACGAGCTGTCGAAAGAGAGGTTGAAGAAGCTGGACGAAGAAAAAGATAGACTTCAGAGAGAAAAAGAGGAACTGGAAGAACAGTGGAGACGGGAGAAAGGAATAATCTCCAGAATTCGCGAGGTCAAGGAAAAAATAGAGGACTGTAAGAACGAGATGTCCATTGCCGAGAGAGAAGGTGACCTCGAGAAGGCATCACGCCTGAAATATGGCGAGCTTCCTTCGTTGACCCAGGAACTCGAGAAACTCCAGAAGGAACTGGACGAGCTGTCCAAGGGTAGAAGGTTCCTGAAAGAAGAGGTCACAGAAGACGAGATAGCGGAAGTGGTTTCCAGATGGACGGGAATTCCCGTAACCAAGCTGCTTGAGTCCGAGTCGATGAAGCTGCTCAAGATGGAGGAGCGCCTGAAACAGCGCGTCGTGGGTCAGGATATGGCGGTGGAGCTGGTCTCCAACGCGGTGAGAAGAGCCAGGGCAGGGCTCAAGGACCCGAAGAGACCCATCGGCTCCTTCATATTTCTCGGACCCACCGGGGTCGGCAAGACCGAGCTGGCCAGGGCACTGGCTGAGTTCCTCTTTGACGACGAAAACGCCATGGTGAGAATCGACATGTCCGAATACATGGAAAAACATTCGGTTTCCAGGTTGATAGGAGCGCCTCCGGGGTATGTGGGTTACGAGGAGGGCGGACAGCTCACCGAGGCCGTCAGAAGAAAACCTTACACGGTGATTCTATTCGACGAAATCGAAAAGGCGCACCCGGACGTGTTCAACATCATGTTGCAGATCCTGGAAGACGGGAGGTTGACCGACAACCAGGGCAGGACCGTGGATTTCAAGAACACCGTTATAATAATGACGTCGAATATCGGGAGCCACATAATTCAGGAGTGGTCCTTGAAAGACTTCGATAGAGCGTCGGAGCTGGTCTTCGAGGAGCTGAAGAGGCACTTCAAACCCGAATTCCTGAACAGGGTCGACGAGATAGTGCTTTTCAGGAACCTGACCAGGGAAGATCTCCTCAAGATAATAGACATTCAAATCAGGAATCTCGCTTCTCTTCTGGACGAGCGGAGAGTCAGCGTAGAACTCACCAGGGAGGCAAAGGAGTTCATTGTGGAGGCAGGATGGGACCCCGTATTCGGGGCGAGGCCCCTTCGAAGGGCGATTCAGAAGCACCTCCTCGATCCTCTCGCCCTGAAGATAATATCGGGCGAGGTTCCGGAGGGATCTTTGGTGCTCGTCGACCGTGGCGAGAGCGGCCTGATATTCAGTGTAAAGGGGAGGTGATGCCTTTTCCCTTGACAGGGGCATTTCGGTGGCTAAAATAGAAAAAAACGTTGTTTGAGAAAGGGTGATGAACTGGAAAGTATCTCTCTTCTCGCGCCGGCTAAGATCAACCTCTTTCTTCGAGTATTGAGCAGGAGAAAGGACGGGTACCATGAGATATTCACGCTCATGGTGCCCGTTTCTCTTTTTGATAGGGTTGCGGTCGAAAAAAGGACAGAAGGTATTACTATAGATGTTGGGGGGGAGTTTCAGGCTCCGTCTGGTAAAGAGAACCTTTGTTACAGGGCTGCGAAGCTGTTTTTCGAGCGTTATCGGATAAAAGGGGGGGTCGGCATAAAATTGTTGAAGGGGATCCCTTCAGGGGCAGGGCTTGGTGGCGGTAGCAGCGATGCTGCGTGCGTTCTCAAATCTCTTTCTCTAATATACATGGGAGGAGTGAATTTCGAGGAGCTGGAAGTTTTGGGAAGAGAGCTTGGAGCGGATGTTCCTTTTTTCGTGAGATGCAGGCCTTCCGTGGCGAGGGGGATAGGTGACAGGCTGGAACCTGTTGAAATCGAGAATAAGTGGTGGATACTTCTCGTGAAGCCACCTTTTGGGGTGGATACTGGAAACGCCTACAGGAAGCTCGGGAGGGAGGAGGGGAATTCGAGCGCACCCTGGAGGGTGCCTCCTGTAATAAAGGAAATCAGTGAAATCGAACAAATGCTCATAAACGATTTCGAGGAAGTCGTTTTCTCGGAGCATCCTGAAGCGGTGGAGGTGAAGAATAGAATGATGGAGCTGGGCGCGGAGGCCTCACTCATGACGGGCTCCGGTTCCGCCCTTTTCGGGATTTTCAAAAGTGAAGGGAACGCGCTTCTCGCGGAGAAGGAATTCCTGGAGGAAGGTTACTTCGCAAGACTCGTCGAAAACCTGTAGGAAATCACATCAAGGAGGAGGGGAAATGGAGATCACTGAAGTCAAGGTCTTTCCTGTGGAGAACAACGAGAGGTTGAAAGCGTACGCTACTATCATTTTCGACAACTGCTTCATCGTGAGGGATCTGAAGGTTATTCAGGGCAACAACGGTTTGTTTGTGGCGATGCCCAGCAAGAAGCTCAAAGATGGTTCTTACAGGGACACGGCACATCCTCTGAACAACGAGACCAGGTCTATGATCGAGGAGGCGGTGCTCGGTGAATACGAGAGGGAAGTGGGGAAGCTTGACCAGAAAACGAGTGTATAATTAAAATATGACTTTCCGCGTTGGGGGATCGTCTAATGGCAGGACAGGGGCCTTTGGAGCCTCTAGTGGAGGTTCGAGTCCTCCTCCCCCAGCCACAATTTTCCAGTTGAATTCCTCTTGCGAAGGGGTATAATACCTATCCTTTGGGAAATCCATCAGGGAGTAGAAGTATGCCTGAGCTTAAGGTTTTTTCGGGAAATGCGAACATGGAGCTTGCGAAAAACATCTGCAAGTACCTCCAGATCCCTCTCGGCAACGCCATGGTGAAGAGGTTCAGCGATGGAGAGGTCAACGTCGAGATAGGGGAAAACGTGAGAGGTACCGATGTCTTTCTCATCCAGCCCACATGCCCTCCGGTGAACGAAAACCTGATGGAAATGCTGGTGATGATAGATGCCCTGAAGAGGGCGTCGGCGAAGAGAATAACGGCTGTTATTCCATATTATGGATATGCGAGGCAGGACAGGAAAGTAGCGCCCAGGACGCCGATAACGGCCAAGCTCGTGGCGGATCTTCTATCTGCAGCCGGCATTTCCAGGCTTCTCACCATGGACCTTCACGCCGGACAGATTCAGGGATTCTTCAACATCCCGGTCGACCATCTCTACGCGTCTCCCGTCCTTTTGAGCTACATCAGAGAAAAATACAGAAACGACATCGTCATCGTTTCGCCGGATGCCGGAGGGGTCGAGAGGGCGAGAGCGTTTGCCAAAAGACTCAATTCGAGCCTGGCAATAATCGACAAGAGGAGGGTGGGGCCGAACGTGGCCGAGATAATGAATATAATAGGCGATGTTGAAGGCAAGGTAGCGGTTATACTGGACGACATGATAGACACAGCAGGAACTGTATGTCAGGCCGTAACGGCTTTGAAAGAGAAAGGTGCTGTGTCAGTGAACGCCTGTGCCACTCACCCCGTTCTCTCCGGGCCTGCCATAGACAGAATCAACGAGTCTGAAATAGAAGAAGTCGTCGTCACAGACACCATTCCGCTTAGGGAGAATGCGCTGAAGTGCGGGAAAATCAAGGTTCTCTCCGTGGCCAACCTGCTTGGCGAGGCTATAAAGAGAATACACTATGACGATTCGATAAGTTCCCTTTTCGTTTGAAGGACGCGCAACAACCATCACTGGAGGACTGAAAAATGGCTGAATACGCCTTTGAAGTGAAGCTAAGGGAGAAAACGGGAAAGGAGATCGCGAGGAAACTGAGAAAAGAGGGCAGGATTCCGGCCATTCTCTACGGCAGAGGGAAAACTCCCAGACCTCTCTCCCTAGAAAGGAGAGTCATAGAAAAGTATTTGAGGGAGGTCTCCGGAACAACGCTCGTGAAGCTCAGGGTAAACGGTGAGGAAGAAGAGGTGTATGCGATCGTCAAGGATTATCAGCTCGATCCCGTGAAAGATGAATTGATTCACGTCGACTTTCAGGAAGTCGATCTCACCCAGAAGACAGTGGTCGAGGTTTCTCTCGCCTTTGTCGGGAAGCCAAAGGGAGTGGAACGCGGTGGAATGATGGAGATAGTGACCCGCGAGATCGAGGTGGAGTGCTTGCCGACGCAGATACCGGATAAGATCGAGGTCGATATATCCGATCTCGACATAGGCGATGTGCTTCACGTGTCGGATATCAAGTTCCCCGAGGGAGTGGAGCCGGCTGAGGATCCGAAGCTTACGGTCATCACCGTGTATGAGCCTGCCGAGGAAGCGGCCGAAGAGGCAGTCGAGGAAGAAGAAGCAGTAGCGGCAGAGGAGACAGGTGGGCCTTCTGAGGAAGAGTGATTTTTTCGCCAAGAGAAGATACAGCAGGTTCATTTTCGGACTCGGTAATCCGGGGGTTGAATACGAAGATACCCTCCACAACATGGGTTACAGAGTGCTCGATCTTCTCGCCGAGAGGGAGGGTGTCATCTTCAAGAAAATCAAGGGTCAGGCGCTCGTGGCGGAGTTCAGCATGGGCGATGAGCACGTTCTGCTCGCCAAGCCGCTCACATACATGAATGCGAGCGGTCATTCTGTTAGGTATTACAGGCGGAAGATGGGATTGGATGAAGACAACTTGATACTGGTTTACGATGACATGGATATAGAGCCCGGGAGAATAAAAATCAGGAAAGGCGGCGGTCACGGGGGGCACAGGGGAGTGATGTCCGTGATGCTGGATACGGGACTCAGGGATTTCATCAGAGTTCGCATCGGTATAGGAAGGCCGCCGAGGGGCGTGGACCCTTCCGATTACGTTCTTTCCCCTCCCGAGCCGGACAAAGAAGACAGGATAAAGGAAGGGATTTTTCACGGAGCAAATGCTATAATTAAGCTTCTCCAGGAAGGTCTGGAGAAGACCATGAGCTATTACAACTCAAATTCCCCTTACGAATGAGGGCTTTCGAGTTTGGCTCCTTGCTCCCGGCTCGAGACCGGGGGCTATAAATCCATAAGGAGGTGTTCGGATGCGCAAGTATGAAACAGCCATCATCCTCGACCCGGAGATCGGGGAGGAGGAGAGGGAACAGGTCGTATCGAGGTTGACGGAGGCGATCGGCCAGTTCTCCGGAGAAGTTTTCGACAGGGAAGACTGGGGGATCAGGAAACTCGCCTACAGGATCAAGAGGAAAGAGAGAGGGTATTACTTCTTCCTGCGCTACACGGGAGACGCGGGTGTAGTCGAGGAGGTGGAGAGACTTTTGAAGATCAACGAGAAGGTCCTGAGGTTTTTGACGACCAAGTTCGAGAAGGACATCAAAGGCAAGTATCCGCCTCCGCCTTCCATCGAGGAAATCATCGAGAGAGATCTGCTTGAATTCCTCGCTGCCAAGGCTCAGTGGAGGCGCAGGGGGTCGACTCCAACTTCTCAGGAAGCGAAGGCCGAAGCTCCGAAGGAAGAGAGCGGAGGTGAGGAGTCGTCCGAGTGAAAGGAAGGTAGAGAATGGTCCGATTCAACAAAGTGATCATAGCGGGAAACCTGGTGAGAGATCCGGAAATAAGGTTTCTGCCGTCCGGGCTCTCCGTTACCAACTTCACCGTTGCAGTCAATCACTCGTTCAGACAGAACGAGGAGTTGAAGGAGGAGGTTTCCTACTTCGATGTGGTGGTGTTCGGCAGGCAGGGCGAAAACTGCGCCGAGTATCTTGCCAAGGGAAGGCCGGTTCTCGTTGAAGGCAGGTTGAGGCAGAGGAGATGGGAGACCGAGGACGGAAAGGTGAGGAGTAAGATCGAAATAGTCGCCCAGCAGGTTCAGTTCCTCGGCTCGCCCAGGAGCGAAAGCGCCGTCGTGGAGCCGGTCGTGGAGCCAATCTCAGATGAAGGCGAAGAGGACATTCCATTTTAAGTGAGAAAGTCAAGGAGGTAAGTCATGGCTATACATGCAGGTGGTCCAAGGAGAAGGTTTCAAAGGAAAAAGTATTGCAAGTTCTGTGCGGACAAAGAGCTGATTCTCGACTACAAGAACGTTGCTGTGTTGAGAGACTATATAACCGAAAGGGGAAAGATAATTCCCAGGCGCATAACCGGGACATGCGCGAAGCACCAGAGGAAACTCACGAGGGAAATCAAAAAGGCTCGCATAGTGGCTCTGATTCCGTTTACCAGCACACAGATAAAGTAATACACAGGTGGAGGATCTCGAGATGAAGGTGATTTTACTCCAGGACGTGGACAATCTCGGCAAAGCAGGAGATATAGTGGAAGTCGCCAATGGATACGGGAGAAATTATCTCATCCCGAGGAAGATGGCGATTCTGGCCAATACCAGAAATCTCAAGATGTTCGAGCATCAGAAAAAGATGGTCGAGGTCAAGGTCAGGAGGGAGAGAGAAAAGGCGAAGTCCCTCGCTGAGAAGCTCGAAGGTCTGGAGGTCGTGATCAGGGCGAAGGTTGGCGAGGGCGGAAAACTCTTCGGTTCCGTTACGTCGGCAGATATTGCTGAGGAACTTTCCAAAATGGGTTATGATGTTGACAGAAAGCAGATTGAACTGGATTCCGTCATAAAAGGAATTGGAGAATACACTGTCAAGGTGAGAATCGCTTCCGGAGTCTATGGAGAGTTGAAAGTAACTGTTGCCCCTGAAGAGTAAAGGGGTGAGGATGCGAGATGTATTGAGCAAAGGCCTTCGGGTCCCTCCGCACAACCTCGAGGTCGAGAGGGCGCTTCTGGGGAGCATCCTGCTCAATTCCGATGTGCTCTCTTCAGTGCTCGAACACGTTACTCCGGGGGATTTTTACAAGAGGGCTCACGGCGAGATTTTCGCCGCCATGATACGCCTGTTCGAGAGACATGAGCCCGTTGATCTTCTCACCGTAAAAGATGAACTCGAGTCGAGGGGCATTCTCGAGGAGGTCGGAGGCGATGCTTATCTCTCCGATCTCCTCGATTCCACGATAACTTCATCTCACGCAGCTCATTACGCGCAACTCGTCAAGGAGAAGTCTCTCCTGCGCGGTGTAATTCGTGCGGCGGAGGAAATAGTAACCAGGGGATTCGGCCTGGTCGATGATGCCGAGGAATTTCTCGATTGGGCTGAAGCCAATATATTGAAGGTGTCCGAAGAGAGGGGATTTTCGAGTTACCACAAATTGAACGATGTGGTGAACCTGGTGCTCAAAGACATCGAGAAGATGGTTGCTCACGAACCCCTGGACAGAGGTATCAAGACAGGCTTCACCAAACTCGATAGCAAAATAATAGCTCTTCAGCCCACCGATCTCGTGATCGTCGCCGCACGCCCTGGAATGGGAAAGACCGCTTTTTGTCTGAACATCGCGGAGAACGTGGCGATCAAACAGGGAAAGGGTGTGGGAATATTCTCCCTGGAGATGAGCAAGGAACAGATAGCAATGAGGATGCTCTGTTCACTTGCGAGAATAGATTATCATCGTCTCAGGGGTGGTTTTGTGGGCCCCGGTGACTTCAAGGAACTCGTGAATGCGGCTGCTCTTCTGTCGGATGCACCGCTTTTCGTGGACGACGCCCCCAATCTTTCTTCTCTCGAGGTCAGGGCGAAGGCGAGAAGAATGAAGCACGAGCTCGGAGGAAACCTGGGGCTCATAATAGTGGACTACCTTCAGCTTATGAGAGGCAGGGAAAGGACGGATGTGAGAGAACAGGAGATATCCGAAATCTCCAGGTCGCTCAAGCAGCTGGCGAAAGAGCTGAACATTCCGGTGATAGCGATTTCCCAGCTCAATCGCGCGGTCGAGGCGAGATCGGACAAAAGACCCCAGCTGGCGGACCTGCGCGAGTCTGGTGCACTCGAACAGGACGCGGATATGGTTTTCCTCATATACAGGGAGGAAGTTTACAGAAAAGACGATATTCCGGAGGACAAGAGACGGATCGCCGAGCTTATCATAGCCAAGAACAGGCACGGACCGATGGATACGATACAGCTTCTGTTCTTCAAAGAGTTCACCAGGTTCGAAAATCTGGCAGAGGAGTATTAGCGGGTTAGTCGAGGGACCAGAACCACCGTCCATCCTTCGACTTGAAGCCTCTCTCGAGCGCCTTCGAGATGTATCGTCTTGCCATTTTTACCGAAGTAAGGAGGTCTTTTCCTTCGATGAGGTAAGAGAGTATGGCGGTTGAGTAGAGACAGCCCGTGCCGTGATAATCCCTTCGAGGGATGTATTTTTCTTTAATTTCGAATCTTCCCCTCGAAGTGAAAAGCAGATCGATCCCTTTTCCTTTCTTCCTGTGACCGCCCGTGAGAAGCACCGAAGTGCCGGTAGACTCGACTATCGACCGGGCGATTATATTGTGCTTCCCGCTTATGCCAATGAGCTTCCCTATGTGTTCCAGTTCTCCGCCGTTCGGGGTGATGAGTGTGGCGAGCTCTATGATGCGGAGAAGCTCGCTCTCGAGCTTTTTCGTCGATAGAGGGTGCCCTCTCGTGGATGTGAGGACGGGGTCGACAACCACAGGGATGTTTCCCGCCGTTTTGAGGAATTTCGTGATGACCCGCGCTACGGGAGGAGAAAATATCATCCCTACCTTCACGCCGTCGACCTGGTGAGCCTCGAGCAGGCTTTCCAGGGAAGACGCCAGAAGCTTGGAAGAGACGGGAGTGATCATTCTCACTTTCCACCCGCTTTGAGAAGTCAGCGCGGTGGGCACTCCCGCGGCGAATATCCCCCGGTCCGTCAACACTCGCACATCGGCGATCAGGCCGGCTCCACCTGTCGGGTCCAGTCCTGAGAGAACGAGCACTTTTTTCATCTTCTCCCCGTTTTCCTGGGCGGGATGATGCCCAATTTCTCCATCTTGGCGTGTAGGGTGTTCCTGTTTATTCCAAGTATTCTCGCTGCTTTGACCCTGTTCCACCCGGTCCTTTCCAGCACGAGCCTGATCAGGGGCTTTTCGACGCCTTCGATGAAGAAGGGGTGCAGGTTCTTTTCCTTTTCGACTTCATTCCCCATTTTGTCCAGAAATATACGTATCTTCATTTCCACCAGTTTTTCGAAGGAAAGTTCCTGGACTGCTTTTTCGCTGCTGTAGTCGGGGCGTTTCCTGTCTTTCTTGAGGGTCTTGAGGACGTCATCAAGAGATATGGTATCTCCTGAAACGGTGACGCAGAGCTTCATCATCAGGTTTTCCAGCTCTCTCACGTTGCCGGGCCAATCGTGTTCCATGAGAACTTCCAGCGCGTCGTCGGCCAGGGTTTTCTCACGATTGGAGAGGGTGGTCGAGTATTTCCTCACGAAGAACGAGGCGAGGAGGGGTATGTCTTCCTTCCTCTCTCTCAGGGGCGGAAGGTGAAGCGTGAATGCGTTGAGCCTGTCATACAGATCTTCTCTGAATTGCCCGGACTTCACCAATTCCTCGAGGTCCCTGTTCGTGGCGGCGATGATTCGCCCTTTGAATTTCCTCTGGACGTTGCTGCCAAGCCTGTAGAATTCCTTTTCCTGGATGAACCTCAGTATCTTTGCCTGGAATCCTGGCGGGGTTTCTCCGATCTCGTCCAGAAACAGAGAACCTCCCATTGCTGCTTCCACCTTCCCGGGCTTCGTGGTTACGGAGCCGGTGAAGGCTCCCTTCTCGTGTCCGAAGAGTTCTGATTCTATCAGTTCTTCGGGGACTGCTGCCATGTTGACGGGGATGAAATTCCCCCCCGAGAAAGGAGACAATTCGTGTATGGTTCTGGCGACGAGCTCTTTGCCGGTTCCTCTCTCGCCGGTGATGAGAACTGGCAGGTCGGTGGGGGCGATTTTCCCTATTTCCCTGTAGAGTTCGATTATGGCTCTGGAAGTGCCCACGATTTTTGCGCCGAACAGGTACTCGTCGCCGTCTGTGATTTTTCTCTCCTGCTTGACATTGGGGTCGGATTTGTCCTTTGCGGACGAAAGAAGGGCTTCGATGTCCTCCAGGTCGAAGGGTTTGGTCAGGTATTCGGTGACTCCGAGAGCCGTGGCTTTTGCCGCGGGCTCGGGGCTCTTCACCGCGGTCATGACTATGAATCGGGAGGGTGTTACGCTTTTCGATGCAGTTTCTATGACCGTTATCCCGTCGATTTCCGGCATTCTGATATCTATGAATATCAGGTCGTAGTTTTGACGCAATATCTTCTCGAGGGCCTCCTTGCCGTCTTTCGCTTCGTCCACTGAGAAGCCCATTTTTCTCGCTGTTTCTCCAATGACCCAGCGAATCGAGCTGTCGTCATCCGCTATGAGCACTCTCATTTCTCACCTCCTTCAACGGGGACGGGGAGGAATATGGCGAATGATTTCCCGTCGTCTTTCTGAGTTACTCTGATGAATCCTCCGTGAGCCTGGATCGTGTTCTTGACGAGGAAGAGCCCCATACCGCTTCCCTCGGGTTTGCTCGTGTAGAAGGGAAGGAATATTTTTTTCACATCCTCTTTATCGATTTTTCTGCCGGTGTCGAATATTTCTATTTCCACCAGGTAGTTCTTGTCTCTGGTAGACGACCTGATTACCACGTCTTCGTGCAATTTTATCGACACGAGGATCTTGCCCGTTTCGTCGATTGCTTCGACGGCGTTCTTGAGGAGGTTCACGAAAGCGCGGAACAGGGCGTCTCCGTCTCCTCTCAGGGGGGGTATCGAGGGGTCGAGCCTGGCTTCGAGGCGTATTTTCTTCCCCGTTTCTCTGATGTGGAGCGAGATGAGATCCAGAGCTTCCCTGAGAAGATGGGTCAGATTTACCGAACCCCTCGTTCCGGTAATATGAGTTCCCGTGAGCTCGTTCAGGAATCTGTCTATTCTTTCCACTTCTCTGAGTATAATCTCCAGAGGCGTTTCGAAGGAAGGATCTTTTCCGAGCGACCTCTTGAGCATCTGTGCGGCTCCTTTTATGCCACCCAGGGGGTTCTTGATCTCGTGGCATACGCCGCGCCATATGATTTCATAGTATTGCTCTTCGCTGGTTCCTCTGCCTATGAATTTTTCCACCACGCTTTGCTCTTTTTCCCTGAACAGCGCCACCGCTCCCGGAAAGTTTTCCTCGATCAACGGAGATACTTCCAGGAAGTCGAAATCGATCTTCCTTCTTCCGGGAACTCCGATTTGAGAGTCGTAGATCACGAAGCGTTTTCCTTTCAGAATTTCTTCGAAGAGTCTGGGGAACTCGGGAATTTCATGGATTAGATCGTGTAGCTTGAAGTTTTTCAGCTGTTTTTCGGTGACGTCCAGAGTTTCCAGACAGGCGCTGTTGCAGTATGTTATCTCGCCTTCCCTCGTGCAGGCGAGCACGGGGAGCGAGAGGGAGTCAGATATGCGCGTGGCGAGAAAGGAAAAATCGCTGGATTTCACGTCTCATCTCCTGGGGATCGTCTATTTTGTTCGCTCTGCTTCTGAAGTCAGAACTCCCGGGGTGTCCTTTCGTGTACCATGACAAGAATTTTCTGAATAGAACAGGTGCCCTTTCCCCGTAAAAATCTGCGTGCATGTCGTAGTGCTTCAGGATCACGGTTCCCTTTTCGGGGAGCATATGTTCTTCGAATCCTTTCAATTTCATGAAGATCAGAGGGTTTTTCAGTGCTCCCCTGCCTATCATCACCGCGTCGCATCCGGTGGAAGATATGACCCTATCCAGATCTGTCTTCGTCTCTATGCCTCCGTTTGCGACCAGAAACAGGTCCGGAAACTTCGTTTTTATCTCGGCTATTTTGTCCGTGAGAATCGGGCCTTTCATCCCCCAGGAGACGGGTCTTCCGTGGACGAATATGCCGTCTACTCCTTCGCTGGCCATTGCTGCGACCACGTCGATGTAAGTTTCGTCGTTGGGCGTCCAGCCGACCCTGATCTTCGCGGTGACCGGAATGGAAACCCTTTTTTTGATTTCTTTGACGATTTCACCTGCCAGGGTTGGATTTTTCAAGATCGCAGCGCCTGCTCCCGTTTTCAGTACTTTTTTCACGGGACACCCCATGTTGACGTCTATGAAGTCGAAGCCCAATTCCTCCCCGATCGCGCCTGCGTCCGCCATCCTTTCCGGGTCGCTTCCGAAAATCTGGAGCCCGATGGGATGTTCACTTTCATGGTATACAACGTATTTCCCTGTTTTCGAATTTTTCCTCTCTATGGTTAGACCGACCGCGTTGACCATCTCGGTTGTCACGCAGTCTGCGCCGAATTCCTTCATCACCCTTCTGAACGCGGTGTCGGTGTAGCCTGCAAGAGGGGCGAGAAAAAGAGCTCCCTGTTTGAAGTGAGAAAGTACAGGGCGTTTCAAGTTCTGGTTTCCTCCAGGCGTTTAATTTCTTGCAAACGGCAAGGAGTTATTATTATATTTTCTTATGTTTTGAGGCGAAACAACAAAGGGTGAGGTGTGTAATGCCAAATGGTATTTCTCTCATGAACAAGGTGGTCAGTTATGAGGATTCCAAGCTGGTGAAGTCACAGGGGATATATCCTTATTTCAGGGAGATTTCGTCTGCCCAGGACCCGGTGGTTATCATAGACGGGAAAGAAGTCGTCATGCTCGGGTCCAACAGTTACCTGGGGCTTACGACCCATCCGGAGGTCAAGAGGGCGGCTGTGGAAGCCATCGAGAAATATGGAACGGGATGTGCGGGTTCCAGGTTCTTGAACGGGACCCTCGATATACACATGAGACTGGAAGAAGAGCTGGCGGAGCTCGTGGGGAAGGAAGCTGCCCTGGTTTTCTCCACGGGATTTCAGACCAATCTCGGAAGCATTTCCGCTCTTGTTGGAAAAGGTGAATTCGTGATAACCGACAAGCTCGACCACGCTAGCATAATCGATGGGGCGCGCTTGAGCTTCGGGAGGATGGTGAAGTTCAACCACAACGACATGCAGGACCTGGAGAGGGTCCTCTCTCAGCTCCCTCAGGGAAAGGGCAAGTTGATCGTCGTGGATGGGGTTTTCAGCATGGAGGGGGATATCGCCAGACTGCCGGAGATAGTAGAACTTTCAGAGAGGTACGGTGCTGCAGTGATGGTCGACGACGCCCACGGTATAGGGGTTCTCGGCAAATGCGGTGCTGGTACGTCGGATCACTTCGGATTGACAGACAGGGTTCACATCATCATGGGAACCTTCAGCAAGTCGCTCGCATCGCTCGGGGGGTTCGTGGCGTCTGACAAGGATACGATAGAGTATTTGAAACATCACTCGAGGGCGCTGATCTTCAGCGCCAGCATACCTCCCGCCAACGCCGCGGCGGTCAGAGCGGCTCTCAAGATAATGAAGAGGGAGCCCGAGAGAATCGAGAAGCTCTGGGAGAATACCAGGAGGATGAAGGAAGGACTGGAGTCGCTCGGTTTCCATACGGGAGGCTCGGAGACCCCGATAATCCCGGTGAGAGTGGGTGACACCGTGAGCACCTTCACCGCATGCGTCATGCTCCAGGAAGAGGGGGTTTTCGTGAATCCCGTCGTCCCGCCTGCCGTGCCGGAAGGAGATTGCCTCATCAGGGTCAGCCTCATGGCGACTCATTCTTTCGAGCACATCGATTTCGCCCTGTCCAAGCTCGAGAAGGTGGGTAGAAAGCTGGGTGTCATCTGAGGAGGTCCCTTTGAGGGTCAGGGTCGAGACCGTCTCATCCAAGAGGGACCTGGATAGGTTCATCAGGTTTCCAGTAGAGCTGTATTCGAAATCCCCCAATTACGTTCCTCATCTCATCCTGGAGAGAAAAGAGTTTTTCGATTCGAAAAAGAACCCTTTCTTCGAGCACGGGGATGTGAGCTTCTTCCTCGCGCTGGATGAGAGAGGGAGGGTTGTGGGGAGGTGCACGGCTCACGTGGACTGGAACTACGTCGATTTCCACGGCGAAAATTGCGGCTTTTTCGGATTTTTCGACTCGGTGGACAGTGAGGACGTGGCTTCCGCTCTTCTTTCCGCCTGTGAGTCCTTCGCGAGAGAGAAGGGTATGGAAAGGATTATGGGCCCCATGAACTTCAACACCAACGGTGAGGTGGGTGTTCTGGTCGAGGGGTTCGAGGGCATTCCCTTCTTCATGATGCCTTACAATTATCCCTATTATGGAAGACTCATTGAGAGCTGCGGATACCGCAAGGAGAAGGACCTTTACGCCTACTTCGCTTCGTATCCGGGATATACGCCGGACGTTCTAAGAAGGGTCAGCTCCAGAGTGAGGAAGAATCTCGACATCGAGATCAGGACTCTGAACCTGAAAGACTTCGAGCGGGAGCTCGACCTGGTTAAGGAGATCTACAATTCGGCGTGGGAGAAAAACTGGGGATTCGTGCCCATGACGGATGGGGAGATAGAGTATATGGCGAAGAACTTGAAACCCCTCGTGGACCCCGACATAGTTTTGTTTGCCTACGTGAGAGGACAGCCAGTTGGCTTTTTCCTCGCCCTCCCCGATTACAATCTCATCCTCAAGGAGCTTGGGGGGAGATTGTTTCCCTTTGGAATCTTCAAGTTTTTGTTCGGAAAGAAAAAGATTCGGAGAGTGAGGGTGATGATACTGGGTGTGATCGAGCGCTTCAGGAAGATGGGAATTGAGGCAGTTCTTCTCGATGAAATATACGAGAGGGCGCCGAGGAAAGGTTACACGTCGGGAGAACTTTCATGGATTCTCGAAGACAACGTGATGATGAACAGGATCATCAGAAGGCTCACCGATTCGCCATACAGGACATACAGAGTATACGGGAGAGAGATTTGAAAGTTTTCGTCACTGGAGCCACCGGTTTCATAGGGAGGAATTTCGTGGAGAAGGTGGCCGAACTCGGCTGGCGGTGCCACTGTCTCGTGAGGAGCCCGGAAAAAGCTGGGTGGATGCGGCGGCTGCCAGGAGTCTTTCCGGTGGAGGGAGATCTTCTCGAGCCGTCCTCTTATCGGAGCCTGCTTGAGGAAGTGAGCTACGTGGTTCATCTGGCCGGTGTCACCAAGGCGAAGGACAGGGAAGAGTATATGAAGATCAATGCTCACGGAACCCGTGAGCTCGCAAGGGCAGTAAGAGAGGCTGATTCCGTTCGGAAGTTCCTTTTCGTCAGTTCCCTTGCAGTCGCAGGTCCGAGGACTGGAGCCGACCCTGCTGTGGAGGAGGATGAGCCGGCACCGATAACGAGCTACGGCGAGAGCAAGCTTCTTGGAGAGAGGTTCGTTCGGGAGGAACTGGATTCGGTTCCCTGGGTGATACTTAGGCCGCCGGTGGTCTATGGCCCTTATGACAGGGACGTTTACCTGTATTTCAAGATGGCGAGCAGGGGAATGATAGTTTTCGCCGGTAATGGGGAGATGGAGCTGTCGATCGTTCATGCCGGCGATCTGTCCGAAGCGATAATACTCAGCCTGTTGAGGGAAGAGAGCTCAGGGAAAACATATTACGTCTCCGATGGAGGGGTCTATCGAATTACTGAGATACTGAATTACCTGCTCGAACTCGCGGGTGGGGGGAGGATGATAAGAGTTCCTGCGGCAGTGGGAGCAATGGCAGGTTTTTTCGGTGACCTGGTGTCGAAGGTGAGGAAAAAGGGGGTTCTCATAAACAGCGAGAAGGTGAAGGAGGCCACGAGTGAGGGATGGGTGTGCTCGATCGAGAAGATAAAGAGAGAACTTGGATTCGTGCCGAGAACGGCGCTTTGGGAGGGGCTGGAGAGGACTTATCGGTGGTATCTGGCAAAAGGGTGGCTTTGAAGCTCAATCGCGTCGATATCATCACGATCGCTTACAACCTCCTGGTGTTGATTTTTTTATCGGTTTTTCATCGGCGGATCGAGTACGTCGGTTTTCATTTCCTTTTCAATGCGAGCGTGATCGCCCTGGTTTTCGTTTTGAACCGGGCGCGCCGGACGGCTCTGGGGAAGGTGATTCACGGGTGGTATCCGATCCTGCTGTTCACGTTCTTCTACTATCAGACGGGACTCCTGAACAGGGTTTTGATAGGCACGTTCATGGACGCGTTCTTTTTGAAGCTGGATCAGGCGATTTTCGGTGTGTTTCCCGGGATAACCCTCAGGTTGCTTTTGCCGGGTCGATTTTGGAGCGAGTTTTTCCACCTTTCGTATTCACTTTATTATGTCGTGATACCGGCAACTGCGTTTTTTCTGTATTTCAAAAGAGATGCTCGCTTCGGGGATTACGTGTTCGAGGTGAGCCTCCTGTTCTACATCTGCTATATCGTATACATATTTCTTCCCGTGGAGGGCCCGCTGAACCTCAGAGCCCTGTATTTCGACGGAAAAGGCTTTTTCGAGTCCATCGTGAATTATCTCTACCAGAAGGGGGAAAATCCGGGGGCGGCATTCCCTTCCTCGCACGTTGCCGTTGCTCTGCTGGTGGCATGGTGGAGCAGGAGGGTTGGCAGGGTGTATGGCGCTTTTTGCTCGATAGTGGCTTTTTTCCTCGCCATAGCGACCGTGTATTGCATGTTTCATTACGCGGTCGATGTGATTGGGGGAATCGTTCTCGGAGTTCTCTATATACTCGTGGTGGAAAAGGTGAAAAGTGGTGAAAAAGAAAAGAGTCATACTGGCGGTTAACCCTGCGGCGAAGCGTGTTACCGGTAAGAAGGTCGAAATCATCTCCGTGTGTCTCGGCAGGAGAGCCGACCTCGTGGACGTGCTTTATTCTGAGAAAAGGGGGGACATTACGAGGATAGCGAGGGAGGTGTCGACACGACGCCTGGCAGATCTTCTCGTGGTTTTCGGTGGGGATGGGACCCTGAACGAAGCGGTGAACGGCCTGAGTGGGGACTCGGTGCACCTGGGCTTCATTCCCGGCGGAACGAGCAACGTCATTTGCCACGAGCTCAATATACCGGGAAACATCGAGAGGGCGTGTGAAGTGGCTCTGGAGGGGATCCCTCAAAAAATACGCCCGGGGCTTGCGGGAGGCAGGAGATTTCTGCTGATGGTCGGTGTGGGAGTCGACGCCGAGATCGTCAAATCTATAGATACGGAGAGGAAAAAGTTGCTCGGTAAAGGAGAATACATCTTGACGGGGTTGAAGACTTTTTTAAGGGGCAGACAGATCCCATTCAGGGTTCACGTCGAGGGGGCTTCCCTGGGGCCATTCGTGTGG
This sequence comes from uncultured bacterium, assembly GCA_964429585.1. Taxonomy (GTDB): domain Bacteria; phylum Desulfobacterota; class Deferrimicrobia; order J040; family J040; genus CAYSCN01. The sequence continues at coordinate 70,714 of CAYSCN010000002.1, read as the reverse complement.
GGAGTTTTCGCGAGATCGGCGTTCTACGCCGGGTCGTTCAGGGTGGTCAGGGAAGCTGATTTGCGCGAGAAAATCCTGTGGGCTTACCTTTTCAGGAAAGGCGGAAGGGTAAAATTTATGGAGTATTCGTTGAGGACTATTCTCGGGCTGCCGTATTCTGAGAGGGATAGTTTGAAGCTCAGGGGAGCCGGTTTTACGGTGTCGTCGGAGGTTCCCGTTCCGTATCAGGTGGACGGTGATTACGCCGGTGAGACGCCGGTCGCAATTTCGCTGGATGAATCCCCGATTGTGATAAGGAAGGGACTGTGAGATATCAACGGTCGAGCACCTTAATCTGCCCCGGAGATTCGACTATTATCTCGGGCTTTCCCTTGTAGAGCCTTATCCTTCCCTGGACGGATATCTTCTTTCCTTTCAGGTAGCTATCGGCTCTGTAGGGGAACTTCCCCCAGTTCCTGCGGAAAATCACAAGGGAGAGGTTGTTTCTCCAGTCTCTATCGAAATCCAGAAATATCACCTTCTCTGTTTTCTTTGTTCTCACTATCTTTCCAACCACTATCACTTCTTCTCCGACATGTTGCAGGGCTTGCCGGTAGCCTATGGAGATGAGGGAGCTTTCTCTTCTTCTGGTTTGGGTTTCCGGTCGCTTATCCGATGCACGCGAAAGGGGTATGTATCCTTCTCCAGTGAGGGCTTCTGTGAGCTTGTCAGGCGGGTATATTCTTGAATATCGCCTTATTCGGCGGATTTCGTCGCCCACCCGCTCTTTTGGGACGAGGGGCAGGACCATGTTTTTCCACTTGATGGTGAAGGTGCGGGACGGCCCCGGGAAGACTTCAATGGGCTCGAAATTGTCGATCGAGTAGAGAGCAACTTCACGTCCGCCCAGCGAGAACATGCCTCTTTTGTTTTTTCGCGCTTCATCCTGGGCTTCCCTGAATCTATTTTTCAGGCGAAACGAGAATCCCGAGATCACAAGCGCAAGACCTTCTCTCACGAGAAGCTCGTTGACCAGTGTTCCGTCGCTCGAATACACGTAGCAGAGGAGTCTTCCGTATCTGTCTTCTCTTTCCAAATCGAAGCGGAGTCGAACTTTTTTCCCGAGTATCAGTTTTTCCAGAAATTTTTTCGCTTCGTGAGCGGCGTATTCGGGGGGAGAGCCGTCTTTCCCAAGCTCGGGAGAGTCGATTCCCAGAAGCCTCACGCTTCTTTCACCGCCCTCGAATTTTACGATGATGGTATCCCCGTCGATTATCTTCACGACACGCGCTTTCAGCTCTTCGGACGGGAGAGCTGTCGTCTGGAAAGCCGCGAACAGGAACCACAAAAAGACGCCTGCTGCGGCAACTATTGCGGAGGTTGGTTTCCCCGGTGAATGGCGGATTCTATTATATTTTCTGGAATTCCTCACTGATTTCTATCTGTGCTTTATTTCTTTCTTCCCTGATGAAGGCTTTCAGCGCTTCTTCCTTTTTCTTCTCGAAGAGTATTTCCGCGAGTTTCTCTTTTTCCTTTTCGAAATCTTTCAGGGAGGCTTTCTTTTCCCCGGCAAACTCGATCACGGCTATTTTTCCACTGATCGTTATGGGCTCGTCGACCACCCTGTTGGATGAGCTGAGAACTATTACCTTTTTTATCACGTTCGGGTTTCCCCCGAAAAGCGGCAGCGCACCCTGCTCCAGTGGGGAGAAGTAGGGGGTCTTTTCAATTGTAAGCCCCATCTTTCGCGCTACCTTTGCGAGGGTCTCTCCTTTCTCGACTTTCTGTATTATCTTCTTCGCCAGGTTTCTGGCGGCTTCCATCTTCTTTTGCTTCGTGAGTTTCCTCTCGATTTCCCTGCGGACTTTTTCGAGGGGTTTTATCCCGGATGGTTTCTTTTCCACCACTGTGTAGAGGAAGAGTTCATCCCCTGCTTTCAATACATCTGGTTTTTCTCCAGGTTCCTTGAGAAAGGCGGCTCTTATGAGTTTTTTGAGATTTCCTTTAGCTTCTTTTGATGTCAGAAGTCCTGTTTCCCTCACTTTCACTCCGTATTCGGAGACGGTTTCCTCGAACGGGGCCCCTTTTGCTATCTTGCCTTTCGCCTCGTAAGCCTTGATTATCGCCAGATCACGGGCTTTTTCTCTTTTCAGGTCTTCTATGACCCTGTCTCGTATCTTTTCCAGGGGGTATGGCTCTTTGCTTCTTATCTCCGCCACTTTCAATATTTTCACCTTCTTCCCTGAGACAAAAGCGGAGGTTACGCCGTCCACGGGAAGGGTGAACGCTTCTTCGGCTATCTGAGACGGGAGAGATTTCTTTTCCAGCCATGGAGTCTTCTTTTTTTCTTTCCCCGTGTATTTTTTGACTGCTTCTGCGAAGGATATCTTCCCTGAAAGGATTTCTCCTCTTATCCTGGTCATTTTTTCGAGCGTCTTTTTCTTGCTTCCCCTGATGGGAAGAGAAAGTTCGTAAAATCTCCTTGCCTCCGGCATCAGGTATTTTTCCTGATTCGCTTCGTAGTATGTGGTTATCTCCTGCTCCGTCAATTTGGCTCCGGATATGAACTCGTCCGGAGTAAAGAGCGCGTATTTGACGTTTACAGCGGGCAGCGTCCTGAATTCCTCTCTGTGCTCGGCGTAATATTTCGCTATCTCGTCCTTTGTGGGTTTGTCGACGCGCATTTTTTTGGGGTCAATTTTCACCACGTTCAACCGGAGCTTGCGTTTGAGAGCCATGTATTGTTCTTTGATTTCTTCGTCCGACACTTTCACGGTGCTCTGGATGAAATCGGTCAGCTTTCGTATCTTCAGCTCTTTCTTTTTTTCAGTTTCGTAGTCCTTTGGGGTCAGGTGATTCGTGGAGAGAACCTGTAGATACCGTTCCTTGTTGAACTGGCCGTTGACCTGGAAAGCAGGATTTTTTGCGATTTCCGCCATTACCTCTTCATCGGACACCTTGATTTTCATCTTGTCAGCCGCCTGGAGGAGGAGAACTCTGTTGATCAAATTGTTCAGTGCTTCGTTTTTGAGAGTTTCTTTAGTGATCCCCAGCTTGTCGTAGAGGTTTCCGTAAACTTCTCTGTAGAGCTGATCGAGTCTGTTGAATTCGTCGTAGAACGTGTTGACCGGGAGAACCGTGTCGTTCACTCTTGCCACGATGTTTTCGTGTGTCACGTCTCTGCCGCGTCCCCACACGAGGAATATCGTTCCCACGAACGCGAGCACTATGATCCAGAAAATTCCTTTTATAATCCAGCTCTGGGCGTTTTTCCTGAGTGATCTGAGCATTTCGGTCCATCCTCCGGATTGTTGGAATGAGCGAATTAAATATAAAACAACTGGGTCGAAAATACAAATGATATGGACCTTAAGGGCGGTGGATTCCTCGAAAGGCCGCGCCAATCGAGCTCTTTTATTGAATTTGCTCCGACCTGCTGTTAATATATCGTTACTCATACAAGACCCAGGAGGCTAATCTACATGTTTCTCGATAAAATTTTTGGAATGTTTTCAAATGATTTGGCGATCGACCTTGGGACTGCCAATACTCTGGTTTACATGAAGGGGAAAGGAATAGTGTGCTCGGAGCCTTCTGTTGTGGCGGTCCACAAGGATGGAAGAGGGATGGGAAAAGTCCTCGCCGTGGGCACGGAGGCGAAGAGGATGCTGGGGCGGACGCCGGGGAACATCGTCGCGATACGTCCCATGAAGGACGGGGTCATCGCCGATTTCGAGGTGACCGAGGCGATGCTTCGGTATTTCATAAGAAAGGCGCACAACAGAAGAGCTCTCGTCAGACCGCGGATAATAATATGCGTTCCTTATGGGTGTACGGAGGTCGAGAAAAGAGCGGTAAAGGAATCCGCGGAATCGGCGGGTTCGAGAGAAGTCTACCTGATAGAGGAGCCTCTCGCCGCCGCCATTGGGGCGGGACTTCCAATTACCGAGCCCTCAGGGAGCATGATAGTGGACATAGGCGGAGGCACCTGTGAGGTGGCTGTCATATCTCTGGGCGGCATAGTGAGGAGCCAGTCCGTCAGGGTTGCTGGAGACAAGATGGACGAAGCCATACTCCAGTATATAAAGAAGAAATACAATCTCCTCGTGGGCGAGTCCACGGCGGAGCTCATAAAGGTTACGATAGGAAACGCGTATCCCTCGGGGCAGGTCGAAACCATGGAAGTGAAGGGTCTCGATCTCGTCACCGGAGTGCCAAAATCTCTCGAAATCAACTCCGAGGAGATAAGGGAGGCTCTATCGGAGCCCGTGAGGACCATAGTGGACGCCGTCAAGGCGGTGTTCGAAGAAACTCCGCCCGAGCTCGCGGCGGATATCTTCGACAGAGGAATCGTTCTGGCTGGAGGTGGTGCTTTGCTCAAGAACCTCGATGTTCTCATAAGAGAGGAGACCGGTTTGCCCGTGATGGTTGCGGACGATCCTCTTTCCGCGGTCGTCCTGGGCTCGGGGAAGGTGCTCGACGAAATCGAGCTCCTTCGCAGAATAACTTACCATGATTGAGCCCGGAAACGTTCGATGGGCAAATTTTTGAGGAGATATTACGGAATTCTCCTTGCGTTGGTTTTTTTCGTCCTTTCCCTTCAATATTCGCTGGGTTCCAGATCCCTTCCAACTCCCGCCAGGCAGGTTGAGTGGGTGGTCTCTTCCATTTCGTTCCCTGTTTTTGAATTTTTTTCGGATGTCAAGAGCAGGATCGAGAGGTTTTTTCACGATTACCTGTTGCTGACCGGTATCGCAAAAGAGAACAGAGCCCTAAGGGAGGAAGTGAGGAGGTTGAAGGCGGAGCTTACCAGCCTGGAGGAAGTCAAGCGTGAGAACGCCAGGTTGAAGAAACTGCTCTCTTTTGTCGGGGATGGGAATGAAAATAGACGTACTATTGTTGCCAGGGTGGTCACGCACGACCTTTCTCCCTGGTCGAGAGGTTTTTTCATAAGCGCGGGGGAGAGAGATGGGGTCTCGAAAGGTATGGCGGTGGTCGTTCCTGAAGGTGTTGTGGGAAAAGTATACAGGGTCTTTTATTCGGGAGCGTATGTGATATCCCTGGTGGACCACAGGTTTTCTCTCGACGTGAGAACCAGCGGGGGTAGGGTTCGCTGCATATTGAAAGGAACGGGTTCCGGGCTGGTGGTCAAGTATCTGAGAACTACAGATGATGTCAGGGAGGGAGAGCTGCTCATCACAACCGGTTTCGAGGGTGCATTTCCACAGGGCACACCTGCTGCGGTCATATCTTCCGTTGGGGAGGAGCCAGGCAGCATATTCAGAAAGGTTGAAGCAGTTCCCCTGGCTGATATGAGGAAAATAGAGGAGGTGGTAGTGGTTTTGGAGAGCGGAGCATCCGCTGCGAGGAGAGCCAGATGAAAACCTTGAGAAAGAGGCAGCTCGCCAGGATGGGGGTGCCGCTTCTCGTGGCTTTCGGTGGGGTGATCATCGATTTTTTCTTTCTCACTCCTCTTTTTTCCAGCAGGTTCACAGTTGATTTTCCTCTTTTGCTGATTCTCTACTTCGCTTTCTACGAGGAGGAAACTTACGCGATACTCCCCGTTGTGGTTCTGGCCTGTCTGAGGGACGTCATCATGGGTGGACCAGACGGTGGGTTTCTGTTCGGTTCTCTGACCATATACTTCATCGTCAGGTATCTGTTCAAGAGGCTTTATGTCGAAAGCGAGCTGTTTCTGATCATAATGGTTCTTGGCGTTTTCGTGGTCGAGGCCATCGCTGTCTACTTCGTGAAGAGCAACGTTTATGAATTCCGTCCTCCCGATTTCTTTTTGCTCTGGGAGGTTTCGAGGATACTTGTGAACGCCTTCGTGTCCATACCGCTTTTTTACGCGATAGTGGATAGAGTCAGAAGGCCGGTGCTCGTGTCATGACCCCGAGGCTCCGCCGTTTCGAAAGAGACCCTGACGTGGTGCGCAGGGTGAGGATGATTTCTTACGCTGCGATGCTCCTCGCTCTCGTGCTTCTATTGCGACTGTATTATTTGCAGATCATCAAGCATTCGTATTTTTCGCACCTGGCCGAAGAAAACAGGTTGAGGCTTCGGCCCATCAGGGCGCCAAGAGGTGTGATTCTCGACAGAAACGGAGTGATACTCGCGGATTCCGTTCCCGCATTCACACTCGTTTGCGTTCCCGTGGATGTGGTGGATCTTGAAGGAGAACTCGAGATACTCGGAGAACTAGTGGAGCTGGACATAGAGGAAGTGAGAGATAAGGTGGGGAGGGCCAAAAAGACCAACCCCTACGGGACTATCACCGTATCTTCTGGGCTCACTTTCGACCAGGTGTCGCGAATAGAGGAACGGTCTGACGATCTTCCCGGGTTTTCGATTTCGCACGAGGCAAGGAGAAATTATCCTTTTGGGGAGCTCTTCGCCCACGTTTTGGGGTACGTGGGGGAGGCGAGTGTTCAGGATTTGAAAGAGTTCAGGGAGGCTGGTGTCGAATTCGGCGACTTCGTTGGCAAGATGGGGATCGAAAGGGTCTATGAGGAGGTCCTGCACGGCAAAAATGGTGTGAGAAGGATTGAGGTCGACGCGCTCGGGAGGGAGAAGAAAGAACTCGACAGGACCCCTCCTATTCAGGGAAAAACATTGAGGTTGACCCTGGATTCGGAGCTCCAGAAGGAGGCGGCCAGGTTGATGAAGGGCAAGCGAGGGGCGGTCGTGGCTCTGAATCCAAAGACCGGCGAGGTCTACGTGCTTTACTCGTCTCCGTCGTTCGACCCGAACCTGTTTGCTAGAGGAATTTCCAGGAAGAAGTGGGAGGAAATTTCGACTCACAGAGGACATCCCCTGCAAAATAGGGTGACTCAGGGACTCTACTCTCCTGGTTCCACGGTGAAACCCATATACGCGTTGTTTTCCCTCCAGGAAGGACTTCTCACCTGGCGCACCGAGTTCACCTGTACGGGCGAATTCACTCTCGGTGATTCCAGGTTCAGGTGCTGGAAGAAAGGAGGGCATGGGGTTATTGGAATGGAAGACGCGATAGTTCAATCGTGTGACATCTACTTCTACAACCTCGGACTCACGGTGGGCATAGACAGGCTCGGAAAGTGGCTTAGGGAAGTGGGGTTCGACAGGCCTACTGGGATAGACCTGTATTACGAGAGCAGAGGGTTCGTCCCGGGAAGAGAATGGAAGAAGAGGCGGTTCGGGGAAAGGTGGTATGACGGCGAAACGGTGGTGGCGTCGATCGGCCAGGGGTATATCCTCGTCACGCCGCTCGAGCTGGCAATTGCTTACTCTGCGATTGCAAGCGGCGGGAGGGTTGTTGTTCCACGAGTTGTTGAGAAGAAGTCGAAGGAGGGAGAAGAAAGCTGGGTTGGTAGCTTGCCGGTCGACTCCTGGAAGCTGGATCTGATAAGGAAGGCGCTCGAAGAAGTGGTTTCTGACCCTCACGGAACGGGGCATCGTGCTGCGGTCGATGGAATCGATGTTGCCGGAAAGACCGGAACCGCTCAGGTGGTTTCTCTTCCGGAAGAGGATATTCCCGAAGATGAAATAGATTATTATAAGAGAGATCACGCGTGGTTCGCCGGTTACGCGCCCGCGGAAGACCCGGAGATCGCCGTGGTGGTGCTCGTGGAACACGGCGGATCGGGTGGAAAAGTGGCGGCTCCCGTTTTCAGGGGAATCGTCAGGAAATTTTTCGAGAGGGAAGGGAATTGAAAAGAATACTCTCCGGGAGAGTCGAAGTCGTGGTTCCCGCCATTGCTGTGGTTCTGACGGCTGTGGGTGCTCTCAATTCATACAGTGCCACCTATTACTATTCAGGAGCGGGACTGGCCATATACCTGAAGCAGCTGATCTGGTTCGGAATTGGAAGTGTGGCTGCTTTGCTGGTCTATTTCATGAACGAGTCCGCTCTCGAAGAATTCGCTTTTCCGCTTTACGTTCTTCTGGTGATTTCACTTCTTCTCGTGCTTGCGGTTGGAAAGAGCACGGGCGGTGCGAGACGCTGGCTCTCTTTTGGCCCGATCAACCTTCAGCCCTCTGAAATGGGTAAGATCGTGATCGTCATCTTCTTGAGCAGGTTTTTTTCCGACATATATTCTTCGTACGGACTTTCGATAAGGGATCTCTTCAAACCTCTGTTGTTTGTGGCGATACCGTTCGGCTTGATTCTCCTTCAACCCGATCTTGGCACGGGAGGGCTTTACATACTCATTTTTTGCGCTCTCGCATTCGTTGCGTGTCTGCGGTTGAGGAGCATATTGACGCTGGTCGGCCTGGCGCTGGTGTCGCTTCCCGTTCTGTGGACCTTCATGAAGGACTATCAGAAAAAGAGAGTGTTGACGTTTCTATCTCCTGAGAGGGATCCTTTCGGGTCGGGTTATCACGTGATTCAGTCGAAGATAGCCATAGGGTCTGGTGGGTTTTTCGGGAAGGGGTTCCTCAACGGGACCCAGGGGCAGTTGAGGTTCCTCCCTGAACAGCACACGGACTTCGCTTTTTCCGTTTTCGCGGAGGAGTGGGGTTTCATCTTCTGCATGATCCTTATCCTGCTGTTTCTCATCTTCATCCTGAGAATCTTTTACATAGCCACGCAGGTTCAGAACAGGTTCTCTTCGTTCGTGATAACGGGAGTGGGAGTCTACTTTCTGCTCCAGTTTTTCATAAATCTGGCGATGGTGATGGGGATGTTTCCAGTGGTAGGGGTGCCTCTTCCGTTCATAAGCTACGGCGGCTCGTCGATGATAACCAGCATGATCGCCGTGGGAATAGTCATGAATCAGTCGAAGAGACGGTATCTTCTGTGAGCTTCGGTTTTTTCTCTCCGATCTTCTCCAGGAGTTTTCGAAGGTCGTTTTCGATGCCGGGATGATAACCGACGATCCTGCCGATCACGGTCCCGCTTTCGTCGATTCCCGCTATGATGGGAATTCTTTTTTCTCTGGACCAGTCGATGAACTGATCCGATGTGATCTGGCATGTTAGAACTTTTTTCCAGCCCTTTGTCTCAGCCAGTTTGGATGTAGGATTGTTTCCCATCCGGATGATCGGACTGACGGAAGATATGCCGTTTTTTGATGTTGTATATCCGTCGACTACGTCGAACACTATTATTGAAATTTCACGCCCATCTATGGATGATGCCTGGGGAAATTCGAGAAGTTCATCCAGTTTTCCGCACATGGGGCACCAGTCCGCCCTCGCGTATACGAGAATCGGTTCTCCTCTGAGATCGGCCGGAGAAGCTTCTCGCTCCTGATATGTGCATGATGCTTTGGGCGGCTTGCGGAAGAATGCTGCAGATCCTCGCGTGAGAGGACCTGCAGCGCACGATGACATGAGGTAAGCCAGTGACAGTGAGAGTAAAAGTGTAAGGATCGATTTTTTTACGCTCTTCTTCACAGAGCTTTTTTGATAAGATTTACGATATTTTCCTTGGGGTTTGCTCCCACCAGCTGACCCTTCATCTCTCCGTTTCTGAACAGGATGAGGGTCGGTATCCCCCTTATCCCAAATCTGCTGGCTATCTCGGGATGATCGTCGACGTTCACTTTTGCGATGGTCGCTTTCCCCTCGAATTCCTCTGCCACCTGCTCCAGAATCGGGGCGATCATCTTGCACGGGCCACACCATGGAGCCCAGAAGTCGACTAGCACGGGTTCGTCTTTTTTGATCAATTCGTTGAAACTGCTCTCGTCCAGGTTTACAACTTTTCCACCCATACCATCCTCCGCGGTTGTTTTTTTCTGTATTTAATGATGCTGCAAAACGGTTTTGGTTTCTCACTCCAGGCGGGTGATTTCTTTTTTTATACACCTGTCCATGATCACGCGAATGCCGTTTTTTTCGAGTAGCTCTCGAGCATCTTCATTCACGATGCCTTCCTGCATCCAGAAGAAAGAGGGCTTTATTTTCAATGCCTGCTCGGCTATGGGGAGAACGTCTTCGGATTTTCTGAAGACATCAACCAGATCGATTTTCTCTGGGATGCTCGTTAAGTCGGGATAGGATTTCTCCCCGAGGACTTCGTCGACCCTGGGGTTCACGGGTATGATTTTGTAGCCTCTTTCTTTGAGAAATTCGGCCACCTGGTAGGAGGGCCTTTCTGGTTTGTTCGAGAGACCCACGACAGCGATCACCTTTGATTTTTCGATTGCTTCTCTGATAGCATCGTCCATGGCCGACCTCCTTGCCTTTACAGTATATTTTCCTGCCCTTGCAGGACCTTGTCAAATGCCCCGGTGGCGGCTGCATGCGAGACGATAAATATCTCTTGACCGGTATGAGGGATAAATATATTTTCAACTTATCTTCGAGAAGAGGTTGGGGAATGGAAGAGTACGTAAAATCCTGCATTGCCAAGAGCGTGGAGACGGCGGAACTCATATCCAGGCATCTCACTGGGAAACTGATAATAGCCGCAGATGCTATAGCCAGGGCACTTCAAAGGGGGAACAAGGTCCTTTTCTTCGGCAATGGTGGTAGTGCGGCAGATTCCCAGCATCTGGCGGCTGAGTTCGTCAACAGGTTCATGATTGAGAGACCTCCTCTTCCCGCGATTGCGCTCACGACGGATACGTCGATTCTAACCTCGATCAGCAATGACTATTCCTTTTCAGAAGTTTTCTCCAAACAGATAAAGGCGCTCGGGGTCAAGGGTGACATCGCCGTGGCGATATCGACCAGTGGTTCGTCTACGAATGTTCTGAAGGCGGTCAAGGTCGCGAAGAAGATGGGCCTTTTCACGATAGGGCTCACTTCGAGCAGAGGGGAGAAGCTGATCAACCTGGTCGATCTTCCCATCCCGGTTCCGTCGGATTCTACTCCGAGAATTCAGGAAGCCCACATTCTGCTCGGTCACATAATATGCGACCTTACCGATATGATGCTGTTCAAGAACATCCGGAGGAATTCCTGAAGGGATGACGATGGACCTGTCAAGGCTGAAAAGATACTCGCTTTTCTCCCGCAAGAGCAAGGTGTCTCGTAGATGGTTCTCGTCTCCCTATAGTGTGGGGAATGGTTTGACGGGGCTTCTCGATGCCATACCGTCGATACTCGCCGGTGAGGATTTGAAATTCCTCGTGAGAAGGTGGCTGTGGTCGAAAAGTGAAGGCGCGCCGGTTATAGTCGGTATGGGCGCTCACGTGATAAAGGTGGGGCTGTCGCCCTTGATTATTCAGCTCATGGAGGAGGGATTCATCGATCACCTTGCTGTCACCGGTGCGTTCCTGGTCCACGATTCCGAGATGGCCATGGCGGGGGTGACTTCGGAGGACGTGGCGGAGCAGATAAAGGATGGAAGTTTCGGAATGGCGGAGGAGACTTCGCGGTTCGTGAACGGGGCAGTCGAAAAGGGAGTTTCGAATGGGCATGGAATAGGGAGATCCGTGGCTTCCGCTCTTTACGAGTCGGATTTCGAGAACAAGGAGCTGAGCATACTCGCAGCGTGCGAGAGGTGCGGGGTCAGCGTATCCGTTCACGTTGCCATAGGGACCGACATAACCCATATGCACCCGGAGGCGGACGGAGCTCTGATAGGGGAAGGATCGATGAGAGATTTTCGCCTCTTTGTGGAAAAGGTCGCGGGTTTGGAGTGCGGGTTGTATCTCAACGTCGGTTCCGCTGTCATACTCCCGGAGGTGTTTCTGAAGGCTGTTTCGATGGCGAGGAATCTTGGTCATCCTCTGAAGAACGTGGTTACGGCCGCGCTCGACTTTCAGAGGCACTACAGGGTGATGGAAAATGTGGTGCGCAGACCCCTCGTGGAGGAGGGAAAAGGAATCTACATCGTGGGGCATCACGAACTCACCATACCCCTCATAGCGGGCCTGCTTCTCGAGGGGAAACATGCGGGAAAAAAGTAGATCTGGTGGAATCATCGCTTTTCTGACCGACTTCGGGTCGAATTCTCCTTTCCCCGGCATAGTGAAAGGGGTCATTAAGGGAATATCGCCCGGTGTGGATGTGATAGACATCTTTCACGACGTGCCGCCGGGGGATGTCGGAGCCGGTGCTTTTTTGCTGACCGAGGCGTCCGATTGGTTTCCGCCTGGCACTGTTTTTCTCGCGGTGGTGGATCCTGGCGTGGGCGGAGACAGAAAAGGGATAGCCGTGGAGACGGAGAATTACCTGCTCGTTGGACCGGACAACGGCCTCCTCTACCCTGCTTCTGAAAAAGACGGAGTTAGGTCGATACGGGAGATCAGCAACAGAGAGTGGATGCTTCCCAGGAAGTGTGAAACTTTCCATGGAAGAGACGTTTTCGGGCCTGTCGCGGCGAGACTTGCCGCCGGCGGGAGGCTCGAGGACGCCGGTCCCGAGCTGGGCATGATGGTGAAGCTGGAAATTCCCGGATGTGAAGTGGGTGCGGATTCGATAGGTGGGGAATGTCTCTGGGTCGACAGGTTCGGAAACGTGATCACGTCGATTCCATCTGATGAATTTCTGGACTGGGCGGGTGGAGACACGCGGTTTCTCGTGTGCGGAAAAAGAGCTTTTTGTGTAAAGACGTTCGGTTTTCTATCACCCGGGCAGGTTGGACTCGTTCCTGGAAGCTTTTCGAGGATAGAGATCGTTTTGAATATGGACAGCGCGTCCGCCTTTCTGGGAATTACGAGGGGAGATCCAGTGAGGATAGAGAGGTTGAAATGATATTCGTGGTGGGAGTCATGACAGGCACGTCCTCCGATGGAATGGACGCGGTGGTGTCGAGATTCGGTGAACTTTCCATATCCGAGCCGGGGGATATTTTGGGAACCGGGAGCTTCGCCTTTCCTCGAGAGCTGAGAGAGAAAGCGCTCACACTGCAGGAGACGAAAGAGGTGTCCAAGTTCGATATCCTGTCGTTCAGTGCGGAATACGGTTTGTTCGTCGGGAGTCGAGTGAGAGAAATGCTGGATGATATGAAAGATCTGATTGATCTCGAATCGACGGTGGTATCCATTCATGGTCAGACGATCGGGCACTATCCTCGTTCCTTCATGTGGGATGGCACAGACTACACGCTGACATGGCAGGTTGGCGAAGAGGCGTTCATTTCAGAGCTGACGGGTTTGACGGTGGTGAGCGATTTCCGGTCTGCTGATGTGGCTTCATGTGGCAGGGGGGCACCCCTGGCGCCCTATTATCATCGCGTGATACTGGAAGGGAGGGACGGGCGGAGAGGATTTTTGAATGTTGGCGGTATAGCCAACATCACCATCGTCGACGGTGGTAGGGTCGTTCTCGCTTCCGACGTGGGACCGGGCAACATGTTGATAGATGGAGTCGTGGGAAGAGTGACCGGCGGTAGGTCCACGTATGACGTGGGAGGTGAGATGGCGTCGTCCGGCACTCCCTCGGAAGCTCTGCTGAAGAGGATTAGAGAGGCCGATGGATTTGTTTCTTCCGTAAAGCCAGGGACGGCTGGTCGCGAAAATTACGGTGAGCGGTTCGTCGACTTAATAATGAGTGAGGCGAAGAAGCTCGGACTCGAAAGAGAAGATATCGTGGCGACGGTTACCAGATACACGGCGTTGTGCGTGAGAGAATTCGTTGAAAGGCACACGAGTGGGTTGAAGTCTCTATGGGTTGGCGGTGGAGGCGCGAAGAATCGGGCCCTCATGGGATTTTTGTCTTCCTCTCTCCCCGGGACGGTTGTCACTTCTTCTGAGGAGCTGGGAATTTCACCCGAATTTGTGGAAGCAGCCGCTTTCGCGTATCTGGGGGCTTTGGCGATAGGCGGGATTCCCGTAAATGGTGCGAGCGTCACAGGGGGCGGCAAGAGGATTCTCGGCAAGATAACTCCTGGGGCGAACTTCAGAAAAGTCATGGAGAAGGTTTTTTCACGTAGACGATCCGATGTGGAGTGACGACTGCGCCCCGTGTTTCCGTTTCCGGATCGACCATCCCTCCTGGCCAGACGATCGAGCGGGTGACTGTGGCTCCTTTTCCCACTACGGATTTTCCCTCTAAGACCGCGTGGGGACCGATGACGGCTCCTTTTCCTATGGTGGCCTCGGGAGATATGAAAACAGGTGCAATGACTTCGTAGTCGCCGCCTTTGGGAGAATGATGAGGTGCTTCTTCTAGCAGGGTGAGCGTGTTATCCAGGTATTCCTCTGGCGTGCCGAATTCGAGGAACCTTCCCTCTGTGCAGAAGCCGCACACGATTTCCCCCTCCTCTATGAGGGGAATGACCAGGTCTCGTATCAGGCAGGCTTTTCCCTGAGGGATGCGCTCGATAACCGAGGGATGAAGAATGGAGACGCCCGGATAAAAATATGGTCCCGAACCGTTTCCCGTTTTTCCGACGGATATAATCCTGTCTTTCCCATCGGTTAGAAGCGGCGTGTATTTTTTGTTTTTCAAAGGGAACAGGACCAGTGTTATGAGAGCCTTTTTTCTGCGATGAAAATGTATGGCCTTTTCCAGGTCAAAGTCGACTATCGTGTCGCTGTTGACCACCGTGATCGTCTCGGCCTTGCCGAAGTGCTGGAGGGCGTTCTTCACGCCTCCTCCAGTGCCGAGTATCTCCGGCTCGATCACGAACTTGAGGTTGCCCTTGAATCCTCCCCACTCTAACAACCTGTTCTTCACTATCCCGGGCAGTCTGTGCAGGTTTATCACCACGTCCCTGAAGCCGTGTCTCGACAGGAAATCGAGGGTATATGATACGAGGGGCCTGCCCAGCACGGGGACGACGGGTTTGGGCATCTCGAAGGTAAGAGGTCTCAATCTTGTGCCCAGCCCGGCGGCGAGAATCATTCCCACCCTTTGGGTTCTAACCATTTTTTTCGAGCTCCTCTCTCATCTTTTCCAGCAGGGGTATTATGAACCCGGCCAGCTCTGGGAAGTCTTCTTCGAGCACAGGGTTCTTCTTCAGGTGTTCGATCGTGGTTGGTATCGAGTCCCTGTATCTTTGATTTTTTCTCCCAAACAACATGAAGAAAAAAGTTCCGAGCGCTTTCAGATTCCGCTGAATCGCCGTCTTCCACAGGTTTACTAGAAACTCGTCTCTGGAACGGCCCACAGGGAGTCTTTCTCCGGCCGCTATTTCCATGTAGGTGACAGCGAGCCGATCCCGTTTCCCATCTGGTATGGTCACGTATGAGTCGAGGAGAAGCGAGGCGAGGTCGTAGAATATCGTTCCCATCCGGGCGTCCTGAAAGTCCAGGATTCTGATGTCACCTCCGCCCACGACCATGATGTTTCTGCTGTGGTAGTCCCTGTGGGCGAGGAATCTTGGCAGGGATGTGATTTCGAGTATCACCGGCTCCACGAGTTTCAGGAAGCTCTCTGAAAGTCTTTCTCCATCTTCAGGGAAGATATTTTTTATTCCCCACCGTGCGAAGAAGTTCATTTCTTCCATGAATTTGTCCCGGTCGAATGACAGTCTGGCCGGTACGGAGCCAGGGTCGAGAAGGGCGGTGCACTTCGATTGGATTTTCACCATTTCCTCGAGAGCTAGCTCGTAGAGCGACAGAGTTTTCTCGCAGAACCCTTCCTCGTTTACCTGCGATTCCAGGGTTTTGTCGCCTGCGTCTTCCAGAAAGAGAAGATTTCCCTCGGGCAGATGAAGGTAGATTCGAGGGACTTTGACGCCTCCCATTTCCAGAAACCGGTGAACGTGTTCGAAGAGAAGCTGTCCCTCGACAACATGGGAGTCGGGGTATCTCATCATCACCACGGTGAAATCCGGGGTCCCTTCCTCCCCGCGGATAGTGACGCGGAAGTAGCGGCGAGTGGAGGCGTCGCCTTCGAGTTCTTCAATCGACACGAATACCGAAGGATCGGTAATTCCCCTGGCTATGGTTTCTTTAATCCAGCCCTCCAAAGGCGGTCTCCCTGGATATGTGATTTCTGATGAAACTGATTGAATCTTCTATCATCGATTGGAACAGGTCCGGATCCCATATTTTCCCCCTGTGGGGATCTCTCAGTTCGAGTGTGAGTGGCCCGCAGTAACCCGTGTCTCTCAGGGTGGAGAAGACGGACCTCCATTTTATGGAGCCTGCGCCGGGCACGAGGTGGTCGTCCCTGTCGCCCAGGTTGTCGGAGACGTGAACGTCGAGTAGTTTCGTTCCGGCGGCTTTTATAGCCTTCGCCGGGTCTTCTATCACGTTCGCGTGTCCCACGTCCACGCATATTCCGATTCTGTCACTTGAAAACGATTCCACCAGCCTTGCGATCGCTCTCGCTCTAGTCGATTGAAATGTGGTATTTTCAACCGCCAGAGAAACCCCGTCCTGGAGTTTGTCCAGAATCCTGTTCACGCTGTCCCTGAAGAGCATCGCGCGCTTGGTCGTAACTATCCGGCGGGGGAACGACGTGTGAATCACGAGGATGCCGCTGGCCTGTAGATTGAGGATTCTTGCCGATTCGACGGTCTCGGTTACGGAGGCGAGTCTGAGTTCCTCGTTTTCCGTGCAAAGAGATGTCCACCTGTTTTTTTCTATGTCGCTGATGTGGAAGTAGAGCGGGAAGTGGACGGATGCGACTTTGATTCCCTCGCGAACGCATCTGTCGAGAAATTGCTCCACGAACCTCTCGTTCTTGTATGGAAAATGAGGGATGGATGAAAATATTTCGATTGAGTTCACACCGCTATTCTTTACAATGGATAGGAAATCGTCTCTGTACTCGTGGTAAACGAATATATGTGTCGACACCGAGATAAACATTTCTGTTAAAGGATTTTATATGAACACCTGTTTGGTGAGGAAGACTAAAAAGTCGATTTTTCAATATATTTTCGTTTGGGTCTTAGCATGCAGTGCTTTTTCCCTCGCGGCGACCGCCCGCGCCGGGGTCGAGGGAGGAAAATCCAGCCAGGCCTTTCTTAGGGCCATGTCTCTGGGGTTGTTGAGGGAGGATCCGGATGCTCTGGAGAACGTTCCTTCGAATGTAATCCCGGCTTTGCTGGAGGATTTCAAGGTTTACTCGGCGCTCGTCGCCCGTGTGCTCAGAGGAAACCTGGGGGAGGCTGAAGAATCTCTGCGAATTTTGAGAGACCGCTTCCCCGGAAGTTTTTTCACCGAATACGGAGAGGTTCGCATTGCCTACGGGTATCTCCAGAAGGGTAACGTGAAAAAGGCGAGGGAGATCATGTCGATGGTGAGGCGAGCTCCCCTGTCCTTCAGGGAAGCAGCCATCTACCTTTACACGAAGGGGAAGCTGAAGCTCCTTGAAGGCCAGGTGAAAGAGGGGGTGAGATTCCTCGTGTCATGCGCCGAGAAATTTCCCGGCACTGTAGAGAGTGAGAAAGCCACTGATGAGCTGATGAAGGTTTTACTGGGGAGCAACGTGAAGTCGAAATATGTCTCCCCCAAAAGCGTCATTTCCTTTGCGACGGCTCTCAAAGGGATGGGCAGATTCGTGGAGGCAGAGAGGCTCCTTTCGTCCTGGATTCCTCACTTGAGAGGGAAGTTGAGAGCGGAAGGAGAGCTTCTGCTCGCAGAGGCGTTGAGGAGGCAGGGGCGCTACACTAAGGCGGTGAGGCTTCTTTCGTCCAGCGTCCAGGGCCTTCCTCCGAAACTTCAGGGGGAGAAGCTTTTTTACGCTGGGGTTTTTTCCTGGTATGGGGGGCGCCTGCGCGAGGCAATTGGATATCTGGAAAGGGTTGTGAAGGATTTTCCTTCCACCGGAATTTCATACCGGGCCTCTTACAATCTTGGCAGGATATTCGAAGAAAAGGGGGCCTACGAGCGAGCTGGAGATTATTACTCGAGAGGGATGAAATCTCCGGAAGACAACGTGGCGCTTGAGAGCGCTTTCAGGCGAGGGTTGATGTTCTTTCTCTCGAAGAGATACCGGAAAGCGGCGT
Organism: uncultured bacterium; assembly: GCA_964429585.1. Taxonomy (GTDB): domain Bacteria; phylum Desulfobacterota; class Deferrimicrobia; order J040; family J040; genus CAYSCN01. The sequence continues at coordinate 52,950 of CAYSCN010000002.1, read as the reverse complement.
CCTTTTTCCGGAAGATGGGCTCCCGTTTCGCCGATGAAGGAGCTGCTTCCAGGTTCAGGTTCTTCGAGGGGCTTTCCCTCGAACGGGCAGGGGACGAGGCGTCCGCGAGAAAAATCTACGAGGAGCTCGTGAAAGATGCTTCGGGGGGACTCTACTTCTTTCAGAGTCTCAGAAAGCTGAACGGGACATACAGGTGGGATCGTTTTGCCGAGCTTGAATTCGAGAATTTGAGCCCGGTGTCAGTATCGAGATCGATATTGGAAGATGGACAGCTGGTGAAGGCACCCATAGGTGGTTCGCTCAGGAGGGCTATTGCGTTTCAGGAACTGGGGCTTAGTTCCTTCGCCATGGAAGAGATGAGAAGGGTCGAGAAGGAGCTGGTGAAAGGCGGAGGGTTCACTTCTCCTCTTGTTAAGTATGTCTTCGGTGATTTGAGAGGTGCCATATTGATGATGGTGAGAGGATACAGGGGGGAAGTGGGGCGCGTGGGCAGAGATTATTTGATATACCCGTCTTCTCCGTTTGTGCGGCAGAAAGGGGAGAAAATGGGGGATCCATTCTTCCTTCACGCCATAATAAGACAGGAGTCGCTGTTCGATGTATATGCCGTTTCTCCAGCAGGTGCCGTGGGGCTTGGTCAAATCATGCCGGGGACTGCCAGAAGGATAGCAAAATCCCTCGGTTTCGGGAAGTTTTCCCCGGGGCTCCTGTTTGCTCCGGGTGTCAACGCAGCATTTGCGTCACATCACCTTGGAAATCTGCTGAGGAAGTATCGGGGTAACCGGATTCTCGCTGCCGCAGCTTACAACGGTGGAGAAGGAGCTGTCAGGCGATGGCTCGAGAAGTTTGGAAAAGACCCGGACCTCTTCCCCGAGATGATCGGCTATGAGGAGACCCGTAAATACGTGAGGAGGGTGATGTTTCACTACCTGAATTACCTGAAACTTTACGGCAGGGGGTGGAGGTCTCTCTTCGGTAGGCTCGTGGCGTCAGTTCCTGATGAGTGAGCGGAATTTTTCGATTCTCCCGTGGGCCGCTTCGAGGCGGTTTGTAGATGTTCGCGAGTAGATATCTAGCATTTCCTCGATGAGTGCGGCCTGTGTTTCTTCATCTCCGGTGTGTATGAGGAAGTCCGGGGAGGAGATGGCGGCGAGCTTTGCTATCTCTTTCAGTGAGAAGTGGGCCGATATCGCTTTCATGTTCAGGTCATCCGAAAACGTGACTCCGTCGAAGCGGAGCTTCTTTCTCAGCAGTTCGTTCAGGATTTTCTCCGAGAAGGTGGCTGGGAAATCTGGGTCGATGTCTTCGAATGTCACGTGCGCGGTCATGAGCCCGGGGATTCCCTCTCTGATTGCTGCTGCGAATGGGTAGGCGTGCGTTTTCATTATTTTATCCATGGATTCCCTGCACCTGGGCAGAGTGAGGTGAGAGTCCTCGATGGTCATGCCGTGTCCGGGGAAGTGCTTACCAACAGGGAGCACACCTCCCTCATTCAATCCCCTGGCAAAGGCGCATCCATATTCGGCTACTTTTTCTGGTTCCGTCCCAAATGCGCGGTCGCCTATGACTGTATTTCCAGGTTCACTCAGCACGTCGAGGACCGGGGCGAAGTTGACGTTTATTCCGATTGATGCGAGCGCCTTGCCGAGGGAATGGGCGAGGATCTTGGTCTCGAGAGGAGTCCGGTTCTTCCCGATTTCTCTGGCAGAGGGAAGCGTGAACTTTTCGTCCGTGATTCTCTGGACTCTGCCTCCTTCCTGGTCGATTCCAATTATTGGAGGTTTTATCGATGCTACGGTTTTTATCTCTTCGATCAGCGCGCTGAGCTGGCGTGTGTTTTCGACATTGTTTGAGAAAAGTATGATCCCGCCGCAGAGACCTTTTTCAAGAACCTTTCTGGCGAATGGAGTAAGGAAATATCCTTTGAAGGATAGAATAAGTCTCTCTCCGGGGTTGAGGGAAGTTCCTGGCATCAGAAGACCCCTCCGTCTTCCCCTCTCACGTCGAGGACGTCTCTCAATCCGTCACCCAGGAAATTTATTGCCATCACCAGGAGCATTATGGCTATTCCTGGAAACGTGGTTATGTGCGGCGCGACGAAGAGGTAGAAGCGTCCTTCGTTGATCATCGCCCCCCAGGATGGAGTCGGTGGCTGCACCCCCAGGCCGAGGAAGGACAGACCTGCCTCGGCGACTATCGCTCTTGCTACCCCGAAGGTCGCCTCGATGATTATGGGGGATATCGCGTTGGGCAAGAGGTGCTTGAGAATTATGTTTTCCGGGGGGACTCCAGCAGCTTTTGCGGCGAGAACGAACTCCATCTCCCTGAGCTTCAGGATCTGCCCTCTCACGATCCTCGCGTAGCCCACCCATCCTATAATCGCGAGAGCTATGATGACGTTTCTGAGACCCGGTCCGAGAACGGCGGTGAAGCCTATGGCAAGCAGAATTCCGGGGAAAGCCAGGAACACGTCCGCCACGCGCATTATGATTGAATCGATTATTCCGCCGGCATACGCAGATATTGCGCCCAGCGCCGTTCCCACGACCAGGGAGAACGATACCGCCATTATCCCCGCTGTTATCGATACTCGCGCTCCAAAGAATATTCTGCTTAGAATGTCCCTCCCCAGCTTGTCCTGGCCGAGAATATGGGTTCTGGACGGTGGTGAGAGGCTGCCTTTCAGGTCCTGCTGCAGGGGATCCATCGGTGCTAAAAGCGGCGCGAACAGTGCAACCAGGAGAAAGATGGTGCATATCGAGGCGCCGATTACCACCGTCTTTTTGCGAACCAGTTTTTCCAGGATGCCCATTTTCCCCTCAATCCCTCCGTGAATACCTGATTCTCGGGTCGAACAGGGCATAAGCCAGGTCTGTTATGAGGTTGACCAGCACGTAGAACAGTGCTATTGCGAGAACACATCCCTGAACCAGCGGATAGTCCCTGTTGTTTATTGCGCTTATGGTGAGCCTGCCGATGCCTGGCCAGGAGAAAATGGTCTCCGTTATTATGCTTCCCGCCAGAAGGGCTCCGAACTGGAGTCCCATCACGGTCAATACGGGAATCATCGAGTTTTTCAGGACATGGACCAGTAGGACTCTCCGCCTGGGAATGCCTTTCGAAAGAGCCGTTTTCACATAGTCCTGGCCGAACTCGTCCAGGAGCGATGACCGAAGAAGTCTGGTCAATATGGCTGCCATACCCATTCCCATCGTCACGGCCGGGAGCACCAGGTGTGATAACCCGCCCCTTCCCGCCACTGGAAAGATGTTGAGCTTTATCGAAAAGAGGAGGATCAGCAGTGGTCCCAGCCAGAAGTTCGGGAGAGACAGCCCTATCAGGGAGAAAAAGAGCGAGGCCCCATCGGCGATGGTGTCTTTTTTGATTGCTCCTATGATACCGAGAGGAAACGAGATAAGCCCGGCGACTACTATGGAGGCGAGCGCGAGTTCCAGAGTCGCCGGGAAGCGGGAAAGTATTTCGTCCAGAACCGGTCTCCCGCTACGGATGGACGTTCCCAGGTCTCCTCGGGCAAGGCCCTGGAGGTAAGAGAGATATTGTTCATAAAGGGGCCTGTCCAGCTTCAGGGCTTTCCGGAGCTCTTCTCTCTGGGCCGGCCGGGCGGTTTCCCCGAGCATTATTTCGACCGGGTCACCGGGTATCATGTGCACCAGGAGGAAAACGGCCGTTATGACTCCGAACACGACGGGGACCATGGAGCCGATTCGTCTCATGATGTAAGACGTCATCTTTCCTCTATCCACACGTTTTTGAGCGGTCTGAAGGATTCGTCGGGAAACAGGGTGAATCCTCTGATCCTTTTGTCCTTCACGAGGACGTTCACGTTGAACCAGAGGCCGTAGATGGGAAGGTCTTCGGATATTATCTTTTGCACCTGTGAGTAAATCTTTTTCCTCTCGTCGATGGAAAGGGTTTTTCGGCCGAGCTCGACTAGCCTGTCGAGCCTGGGGTTTGCGTAACCGTTTCTGTTTGCTCCCATGGGTGGGGTGCTTTTCGAGTGAAATGCGTAGTAGTAGATATCCGGATCGGTGACGCCCACCCAGGTAAGGGAGTAGAGCTGAAAGTTGCCCTTTTTTATGTCGTCGAAGAAGGTGCCCCACTCGTAGGATACGATCTTGAGCTCAATGCCTATTTCGCGCAGCTGTTCCTGAATGACCTGGGCGATCCTCCTGCGAAGATCGTTTTGAGAGGTTTTGTATGTCAGGGTGAACCGGGGTTTCGGTCCGGCACCGTCTGGATCCGGATATCCTGCCTCGTCGAGCAACTTCCTGGAAAGTTCAGGGTCATATTCATATTTCCTCACGTTGGGTTCGTGCGCCCAGTAGAGGGGAGAGATCAGGGTTTCTCCGGGTATTGCGAGACCTTTGAGAATGGAATCGATTATCTGTTGCCTGTTTATCCCGTGCGCGATCGCTTCCCTCACTTTTTTGTTTCGAAGGACGGGATCCTTCAGGTTGAACCCGAGATAGGAGAAGTTGCTGCCAGGTGATTCGATGACTTCCAGTTTCTTTTCTTTTTTCAATTCTTCTACGAGGTCAGGTGTGACGCCGTTTATGACGAAATTTATCTCCCCTTTCTTGAGCTGGAGAAATCTCACGTTGTCGTCCATAACTATTTTCACTTTCAGTTTTTTGATTTTCGGTGAACCCTCGAAGTAGTTCGAGTAGGGAACGAACTCCAGCTCTTCATCCGGGAGGTATTTGATCATCTTGAACGGTCCCGTCCCGTTTTCCCCGTCTTTCAGAGCTTCTTTCGGCGTTCCGTTTTTCACTATGGGAACGGTGAGCGCCGTGGGGAACGGGGCGAACGGTTCCTTCAGCTCGATTTCGAGTGAATAATCGTTCAACGTTCTTATTTCTTTTATTTTCCCAAAGGTTCCGCTGTGAGGGGTCCCGTTTTTCGGATCCTTCAGGAACTCGTAGGTGTATTTTACGTCTCTGGCGGTCAGTTCTGAACCGTCGTGGAATGTGATGCCTTTTTTCAGACGAACCAGGTAAGTGGTGGGTGATATAGCCACGACCTCTTTCGCCAGGTCCGGAACAGGGCGTCCCTTGATGTCCTTTTTCATGAGCCCGTTGTAGCACAGCTCTATCACCTGGTGGCTGTATGCATCCGTGGCGTATCTGGGGTCGATGTTCGTGGGTGTCCCGTTCAGGCCCACCACGACTACCCCCTGTTCGACCGGGAGCTTCGAAGAGCATGAAGTGAGGAAGAAAGAGACCAGAAGAACCGCCAGAAGCCCTATTTTCAGTTTTTTCCCCATGTTCATTCCTTTTTGATTAAACTAATTAATGCCCTGTGCAGTGTCAAGGATGGAGGCTCTTCGGTTGTTGCGCCCACATACATTGTGTTTTATAGTTATGGATGGTTTTATTCCATAAAGGAATGTGGAGATGAACGCTTACTTTCTCAAGTTCGCCGCTCTCTTTTATCTGGTGGGGACTCTTCTCTATCTGGGGTATGTGATTTTCATGAAGGATGCCGCCGTAAGGTGGGCAAGATATGCGCTGGTCGCGGGCGCGGGAGTCCATTTTTTCGGTTTCGTTCTTAGATACTTCGAAGCGGGATTCACACCCTTGACCAACCTCTTCGAATCTCTCTCCTTCTTTTCGCTTTCCACGGTTGTCGTGTTCCTTATTATCGAGAGGAAGTACAGAATGAAGGTTCTGGGTGCATTCGTGGCTCCCATCGCTTTCACCTTCATACTTTTCACGGCCTTCATGCCCGCCGATATAAAAATGATTCCACCGGCGCTGCAGAGCTACTGGCTTCCGATACACGCGACGCTTTTGTTCATAGGTGACGCCATATTTGCCGTTGCCTTCGCGGCGGGTGTCATTTACCTGATTCAGGAAAGGCAATTGAAGAAGAAAAAGCTTGGTCCCATCATGAGGAGGCTGCCTCCTCTGGACGTGCTAGACGAGATAAACCACAAATGCCTGACCTTCGGATTTCCTTTGCTCACGATAGGGATAATCACGGGGTCAATCTGGGCTGAATACGCGTGGGGGGCTTACTGGTCCTGGGATCCAAAGGAGACGTGGTCGCTCATCACGTGGCTTCTCTACGCCGCCCTGCTCCACGGACGCCTCACGGTGGGATGGAGGGGGAAAAAGGCGGCGATTCTCGCAATAGTAGGTTTTGGGGCAGTTCTTTTCACGTTTCTGGGGGTCAACCTCCTGCTTCCGGGGCTTCATTCTTACGCGACCTTTGCGAGATAGGAAGGTGAAATGAGGCTTATACTGGTTGGACTCAATCACAAGACTGCCCCAGTGGAAGTGAGGGAGAAATTCGCGTTCCCCGAATCCGGCCTGGGTCTGGCCATAGCCGGTGTCCTGGAGAAAAGTTCCGTCAAGGAGTGCGCGATAATATCCACGTGCAACAGGGTCGAGATCTACGCCGTAGTGGATGATGTTCACCAGGGAATAGACGATGTGAAGGTGTTTCTCTCCGAGTATCACGGAGTTCCAAGGGAGGAGATCGAACAATACCTTTACAGCTATTTCGGTTACGATGCGGTGAGGCACCTCTTCAGGGTGGCCTCGAGTCTCGACTCCATGGTGCTGGGTGAGCCGCAGATACTCGGTCAGGTGAAAGATGCTTACGAGTGCGCGCTCCGCTTCAAGTCTTCGGGGCCATTTCTCAAGAAGCTCTTCCCAAAAGCGTTTCAGGTGGCGAAAAGGGTGAGGAGCGAGACGAAGATAGCCGCGAGCGCCGTCTCGGTGAGCTACGCGGCGGTGGAGCTGGCAAAGAAGATCTTTTCCACCCTCGAGGACAAGACCGTCATGCTTATTGGTGCCGGTGAGATGTGCGAGCTCGCGGCCAGGCATCTGATGAATGCGGGCGTCGGGACCATACTCGTCACGAACAGAACTTTCGAGAGAGCTGTCAAGCTAGCTAACGAGTTCGAGGGGACACCAATAAGATTCGAGGAGTTCATGGGACATCTCAAATACGCGGACATAGTCATCAGTTCGACCGGCGCGCCACGTGTGATAATCGAGAGAGATGACGTGGAGACAGTCATACGTGAGAGAAGAAACAGGCCGATGTTTTTCATAGACATGGCGGTTCCCAGAGACATAGATCCTTACGCAAACGAAATAGACAACGTCTACGTATATGACATAGATGATCTACAGTCTGTAGTCGACGAAAATCTGGGTGAGAGGCAGAAAGAGGCGAGACGCGCTGAGGACATCGTTCTGGAGGAGGTGGAAAAATTCAGACGATGGTTCAAAGAGGCGACCGAGATAGGACCCATGATTGCGGAACTGAGGGGGAGGTTCGACGAGGTCAGGAAGGCGGAGGTGGCGAAGGCGCTTTCGCACCTCAAAGGGGCAGACGAGAGGGTCGAACAGGTGATAGAGGGGCTTTCGAGGGCGCTCATGAACAAGTTTCTGCACATGCCAATTACTGCTCTGAAAAGAGGAGAAGAGATGGAGAACGGCGCGACTCTGTCCGAGGCTGTAAAGAGGATATTCGGCCTGGGCGAAGGGAACAGGGAGGACAGGAGAGAGGTTAGAGAAAAGAACAGGATGGAAGGGTGAGATGGAGAAAAAGGTCATCAAATTGGGAACGAGAGGAAGCGTGCTGGCCCTGTGGCAGGCTCATTTCGTGAAGAGAGCCATAGAGGCGAGACACGAGAACGTCGAGGTGGAACTCGTGAGGATCAGGACCACCGGGGACAGGATACTGGATGTTCCCCTCGCCAAAGTTGGAGGGAAGGGGCTATTCGTGAAGGAGATAGAAGAAGCTCTTCTCGATGGGAGGATCGACCTCGCCGTCCACAGCATGAAAGACGTTCCCACGATAATACCTCCTGGATTAGAAATCGCCGTGATAACGGAACGGGAGGACCCGAGAGACGTTCTGGTTTCTCCGTCCGGCAGGAAGTTTCATGAACTCCCCGAGGGGGCGAAGATAGGGACGAGCAGCTTGAGGAGGCAGGCGCAGCTTCTCTCACTCAGACCCGATCTGAAGGTTGAACCGCTGAGGGGAAATCTCGACACGAGGCTAAGAAAAGTCGAGGAAGGGATGTTCGACGCGGTGGTTCTCGCATCTGCGGGAATAAGAAGGATGGGCTGGGAGGAGAGGATTACGGAATACCTGGATCCCCGTGTGATGATACCGGCCATCGGTCAGGGAGCCCTTGGCATAGAGATTCGTGAGGACGACGATGAGATCAGAAATTGCGTGAGCTTTTTGTCCCACCAGCCCACGATGACGGCGGTTCGAGCCGAAAGAGCCTTTCTTCACAAGCTCGAGGGCGGCTGTCAGGTCCCCATAGCCGCTTTCGGGAGGGTCGATGACGGACGGCTGCGGCTCGTGGGGCTTGTGGCCTCCACTGACGGAACGGTGGTCGTCAGGGGCGAGCTGGAGGGTGATCTCGCGGAGCCGGAAGTTCTTGGAGAAAGACTGGCAGACGATCTTCTATCCAGGGGAGGGAAGGAAATTCTCGAAGAGGTCTATGGAACCGACTGAGAGGGCGGATGGTGTGAGTTCCGATGTGTCGAGACCAGTCGTCCTCGTCACGAGGGAATGGGAGAAGGCGGAGGAGTCATCAAGACTGATTGCCGCGAGGGGAGGGACTCCTCTGGTATTTCCCACTATCCAGACGAAGATCGTCGGGGGTCTCGATAGGGGTGATTTCGTCTCACGGCTGAGTAATGCCACCTGGGTAGCCTTCACCAGCGAGAGAAGCGTTTTTTTCACGCTCCGGGTTCTCGGGGCGAAGGAAATCGGGATTCTCTCCGAAAAAAACATTGCCGTGGTTGGTGAAAAAACCGGCAGCCTGCTTCGTGAGCGGGGCGTCAGGGATTTCTTTGTTCCAGAGGTCAGGGATGGAGAGGGGCTCGCCAGGGAGCTTTTGGGTATTTTGGGGGACGGTGATACGGTTTTTTTCCCGAGAGCGAAGCGAGGCAGGAAAGAATTCATCGATATCCTCGAATCGAGAGGAGTGAAGGTCGATCCATTCACGCTTTACGAAACGGTGGAGCCGTCTTACACGAAAGAGCAGGTGGAAGGGCTGTTTTCTTCGCCCATCGACTACGCCACCTTCACGAGTCCCTCCACGTTCGAAAATTTTCTGAAGATACTCGGCGAGGAGATGGCTTTAGAGTTGCTCAAAAATGTTAAAATCGCAGTGATAGGGAATACGACGAAAAGAGCGGTTACTGCGAGGGGACTGGAAGTGGCAGTCGTACCAGAGGAGCCCTCTGTGGAGAGGCTGGTGGAATCGATTTTTTCCGATTTTGCCGAAAACAGTCGAAGATGAAAAGGAGGATGCGGCATGTATTTCCCGGATGTGAGAATGAGAAGGCTCAGGAAGAACGAAAACTTCCGCAGGATGGTCAGGGAGACCAGGCTTTCCGTCGATGATCTCATATATCCCCTTTTCGTGGTTTTCGGGGAGGATGTGAAGAAAGAGGTTCCGTCGATGCCGGGGGTTTACCAGCTGAGCGTGGAGCACGCTGTGGAGGAGGCAAAGGAAGCTCACTCTCTCGGGATTCCGGCGGTGCTGCTTTTCGGCATTCCTGAGGAGAAAGATCCGGTTGGTTCCGATGCTTTCAGCGATGACGGAATTGTCCAGAGGGCGGTAAGAGCCATAAAAGATGCGGCGCCGGAGCTGGTGGTAATAACCGATGTGTGCATGTGTGAATATACCGATCACGGACATTGCGGGGTTCTGGATGAAGACGGGAACGTCAACAACGATGCAACCCTCGAACTTCTGGCCAAAAGCGCGGTGTCTCATGTGAAAGCCGGCGCGGACATGGTTGCACCCTCGGACATGATGGACGGGAGAGTGGCGGCCATAAGGGAGGCTCTAGATGAGGAAGGATTTTTCGATACCCCGATCATGTCGTATGCAGCCAAATATGCTTCGGCCTTTTATGGGCCTTTCAGGGATGCCGCCGAGTCTGCTCCCAAATTTGGTGACAGGCGAGCTTACCAGATGGATCCGCCCAACGTGAGAGAGGCGATTCGGGAAGTGGCTCTGGATGTGGAAGAGGGAGCCGACATCGTGATGGTGAAGCCGGCTCTCGCTTACCTGGACGTGATAAAGGAGGTCAGGGAGACGTTCGACCTTCCAGTTGCCGCTTACAACGTGAGTGGTGAATATTCTCTCATAAAGGCGGCGGGTAAACTCGGATGGGTCGACGAGAAAAGGGTCATGATGGAGACTCTTCTGGCGATAAAGAGGGCGGGAGCGGATCTGATAATAACGTATTTCGCGAAGGAAGTAGCCAGATTGCTGAGGGAGGGTTTATGACGGCTGGTCCTTACAAAGTCGTGGAGATTTCGGAGGTCGTCGACGTTGAAATAGAGAAGGCGTTGAACGAATGGATTGGAAAGGGATACAGGTTCGAGTCCATTCATTTCGTGATGAGAGAGGGGAGCAGGAGGCCCACTCTGGCGTTTATGTTTTTCACGAAAAACACTCCTTATGAGGAGGGGGTAGATGAAGATTGAATTTCCCGCAGATCTTCTCAATCTGGAGAAGATGAGAGCGGACGTCATACAGAGATTTCTCGCCAAGTTCATAGACTTCGTCATCGCTCTGGCCCTGTGGAGAATACCCGGTGCGGCGGGCTACCTCGCATCCATCACTTTTCTCCTCGTTTCCGATTCTCTGTTCGGGGGCAAGAGTCCCGGAAAGAAAATATCGGGGCTCAAGGTCATAAGGCTCGACGGAGAGAGGGTCGATGTGATCACTTCGGTTGTCAGGAATTTTCCGTTTGTCATCCCGTTTGCTGTTTACCCGATCCCGGTATTGGGAAAGTTTCTCGCTTACGTCATCGGCGCTGTCGTCTATCTCGGGGAAGCTTACTTCTGCCTTTACAACGACGAGGGCCTGAGGCTTGGAGACACGATGGCCTCGACTTCCGTGGTGATGGACGAGAGCGAAGAGTGACCTTTTTTGCCTGTGATTCCCCGGCGCTATATGATTGCACGTTGCGAGGAGAGAAATTTCTGTGAGCGGAACTTTTCTAATAATCGATGGAAACAACCTTTTTTACAGGGCCTTTTACGCTCTTCCCAGGCTCACTGCCCCTGATGGAACTCCGACGGGAGCCACGTTCGGTTTCGTGAAGATGCTCGGCAGCATGTTGGAGAAGTTCGAGCCAGAGTTCGTGGTGGTCGTGTTCGACGCTCCGGGGAAAACCTTCAGGGAAGAGCTTTTCGAAGCATACAAGGAGACCAGGCAGAAGATGCCGGAGGACATGTCACTTCAGCTTCCGGCGATCAAGGAGATACTTCGTCTTCGAGGGATTCCCGTTCTGGAGGTCGAAGGGGTGGAGGCGGACGACGTTATCGGCAAGCTGGCCAGAGAGGGCAGAAAGAAAGAGCTCGAGGTGGTGATCGTCTCTTCCGACAAGGACCTGTGTCAGCTGATCGGGGATGGGGTGAAAATGTACGATTCGCTCAAGGACAGGTTCATTGACGAAAAATACGTTGTGGACAAATACGGGGTCACGCCCGACAGGATCGTGGATCTGATCGCTCTCGCTGGAGACCAGTCCGACAACATACCCGGAGTTCCGGGAATCGGAGAGAAGACTGCTGCGAGTTTGTTGCGAGAATACGGTTCTCTCGACGGGCTGCTCAGGAATCTCGATTTCGTGAAGGGAAAGAGGGGACAACTGCTCAGGGAAAACGTGGACAGAATACTCGTATCCAGAGACCTCGCCAGGATCAGAGATGACGTGGATATCCCCCTGGAGGTGCGGGAGTTCAGAATAGGAGAGGATGATGAAGGGCGATTGAGGGAGATTTTTTCGAGACTGGGCTTTAAGCTTCCCCTTCTCGGTCTGGACGAAGAACCCCTCGAGTTGAACGAGGTCGAGCCGGTGGCAGTCGAGCTCAGGACTCGGGAGGAGCTGGAAGAGTTCTTCGTGGATTCCCGTTCAAGAGAAGTTTCAGTCGTTCTTGCGGGAAGCGGCGTTGTTCTGTTTGCTGGAAACGGTGGCGTTTCCTTCTGCGATTCCCCTCTCATTCCAGAGATGGTGAGGCTTTTCGAGTCGAAGAAAAAGAAGCCTGTTTTCTATGATGCCAAGGCAGTTGCGAAGTCTGTGGAGGGGCTCTCTCCCCTTCTCGATGGTGAGTTCGATGACGTGCTCGTCATGGTCTATTTGCTCATACCCGAGGAATCGTCCCTTCAGTTCGAGAGAATGGCGGTTAGGATTACCGGAGAGTCGTTGCCTGCGCTGGGAGATGAGAAATCGAGACGCGCGAGGCAGGCCGAGCTTTTACTCGAAATGAGGGAGAAATGTGAGTTAGAGCTGAACAGGGAAGGGTTGTTTGGCCTTTACCGCGATATGGAGCGGCCGCTCGTCGGGATACTTCTCAGGATGGAAGAGAGGGGGATAAGGCTGAAACCCGCCATCCTGGAACGATTGGGGGCAGAAATAGAGAAAGAGCTCGAAGAGATAGAAAAGAGGGTGAGCGAATACGCCGGAGGAGACGTGAATCTCTCCTCCCCGAAGCAGGTTTCTCATCTCCTCTTCGATAAATTGAAGCTTCCCGTCATCAAGAAGACCAAGACCGGTTATTCGACAGACATGAGCGTTCTGGAGGAACTGTGTTCTCTCCACGAGGTTCCGGCTTTGATCATGAATCACAGAATGCTTTCGAAGTTGAAGTCCACATACGTGGACGTTCTTCCCAAAATGGTGAACGAGAAGACGGGAAGAATTCACGCTTCGTTCAATCAGACAGCCACTGCCACCGGCCGGCTTTCTTCGAGCAACCCGAACCTGCAGAACATCCCCATAAGGAGCGAAATAGGCAGGAAGATAAGGGATGCCTTTGTTCCGGAGGAAGGTTACATTTTTCTCGGTGCCGACTACAGCCAGATAGAGTTGAGAGTCCTGGCGCACCTCTCAGGGGACGAGGCGCTTTGCGAGGTGTTTCACCGGGGCAGGGATGTCCACACCGAGACGGCGGTAGCTCTTTTCGGGGTGAACGAGGATGAGGTAACGCCTGAGATGAGACGCCGGGCCAAGGTGGTTAACTTCGGGATAATATACGGGATGACGCCTTTTGGACTCTCCAAGGAGCTGAGAATATCACAGGGCGAGGCGAAGAAATACATAGACGGCTATTTCTCCCGTTATCCGCGGGTGAAATCGTTTATCGACGAAACGATAGAGAGGGCGAGAAGAGACGGTTTTGTTGAAACGCTTTTCGGGAGGAAGCGCAGACTCCCTGATATAAGCAGCAGAAATCAGACGTTGAGGAGCGCGGCGGAGAGAATGGCTGTGAACACGCCCGTCCAGGGGACTGCGGCTGACATAATAAAGCTGTCCATGATCCGCCTCGATCGATTGTTGAAGGAGGAGGGGGTGGATGCGCACCTCGTTCTCCAGATTCACGACGAACTCGTCCTGGAGGTGAGGGAAGATGAGCTCGAGAAGGTGAAAGGAGTGCTCAAAGAAGCGATGGAGGCGGTCGTTGATCTCAGGGTCCCTCTGGTGGTGGATCTCAAGTGGGGGAGATCATGGGGAGAACTGTGAAGTTCAGTTCTGAATAACAGGACGGATCACACGTCAAAATGAGTGATGAAAGATACGATAGTTTGCCGGATGAAGAGCTTGTCTCCATGTTCCGTGAAGGTGACGACATGGCGTTCGAGGAACTCGTTCGCAGATATCAGAGGAGAGCTCTTTCCGTGGCAACGGGTATCGTCGGCAACCGGGATGACGCACTCGACGTAGTCCAGGATGCATTTCTGAAGGCATACAGGTCACTTGGTAAATTTCAGTTTGGATCCAAATTTTACACCTGGTTCTACAGGATCCTGGTAAACAGGGCAATAGACGGAGTGAGGAAGGCCTCGAGGGACTCCGGGGTATCGTTCGATGAAACCTGGATGAAGCCGAACGAGGATGAATCTGTTGGAGATTCGTTATACGAGAAGAGGCCCGATGAAATCGTGGAAAGAGGTGAGCTGAGGAGAATCATAAGGGAAGCAATAGAATCCCTGCCGGAGCATCACAGAGTGGTCATCGTTTTGAGAGAAGTGGAGGGTCTCAGGTATGAGGAGATAGCTTCCATCGTCGGAATATCGGTGGGGACCGTGATGTCCCGACTCCACTACGCGAGGGAGAGATTGAGGGACGTGCTGGGAGAATACGTGAGGGAAGATCGATGAAGTGTCGCGAGGCGAGGGAAAAATTTGAACTGTTGAAAACGGGCGAGCTTCCTCCGGAGGAGAGAGAGAACGTCGAGAGTCACGTGAAGGCATGCCAGGAATGCCAGGGTTTCCTCGGCGATTCTGAAAGGATAGGAGCTCTGCTAAGGCGGTTCGTCGAGGAGGAGATATCCGGACTCCCTGAAGAGGTTGTCGTGGGCAGGGTGAGGGCGGCAGTGAGAGAGAGCGGAGGGAGGAGGCGTTTTTCCGGGCTGGTGAAATGGCTTTTGCCGATTCTGGTAGGGGCGGTTGCCTTGGTTGCGGTTCTGTTTTATCCTTCATTTGAGACGAGGAAGACGAGAGAGTTTTCCTACAGGGTTTCGGTGGAGAGAGTGGAAGCGGTGAACGCGGCGGTAGTTCTGGTCGAAAGAGGTGAAGACATTCCGAAGGTAATATGGATCATCGAGAGGGAGGAAACATGAAGCGATTCCCGATTGCCCTTTTGGTTTGCCTGTTTGTTTCGGTCCTGGTTGTGGTTTCTCCAGCTCAACCTCTCGACAGGGTCAGCCTGGATGTCCAGGTGGTTTATGCGTCTTCCAATAAGAATTACGTCGATCCCACTCTCAGAAGTTTGAAGAAGAAGCTGAATGCGCTCTTCAGCTATACCTCATACGAGATAATAGAGAAAAAGAGCGGTGACGCGGGCGTGGGGCAGATAAGGACGTTCAGCCTTCCAGGGGGGAGGTTGATGGAGATAGTTCCGAAAAGCATCGGCAGGGAAGAGGTGGAACTCGATGTGAAGATAAGGGGCAGAAGGAAAGAGCTCGTATCCACCACGCTTTCAATGGAAAGAAGCGCCATCGTGATGGTTGGCGGTCCCAGATATCGCGATGGTGTGCTCATCATATTGATTTCCGCGGATTGAACGGATGACCTGTGCCCGCCGCTTGTTTCAGTCCTTTTCTCCCACGTAGAGCCTGACAATTCCAAAAGAAAGTGCTGTTATGGCGACGTTTGAGAATCCACTTTCTTCCATCATTCTCGCGAATTCCTCTGGTGGGGGGAACTTCATCACCGAATCGGGAAGGTAGGTGTAAGCGCTTCTTTCGGAGAGGACGCCACCGAGAAATGGCAACAGCTTCGTGAAGTAGAAGAAATAGAGTTTACCGATCAGTTTGCTTTTGGGCAGTGAAAATTCGAGGATGATGAGCTTGCCACCGGGTTTCAGAACCCGATGGATTTCTCTTAGAGCCCGCCTTCTCTCCACGATGTTTCTTATGCCGAAGGCAATGGATACGGTATCGAAAGTTTCGTCGAGGAAGGGGAGTTCCTCTCCTGCGCAGGTCACGAACGAGAACCTGTCTTCGAACTCTTTGCGCCGGACCTTATTGAGTGCCAGCTCGAGCATTTCCCCCGATATGTCTGCACCCACAATGAAGGAATTCCTGGTCTGCATCGCTATTTCTATTCCCACGTCTCCGGTCCCGCACGCTAGGTCGAGATGGACTCCTCCTTCACGCGGGTGAACGTGTGAGACGGCTGTTCTCCGCCACCTAACGTCCTGCCTGGCGCTTAAGATCCGGTTGAGGAGATCGTACCTCCTCGCGATGCGCGAGAACATGTCCCGAATCTGCTTGTTCTCATCTTTGAGTCTGTAGCTCATTGCAATTCCTCGTTCAGGGGAGATTCATAATATCTCACTGCTGTGGTATTGTGTATTGGAAAATCTGGAGGTGAGGCAAAGTGAGAGTATTCGCGTTGATTGGAAGCCCGAGGAAAAGGGGCAATGGGGAACTTGGCGCCCGCTATATCGCCTCGGAGGCGGGTGCCACGGAGTTTCGTTTCGTCAGGTTGATGTCCAAAAACATCAAAGATTGCCGTGCCTGTTACAGGTGTCTCGAGGACAAATGCCCTCTCGACGACGATTACGGGATCATCCTGGAGGAGATCCTCCGCGCGGACGCTATTATCGTCGCTATCCCTTCATACTTTTTCGGGGACAATGCCTCTGCGAAGAGGTTCTTGGACAGGGGACTGCAATTCTACGCTCACTTCAAGGAGCTTAAGGGGAAGCCCGCCGTGGGGATCGTCACCGCTGGGATGGATTACGGCGAGGGATACGCCCAGCTCGCCCTCGACAACATGCTGGAGAGGATGGGACTCGACAACCGGGGGACCGAGGTTCTATACGGTGCGATGCCCGGAGAGATATTCCTCAGAGAGGAGAACTTCGGTAAGCTCAAGACTCTCGCTTCGTGTCTTGGAGGAGAAATGAGAATCGAGCGCGGGGGGGACGTTGCCTGCTCGCTCTGCGGCTATCCGTATTTCAGGTTCGGTAAGGATGGAGAGATCAGCTGTCTCGTGTGCGGTTCGAGATATTCTTCAGAAGGTGGAGTCAACCTGTCGAGGAAAGAGGGCACGGGCATCGACCTGTTCGATCTTCAAAAGCTGGAAGAGCACAGGGAATGGCTCATAGGCATGAAAATGAAATTTCTCTCGATGAGAAACGAACTCAAGAAGGTCGTTGCCGAGAATTTCAGGCCGGGTGAGGAGATTTGATCTGGTCGTATCGCGGCCGTTGAATCGAGAAGCTCGGGGAATTGGGGTGGAGGAGTGGGGAGAGTAAGTTCGATAGAGGTTTGATGTATGTTTTGGTTTCTCCTCACTTTCTTCTCGGTTTACGGCGGAGCGCATCTTTACTTTTTCTCCGAGTTGAGGAAAGCCGTTCAAATGTCTCACGCCGGGTCGGTGCTTGTTTCGGCGGTGCTGGTTCTGGCTGCCTTGAGCCCTTTGCTGATACGTGTCCTAGAGAGGTGGAACGCCGGCTTTGCTGCCAGGGCCCTGGCGTATCCGGGTTACTTCTGGATGGGGTTTTTGTTTCTCTTCATATGCTGGTCCATACTCTTCAAAATCTTGAATCTGGTAGGGGGCGGTGTGAGCCTCATTCTGGGTTTCGAAAAAAGCCTGGAAATTGGCGCTGGGATGTTTTTCTGGCTCCCGGTCATGCTTTCGGTTCTCGTCATGTCTTACGGTTACCACGAGGCGAGAAACATTCGGGTCGAGTATGTGGATCTGGAAGTCCCGAAGCTCCCCGATACCGAAAAACCCATCAGAATTGTTCAGCTGGCAGATCTTCACCTGGGATTGATCGAAAGGGATTCTAGGGTCGAGGAGGTAGTCAGGATTGTAATGGGGTTTGAGCCGGATTTGATAGTTTCGACGGGAGATCTGGTCGACGGACAGATGTACGACATCGGGTATCTCGCCGAACGATTGGCTCAGCTTAACCCCCCGCTTGGAAAATTTGCCGTTCTCGGGAACCACGAGTTTTACGCCGGGGTCTCTGATTCTGTCGAGTTTCTGAAGAATGGGGGATTCAGGGTTTTGAGAGGCGAGGCGGTCGATTTGACCGATCACTTCAGGATAGTGGGACTCGACGATCCGGTGGGTGAGATAATAGCTGGCGGAGTGTCCGTCCGGGAATCGGATCTCCTCATGGGTTCCGGAGGAGCTCGTTTCGTACTGCTCCTGAAACACAGGCCGGTCTGGGACAGACATCTGCTCGGTGAGTTCGACCTTCAGCTTTCAGGGCATACTCATCGGGGGCAAATTTTCCCGTTCAGATACGTGACGAAGCTTTTTTACCCCGAAGATTCCGGTCTGCACAGGCTTGGAATGGGCTCGTTTCTATACGTTTCGAGAGGAACGGGGACCTGGGGACCCAAAGTGAGAGTGCTCGCTCCGCCGGAGATAACGGTGATAAACATCTGGGGGAGAGGAATTCGAGCCACAGGTGGATCGGCTGGTGGGGTTTGCCGGAGTAAGTCGGGTGAAACTCGGGAGGACGTGGATTGAGGACTCCGATGTTTCCGGTGGAAGATTTCGTGTGTGAGCCCGGGACTCTGGAGCTGGTCCGATCTCCTTATGTCAGGAGCATAATGGTGATCGGGGGCGTGGATACGGGAAAGACGACGCTGGTTTACTCCATGGCGCGTTATCTATCTGAGAGCGCGAAAACGTCGATCGTGGATCTGGATGTGGGACAGTCGCACGTCGGTCCCCCATCCACGGTTGGGTGGGGCATTTTCGACCCTGAGGCGGGGTGTGTCCCTATGCCGAACTTCGTGTTCACGGGGACGTTTACGCCGCGGGGGAATCTCCTTCCCGTGCTTACAGGCTCCATGCTCGTGGTCTCGAAGGCGAGAAGAAACTCCGACAAGGTCATAATTGACACGACGGGTTATATCGCGGACACCTCCGCCAGGATACTCAAGCAGCAGAAGATCGATGCGCTGAATCCCGATCTGATTCTGGGGCTGCAAAGAGAGAAGGAACTTTTCCACATACTTGCCCCATATCTTGGGTGCAAAAGACCAAAAGTGGTTTTGGTCCCAGTTACCTGGAATGTTTCAGAGAAGCCGTTGGAGGGGCGTTTTTCATACAGAATCGAGAAGTTGAGGGAATATTTCGGTGGTGGGGAAATTCGGGAGTTGGTGTTGAGAGAAAGCAGGATCAGGTTCACCAGATATCCTCCGGGGGCTTTTGCTGGATTTCTTGCCGGTAGGCTTGCGTCCTTAAGAAGCGTCAACAACAGGGATATGGCTCTCGGGCTGGTACTCGATTTCGCGAGGTGCGGGGGCGTTATCAAATTGAAGCTGCTCCTCCCCCCGCGGGAAACAGGCAGGTTTTCTCACGTCTTGATAGGGGAGGCGAGGGTCCCGCTTTCCTCATTCATGTCCAGTTGTGGAGGAAGGTTCTCCTCACCTTCTCCTGTAGAGTCCGATTAGCTCTGCCTTTCCGAGAAGATGTCCCGACATGGCGTCTTCGAGAGCTTTCTTCGTGGATCCTTCGGGAAGATCGAGTTCGGTATCGAGCGCGTAAAGCTTGAAGAAGTATCTGTGAGTTCCCGACGGGGGGCACGGCCCTCCGTATTCGTTTTTCCCCCAATCGTTTCTTCCCTGGACGGCGCCCTCGGGGACGCTATTTTCTTCTATGGCGGTTACGTTTGCTGGAATGTTCCACATGACCCAGTGAACCCAGGTACCCACCGGCGCATCCGGGTCGTCAACGATTAAAGCGAGGGTTTTCGTCCCTTCGGGAATGTTCTCGACAACAAGCGGAGGGTTGACGTCCGCTCCGTCGCAGGTGAACCTGGCAGGTATCATTCCCATGTGGCTGAATGCTGGGCTCGTAATCGTCATCTCTGCCATGGCTTTGCCTCCTGTGATACCAACGAAGAAAAAAGCGAAAGCTATAACGGACAATAGATTTTTCATTTCATCCTACCGCTCTTTCGTCGTCAGGTGTTTCTTCATTCATGATGATTAAATTTTATTCAAATTGCTGTCAATCCGGAAGAGTGGTTCGATGTCGGGTCGATTTTTTTCGTTGCTTCGTGAATTCGTTGCTGCTTCCTTGACCCTGCTATGACGAGATGTGAAAATATCTTCTGAAGGGCGGAGAAGGGGGAAAGCTCGACAGGGAGCTCGAACACGTCTCCGCGGGGGGATTCATGACCGATGTCTTCACTCAGGAAGGTTTGTTTTCTGCCTGGAAGGAGTTTATCGAGACTGGACGGGTCGACAGGAGTCTCGTCAGAAAGGAAATTGCGGATTCCTGGGAACGGTGCAGAAAATATGGGCTGGATCCCCACGCCCCCAAAAAGCCCCTGAAATGCTCGGGGGATGAATTCCGCGTCATCGAAAGAAGGAACGCTCAGCTTTTGGATTCTTCACTGCCATTCATGCAGCTTCTCGAAGTCTCAGTGAGAGGTACCGGCTTCATCATCACCCTGTCTGACAAAAACGGCATCGTCATCCGCGTTTGCGGGGACGAGGAGATTCTCGAGATGGCACGGGAGAACAACTATCTCCCGGGCTGTTGCAGGACGGAGAGGGAGGTTGGAACGAACTCCATTGCCCTGTGCTTGATCGAGAAGAAACCTGTTCAGGTGACGGGATTCGAGCACTATAACGTCCGCCACCACTCGTGGACGTGTTCCTCTGCGCCGATATTTTCCCCTCAGGGAGAACTTCTCGGGGTAATAACGCTTTCAGGGAAGTCGGTCAGCGTTCACAGGCATACTCTCGGTATGGTCATGTGCGCCGCGGAGGCCATCGAAAACAAGTTGAAGAAGGATCTGGCATATGGCGAAAAGGAAAAGCTCAGCCTTCTTCTCGATTCCATATTGAACTCCATTTCCGACGCAATCGTCACAGTGGACCCGGACGGGATGATCACGCACGTGAACAGGAATACTTCCAAGATTCTCGGCGTACCCGAGGAAGAATTGATCGGAAAGAACGTCACCTCTATATTCGCCGGCGGTTCCGGTATCAGGGATATTCTCGATCGGAGTGGGGACGATTTTTCTGTGGAAGTCTCCATGAAGAAGAACAAAAAGGTCAACAACTATTACATCTTGAGATCTTATGTGATAAGGGGAGAGACGAATTTCCCGGGGAAAATATTCGTTTTGAGCGAGAAGGACGAGGTGTTCCGCGTCGTTCAGAAGGTTTCCGGTTACCACGCTAAATTCACCTTCGATGACATCAAGGGCAGGTCGCCTTCGCTTCTGCGCCAAATCGAGCTGGCGAAGATGGCTGCCAGAACGGATGTGAAAGTATTGATAATGGGGGAGAGTGGGACCGGAAAGGAACTTTTCGCGCAGGCGATTCACAACGCCAGCAGCAGGAGAAACGGGCCTTTTGTTGCCATAAACTGCGCGGCCATCCCGAGGGAGCTCATCGAGGCGGAGCTTTTCGGATACAGGGAGGGGGCTTTCACGGGTGCCAAAAAGACTGGCCAAATCGGGAAAATAGAGCTGGCTGACGGCGGAACGTTTTTTCTGGACGAGATCGGCCAGATGCCGATCGACATGCAGGGTAAGTTGTTGAGAGTTCTTCAGGAGGGAGAATTCACGAGACTCGGCGATACCAAACCCATCAAGGTGAACGTCCGTTTCATAGCTGCCACGAACAGGGACCTCTATGAAGAATTGAAAAGAGGAGGTTTCAGGGAAGACCTCTATTACAGGCTGAGTGTGGTGGAACTGAACATCCCCCCTTTAAGAGAGAGGAAAGAGGATATACCCATCCTCACGGATCACATTCTGAAAAGGATATCCAGGCAATTGGGGGTTCCCGGTCTTAGGGTTTCCGAAGACGGTATGGAGTTGCTCCGTGATTACGAGTGGCCCGGGAATGTGAGGGAACTGGAAAACGTCCTGGAGATGGCTTCCATCGTCTCACGGGACGGCATCATCCGCCGGGATGATTTTCCTTCCAGATTGAGGAAAAAAGAAAGGGGAAGGAAGGTTTCGTCTCCTGACACGATGAAGATCGACGAAATCGAGAGGGAGTTGCTGTTGAGCGCATTGCGGGAATGTGAGGGGAACATAAGCGAGGTTTCGAGGAAGCTGGGCATTTCTCGCAGCACTGTATACAGGAAACTGAAGAGGATCGGGGTGAAAAAGCACGCCCGCTTCGAGGGGTTGAATGAAACAGGTGTGTAGCCGTGAGACAGGTGTTTCATTTTGAGACGCTTTCCCTCATCTGAACGGTCAGTCCTTCCAGGAATAAATTCCTGAAAAACGGTTTGAAGTCGATGGGTTGGCTGGTCGAAGCCTTCGGCTGCCGGGATTGGTATGTGCCTTGCTGTAATTTCAAGAAGTCAAATTGATTCGGGAGGGGGAAATGAACATCACCAGCGACAAGCTCGTGAAAATGCTTGGGACCATGCTCACCATCAGGCTCTTCGAGGAAAAAGTTAAGGATCTGTATGCCCGCGGGAAGATTCCCGGATTGGCGCACCTCTACATAGGGGAAGAAGCTGTCGCGACGGGCGTGTGCGAGGCTCTCGAGAGAGGAGATTACATCACGAGTACCCACAGAGGTCACGGACACGTGCTGGCCAAGGGGGCTCATCCGAAGTTCATGATGGCGGAGCTTTTCGGCAAAGCGACAGGGTATTGCAAGGGGAAAGGTGGTTCGATGCACATAGCGGACATAGATCTCGGTATTCTTGGTGCCAACGGGATAGCGGGAGGTGGGCTGCCTATCGCGGTGGGGGCCGGGCTCAGCTCGAAGATAAGAGGCGAGAAAAAAGTGGTGGCGTGTTTCTTCGGGGATGGCGCTTCCAACAATGGGACGTTTCACGAAAGCCTGAACTTGGCTGCGGTCTGGAAATTGCCGGTGATATTCGTGTGTGAGAACAACTTTTACGGGATTTCCGTTCCCCAGAAGAAGCACCAGGCGATTTCGGAAATATCCGTGAGGAGCATGGCGTATGGCATTCCCGGCGTGACGGTGGATGGCAACGACGTGATTGCCGTTTACGAAGCTGCGGAGAAGGCAGTCAGCAGGGCGAGGGCAGGGGAAGGGCCAACATTGATCGAGTGCCGGACGTATCGCTTCAGGGGACACCACGAGGGGGATCCGAATCTGGGAGCCAGATACAGGGAAAAAAGTGAGATAGAGGAGTGGCTGGAAAAGTGCCCCATAAGGAGACTGAAAGAGAAGCTGATTTCCGAAAAGATCGTCACCGAAGGCGAACTGGAGGATATGACTCGCAGAATAGAGAAGGAGCTGGAGGAAGCGGTGAGATTTGCTGAGGAGAGCCCCTACCCTGAGGTGGGAGAACTATGGAACGACGTTTACGCGTGAGGAGGGAGAGATGAGAGAACTTACATTCGCTCAGGCGATAAACGAGGCGATTAGAGAGTGTATGAGGGAAGATGAGAGCGTAATCGTCCTGGGGGAGGACGTGGGACGATACGGCGGGATTTTCCAGGTCACGGCCGGCCTGCTCGATGAATTCGGCGAGGAGAGGGTGATCGACACGCCGATTTCGGAAGCGGGTTTCACTGGTGCGGCCGTTGGTGCTGCGATGACGGGGCTTAGGCCCGTGGTCGAGATAATGTTCGTGGATTTCACTACCTGTGCCATGGATATGATCGTGAATCAAATGGCGAAGATGCGCTACATGTTTGGGGGCAAGGCGAAGATTCCGCTGGTTCTTAGAACCAACATCGGTGCCGGAAGGGGAGCGGCCGCCCAGCATTCCCAGAGCTTCCACGCCATATTCATGCAGATTCCCGGTCTCAAGATAGCGATTCCTTCAAATCCCCACGATGCGAAAGGGATGATGATATCGGCGATAAGGGATGAGAATCCAGTCCTGTTCATCGAGCACAAGAAACTCTACCTGACGAAAGGGGATGTCCCTGAAGGAACTTATACGGTTCCCATCGGAGAAGCAAAGGTCGTGAGGGAGGGAACTGACGTCACAGTGGTTGCCACTTCTTCGATGGTTGGAAAGGCAGTGGCCGTGGCGGAAGAGCTCGCCCCGCGAGGTGTAGACGTGGAAGTTATAGACCTGAGGTCTCTATCTCCGCTTGATCGGGAGACGGTCGTTGAATCGGTTAAGAAGACAGGAAAATTGATCACTGCAGATGAAGGGACATTCACGGGGAACGTGGGGGCGGAGATAGCGGCGACGATTTTGGAGAACGCGTTCGAATACCTCGAGGCTCCGTTCGTCAGGGTGGCATCTCCGGACACTCCTGTTCCTTTCAGTCCCCCTCTGGAGAAGGCCTACATTCCGGAGGCGGCTGACATAAAAGATGCTGTCGAGAAGGTGATGAGCTTTTTATGATGCGGGAGGGACGATGAAGAAAGATTCTGGAAGCGAGAGAGTCAGGGCTGTTCCCGCTGCCAGGGCTCTGGCGAAGAGGATGGGGGTGGATCTAGCTTCCGTCGAGGGAACCGGACCTGGAGGAACAATTTTGAAAAAGGACGTGGAGGCATATATCCGGAGAACGGAAGTCGGTGAAAAAGAGAGGGGTGTTAAGGGGAAGAAGACAACTCCCCTCGCGAGAAAGGTTGCTGAGAAGCTGGGAGTTTCCATAGAGGACGTGGAGGGAACGGGTCCTGGTGGGAAGGTTACAAAAGGTGACGTCTTGAGGTTTGCCGGGGAGAAGGAG
The DNA here is from genome assembly GCA_964429585.1 of uncultured bacterium. GTDB lineage: Bacteria > Desulfobacterota > Deferrimicrobia > J040 > J040 > CAYSCN01. Next base: position 28,810 of record CAYSCN010000002.1, on the reverse strand, counting down.
GTTGTGTCGAATGAGAAGGAGGAATCACTTTTCGGGAAGACGATTCCGCTAACGAGGATGAGAAGGACCATTGCCTCGAGGATGGTCCAGAGCGCGTTTTCGGCTCCACATATTTATTTCTTCAAAGAGGTGATCATGGATCCCGTTCTCGAGCTGAAAGACGAGGTGAGAGAGGTGGCTTTCGAAAAGCACGGAGTGAGTCTCTCGGTGAACGATTTCATCTTGAAGGCGGTGGCGCAGACGCTTGCTGACTTTCCGTTTCTCAATGCGATGGTTCTCGAGGAGGGGGTAAAGATTTTTCCTGAGATAAATGTAGGGCTTGCGGTGGCTGTTCCTGATGGCCTCGTGGTTCCGGTGATTAGAAATGCGAGGGAGAAAGATCTGTTCCAGATTGCGAGGGAGAGGGCAAAGCTCGTCGATAGGGCGAGAAAAGGGGCTTTGACCCTGAAAGACATAGAGGGTGGAAGTTTCACCGTATCGAGTCTCGCCGGTTACGGTATCGACGCCTTCACTGCCATCATTAATCCCCCTCAGACGGGGATATTGTCCGTTGGGGTAACCGAAGCGAGGCCTGTTGTGTTGGGGAACGAGGTGGTTCCAGCGAGGACGGCGATTTTCGGTTTGTCCGTGGACCACCGTGTGGTCGACGGAGAAATGGCCGCGAGGTTTCTCGTCGACTTGAAGAGGAGACTCGAAAGGCCGGCAACGCTGCTTATTTGAGTCGGGACGGAGGTCGAGATGCCTGTAGAAGTCGTGATTCCGATGGTGGGAATAGCCGTAGAGAAGGGGAAAATACTCGAATGGTTGAAAAATGAGGGAGATTTCGTGAGGAAGGGAGAGCCCCTATTCATAGTCGAGATCGACAAGGTGACGACGGAAGTGGAGTCTCCCGGGACGGGGGTGTTGAAGAAGATCCTGGTGAAAGAGGGAGAGGAGGTGCCGGTTCTCACGGTGGTGGCGATAATCGAGGAAGAGGGAGAGGAAATCGGGGATTTTGAAAGAGGTGAGTCTCTGGATGAGGATCAGCTGGAGGGAGAGCTGGAGACTGCTGAGTCGAGTGGGAAGAGAATCCGAGGGATGGAGAGCTTCGATCTGGTGGTGATTGGAGGAGGGCCCGGGGGGTATGTTTCCGCGATTCACGCGTCGAGGAAGGGAATGAGGGTGGCGCTGGTTGAGAAGGGGGAGCTGGGAGGAACCTGCCTCAACAGGGGCTGTATTCCCACGAAGGCTCTTTTGGCGAGGGCAAAAATCCTCAAAGATTTCATCGCTTCTCAGGTTTTCAAAGGGAGGAAGTCGTTCTCTGTGGACGTGAAGGAACTCATGAAAGAGAAAAACGACGCCGTCTCATATCTCAGAAATGGGCTCGAGTCTCTCCTAGAGGCTGAGGGAGTCAGTGTGATTCGAGGGATGGCATCGTTTTCTTCGCCGAACGAGCTGTTGGTAAAGGGTCGTGACGGGAAAGAGAAGTCGCTTGCCGGGCACAACGTGATAATAGCTGCGGGGTCGAAGCCTGTCGACGTGACGGGTGTGGAGTTCGATGGGGAGGTTGTCCATTCCACAGATACGCTCCTCGAGGTGAAGAGGATCCCCAGCTCTCTCTTGATAGTAGGGGGAGGAGCTGTTGGGGTGGAATTTGCCACGATATTCTCAGTTTTGGGGAAAAATGTGACCCTGGTGGAGAAGTTGGGGAGGATTTTGCCACAGTTGGATGAGGAAATTTCAGCGACGATTTCTGCTTCTCTGGAGCGCCTTGGAGTCAGGGTTTTGGCTTCTACTGAGGTGTCTCGCATCGAGAAGGGGACTTCGGGGGTGAAGGTCGATTTCTCGGGGGCATTCGAAAAGCGTGGAGAGAACTTCGAGATGGTTTTGATAGCTGTCGGGAGAAGACCTGCCGTGGAGGGAATGAATATCCGTGAAATCGGGGTGGCAGTGGACGACGGTGCGATTCTCGTAGATGACCGGATGAGGACGAGTGTGGAGGGCATCTATGCGGTCGGAGACGTGGTTGGTGGGCCTATGCTCGCTCATGCTGCTTTTGCCGAGGGGATCGTGGCTGTGGAAAACATCGCGGGAAGCTCACGTCATGTCGATTACGGGAAGATTCCTCACTGTGTCTACACTTTCCCTGAAGTGGCGACTGTGGGGTTGACGGAGAAGGAAGCTCGTGAAAAGGGGATGCAGGTTGAGGTGGGAAGGTTCCCGTTCAGATTCAACGGGAGAGCTATCGCCTCGGCTGACGGCGAAGGTTTCGTCAAGATCGTTTCGGATGCTGCTACGGGGGAAATTCTGGGTGGTCAGATCGTCGGAGAGAGTGCTACTGAACTCATAGGAGAGATTCTTCTGGGGATGTGTTCGGAACTGACGGTGGATGAGATGGTGGGGATCGCGAAGCCTCACCCGACCCTTTCCGAAGCGGTCACCGAGGCCTTCCTGCAGCTTCGAGAAGGTGCGTTTCACATGCCGCTTCGCAGGTAATAGAGGGGGGGAAAAGGTCTCTTAATGGGGAACATAATCCTCGTTCAGACGCTACACGGGTTCGTTTACGGGATGCTCCTTTTTCTGGTCTCGTCTGGTTTGACCCTCATCTTCGGTCTCATGGGCGTGTTGAATTTCGCCCATGGGGCTCTATACATGCTGGGAGCATATTTTTCTTTCACCATATTGCGTTTTTCCGGCTCTTTCTGGGCGAGTCTCGTGTTCGCGCCGCTTCTGGTGGCTGTGCTGGGAATTGCGATCGAAAGATTTCTTCTGAGGAAAGTTCACGTTTACGGGCACGCGCACCAGTTGCTCCTCACTTTCGGCATCGCATACATAATAGAAGAACTCGTCAAGTGGATCTGGGGGAATGAGCCCGTTCTCATCAAAATTCCCGAGATTTTGTCGGGTTCGGTCAAATTTCTGGGTATTACGTATCCCACTTATCGACTTTTCATACTGGCATCGTCGTCCTTGGTCTTCATATTCCTTTTGATTCTGTTTTTGACGACGAGAGCGGGATTGATAGTCAAGGCGGCGGTGTTCAACCCAGATATGCTGAGCGCGCTCGGTGTGAACGTTCCGCGTGCGTTTACGATGCTTTTCGGACTCGGATGCTGGCTTGCAGGGATCGCTGGCGTAATCGGTGGGCCTTACCTCATCACCCATCCGGGAATGGGGATGGCGATTCTCATAGACGTCTTCGTGGTCATCGTCATAGGAGGGATGGGGTCCCTGGAGGGAGCTCTAATCGCTTCCCTTCTCATCGGGCAGATATACGCTTTCGGTGTGATGGTGATTCCCCAGTTCGCGATGGTTTTCGAGTATTTGCTGATGATACTCATCCTCGCTTTTCGCCCGAGAGGATTGCTGGGGGAGAGAGAGTAGATGAGGGATAGAAAAAACAGCCTCGTAGTTCTAGCATTTCTTCTTTTGATCATGCTGGTTCTTCCTCGGTTTCTGACCAGGTATCAGTTGAACCTTGTCGTTTCCATGGTGGTCTATGCGCTCTTCGCCGTGAGCTACAACATACTTTACGGTTATGGGGGGTTCCTTTCCTTCGGGCACGCCGCTTACTTCGGTGGCGGGGCATATGCTCTGATTCTCCTGCTCAAATACACTCAACTTCCCTTCCCCCTGTGTATTCTTCTTGGGGGAATTTTCGGAGGGCTTCTGGGACTTGCCTTCGGAGTCTTCATTGTCAGGCTCGGCGGGACCTACTTTGCTCTGCTCACCCTGGCGTTCAACCAGCTGGTCTACGCCATAGCCGAGAAATGGAGGACGGTTACAGGCGGCGAGGACGGGTTGTATTGCCTGAGGCCGAATCTCCACCTGCCTCTTATAGGAGAAGTGGACCTGTTCAGCATTTCCCACTGGTATTATTTCGTCCTCCTCGTGGTCGGGATATGTCTTCTGGCGTCCTGGCATTTCACCAGGACCCCGCTGGGCAGAGTGAATGTCTACATCAGAGAAAATGAGAAAAGGGCTCAGTTCATCGGATTCAACACGTATTTTTCGAAATTGATGATATACACCGTATCGTGCTTCATGGCGGGGATAGCAGGTAGCCTCGCTGCGGCCTCGCAGGAATTCGTTTCAGTCACCTATATCAACCTGGACAAATCGGCGGAAGTTCTGATCATGACATTTATCGGGGGAGGAAAGGTCTTCTGGGGGCCGATTTTCGGAGCGGGTTTTCTGACGTTTCTGAACAACTGGCTGAGCACGCTGACCGAGAGGTGGGTAATCATTCAGGGGTTTTTGTTCGTGATTCTCGTTTTGTTCGCTCCGTGGGGAGTGTCGGGGATTTTCACCTCCATTAGGGAGAAATTCAGTGGCGGTGGAAAACTTGGGGGAGAGGAAGCCTGAGGTGAGTGAGCCAATTTTGAAAGTGGTGGGATTGAGGAAGCAGTTTTCGGGAATGGAGGTTCTGAAAGGGATAGACCTCACCGTGATGAGGGGAGAGAGGCACGCCATCATCGGACCCAACGGTGCGGGCAAGACCACTCTGTTCAATTTGATAACGGGAGGGTTGAGAGCAGACGGGGGGAAGATAATTTTCGACGGGAAAGATATTACCCACGCCAAGCCACATCAGATAAATCGTATGGGAGTGGCCAGGTCGTTTCAGATAACCAACATTTTCCCTGGCTTGACGGTTTTTGAGAACGTCTTCGCTGCGATTCTTTCCAAACACGGTAAGAGAATGAGCGTGCTCCGTTCTGTCGAGAGGATGAAGGACCTGAAGGAAGAATGTGAAGAGTTACTTCGTAGTCTCGGTCTGCTGGGAAAAAAGGATTTCCTCGCCGGAAAGCTCGCTTACGGGGAGCAGAGAGTCCTGGAAATCGGACTGACTATAGCTACTGATCCCTCTTTCATAGCGCTCGATGAGCCCACGGCGGGGATGTCGATAGATGAAACCAAGGAGATGATCGAGTTCATCGAGAAGATCTCGGAAGGGAAGACGTTGCTCATCGTCGAGCACGACATGGAGGTGGTTTTCAGCCTTTCTCAGAAAATAACGGTCATTCACTACGGTGAAATCATTGCATCCGGTCCTCCGGATGAAATCAGGAGGAACGATAGAGTGAAAGAGGCGTATCTCGGAGAAAAGATATGATTCTACGCGTGGAAAATGTTGATGCCTATTACGGGGATAGTCAAATTCTCAGGGATGTTTCGCTGAATATACGAGAGGGGGAGATTGTGTCCCTCCTGGGCCGGAATGGTGTGGGAAAAACGACGACTCTGAAGACCATCATGGGACTGGTCCCTCCAAGGAAGGGGAACATCTACTTCAGGGGCGAGCTGATTTCGGGGAAAAAACCGTTCGAAATAGCGATGGCAGGAATCGGTTACGTGCCGGAGGACAGGGGCATATTCCCCACGCTTACGGTCCAGGAGAATCTCCTGCTTGGCAAGAAGAGGAACGATAACTCGGGTGACGGGGAGAAATGGAACATCGGGAAATGCTACGAGTATTTTCCTTCCCTGGAGAAACGGAAGAACACCAAAGGAGGGGTCCTGTCGGGAGGAGAGAAGCAGATGCTGGCGATAGCGCGCGCGCTCATGGGAAATCCCGATCTTTTGCTTCTCGACGAACCGACTGAGGGGCTGGCGCCGCTCATCGTTGAGAACGTCAAGAATATCATCAGGGAGATCCAGCGAGAGGGGGTCACGATTCTCCTGGTTGAACAGAAACTGAAAATAGCCCTGGATCTGGCTGACAGAATTTACGTGATGAGCAAGGGGACGATCGTGTGGGAAGGCATCCCAGGAGAACTCATAAAAGACGAGGGGGTGAGAAAGAAGTACCTGGAAGTGTAAAAAACTGTTGGGTTGCTCGGTGCGTTTAGGGAGGATTCAACCAATCAAAAGGGAGGTTTGAGAATGAAAAAGAAAATTTTGTTGTCAATCCTGCTGGTGGTCTTCGTGGCGGCGGGTTTTTCGTGGGCGGCGCCGCCGATCAAGTTCGGGGTCAACGAGGTTAGGTCCGGTGCGTTCAAGTCCAACGGGGACAGAATAATCTGGGGAATAAAAGCTGCTGTAAAGGAGATAAACGAATCCGGAGGGCTTCTCGGGAGAAAGATCGAGCTCGTGATCGCCGACAATCAGATGAAGAGTGAAATCGCCGTCCAGAATGTCAGGAAGCTGATTCTCGAGGATGGGTGCGACGTGATTATCCAGGGGTCGTCGAGCGGAGTAGGGGGGGCCATTGCCCAGGCCGTTCAGAGGTACAGGAAGATTTACCTCGACGTGGCCGCAGAAGCGATGGGAATAACCGGGAAGAACTTCAACCCCTATGTTTTCAGGACATGCCTCAATGCGGGGATGCACGCCAAAGCCCTCGCTCAGTATTTCGCAAAGACGAAGCTCAGAAAGGTTTATCTTCTCAACCAGGATTACTCCTGGGGGCACGATATCGCGAAATTTTACGAGAAATACATCAAGGAGGCGGCACCCGATACTGAGATCGTCGGCAAAGAGTTCCATCCGGTGTTCAACAAGGATTTCGGTCCGTACATCAGCAAGATAATGGCCAGTGGCGCCGATTACGTGATTACTGGTAACTGGGGAACCGACCTGGCGCAGCTCATCATCCAGGCGAGAAATCTGGGGCTCAATGTTCCTATCGGATGCACGTTTCTGGATGACGATGGTGTGATGAATATAGTCAGAGAGAAGGCTCTGGGGAACATCACCGCCAACATGTACATGCCGGGGCTGGATACCCCCGAGACAAGAGCGTTCGAGAAGAAGTTTTACGAGAGCAGCGGTGGAAAGTGGCCCGCCTTCGTCACGTATCAAGCTTACATAGGAGTGAAGATGTTCGCCGAGGCGGTGAAAAGGGCCGGTACTCTCGACACGGACAAGGTGATCAAAGCCTTTGAGGGCCTCGAGTTCGCAGGTCCAACGGGGGTTATGAAAATGCGAAAGGAAGACCACCAGCTCCAGACCCCGGTCATCATCGGAAAGGCCGTTAAGAAGACGAAATATTATGACTTCCCGTATGTAAAACCGATAGAGGTCATTCCCGCTGCCAAGGTTTCGCTTTCGCTCGAAGACAGCGGATGGGTGCCTTATAAAGGCAGGTGAAGTGTTGGGCAGGCATTGGCTGAATCCGATGCCTGCCCTTCCATCTTTTCTGGGTGGAAAATGCATTTTGAATGAGAGTTCGGGAGGTTCGGGTCATGCTGTGTGAGGGTAAGGTTGCGCTTGTCACGGGTGGTGGAAGAGGTATAGGGAAAGCCGTTGCTCTGGAGCTCGCGAGTGAGGGCGCGGACGTGGCAATCTGGGATCTTTTTATCCCCGGGTTGGAGGAAACTTCTGCATCGATCGAGAGGATTGGAAGGAGAGCTCTGGGAATGAGAGTGGATGTGAGCAGAGAGGAAGACGTCGAAAAAGGCGTCAGGGAAGTGGTGGAAAGGTTCGGTCGGATCGACATACTCGTGAACAATGCCGGAATATGCAGGGTAGGGTCGGTCGAAGAGATAGACGGAGACGAGTGGGACGAGGTTTTCGCCGTAAACGTCAAGGGGACGTTTCTGTGTTCCAAATACGTGATGGGAATCATGAAGAAGCAGGGAAGCGGAGTCATCATAAATTTGGGCTCTCTCTCGGGAAAAGTGGGGGGCATAGCAACTGGAGCTCACTACGCTGCGTCGAAAGCGGCTGTTATGTGTTTCACCAAATCTCTCGCGAGAGAGCTGGCACCTTTCGGAATAAGAGTCAATGCCATATCTCCAGGGGTCGTGGAGACGGATATGACCTTGGGGATAACGGGGGGAAACTGGGACGTTTATCTCCGTTCGATTCCCCTCGGACGAATAGGGAAAGCTGAGGAAGTTGCAGCCGTTGCAGCGTTTCTCGCCTCCGACCGGTCGAGCTACATCACGGGGGAAATAATCGACGTCAACGGGGGGCAATTCATGGATTGAAAGCCGTTTTTGCGGAACTTCGAAGACAGATCGGGTCCGTATCCCTATATTTGGGGAAATGACCGGTTCAGGTTTCACAGAGAAAAAAACATGGAGGTAAAAAGTGAAGGTTTTGATCACAGGAGGAACGGGTCTTATAGGGGCAAAAGTTGCGAGGAAGCTCATTGAGATGGGAATTCAGCCGGTTTTGTTCGACAGTTCCACCGATCTCTCGAGGCTTAGGGGAGTAGAGGAGAGCGTGACGCTTGTGCGGGGAAACGTGGTCAACATTCACGAGCTGGTTCACGCTGTGAGAGAACATGGCGTGGACAGAATTCTCCATCTCGCGTACATGATGGGAACCGATTCGAATCGAGATCCCTTGAGCGCGACCTACGTGAACGTCATAGGGACCGTTAATGCTTATGAGACCGGGAGAATATGCGGTCTCGAGCGCGTGTGTGTCGCGAGTTCCATTGCCGTTTTCGGTTCTGACGAAGATTATTCGCCTGGTGAGCTCCCCCTGGTGGAATCGTCAAAGCGTCTCATGGCCATGGGCATTCCCGTTTATTCCGCGGGGAAGCTGTATGCCGAGGTGCTCGGCGAGCACTATCGGGAGAGGTTCGGGGTATTCGTCTGCGGTCTTAGACCCGGGATCGTCTACGGTTACGGTAGATTCACGGGCGCTACTGCTTTCATCAGCGAGCTGATCCTCAAACCCGCCAAGGGAGAGCCGGTGAAGGTGGACAACGGGGACATGAAGATAAGTCTTGTTTACGTGGATGACGTGGCGGAGCAGTTCGTTGCGCTGCTGACCAAGGAGAAAAGCGAGATCAAATGTTCCTTCTACAACTCCGGGGGAGACACTTTGACCATTTCCGAACTCGCCGAAGCTGTAAGGCGGGTCGTTCCCGGGGCGGATATCACCGTGTCTCCTGGCTCGGTGAAGTATGCCAGCGGGCTGGCTGCAAGCGTCTCCGGAGGGGCGATAGAGAAGGAACTCGGTGTAAGGAGAGTCTACACGCCCGTCGAGCGGGGGATCGAGAAGATGATTGAGGAGATGGAGAAGGCAGAAGGGAAAGGAGAGTGATCGTAGATTTTGGAGGGAGAAAAAAGATGATAAAGGGATCGGCACACGTGGCGCTCAGCGTCAGGGATATGGAGGAATCTCTCGCTTTTTACAGGGACCTCCTGGGGTTCAAAGTGGTCTGGGACATGGACAGGAGGAAAGACATTTCGAAAGTGGTGGGCCTTGAAACTGCCGAGGCTCGTGTTGCGATGCTCGAGGGTCCAGGAGGGAGGCTGGAGCTCTTTCAGTACTACGACCCGGAGGGAGTTTCTCTTGCCGAGCGCATGCGCCAGTGCGACGTGGGAATCACTCACTTTGCGTTGGAAGTGGAGCGACTCGACGAGATGTATGAACACCTCAGGGGGAAGGGAGTGAAATTCTACGGCGAGCCGGTCATCCTGAGGGGTGTGGTGAAGGTCGTTTACATGAAAGACCCAAACGGAATAACCATTGAGCTGATCGAGCGAATCGAGTAAGTGAACGTCAATTTATAGTTCGGAGAACGGGTGGAATGAGCAGCCATCGTTCGTGGCTCGTAAAAAAGCTTCCGGATCAGGGAAAGATTCTCTCTTTCGGAGATGTGCTCTCGGATTTCCCCGTGAACACGGTGTGCGTGGAAGCCCGGTGTCCCAACCAGGGAGAATGCTTCGAGAGGGGTGTCGTGACCTTTCTTATTCTGGGGCGCGTCTGCACGAGGAAGTGTTCTTTCTGCGCCGTGAGTCGAGGGGAGCCGCAGCCCGTGGATCCGGATGAACCTGATGCGGTGGCTTCGCTGGTTAAAAGGCTGGATCTATCGTATGTTGTCATCACTTCGGTCACCCGGGACGACCTGCCGGACCATGGGGCGGGGCATTTCAGGAAGGTAGTGGAGAAGATCAGAGAGAAGAGAGAGAGGACGAGGGTGGAGGTGTTGATACCCGATTTGGGAGGACGGGTCGATTTCCTCGCTGAGATTATATCCGCGCGGCCTGATGTGATTTCCCACAACCTCGAAACCGTCCCCCGTCTGTATGAGTCGGTTCGCCCCGGTGCGGATTACACGCGTTCGCTGTCCATAATCGAGGGGGTAAAGAGACTCTGTTCCGGTGTTTATTCGAAATCAGGAATCATGCTTGGACTGGGAGAAAGTCTGGAAGAGGTTTTCGAGGTGATGCGGGATTTGAGAGACGTGGGTTGTGAAATTCTCACGGTGGGTCAATACCTGTCTCCGTCACGTGATCACGCGAAAGTCGCGAGATACGTACATCCGGATGAGTTCGAGGAGATACGCCAGGTGGGGCTCGAGATGGGATTCAAACACGTGGCATCGGGACCGTACGTGCGGAGTTCGTATGTTGCTGATATGGCTTTCGATGCGCTCGGAAAAAGTTCGAGCTGCGATTAGAGAGGAGGGTCTACCGAGGAATGAACAATTCCTCTAATAGAGCGGTCATTTTCTCGACGAACAGGGGAAGAATGTCGGGAACGGATATTTCGAGCAATCGTGCTTCCTCCGCGAGTGAGGTGACGGGCAGATTGGCTATTCCACAGGGGTTTATGAAAGAAAAATATCTCAGTTCGGGGCATATGTTGATGCTCATTCCGTGGTATGTGATGCGGTCTTTCATTGCCATTCCTATGAAGGCTATCTTTTTGCCCTTTACAAATATTCCCCGGTTGATCTGGGATCTTTCCCCTTCGAGTTCATATTCGCTCAAAAGCTGGATAACCGATTCTTCCAGGAGAAAGAGGAATTCCGAGATGGAAACCCCGGTTTTCTTCAAGTCGAATATCGGGTATACGACGAGTTGCCCTGGACCGTGGTATGTGATGTCCCCGCCTCTGTCGATGCGGATGAGAGGAATTTTTTCGCCGCTTTCGAGGATTGGGGGAACAACGAGATTTTCTTCTTTGCCGCCTTTGCCAAGCGTGAATACGTGGTGGTGTTCGGTTAGCAGAAAATACTCCGGTTCGTCACGATTTTTGAGTTTTCTTTCGAGTATTTCAATTTGCAGATCGAGGGTGTCTTCGTAATGAGTAATTCCAAGATTTCTGAATATGTATCGGTGCTTTTTCATGCGGTGAACGGATGGCTCGTCTTTTTTGATGGGAACATTCTAACAGAAGTTCAGATTGAGTTTGTAGGGAGATTCTCAGAGACTCTGGTCCTTTCGGACTTGCTTCTTTTCTCTGCTGGTCCGACACGAGGAGGGGGCTGCCGGAAACAATGAGAAGTTTTTACTTGACATGTCAGGGAAGATGCTTCATTATGTCAATATCACATTGTGGTATATGGTTTCATATTATGGAACATAACATCGGCGCTAAAGTCATTCACAAGGCCCTGGATATACTGCTTCTCTTCAAAGAGAAGAAGGAACCTCTTGGTGTGACCGAAATAAGCAAACAGTTAGGGTTGCCGAAGCCTACCGTATCCAGAATTCTGAACACGCTGTTCCAGAGAGGATTTTTGGTCAGAGATAGGGAGAATCAGAAGTATTTCTTGTCACCCATTTTCTACTCTTTCGCCTCCGTCGTGTCGGAGAGAAACGAGCTCATAAGCGTCGCGAAAGAAGAAATGGAGGCGATATCGAGGACTTTCCGGGAAACCGTCCATTTGAATGTTCTCGACAATGGCGAGAGACTCTGTGTTCTCGTGTTCGATTCACCCCAGACGCTGAAAGCCGTTATGCCTGTGGGGCAGAGGTCACCGCTTTACTGTGGAGGCTCGTCCAAGGCGATTTTCGCTTTTCTGGAGGACGAGGAGATAGAGGAAATCATTTCCAGGGGACTAAGTCCCGTTACGGAGAACACGATAACCGATCCAGAAAGATTGAGAGAGGAAGTAGCGAGGATAAGAAAAAGGGGATACGCGGTGAGTCACGGCGAGAGGGTGCGTGGAGTGACGTCGATAAGCGCTCCTATTTTCAGCAAGAGTGGAGTTGTTATCGGTAGCCTGACGGTTTCCGTGCCCACCGTTAGGCATACCCTGGAGCTGGAGGAGAGAATTGCTGCGAGGTTGAAGGAGGCATCCGCCAAGATCACCAGATACTACGGCAAATTGTAAGTACATGGGGGGCTGTTTTCGCTTTCCTCGTTAGAGAAAGGAGGTGGTTGTCATGAGGGTGGAATCAGGTAGTCGTTAGCTCGAAGCAAGTCGTTTTAAAAAATGAAAAAAGGGAGGAGTGTGATGGGGAAGAAAATTTTGAGTTTCGTCTTTTCGTTTCTTCTTGTGATTTCCACGATTGGAGCCCACGCCGGGCAGAAAGAATTCAAGCTGGGAGTCCTTTTCTCGACTACGGGTCCTTTTGCGCCTGCCGGAGCGCTTCCCGGATTCAGAGGAACGATGATAGCCATCGATCTTGTCAATCAGGAAGGTGGCATTGGGGGCAAATACAAGATTGTACCGGTTGTCACCGATGCCCAGTCTAACCCTGATGTGGCACTGAGAGAGGCCGAGAGATTGATCAAGGTTGAAAAAGTTCCGGTCATACTCGGCGTCTATTCCAGCTCGATAGCCGTTCCCCTCGCTGCCGTCTGTGAAAAGAACAAGACGATATTCTGGGACATCATCGCGATCTCGGACAAGGTCGTAAAGGGCAGGCATCAGAAATACGTCTTTCGTCCTCAGCCGATGGGTTCGCAGTGGGGGAAGAGCTCCGTGGATTTCTTGAAAGACAATTACGAGAAGCTGGGATACAAGAGTTACAAAGACATTCGCCTTGCGATCATCTACGAAGACGGACCCTACGGCTCGTCGGTCGAGAAGTCGAACAAGCAGAGAGCGAAAGAATACGGCATGAAAGTGGTCTTCGAGGAGGGGTATTCGGTCAAGGCCAAGGATCTGTCCTCTCTGATCCTGAAACTCAAGGCAGCCAGGCCGGACGTGATTCTTCACACGGGTTACTTCCCCGACATCGTTCTCTTTCTGAGGCAGTCGAGGGAACTTGGTCTCAAGACCAAGGGAATCATAGGCCATGGAGCGGGATATGCCAACATCACCGGGCTCTCGGATGCCGTGGGAGTCGAGATGGCGAACTATCTGTATAATATCGATCCTGCTCCCGCTCAGAAGCTCGACCTGAACAAGTTGACTCCAGAAGCGAGAGAGGCGGTCAAGAAGTTCCTGGCAATGTACAAGAAAAAGTATGGGGACGAGAATCCTCCTACTCACGCGACCCAGGGATTCGGGCACACCTGGATATTCCTCAAGAAAGTTCTTCCACTTGCCCTCAAGAAGTATGGGGATCTGACTCCTGATTCCATCAGAAAGGCCGCGCTCGAGCTGGATATCCCGGAAGGAGGCACTCCGAATGGATATGGGGTGAAGTTCGCTCCTCCGGAAGACGATTACGCTGGGCAGAACATAAGGTCCTATCCCGTCGTGATGCAGTGGGTGAAGGGCGATGTCTACATAGTGTGGCCCGAGGCCCTCAAGGTGAGAGAGCCGCTCCTTCCTATTCCGAAGGATTCTCCTCTCGCCGCCAGGTGAACGTTTTCATTCCGGGTAGGGAGTTTCTCCCTACCCGGTTCTATCCAGAGGAGGGATGACGCACTCATGCTTGTGGTAGAGAAGCTGACCAGAAATTTCGGAAAGTTCAATGCGCTCTCGGACGTGTCTTTCTCGGTCGACGAGGGTGAGATCAGGGGGCTGATAGGCCCCAACGGGGCCGGTAAAACCACTCTTTTCAACGTAATATCCGGGGTTTTGCGCCCTTCGTCCGGGAAAGTGACTTACAGGGGAGAGATCATTTCCGGAAGAATGCCGAACGAGATTTGCAAGAAGGGTCTCGTCAGGACTTTCCAGATTCCACGGCCGTTCAGGAGCCTCTCTGTTCTGATGAACGTGGCTCTGGCATGCGAATTCGGCAGGGAAGAAGTGTCCACGAGAAGGGAGGCGATGAAAAGGGCCGAGGAGATTCTGGATTTTGTCGGATGGAAAAAAAGCGTGGAGCTTCTGCCCGACGAACTGACGGCCGTCGATTTGAGGAGGCTGGAGCTCGCGAGGGCTCTCGGAGCTTCGCCCACTCTGCTCCTGGCAGATGAGATCCTCAGCGGTCTGACGCAGGAGGAAATAGAGGAGGCAATAGGCATACTCAAGAGGATAAGAGAAAAAAAGGGAATCACCATCATATGGATTGAGCACATTATGGGAGCCATCATGAAGGTCGTGGATAGGGTCACGGTCCTTTCCTATGGAAAGATCATCTCAGAGGGGAAACCTGAAGAGGTGGCCAGAGACCCTGTGGTGCTCGAGGCCTATCTCGGTGAGGAGTCGATGGAGTGAAGGGGAAAACCATGCTTCAAGTTGAGGGTATCGACGTCTTCTACGGGAGACTTCAGATTCTGCACGAGGTGTCCCTGACCGTCGATAAAGGTGAAACGGTTGTCATCATCGGTCCCAATGGAGCGGGAAAGACCACGTTGATCAGATCGATTTCGGGACTGTTGAAACCCATGAGGGGAAGGATACTCTTCGAATCCGAGGACATAACGAAGGTTCCTCCTTACAGGATCGTGGAAAGGGGAATCGCGGTCGTTCCCGAAGGAGGAAGCCTCTTCCCGTACCTTTCGGTGAAACAGAACCTGATCCTGGGATCCAACCCGAAAAGGGCGAGGCGTTCCTATAGGGAGAATCTGGAGAAGGTGTTCGATCTTTTCCCGAGGTTGAAGGAGAGGGAAGATCAGCTTGCTTCGACTTTGTCGGGCGGTGAGAGGCAGATGCTCGCAATTGGAAGGGCGCTTATGTCCAATCCGAAATTCATCATCCTGGACGAACCCTCTGCCGGTCTGGCTCCGCTCATGGTGAATTTGATAATGGACATCGTCAAGAGCTTGAACGACTCTGGATATTCCATCCTGATGGTTGAGCAAAACGCGAAGAAGTCGCTCAAGGTGGCGACGCGGGCGTATCTCCTGGAGAATGGAAGGATAGTTTTCCATGACTACGCGGAAGATTTCATGAAAAGGGATATCGTTCAGAAATCTTATTTGGGCATATAGGGGGTAAGCTTTGTCGAGTCTAATTCTCAACGCTTTCATCAATGGAATCCTGCTAGGTGGTGTTTTCGCGGTCCTCGCGTTCGGCCTCAATCTCATTTTCGGAGTGGTCAAGATCATACATCTGGCCTACGGGCAGTTCGTCATGGCGGGGATGTACATGTTTTACGTCTTCGTAGCCAAAATGGGGCTGAATTACTTCCTGGCCGGTGCTCTGACGGTCGTGGGGACCGGAATCGGGGGGCTCATCGTTCACTTTCTCATAGTCAGGCCGTTGCAAAACGCCCCCAGATTGAACCAGTTGCTGGCGCTATCGGGTTTGATTGTCGTCCTGGAAAATCTGGCTCTGATAATATTCGGTGCCGATTACCTGGGAGTGAATATCTTTCTCCCCGTGCTTCACGTGGGTGAAATATACATCCGCGCCGCGCTTCTCATCTCTTTTGTCGCTTCTCTGGTCATAGTCGGGTTTTTGTACTGGTTCCTCGAAAAGACCTACCTCGGATTGAGCGTCCAGGCTGTGACCCAGAATGAAACGGTGGCCAATTTGATGGGGATAAATCCCAAATTCGTTTATCTGTTCACGTTTGTCCTCGGCTCGGCTCTGACGGGAATAGTGGCTTCGCTGTTTTCGCTCATTTATTCGGTTCATCCCCACTTTGGCGGAGGATTCACTCTTACTGCCTTCGTCATCGTAATACTGGGAGGGATGGGAAACGTGCTGGGAGGGTTCGTGGGGGCGTTCATAATCGGAATAGTTCATTCCCTTTCGGCAGTTCTCATAAATGCGGAAGTAGCTGAAATAATCACCCTCACTATATTCGTGGTCATTCTCATTATAAGGCCCCAGGGTATTCTTGGAGTGAGGACATCATGATGAGAGAGAGAAACGGTTTGTGGAACAAGGGAACTCTCGTTTTCACGGGGATCATACTGAGCCTGACGGCGCTTTTCCCCCTGTTCGTGAAGTCCGAATATCTTCTTCACATAGGTATCCTCATACTGATCTGGTCGTTCATAGCAACTTCGTGGGCAATGATGGGGCGGTTCGGGCTCGTATCTCTCGGGCACGGTGTCTTCATGGGAATAGGAGCCTATACCGCGGGGATACTGTTCAACAAATTCGGTTTGATCCCCTGGGTGGGGCTGGGAGCGGGTATATTCGTCTCCCTCGCGGTGGCTTCGATCACCGGATACGCATGTTTCAGGTTCGGGGTTCTGGGAGACTACTTCGCTCTGATAACGCTGGCTCTCGTGGAAATATTCGCCCTTTTGATCGAGGTCCTGCGCGATTTCACGGAGGGGTCTCTCGGAATGACGATCAAGGCGCCGGGTGATATGAACTCTTTCCTTTCGATGCAGTTTGGCAGCAAGATACCGGCTTACTATCTCGCTCTGGCGTTTTTCATATTCGGCCTGGTCGTCTGGATACTCATCGAGAAGAGCAAGCTCAGAGATGCTCTAAAAGCCATAGAGGATGATGAGGTGGCCTCCAGGTGTGTCGGCATCAACGTGACGAAATACAAGATGATAGTGACGAACATAAGCGCGGTTCTCACGACGATGGGCGGTTTCTATTATGGATTTTATATTGGATATATAAACCCTCGAACCGTGTCAGGTGTGGAGCTTTCCCTTCAGATCGCCTTCATGGCAATTCTGGGGGGGATGAATTATCTCATGGGGCCTTTTGTGGGGACCACGATAATGATCAGCCTGCAGGAATATCTCAGGGTCATGTACGGGACCAAGATATCGGGTCTTTCCGAGGTCGTTTACGGAGTCCTTCTCATCGTTATCATCATCTCCATGCCTCAAGGAATCTGGGGGGTCTTCGAGCGTCTCTTCTCATCCAGGAAGAGGGACGTCGATCCCGAGGATTTGGAGGGAGACCCTGAACTGGTGAGTGAAAAATGAGAGGAAAGGAGGGGAAAAAATGGGGAAGAAGGTAAAAGCTGCAGTTCTGGAGAAATTCAACGAACCTTTTGCAGTCAAAGAATTCGAGGTGCCTGAGCTGGAAGAAGGAGCGGTGCTCGTCAAAGTGGAATACGGCGGCATATGCGGGACGGATGCCCATCTACAGAAGGGCAACCTCCCCATACCTCTCCCGATCATTCTGGGACACGAGGCTGTTGGAACGATAGTGGAGCTGGGAGAAGGGGTGACTTCTGATATCTCCGGAAACCCTCTTTCTCCTGGGGACAGGATAGTCTGGGCGTCGAGCATTCCGTGCGGAGAGTGCTACTGGTGCAAGATTGTGAGAGAGAGGAATCTGTGCGGAACCAGGAAGATTTACGGGGTGAATCTCCCTGCTGACAAGTGGCCGTATCTCTCCGGCGGATGGGGCGAGTACATCTACCTCCAGAAAGGGAGCTGTCTGATAAAAATACCCGAAGGGGTGACGGGCGAGGATGTGATTGCGTTTGGTTGTGCGGGACCGACTGCAGTCCACGGCGTGGTTTACAACACCAAAGTCACCCTCGGCGACATAGTCGTCGTGCAGGGGTCGGGTCCAGTAGGAATCGCCTCTGCGATATACGCCAAGATGCTCGGTGCCAAGAGAGTGATCATGGTGGGCGGACCGAAAAACAGGCTCGATGTCGTCAGCGAGATGGGCGTTGCCGACATGGTGATAGATATCTTCGAGGTGACCGATTCGCAGAAGAGAATCGAGATGGTTCTCGCAGAAACGCCCGAAGGGAGAGGAGCGGACGTGGTGCTCGAGTGCACGGGATTCCCCGAAGCGGTTCCTGAAGGGTTAGAGATGGTGAGGAGGAAAGGTTACTACCTCGTTCTCGGTCACTACACGGACAAGGGGACCATACCCATAAACCCGCACGTGATAACAAAGAAGGAGCTCACTGTCACCGGCTCCTGGGCGTTCGCGGAGGTCCATTACGTGAAATACGTGGAATCGCTACCCGAGATAAAAAAGAAGTTCGATCTTTCGAAGCTCATTTCTGCCTTCTCGCTCGAGGATGTGAATGAGGCCGTGGAGAAAGTGAGGAAGGGAGAGGTGATCAAGGCGGTCTTGAAATTTTGACAGGAGGAGAATGATGGAAATTACCGGAGCGACCTCTGTTTATTGTATTATCGGGTATCCCATAGGTCACGCTCTATCCCCGGTTGTTCACAACGCTGGATTCCGGGACAGGAACTTGGATTGTGTATACGTTGCATTTCCGCTCAAACCGGAAGACATGGAGGTTGGGCTCAAGGGGCTGGCCGTTCTTGGCGTAAAGGGTATGTCTGTTACTGTTCCGCTGAAGGAGCTCGCGTACAAATACATCGACGAAGCCGACGAATCCGCCCACATGACGGGGGCCGTGAACACGATTCTCATAAACGATGGACGTATGAAGGGGTTCAACCTCGATGTGGACGGAGTGAAATTCTCTCTCGAGAAATTGGATCTCGAAGAAGGCGCGAGGAAGGCGGTCGTTCTTGGGGCAGGCGGAGCCGCTCGAGCTGTGGTGGCAGCGCTTCTCCAGCACAGGGTGAAGGAGATAGTGGTACTGAACAGAACGGTGGAGAAGGCAGAAAGAGTAAAGGAATTTTTCGAGTCGAAAGGATACGACGCTAAATTTTCATCTGGTGGAATAGACAGCGAGTCTGTCAGGAATGAGCTGGCTGATGCGGATATTCTGATCAACACGACTCCTGTCGGGATGTATCCCAACGTCGACGGCATACCGATAGATCCCGATTCGATTCCAGGGGGCATAAAGGTACTCGATGCCATATATCGCCCTCAGAAAACCAGACTCCTGGAGGAAGCGGAGAAAAGAGGGTGTCAGACTCTCTGCGGCATCGACTGGCTGGTTCATCAGGGAGTGATCGCTTTCAAGATCTGGACAGGGGAGGAGTTGAACAAAGACCTGGTTTTGAAGATTTTGGCCGAAAAATTTGGAGATTAAAAACTTGGATGGAGGTTCGACGATGACTGAGAGGTGCAAGCTTTACATTGGTGGGAAATGGATAGATTCAAGCGGGAACGATGTTTTCAAGAACGTAAACCCCGCAGATACCAGTGATGTCGTGAGCGAGCATTACAACGCGACACAAGAAGAGGCTCTGATGGCGATCGAGGCCGCCGAGGAAGCGAGCAAAATATGGGGAAGGACTCTCCCGAGCAAGAGGGGTGAGGTCCTCATGAGGGCCTCTCAGATTTTGAAGGATAGAGCGGATGAACTCGGGAGGCTCCTGACGAGAGAAGAAGGCAAGACCTTCAAGGAAGGAAGAGGAGAGGTCCTGAGAGCAGCAGCGATAATGGAGTATTTCGGGGGTGAAGGCTACAGGTTGCTGGGAAACACCATTCCCTCGACGAGGGAAAAAGTTTTCTCGTTCACTTTGAAGAAGCCTCTCGGAGTCGTTGCCATCATCACACCGTGGAATTTCCCCATTGCGATTCCTGCCTGGAAAATTGCACCGGCACTCATTTCAGGAAACGCGCTTGTTTTCAAACCGGCATCTCTGGCACCGCTTCTCGCCGTGAAACTCGTCGAGGTTCTGGAAGAGGCGGGGTTGCCGGCGGGTGTAATCAACCTCGTCACAGGAAGAGGGTCTGTGGTCGGAGACACGATCGTTAAGAGCAAGAAAGTGAGGGCTATTTCCTTCACCGGTTCCACCGAGACGGGAAGGTCCATTTCCGAGAAGGCTTCTCCCAATTTCACGAGGCTACAGCTCGAGATGGGAGGCAAAAACCCGACGATCGTTCTGAACGATGCGGATCTCGAGGCGGCAGTGTCGGTGATAATCGAGGGAGCCTATATGTCTGCCGGTGAGAAGTGCACGGCCACATCCAGGGTGATTGTGACCGAGAAGATAGCTGACAAACTGGTGGAACTGCTAGTCGAGCGCACGGAGGCCCTGAAGATAGGAAATGGACTCCGTGATGACGTCGATGTTGGTCCAGTGATAGATGAAGCTCAGATGAATTCCATCCTTTCTTATATAGAAAAGGGAAAGAGCGAGGGAGCCAGGCTACTGACAGGCGGCTACAGGATCCTGGATGGTGAGTGTGCCAACGGGTATTACATCAAGCCCACTGTGTTCGACCACGTCAGTCCGGATATGACTATCGCTCAGGAGGAGATTTTTGGCCCCGTGGTGGCGGTGATCCGTGTAAAAGATGTCGAGGAGGCCATCGAGGTTGCGAACGGAGTCAAATATGGTCTCTCCGCGTCCTTGTGTTCAAAAGACCTGTACAGCGTATTCAAATACGTATCTGATATCGAGGCAGGGGTCATCAACGTGAACCTTCCATCTGCGGGTGTGGAGCTTCAGTGTCCGTTCGGCGGGTGCAAGGAATCGAGCTATGGAATGAGGGAGCAGGGACATGTGGCCATAGACTTTTACACTGAAAGCGTGACGGTCTACATCAACTGGGGAATCAAATAAGGAAGGCGAGGTGGAGCAATGTTCAAGGGCATCGACTACTATGACATCGAATCGGAATTCACCGAAGAGGAGAAGCTGGTAAGGAATTCTGTCCGGGAGTTCGTCGAAAAGGAGATCATGCCGATAATTCGAGATCACTACAGGCAGGGAACCTTTCCGGTTCATCTCGTTCCCGTGATGGGTGAGATGGGGCTTTTTGGAGCCAATATGAAAGGGTATGGTCTTCCCGGTGTGAGCAATGTGGCTTACGGGCTCATCATGCAGGAACTGGAGAGAGGTGATTCTGGTCTGCGCAGCTTCGTTTCCGTTCAGGGCGCTCTGGTTATGTATCCCATATACACGTTCGGAAGCGAAGAACAGAAGGAGAAGTGGCTTCCATTGCTCGGCTCTGGAAAAGCGATCGGATGCTTCGGATTGACTGAGCCGGATCACGGGTCCGATCCCGGGGGCATGAAGACGAAAGCCGTTGCAGATGGGGATCATTACGTTATCAACGGGACGAAGATGTGGATCACCAATGGGTCAATAGCTGACGTTGCCGTCGTATGGGCTAAGCTCGACGGAGAGGTGAGGGGGTTCCTCGTCGAGAAGGGGACCCCTGGTTTCTCCGCTCCGGAGATAAAAACCAAACTGTCCATGAGGGCTTCTGTGACCTCTGAATTGATACTCGATGACGTGAGGATTCCGAAGGAGAACATGCTTCCGGGCGCTGTGGGGCTCAAGGCACCTCTTATGTGCCTTACTCAGGCCAGATACGGCATAGCATGGGGAGTGATAGGTGCGGCAATGGCGTGTTTCGAAGAGGCGTTGAACTACACTCTTGAGAGGAGGCAGTTCGACAGACCAATAGCCTCTTTTCAGCTGACCCAGGCCAAACTGGCTGACATGCTCACGGAGATAACGAAGGCGCAACTTTTGTGCTTGAGGCTGGGGAGGCTGAAGGATCAGGGAAGGATGAAGCACCAGCAGGTGAGTCTCGCCAAGAGGAACAACGTGAGGATGGCGCTGGAGATAGCGAGGACCGCGAGGGGGATGTTAGGCGCCAATGGAATCTCCGATGAGTATCAGGTTATGAGGCACATGTGTAATCTCGAAACGGTCGATACTTATGAAGGCACTTATGAAATTCACACCCTGATCCTGGGTAAAGACCTGACAGGGATAGACGCGATTGCATAGGGCTCTCTCCTTGCGCTTCTTCGGAGGATTGGCGAAGAAGAGAGGAAGAGATAGTTTTGTCGAGTGAACGATATTACTACGCGAACAGGAGAGAAGAAGTGGAACTACCTTTGAAAGGAGTAAGAGTTCTAGATCTATCGAGGATACTTGCCGGACCTTTTTGTTCCATGATTCTCGGAGATCTCGGGGCTGATGTCATAAAAGTAGAGAGTCCCCATGGGGGAGATGGAACGAGGCAATGGGGGCCTCCCTTTGCAGGGGGGGAGGCCGCCTATTATCTGTTTGCAAACAGGAACAAAAGGAGCGTGGTTCTCGATCTCAAGTCCCCTGAAGGAGTGAACGCGGTGAAGGAAATTGCCAGGAAGAGCGATGTGTTCATAGAGAACTTCCGGGTCGGCAAGGCGAGGGAACTGGGAGTGGGATATGAGGATATAAAGAAGGTCAATGAGCGGATAATCTACTGCAGCATATCCGGATTCGGACAGGACGGGCCTTACAGGGATTTGCCGGGATACGATTTCGTGATTCAGGCGATGAGTGGTCTGATGAGCATAACGGGAAGTCCTGATGGGGAGCCGATGAAGTTTGGAGTCCCTATCGTTGATCTCGTTTCTGGACTCTATGCTGCTGTCTCGATACTGGGGGCGCTGATATACCGGAGGGAGACCGGGAAGGGACAGTACATCGATATATCCCTCTACGATTCCGCAGTGTCGATTTTGGCCAACGTGGGGAGCAATTATCTCGTCTCCGGTGAGGTTCCCGGTAGGCATGGAAACGCTCACCCGAATATAGTGCCTTATCAGGCTTTCAGGGCGAGCGACGGTTACGTGGCGGTTGGTATCGGCAACGATGCTCAGTGGAGGAAATTCTGTGCCATCGTGGGTAGAGAGGACCTGTCGAGTGACGAGAGGTTCGAGACCAATGAGAAAAGGGTGGAAAACAGGAAGATATTGATACCAATACTCGAAGAGATTTTCGTTACAGAAAAAGTCGATTTCTGGGTGAGCAAGTTACGGGAAGCGGGTATTCCGGTGGGACCGATAAACACGGTCGACAGGGTATTTGCTGATCCTCAGACCCTGGCCAGGGGAATGCTCAGTGAGATTCCCCATCCGACAATAGGTGTTCTGAAAGCGATCGGGTCTCCGATCAAGTTCTCCGAAACTCCGGTTAAATTCAGATTGCATCCGCCTCTTCACGGAGAACATACTGAGGAAATCCTCTCCGAATTCGGGTTCCACGCGTCTTCGGCTGGACGCGACGGGGAGTGATGCGAAGTGAGTATTTACGTCTGAGAAGCTTTTCTTTTCCTATACCCCCCTCTGATGGACCGGGCCTGCCGCTTTGTGTGGGCTCGGTTTACCCCACCTTTATCACGATTGGGCGAGAGTTGCGCGTGAGGGGATTTTCCCCCGGATATTCCCTCTGGTGAGGGTTCCTGTTAAACTGTTTTCATCTCGATGAGAGAGTTAGATCCAAAACTCCATGGGAGGAATGGGATGGAGAAAAGTAGAAGTGTTTTTTTTCAGAAGAAGGAGGCGCTAAAGGGGGTTCGGGTTCTGGATTTGACGAGAATTATTCTGGGACCGTGGGCTTCGACGCTTCTGGCCGAGATGGGGGCAGAAGTTATCCACGTGGAGGTCCCGGGAAGCGGGGATGTACTGGTCAGGCCGGTTGCACCGTGGGGAGATTTCCCCAGGGGCATATCCCCCGGGATGATGTGTTCCAACGCGAACAAGTTTTATATCGGTCTTGATATGAGGAAAGAAGAGGGGAAGAAGATCATAAGGGAGCTCGCGGCGAAGTCGGACATATTGATAGAAAATTTCAAACCCGGAACATTCGACAGATGGGGGATAGGATACCGGCAGTTGAAGGAGCTGAATCCGGGGCTGATCTATCTCAGCCTGCAGGGGTTCGGAAACTGGGGATCTCTTTCCGACAGGCCAAGCTACGACGCGTATGCGCAGGGAATAACCGGGCTGGCCGAGATAACCGGTTTCGAGGACTCGATGGCGACGAAGTCTTCTGCGTGGATAGGGGATTTTCTGACGGGAACTTACGCTGCCTTTGTAGCGATGATAGCTCTCTTTTACAGAAAGAGAACGGGCAGGGGGCAGTTCATCGACATATCCCAGGCCGAGTTGCTGATGAGGTGCATGGACTGGACGTGGCTGTTCAATCACGTTGCGAAGAAAAGAAGAGGCAGGTTCGGCAACAGAGACGTGGCGGTGGTTCCTTCCTGCATCGTGAGAGTGAAAGATGGATTCGCCGCTTTGGGCGCGTGGACGCCGAGGGAATACGAGGGACTGGTGAAAGAGATGGGCAGAGAAGATCTCCTCGAATACAGGGAACTCGATAAGAGACACGAGGGTGCGGAAGCGATATACGAAGCAATAGAAAAGTGGGCTTCCGGGCTGACGGTGAAGGATTTTCTCGAGGCGGGAGAACGCGGCGGTTTCGCGGTGGCAAAAGTGATGAACGCGAAGGACCTGCACGAATCCCCTCATTTCAACCAGAGGAGGGCCGTCTGGAAGTTCGACGATCCGATTTGGGGAGATCTCTGTTATCCGTTCGCTCTTCACCTGGAGGAGACGCCGGGCCGCATCAAATGGAGCATGAGACCTGTCGGCTTCGACAACGAATACGTTTTGCGTAAGATACTCGGTTACCCGGGGGAAGTAGTTTCGGAACTTTACGAGAAGGGTGTCGTTGGCAAGTGGGACGAGAAGATCCCGTTTGCGTGTCCGCCGCCGGACTGGGACGGCGAAAGTGGACTGACTTTCAAGGAATGAGGAGGAGGAAGCCATGGACTGGTTGACCTGGGCTAAGGAGAATACGAAACCCGAAGATGCTCCGGGAAAACCGGAAGCGCTCGAGGGAATAACAGTCATCGATTTCAGCTACGGGAGTTTCGCCGGGCTTTACGCGTCGTCTCTTCTTGCCGAGTTCGGCGCCAGGGTTATAAGGGTTGAACCCCCCGGAGGCGACGTGGCGAGGAAAATGAGCCCTTTCGGCATGGAGATTGAGGGGACCGGTCTTCCCTACATAGTCGAAGGGAGAAACAAGGAGTACGTGACTCTGAACATTGAGACTGAAGAGGGCAGGGAGATAGGCAGAGAATTGATAAAGAAGGCGGATGTCTTCATAGAGACCTCGCCGCCGGGATTCATGGATGAGAGAGGCTTCGGTTACGAGGAGCTGAAAAAGGACAATCCAGGACTCATTTACCTGTCCCTCTACACATACGGAAAGAGCGGGGAGCTGTCGGAGAAGGCGAGGGAGTCCGGATGGGGGTGTTATGATGTCGTGTCACAGGCTCTTTCCGGATTTACCTGGACCACGGGCATTCCAGAACACGTCGAGGGATTTCCCGAGCACACGAAAGTGCCCACTAAAATGGGAAACTGGATGGCCTGGTACGCCGGGGGGACTTTTGGGGCTTTTGCCGTCGTTACTGCTCTCTACGTGCGGGAGTTTACGGGTGAGGGGCAGAGAATCGATATCAGTCCAGCGGAAAGCCTCATGAATCTCAACAACTACGCTCTCCATTACTATCATCTCTCAGGAAACGTGATGGAGCGGGCGGGGAATATAGAACCCGCCGCGCATCCGTATTGTTATGTTCGGTGCAAGGATGGGATGATCTTCATTGCCGGTTACACGGACCAGAATTTCGCTGCTCTGTGTTCAATAATCGGGAGACCTGACCTGCCCGAGAAATATCCCACAATTCGGGACAGGACCAACAGGGAGAAAGCTTTCGAGATAATTCGGGAAATAGAGAAGTTCACTATGGAGAAGACCAGAGAAGAACTGGTGAAGCTCTGGCTCGAATACGATGGACCCGGTGTTACCGTGGCAGGTGAGGTGCTTTCCCCAGACGAGACTTTGAAGTTCGAACACTGGTACGAGAGGGGAGCCCTTATCAACCGGGTGGAGCAACCCTGGGGAGAACTGCTTATACAGGGGGCCGTGGCGAAAATGACGGAGACCCCACCGAGAGTGAAGTGGATATGCAGAAAACCCGGGGCGGACAATGAACTGGTTTATCTGGATCTTCTCGGGCTGTCCAGAGGAGAGGTCGAGGAGTTGAAGAAAAAAGGCATTGTTTGAAAGGCATTGATATGGTTTGGGAGTGAGAGGGGCTCTTATGCCTCTTTCACTTCCCTGCACCAGCCGGGTTTTTCTCCGGAGCGAATTTCGTCAGGAACGTATTTCCTGTGAAGCTCGCAGAATCTCGCGGGGATTTTTTCATAGTAATCTCTTCGCACGGTGAATTTCAGGTGTGGGCAGAGAAAAACGTCCTCCGGATTTTTTCCCTTCACCCAGCATGCCCTCATGATTCGCTCCTCTGGTATCATCATATTTTAACAGGAATCCTGATTTGCAGGGGCTGACAGAGGATGAGTCTTTTCGCGCCGGATCCGAACGATTATCTTGACAATGTGGGTTCTCGGTAATAAAAGAATATCGTTCTGAAACCAACCAAAACAAACTAAGGGGGGAAAGATGAAGTTCATCAGGGTGCTTGCTTTTGCTGCGTGTCTTCTGCTGCCTGTTTCGGCGCTGGCTGCCGGTGCTCACGACGACCTGAACTGCGTGGAGTGTCATTCCATCCACGATGCGAAGGACAAGATAATCTTCGCAGTTCCCGGAAACTCGGTCGACAAGAATCCGAGAACCAACCTTCCTTTTTCTGGGGTTACTGCCCTTTGCCTTGGGTGTCACCAGACGGCTGAGAAGGGCGGTCAGGACATCCTTCCGATTCAGGCGCACATAAGCCATCCTTACGGCCTCGAATCGGTGAACCCGAAGGTGGCGAGAGTCCCGGACAAGCTCTTGAGGGACGGGAGATTCGAGTGCGTGAGCTGCCACGATCCTCATCCTTCCAATACGAACTACAAATACCTCAGGGTCGACACGGACGGCGGATCGAATATGCAGGCGTTCTGCGCGGTTTGCCATCCGAGGAAGGCGGATCCCTCGGTTACCGCGAATCCGCCCGAGATATTCGACAGTATGGACGAGTCGAAGTAAATTTCATTCCATCCAGCTGGTACAAATAGGCGAAATCCCGGGGTGTTTCCCGGGATTTTTTATTGGATTAAATCGGGTTGGCTGGCTTCGGAAAACCTGGCCGATCATGTTAAAGTTTATTATTGAGTTGGTTTCCCTGGCGAAGGTGACGGGAACGATCACATTTTGAGGAGGTGGCTATGTCGGTTCTGTTCGTGAGGGGAAGCATCGGTTCGCTTGAACTCCAAAATCGATTCGTGAGATCGGCGACGTGGGAGGGGATGTGTGAACCCGATGGCTCTCCAACGGAGAAGCTCCAAACATTCTACGAGGAGCTGGTGAATGGAGGAGTCGGGCTGATAATTACCGGTTACACCTATGTTTCCCCCGAAGGAAAGCAGCTCCCCGGTAAGATGGGGCTGTATCGGGATGACCTGGTGGAAAGACACGCGAAGCTGGTGGAGAAGGTTCATAAAGCGGGAGGAAGGATTGCAATTCAGCTGGTTCACGCAGGAGGTCAGGCGAGCAGGAAGGTATCGGGCTTACAGCCTATCGCACCCTCGGCTGTCGAGTTCCCTTCATTTTCAGAGGTTCCCAGGGAAATGACCGGGGAAGACATCGAGAGGGTCAAGGGAGATTTTGTCAAAGCGGCCAGAAGGGCGAAAGAAGCCGGTTACGACGCGGTTCAGTTACACGCGGCTCACGGTTACCTCATCAATCAGTTTCTCACGCCGCTCACCAACAGGAGGGAAGACGAATACGGTGGTTCTCTCGAGAATCGAGCGAGGTTTCTGCTCGAAGTTGTGAGGGCTGTGAGAAGCGAGCTCGGGAACGGGTATCCCCTGTTCGTGAAGCTCAATTGCCACGATTTCGTGGATGGTGGGTTTGCGATTGACGAAGCCGTCGAAGTGGGGCGGATGATCGAGGAAGCAGGCATAGATGCCATAGAGGTTTCTGGAGGATCGCGCGCGTCGAAGGATTTCATCCCGGCGCGCCTGAAAATAGATTCGAGGGACAAAGAG
This sequence comes from uncultured bacterium, assembly GCA_964429585.1. GTDB lineage: Bacteria > Desulfobacterota > Deferrimicrobia > J040 > J040 > CAYSCN01. The sequence goes on along the minus strand of CAYSCN010000002.1, from coordinate 1,247 downwards.
GGATACCACAGAGAGCTGGCGAGAAGAATGAGGGAGAAAGTATCTGTGCCGCTTCTGCTCGTTGGGGGACTCAGGTCGTTCGAATTGATGGAAGAAATCGTCTCCAGGGGAGATGCCGACTTCGTCTCGCTCTCCAGACCTCTGATAAGAGAGCCGCACCTGGTGAGGAGGTTTATGGACGGAGACAGGGAGAGAGCGAGGTGTATATCGTGCAACGGCTGCTTTGTTCCCGGGTTGAAGGAAGGTGGCATATACTGCGTGGTGGAGAGAAAGTCGGCTTGAAATCTTAGCGACCAGGGAGGAATGCTTCGTGGATCCAGCGGTGGGAAATAGAGGGGCATTTCTCCGTGTGCTGATTGCGTCCATCTTTTTGGTAATGGTTGTTATCTTTATCCCTCTGGAAGGAAGAGGTTTTTCGACCCCCGTATTGCCCGGAAAGGTGGGGGAATTGAGGCTCGACGGTGGTCCTTACATCCTTGAGAGGGGAAGCTTCTATCTGCACATCGATGGAGAAGAGGAGCTTTTCGAGAAGTTCGGTGCCGAGAAACTGAGATATGCATATTACACTGGAGCCGGAGGGTCTCTGACAATAGAGCTTTTTACGTTCAGGGAGGAAGAAGGGGCGAGTTGTATGTTCAGGAAAATCTCCGGCCGCGAGAAAGAAAATGGAAAGAAAGTCTCCGGAGGAACCGCGGCGTTTTTTCCAGGGGTAATCTACGGGGTGAAGGGAAAGTTTTTCGTGAGGTTGTTTCCGAGCGGGAAGGCCGGAGAGCGAGCTGCCCGGTTGCTGCTTGAGGAACTGTTTTCAAGGATTTCTGAGTAGCCTTATGGTTGACTTTCCGGTCTTGAATTCTAAACGCCTGGGGGAGAGAATCAAAAATGATGTTCCGCGTCTGTTTCTGATTTGCGATATTTTTATTGCTTCTGGGAGGGGGACCCGTGGACAGAAAATTTTCGTTCTCCGAGTGGGCGGAAGAGGCTTTTTCTAAATCCCGCATTTCTGACAAACCTGAGGCCCTGAAGGGCATCCGGGTTCTGGAGATGGCAACCAGGATTTTCGGGCCTTATACCGCGGATCTCCTGGGACAGCTCGGGGCAACTGTGATAAAGGTTGAGATGCCCGGGGTGGGTGATCTGATGCGCTACGTGACTCCGGAGGGGTTCTTCTGGAAGAACGCGTCCGTCGGCTTTTTCCCTCAGAACAGGAACAAGTATCACATAGGCCTGGATCTTCATCACGAGGAGGG
>CAYSCN010000001.1:44730-228257 GCA_964429585.1 uncultured bacterium | reverse complement strand
ACCGTCCCAATATATCAGGCGGCATCGGAAGCCCACGTGAAGGGAAAATCCTTCGTGGAGCTCACGGTCGATGAAATACTCTCGGGAATAGAAAAACACGCGAAAGACGGCGTGGATTTCATGACTGTTCATTGCGGGGTCACCAGAGAAGCCCTGGAAAAGTTGAAGCTCAAAGGAAGGCTTCTGGACATCGTTTCCAGAGGCGGTGCGCTGATGGCGGAGTGGATGGAATACAACGACAGGGAAAACCCGCTATACGAATACTATGACGAACTTCTCGCGATAGCAAAAGAATACGACGTGACCCTCAGCCTCGGAGACGGACTGAGACCCGGATGCATATCCGACGCCACGGACCTCCCTCAAATACACGAACTGCTCACCCTGGGAGAGCTGACGCTCAAAGCGTGGGAGAAAGGTGTCCAGGTGATGATAGAAGGGCCCGGTCATGTCCCGCTCGACCAGATAGAGACAAACGTCAAAATTCAGAAAAATCTGTGCCACGGAGCTCCTTTCTACGTTCTCGGTCCTATACCCACGGACATCGCACCCGGTTACGACCACATAACATCAGCCATAGGTGGAGCAATAGCGGCAATGGCAGGCGCAGATTTCCTGTGTTACGTCACCCCTTCCGAGCACCTGAGACTTCCGACCGTGGAGGACGTAAAAACTGGCGTCATAACAGCGAGAATAGCAGCTCACGCGGCGGATGTGGCCAGAGGAATACCCGGCGCCATCGAGTGGGACAACAAAATGGCGAGAGCGAGAAAAGAATTCGACTGGAACGAACAGATACGCCTCGCCATCGACCCCGAACTGGCGCGAAAAATGAGAGGCGCCTCTTTACCCAGCGACGAAAAGGTGTGCACCATGTGCGCGGACCTGTGTGCCATAAAAACGAGTCAGAAAGCCCTCTCCTGGAAGGAGAAGAAAAAGTAACGTTGATGGGACAATCTGGGGAAGACCGGCTGGAGAAAATACTCCGCCAGAGAGGTTTTCTAATATCGAGGAGAGAACCATACGATAAGACTTTGCACTCCAAAATTAGGGATCCAAAGGCTCTCGAATTTTTCGAAACCCTTTTCTCTTCGTACTCTTATCGGATATTCCTGAGAGACATAATTTCCATGAGAGAAAAAATAAAACCCGAGTCGTTCGGTTTGTTCATCGACAGGGAAAAAGTATCTGAATATCTTTCTCTATCAGAAAATCTGGGGCTTCTCCTTCCCGAAGATGACGAAACCTACACATTCCCTCATCGGGACATAACCGACATAGGGGACTCCTTCGAACACCACATCCAAAAAACACTGACATCCATGGGCTTCGATGCCATCTGGGGAGTCAAGTTCGAATCGATCGAGTGCGGGGGAGACTTCGACATAGTCGGCCTTGCGGGCGACTCCGTTTTTTACGTGGAGGTTAAAACCTCTCCCCCCAAACACATAGAAAAGGGAGAAATGGTGAGCTTTATTGAAAGAATCAGGTCACTGATGCCGGAGCTGGCGATATTCCTCAATGACACTCACCTCAGGATGAAGGACAAACTCGTTCCACTGCTCGAGGAAAGCTTCGCTGACATGGGAGTCCACGATTGTTCCATGAAGAGAGTTGAGAGAGAAATATTTTCGCTCCACGGGAGAATATTCATAGCGAATACAAAGAGGGACCCTGGAACAAACCTGAGAATCTGCTTCAACGAATTTTTCTCCGAAAAGTGGAAGAGAGAAATGCCGTTTCTCAAATGAATGCCCTTTTCGACCGACTGCCGACTTTCTCTCTTAAATCCGGGGGCAGAAGTCTAATGACTTCCCTGCCAGCCTTGAGAAAATATCTACCGGAAGGCGACCTGCCAACCACATCTTCCCCTCCCGGATAGAAAGCGAAAAGAAGATACACCACTATGACGCACACCAGACCGCCCTTTAGAAGACCCAGCAACAGGCCCATTATCCTGTTCAAAAAAGACAGTTTCGCTGCCTTGAGCAGGAGTTCGACCAGCAAACCGAGAAGCTTCACCACAATGAAAACAGCCACAAAAAGCACCGCGAACGCGGCAATCGCCCCGTAATCAAAATCGAAGTGTAATAAAAGAACCGCTTCCCTGTAATAAGTCCTGGCAACGATGAACGCAGCAACTATGGCTATTATAGATACAAGCTGGCTGACCAGGCCTCTGAAAAAACCCGTCACGGCGAAAATAGCCAGTATACCCAGGATTGCGTAATCGAGCAGCGTCAACTAAAACCCCTCTCAACCGACTTCGGACAAAACTATTTTTCTCATATCCCCAGCCTGTTCTTTACCTCCGAAGGAGAAAGGCCCTTCACGAGAATCCTTTTCTTTCTCCCCTTCTCTCCGCCGATAATCTCCACCTCTTTTTTCGAAACGCCGAGCCTGTCGGAAATCAGCTCCACGAGCTCCCTGTTGGCCCTGTTGTCCACCGGCGCTGATGTCAGCTTGACTTTGACGAACTCACCGACCACGCCTTCCACCGCTGATCTGGAACTCCTCGGCTGGACCTGAACCGAAATCACCACCCCTTTCTTCGTCAGCTCCACGGGCACAGCTTATGACCTCACCTCAAACTCAGAGCAAGGGCGAACAAAGTCCTGACCAGAAAAGACCTGAGAAAAATAATGAGCAAGATCACGAGCATGGGCGAGAAGTCTATCCCCCCGTATATGAGTGGAATTCTCCTCCTGAACCAGTAAAAGACGGGATCGGTAATACTGTAGAGAGCCCTGACGATCGGGTTGTATGGGTCAGGGTTTACCCACGAAATCACGGCTCTTATTATGACGATCCACATGTATATGGTCAGAACCACATCGAGAACGCGAGCCAGTGCCTCCAAAAAAAATGCCAGCACGAACATCTACTCCCTCCGATCAATCAAAGTTCTCTGCTTCTCTCGAACGCTGCCATAACTGCTTCAATCACGGCGCTCCTGAAACCCGCTCCTTCCAGGACAGCCACTCCCTCGGCGGTGGTTCCACCCGGCGACATCACCATCTCCTTCGCTAGTGCCGGGTGCGTGCCGGTCTCCATAAGGAGCGCAGCAGCTCCCTCGACGAGCGCCACGGCGAATTCACTAGCCACATCCCTCTGCATACCGCACCTAACCGCCCCATCGGCGAGAGCTTCTATCATGAGGAAAACGAAAGCAGGGCCCGAGCCGGTAAACCCCGTCACCACGTCGAGCAGTTCCTCTTTGTCGAAAAACTCCGCTTTTCCGAGTGCCCTGAAAAGGCTAAGGACGAAATCCCTTTCTTCTTCCTTCACTCCATCCGAAGCGAAAAGTCCCGTGACCCCTTTGCCCACGAGACACGGGGTATTGGGCATCGCCCTGACCACTCTTCCCTCCCCCCCGAGAGCAGCTCTTATCTCAGCAACCTTCTTTCCAGCGAGGATGGATATAACCAACCTGTTTCCGACCCGACCGGAAATCTCCTTCGAGAGGTCCGAGAGGTTTTGAGGCTTGACTGCAAGGAGCAGGATATCGCACCTGTCAACGAGCTCGGCAGCAGACTTCGCCCTGCTCACAGAAAACTTCTCAACCACCTCGTCCAGGGAGCGCTCGAATCTGTCATAACACACCACATCTTCAGGCTGGAGGATGCCCTCTCTCAAAATACCCCCAGTAAGCGCTCTCCCCATGTTTCCAACACCTATTATCCCTAATCGCATTTTACCTCCCTCAAGCATACTGTCTCTTTCCAAATATCGCCGTGCCTACTCTGATTATCGTCGCCCCTTCCTCTATTGCAACCTCAAAATCGTGAGACATCCCCATTGAGAGCTCCGTCAGTTGAATGCCCTCGATTTCCATTTCGTTTATCTTGTCCCTCAACTCCCGAAGAGTAGCGAAATATCGCCTCGCGTCCTCCGAATTTTCTTCGTATGGAGGTATGGTCATCAGCCCCTTTATCTCGATGCCTGGAAGGATAGCCATCTCTTTCAACAGAGGAATCAGATCGTTCCTGAGCACTCCCCACTTGGAGGCCTCCTCGGCCACGTTCACCTGCACCAGCACGGGCAGTTTCTTCCCTATAGAGAGGGCCCTCATGGAAATCTCCTGCGCGATTTTCACCGAATCCACAGTCTCGATGAAATCGAAGAGACTCACAGCTTTCTTCGCCTTATTCCTCTGCAAATGTCCAACCAGGTGCCACTTCAGAGGAAGACCTATGGCCTCGATCTTCTTCTCAGCTTCCTGAACGTAATTCTCTCCGAAACACGTTATTCCCGCCTCGGCCGCTTCTATGATCTTTTCCACGCCGTGCGTCTTCGAAACAGCAACTATAGTGACGCTCGACGGCTCTCTCCCCGAGCGCTTCGCCGACTCTTCCACTCTCTGGAGAACGCTCTTCACATTTTCAAAGATTTCCCCCATGGCATTCCCCCTTCCAAGGGATTTGAACGTCGCAATAGTTTATAAAGCCTTCCCCTCCCTTCACACGGCTCTATGACACCCTCTTTCTTCAACATCTCTACCAGGAGGGCAAGAGGCATTCCCACGACGTTCGTATAGGATCCTTCCACGCGTTTCACGAAAACAGCCCCCAATCCCTGAATACCGTATGCTCCCGCCTTGTCAAGGGGCTCGCCCGTCCTGACATACGCGTCGATCTCCCCTTCATCGAGCTTCCTGAACTCTACCAGAGTCCGGGAAACCTCCACCTTTCTGACCGAAAGGGATTCGTTGACCAGGCACACGCCAGTCATCACTTCATGGGTTTTCCCGGAAAGGAATGACAATATTCTCACGGCCTCCTTCTCGTCTCCCGGCTTACCGAGCACCCGACCGTCACAGACGACAACCGTATCCGCACCAACCACCCAGTGTCGGGGAAACTTCACGGAAACGCCGAGTGCTTTAGCAAGGGAAGACCGCCTGACGAACTCTTCCGCTCCCTCTCCCTTCTCGAGAAGAGGTTCCCCGCTCGGAGGCACCACCCGGAAAGGCAGACCGGTGAGCTCGAGCAACTCCTTCCTTCTTGGTGAATTCGAAGCAAGAACGATATAATTGCCCTCTTCCATGTCCCTAATAATAATACTAAATTTTTTCTCCAATACAACTGTGAAATAGTCTTCTATACCCTCAGGGGAAAACAAAATGCACACGCCATCGACTTTAAAGTTTACATGAGGCTCCTTATCAGCCCCCCATCCACCTGCAGGGTGACCCCGTTTATATACGCCGCCTTTTCAGAAGCTAGAAAAGCCACGATGTAACCTATCTCTTCAGGCTTACCGAATCTCCCGGCTGGAACTTCTGCAAGCGCCATCTCAAACGCCTCCTCCTTCGAGAGTCCTGCGTCGAGAGCTCTTTTCTCCAGTACCGCTTCCAGCCTTTCAGTGAGAATGTAACCAGGACATATATTGTTGACCGTTATGCCCTTCTCCGCCACCTCCCTCGACAGGGTCTTCATCATCCCCACAAGCCCAGCCCTCACTCCATTGGAGAGAATCAGATTTTCTATCGGCTGTTTCACTGCGAAAGATGTGATGTTTATTATCCTCCCATACCCCTGCTTCTCCATATACGAAAGCGCCAGCGAAGTACATCTGACCGCGGAGAGAAAATTGAGGGCAAACGCATCCTCCCATTTCTCAACCGTTGTATCTCTGAATGCGCCTGCAGGTGGACCCCCCGCGTTGTTCACCAGCACGTGCAGACACCCAAAAATGGAGTCAATCTCCGAAAAAAGCCTGTCCACATCCGTCTGCCTCGTCAAATCGCATGGAACCGCCACGACTCTTCCACGAGCTCTCTCTTGAACCGCCCGCCTGGCCAGTTCGAGTTCCTCCGCGTTCCTTGCGCACATCACCACATCGGCCCCTTCGGAAGCAAGAACCTCCGCAACGGCCCTTCCAATACCCCTCGATGAAGCGCAAACAAGAGCAACCTTTCCTCCAAGTCCGAGTTCCATCTCGTCCTCCTTCATAAAAGAACGCTTTTTTGCTATTCTAACCCAAACACGAGACCAAAGGAGACAGAGGAAATGAAGCCCCTGATAGTAAGCATTTTAAACGAACTTGAAGCCACCAGGCGGGAAACGCTCGAGATTATCGAGGGACTCAGCCGTGATGAAATGGAATCCAGCACCCCGGGTGAGTGGACCATCGCTCAGGTTATTGAGCACCTATACAGAGTAGAACTCGGCTCCGTAAAAGTGGTAAGGCACTTGTTGAAAAGCCTCCCAAAACAGCCGCCTCCTTACCCGGATGACGAAACCGCTATCGTCACCATGAAATTTTCCCAGCCAGAGGGAGCTCAAGCACCGGAGGTCGTCAATCCTGGAGAGGACGTCTCAGCCGCCGAGGCCCTATCCAGACTGGAGGAAATCAGGAAATCTACGAGAGAAACGATCGCTCTCCTCTCGGAATTCGATCCGAGAATCCTCAAGTTCCCGCACCCATTTTTGGGCGACCTGAATTCTCTCGAGTGGTTTGCGTTTCTTCCCGAACACGAAAAAGCCCACCATAAACAGCTAAGAGAAATCGTCGAAAACCTAAAATAGTGACTCCGTATACGAGATAACGGTGGGTGAAATCCCACCACGAACCCCTCACACCCGCACCCAGTGGGGGGAAAATCCCCATTCATCCGGCAAATCTCACGATACACGGAAGACGAAATCATTATTTTTCAGCTAGTTACGCAACGATGCCGAATTGGCACGCATGTTGCTCTACTTAAGAACAGGAGCGTCAGAGTGGAGGGAAAAAGCTTCTTTTAGGGTTCAGGAATTTAACGCTACCCCCAAACATTCCCTGCCCCGGCCGGAGGGACTCACTCACCCCCAGCAGACCCTCCGGCACCCCCTTTTCAAAATCCGAAATTCGAATATCGAAACACGAACAAATTTGAATATCCTAACTAAAATGACCGAAATGGTTTTGAAAATTGTCTCGTAATTGCGTTGTTACCGGAGATGCGTGTTTGCGTGAAACCACCCAGCCACGACAACTACGAACCAGCGTCACGGCAGTTCGGTGATTCGGAGGCTCGGTTGCTCAGCTCATCGAGCCCCCTCACTTTCTCCTTTTTCTTTTCCTCAGTACCTTCTCAATTTCCTCTTCCATATCCATGACAGCCCTGTACCCAGCGTCTATCGCCTCAGCCGCCCTGTTGAATTCAAGAAGCTTGATGTGCCCCACCCTTGGGGCTATAACGACGTCCGGTCTGTGCAACTCCAGTTGATAACGCGATATGTGATAACCCATTATATTGGTGGAATTGATCATTATCTCGAAAATGTTGGGCCCCTTCCTTCGAGCCTTCCACCTTTTTATCTGTTCCAGCAGGGGAAACTCGATCCTTTCTACCCTCTCCTCCAGCGACTCATATATCCTCCCGAGGTCGAGAATCTTCCCGCCGGGCAACCTCACCATCAGTTCGGTCGGCTCCCCCTTATTCCTGGAAGTCATTTGAACTCTTTCTCTTTTCTTTTCCTTCTCTTCTTCCTCTTCAAAAATGTATCTGTTTACATCGACCGCGATGACGATATCCGCACCAAGTTCTCTGACCACTCCCGCGGGCACCGGATTCACAAGTGCCCCATCCACGAGAAACATATCGTTTTTCCTGACCGGGGTAAAAATACCGGGTATCGAGATGCTTGCCCTTATCGCCTCGATAACCTTCCCTTCCTTCATGACCACTTCCCTGCCGGTTTCGATGTCGGTGGCAACCGCAGCATAGGGAACCGGAAGCTCCTCGATATTCAAATCTTTTATGTATCTTTTCACGAAAGACTCGATTTTCTTGCCGTCGATGAGACCATCCCGGGGAAAAACCACGTCCGTGAAGAAGCTAATTATCTTCTTCCAGTCCATCAGCCTGACTATGCTCTCGAGAGTTTCCAGGTTCCCGGTCGCCTCGAAGGCTCCGACAAGCGCCCCCATACTGGTCCCAGCGACGCAATCGAAAGAAAATCCCATTTCATGGAGTCTCTTCAAAACTCCCAGGCCAGCCAGTCCTCTCGCGGCGCCGGCTCCGAGAGCTATACCTACTTTCTTTTTCCTCAATAACCCTCTGACAACCATATGAATTTTCCTCCTGAACCATCTGAATCTCCAAGAATACATTAACACAATATTGACCTATCACATCTTCTATATTATCTTTTTTCTGTTACGAAGATGACAGTAGCCGGAGTGGCGGAACTGGCAGACGCGCGGGACTCAAAATCCCGTGGGGGTTAACCCCGTGAGGGTTCGAAGCCCTCCTCCGGCACCAACCATCCCCCTCTCCCGGGTAATTTCAAAATTTTATTCTCATATTACAGTTTTTCCGGGCAACGGAACCTCCGAGCCACCGAAGTTACGAACCTCCGATGATTCGTTGTCCCGCGACTGCGTAAATGCGTGATTGCGTGATTCTCGATTTCATTCGTACCGATCCGCCGAACCACCGGATGTTCGGTGCCCCGGCTGTTCGGTTCTTCGGTTGACCGGTTGCTTGGGTTGCCGCCTCCTGGCTGCCGACTAACGGTTACCGAGAAATTACACAAATTACACACCTGAAATATCCCGCAACACCTCCGAAAAAATTCTACGAAACATCGAACAATAATCTTCTTGTAAATCAAGTAGTTAAAATTTTCCTTGTGTCAGGAACAGTTCTTGAACTATTATCAGGGTGGGTGGTTGACATGAAACTTTTAATAGTTTACGAGATTTACTCCATAATCTTCGGCATTCTCGCCGGTTTATACGCCGTCAAAAAAAACAGGAATCCTTACTTCTGGGGAGGTCTCACGTCCGGAATATTACTTCTCACGCCGTTCCTCTTCAAACTACCGGGATTTTACAACATTCTCATTTCTTTACACGAACAGATAGGCAAGCAATGCAAGATAATATGTTACTTTCCCTGGGGATTCGTAATCATTTTCAGCATCCTTTACTTCTCTCCCAAACTATGCCCACAATGTCACAAGCACAGCCAGGGGAACAAAACGAACACGTGCCCACCCTCAAATGCGCCCAAAAGGTAAATCAACAACCAAAAACACCTATAAATTCGCCATTTTGCGTTGACAGCTTTTCTTGTTCTCTGTTAGAGTATTGAAAAATCTTGAAAAAAACAGAGAAGGAGGGGAAAATTATGGCAGATACCATCAAAGTTGTCTACTATTACAAAATCGAAACACCGAACAAACCAGGAGAAGCGGCAAAAATACTCTCGGCGCTCAAGGATTCTGGAGTAAACCTGCTCGCGTTCACCGGTTTCCCCCGCAAAAGAAAAGCTCAGATGGATTTCGTTCCCGACGACAGCAAGAAATTCAGACGGGTGGCCAAGAAACTCGGCCTCTCATACGAGGGGAAAAAATGCTTCCTGGTTCAGGGAGATGACAGAGTCGGAGCCCTTCAGGAGTTGATGCAGAAGCTCGCTGACGCAGGAATAAACGTAACTGCCATAGACGCTGTCACGGCTGGCAAAGGCAGATACGGGGCGATACTCTGGGTCAAACCCGAAGACTTCACCAAAGCCAAAAAAGCAATCGGAGCAAAGTAAGGAGGATGCGGGAAAAAGTGGTAATCAAAAGGCTAACCGTAAGCACTTCCAAAAAGCAGGAATTCATCGACATAACATCGCAGGTGAAACTCGTTCTCAGAGATTCGGGAGTGAGCTCGGGCGTCTGCATAGTTTACATACCCCACACCACAGCCGGAGTAACAATCAACGAAAATGCGGACCCAGACGTCAGAATCGACATCATAGAATCTCTCGAGAAAATCATCCCATCTACAGGAAGATACAGACACATCGAGGGCAACGCCCATGCCCACGTGAAATCCTCGATCCTCGGATGTCAGATAGCCATACCCATCGAGAGCGGAAACCTGGTGCTTGGAACCTGGCAGGGAATCTTCTTCTGCGAATTCGATGGACCAAGGACCAGAAGCGTAATTGTGAAAATCATAAGCGACTGAATAAAAAAAGCCCCTCCACCTGGAGGGGCTTTTCTGTATTGGCCAGATCTCCTTACCGGCAACTCGACCAGCCCATCAACCTTCCACTTCTTCCTTCGGCACTTTCCTGTAATAGTAACCATCTATCAAAGCGGTCAAAAGCCTCACGTCCTCTGAGAACACAAGGTATAGATGCAGGAGCGTGAAGGCGATGAAGACCCACGCCACGAGGATGTGCCATGCCTTGACCGACATGAGCCCACCCATTCCGTAAACGAACGACTCGAAATACCCGGGCCAGTAGAGTGCGAACCCCAGCAGAGCCTGAAAGAGGGAAACAACGAACAGTCCCGCGTAAGTCAGCTTTTGCAGGGGATTGTATTTGGCGAAGTCCGGTTTGTGCCGGTCGAGGAACAGGTAATATCTCAGCGTTGGACCAAAATCGGAAATGTCTGAAAGGCTGGGCATTGCCACCTTGTATTTTCCTCGAACGAAGAAGAAGTAAACGTGCACAATCCCCAGGAAGATGAAGTAGTACCCGGATATTACGTGAAGGAAGCGGGCTGTTGACATGCTTCCGAAAACCGAAAAGGAAGGATAACGAAGCTGGAACCCCGTCAAAACCAGAAGAATAAAGTCGAGAACGTGGGTCCAGTGAGTTATTCTCTCCTGCAAATCGTGCTTGAGGAATTTCTCCTCTACGTATTTGACTTTTTCGCTCATATCCCCCTCCTCACACGACCCTGAAGACCTTCACCTCGTTGGTCTCGGGGTGAATCACGTGAACCGCACAGGCGATGCACGGGTCGAACGAGTGAACCACCCTGAGAATCTCGAGAGGCTTATCCGGATCAGCAACAGGAGTGCCTATCAGAGCTTCCTCGATGGGACCTCTCTGCCCCTTGTGATCCCTCGGTGAAGCGTTCCAGGTCGTCGGAACCACGCACTGGTAATTCTTCAGCCTCTTGCCCTCGATCTGGTTGAAATGAGCCAGGGCACCCCTCGGAGCTTCCCACAACCCGACGCCGGAAGCCCTCTCAGGCACATCGTTCAAGGCGTAGGTCTGCGTTTTCCCCGCCTTGACATTGGCAATCAGCTGAAGCGTCCATTCTTCCATCGCATCTATCACGAGCTTGGTCTCTATCACCCGCGCAGCGATTCTGCCGAGAACAGACAGCAGCACCTCGGGCTTTCCAGCCTGACCCAGCTCCTTGAGAACGAAGTCGACCAGTTTCTTCACCTTCTCGTTCCCCGAGAGATACGCCACCAGCACTCTCGACAGAGCACCCACCTCCATCGGCTTGTCGTCTATCCTTGGTGCCTTGAGCCAGGAATATTTGTTCTCCCCATGGAAGCCCGTGAACTTTGGAACCGTCTTCCCCTCTGCAGGATTTCTGTTCCCGCTGGAAGCGTCGAACCAGGAGTAATCGACATACTCCTTTATCTGCGAAGGCCCAACATCGTAAACCTTTAGTTCACCGCCGTAAATCGCACCCCTGGGCAGCAACCTCTTCTTGGGATCGAACGAAGCGTCCTCGAACACGCCCCAAGCAAGGAAGTTGAGGTGCCCCCTGCCTATGCCTGCCCACTTGAGATAATATGGAGCAATCGCCAGAACGTCAGGAATGAAAACGGTATCGACCCAGTTCTTTATCTCTCTTATCCTGAAGAGCAGATCGTCGAGCTGGTCGACCCTTGGATGCCAGGTTATTCCTCCAGGGGGAGTCGTCATGTGCATCGGCATCTTACCGCCTATGAGGCCGACGATGTGCGACGCCTTCTTTTGCATCTCAAGCGCTTCCAGATAATGCGCAACAGCGAGAAGGTTCAATTCCGGCGGGAGCTTGTATTCCGGGTGTCCCCAGTATGCGTTCTCAAAAGGACCAAGCTGACCCGAGTCTACGAAAGCTTTCAGCTTCGCCTGGACTTCTTTCAGGTATTTGGTCCTGGGTTTCGCCTTGAGAGCGGAAACAACATCCACGTAGTCGAGCGCATTGAGATGATAGAACCAAAGAATGTGTGAATGGACGAACTGCCCTCCTTCGATCAGGTTCCTGACCAGCCTGGCATTGTCCGGGGGTGTGACCCCGAAGGCGTTTTCGAGGCCTATGGTGGATGTGTGCCCGTGCGAAACAGGACACACGCCGCATATCCTCTGGGTTATCAGCCACGCGTCTCTCGGGTCTCTGCCCTGGAGTATCAGCTCGAACCCTCTGAACAGAGTTCCCGAACTCCACGCCTCCTTTACCCTGCCGTTTTCAATCTCGACCTCTATTCTCAAGTGCCCCTCTATTCGGGGGATCGGATCGACAACTACTTTCTTCGCCATGGTCCCTCCTCCTTATTCCTCGTCTTCTTTCTTTTTCCCACCGGCCACGGCTCTCCCTATAGCGTGTCCGGCCACGATGACGCCGGTCGCAACCGCCATGCCTATACCGATCTTGTCCGCGCTCACGTCACCAGACGGGAGAGATATGTTCGCCATCCTCGCATAGAAAGGAGCGAAATTGTCAACGAACTTCGGCTCCATGCAACCGATGCACGGGGAGCCAGCCCCGATACACCAGTTGAGCCGAGCGTTCCAGAGTATTCTCGGGCATTCGGAATAGGTCTCGGGACCCTTGCACCCCATCTTGTAGAGACAATATCCTTTCGCTTCTTCCGGACTGCCGAACGATTCCACGAACTGTCCCTTGTCGAAATGAGCTCTTCTGGGGCAGTTGTCATGAATCGTCCTGCCGTAATACATCTTCGGCCTGCCGAGCGTGTCCAGTTCCGGAATCTTGCCCAGCATCAGAACGTGCACCACGGTGCCGATTATGAATTCAGGATTGGCAGGACAACCAGGCAGATTGATGACGGGGGTATTGATTCCCGACTCCTTCAGGAATTGCCCGACACCCTTTATCGCGCCCGGGTTGGGGGTCCCGGCGGGAATTCCACCGTCAAAAGCACAGGAACCCACGGCAACAACCGCCTTCGCCTTGGCTCCAACCTCCTTCATGATGTCATACATATCCCTACCAGCAACCATTCCGTATCCCTTCTTCGTCGGGACACCACCTTCCACCACGCAGATGTAATCTCCTCTCTCCACCGCATTCTTGAGGTTTTCTTCCGCCTGCTTCCCCGCGGCAGCCATGATGGTCTCGTTGTAGTCGATGCTCAGGATGTCGAGCACCAGCTCGGCGGGAGTCGGCCTGTCCGCCTTTATCAGGCTCTCGGTGCAACCTGTATCCGAAGCAAAATGCAACCAGACGACGGGTTGCCTCCTCTTGGCCGCCTTCTCCAGCGCGTTTGCGAGTTTCGGCGCCAGTGACGACGAGAAACCGAGATACGCGAGGGTGCCGCTTGCAATCTTCAGGAAGTCACGACGGGTCAGTGAAAGCGGGCGCTTCCGTCTCATTTTCCCCTCCTCCTTTTAATTTCTCATACCTTCCCTAAAACCCATTAAAATACAATGTTCATATATAACTATATTTTGATCATGTCAATACCCCGTTGAAGCAAATCAGACCAAAATCAAGAAATCTTTCCGAAATCACAGCATTTTTCATCCCACCTCACAATGCAACATCGCGTTTTATTTATTATGTCTCGATTTCCATCGATTTAAGCTCGAGAGCGTCACCCCCTTTCATATTGAATTCGAGCCCGCCACAGCGGGGACACGTGAAAACGGCCTCCGAAACTTCAAACTCACCACACCTGCTGCAATCTATGAAAATCGGCTCTTCTTCTATTTGAAGATCACATCCTTCCGCCACGGTTCCTTCAGAGAGATGTTCGAAGAAGAAGGCAAGATGTTCGGGGACCACGCCTCTTAGGGCTCCCACCCTGATCCTGATTGCGGTCACTTTCTTCGCACCATGCTTCGCGGCGGATTCGAGAACCGACTCGAGGAGGGATGAAGCAATCCCATACTCGTGCATTCAGGCTCTCCTTTTGCCTGTTAGAGAAAGTATTCTTTCTTTCAGGGCATCCATCCCCTCCCCGGTCCGCGAAGAAATCCTGAAAATCTCAATTCCAGGGTTCACGCTTCTGGCAAAACCCTCTACTTTGCTCACATCAAAATCCACGTAAGGAAGAAGATCCACCTTCGTTATCACGAGAATTTGAGATGTCTTAAAAACGAACGGGTATTTGAGCGGTTTTTCCTCTCCTTCGGTCACGCTCAAAAGAACCATCCTCACGTCCTCACCGAGATCCACTTCAGCAGGACAGACCAGGTTGCCCACGTTTTCCACTATGAGGAGCCTGAAAGGAGAAAGGTCCATCTCTCTCATAACATCGAGGAGTCGCCTCGGTTGTATGTGGCACGTGGACTTCGTGTTTATCTGCTTCACGAACACGCCTTTTTCTCGAACACGCGCAGCATCCAGCTCGGTCTCCATGTCACCTTCTATCACCGCAAGTTCGGAGGGGTTGTCCATCGCTTCCGCGAGGCGTTCTATGAGAGTTGTCTTCCCCGCCCCAGGCGACGAAACCATGTTGATCATGAATACGCCAGACTTCTCGAGCAGAGCCCTGATTTCAGAAACCGGCTCTTCCAGCTTACCCCTCAGATCTTCACCAACTTCTATTTCCACGTAGCACCTCCCGTAGATGTTACTCTGCGAACTCTTTATCCTCGTTACGCGTAGCATACAGATTCCGTTTCATAATTACGCAATTGAGATTAAACTATCAACGTAAAAATTCCGAACATATTAGGAGTAACCAATGCTGATAGTCGGCCTCGGCAACATTTTACTCTGTGACGAGGGAGTTGGAGTCCACGTGGTAAACACACTCAGGGAGAAAAATTATTTCCCCGATTTCGAGCTCGTAGATGGAGGAGTCGCCGGGTTCACCCTGTTGAACATACTGGAAGGGCACAAACGGGCAGTAATCGTGGATGCCGTGTCGGCTCCCTTACCGGCCGGTACCGTAATCAAGCTTTTCCCTCACGAAATCGCCAAGACCATGGGACAGAAGTACTCCCTTCACGACTTCACGTTCCGGGACGTGCTCGACCTCATGAAAATAAGGGGCACGGAACCGGAAATGATGATACTTGGGATAGTTCCTCACGACATTTCCTCTTTCCGAATCGGTCTCTCCAAACCGCTCCAGGAAAAGTTCGACGAAATCCTGGAAAAAGTGAAAAAGGAGATAGAAAAATATGCTGACGAAGGTGGGGCCGCCTGAAATACTCGAGAAGCTCTTCGAAAACCTGAAGGAGATCGGCGAGGTCGTGGGACCGGTGAAAACGGGGAATCGGGTGAAATTTCTCCCCATCAGCTCACTCGAGGAAGCGCACCTAGGTTACAGGAGAACCATCCTGCCCCCGAGGAAGCTCTTCATCCGTCCCAAAGAAGATTTATTGAAGGTGAGCGATTGCGGAGCAATCGAGGAAATCCCTCCGGAACAGTCTCCGATGGTGCTATTTGGCCTGCACCCGTGCGACATAAAGGGACTCGAGATTCTGTCCACATTCATGAGAAACGGGTATCCCGATCCGTATTATCTGGCCAGGAGAGAGCAAACGTTCATCGTCGGAATCTCCTGCACCCCCGATGACAAATGCTTCTGCAGATCCATGGGGTGTTCCAATGTAGACAAGGGTTTCGACATCTTCATCACCCTGCTTGGAAACTTCGTAATGATACGGAGCGGCTCTCCAGCGGGCTACAGATTCATCAGAAAACTCGACGGGAAGCTTCACGATCCAGGGCCAGTAGAAAAAAAAGCTTTCCTCGAGTTCACGAAAGCCAGGAACGAATCCTTCACCCTCTCCCTGGACATAACGGACCTCCCTGAAATTCTCGAACTCGAGGAAGAAAACGAAATATGGGAAATGCTGGGCAACAGGTGCTTCACCTGCGGGAACTGTTCGATGGTCTGTCCCACCTGCAGTTGTTTCCAGGTATACGACGTCCCCTCCCTCACCGAAGAGTGGTCCACCAGAGTCAGGCAATGGGACAGCTGCCTTTTCAAGTCTTACGCTCTCGTTGCAGGGGGGCACAATTTCAGGGAGAAAAGGTCGCAGAGGGTGAAAAACCGCTACTATCACAAGCAAAAAGGTTTCGTGGAGGCCTTCGGGATGCCCTCCTGCGTCGGATGCGGACGGTGCATATCCTCGTGTCCCGCAGGTATAGACATAGTCAACGTGTTCTCCACCCTCAAGGAGGCTTACAGATGAGCTCCAGAAAAAATACAGTAAATCCTTATCTGCCGGAGAAGGTCATATTGATAGAGAGACACGACTTCACCGAAAACTGCACTCTATACATCTTCGAAAAAGAAGAGCCTTTTCATTTCGAGCCGGGACAGTTCGTTTCGCTCACCGTGCCAGGAGCAGGCGAGGCCCCCTTCTCGATATGCTCCGCCCCATCGGAGGATGGGAAGTTCGAGCTTTGCATCAAAAAAATGGGTCGGGTAACCGAGTATCTTCACAGGACCGGGAATCCCGGCATGACGTTCGGCATCCGCGGACCGTTCGGCAGGGGCTTCCCGTTGAAGGAAATGGAGGGAAGCGATCTGCTTTTCGTGGGAGGAGGCATCGGCTACGCTCCTCTCAGGTCCGTCATGCTGGCAGCACTCAGTAAACGGGAAAAATTCGGCAACATCCACTTCCTTTATGGCGTAAATTCCCCCTGGGAAATGATTTTCAAAGAAGAAGTCGAAACACTCTCCAGAAATGGGCTTGTGAATTTCTGCGTCTCCACCGTCGAGGGAAGCTTCGAAGGTTCCCCTTTCAGCTGGGGAAGAGGATTCGTTACCGACTTCATATCGAGCGTCGATATCGATCCGGAAAGAACCTACGCCATGTTAGTAGGTCCCCCGGTGATGTACAGGACGGCGGTGGAAAAACTGTTCGCCAGGGGCGTGAAGGAAGAGAACATATTCCTCTCGCTCGAGAGGAGAATGGAGTGCGGAATAGGCAAGTGTGGACATTGCGCCATCGGATACAGGTACACGTGCCTGGACGGTCCGGTATTCCCATATTACGAAGCGATAACGTTGCACGAAGCAATATGAGGAGGAACGAATGGGCAAACCCAGAATAGGGTTCTTCGGGCTCACGTCCTGTGCCGGAGATCAGCTCATGGTTCTGAACTGCGAGGACGAGCTCGTGTGTATAGCGCAGGATTTCGAAATCAAAGAATTCCTGATGGCCGTGTCGGGGCACTATGATGGTGATCTGGACGTCGCCTTCGTGGAGGGGATAGTGGCACACGAGAAGGACCTGGAAACGCTGAGGAACATAAGAAGGAGAACTAGAATATTGATCGCCTTCGGCACCTGCGCCGCCTTCGGAGGACTTCCCTCCATGGAGGGGAAATACGAATTCGCCGCTTCACTCAGAAAAGTATACGGCGCGGAAGGAGATCTTTTCGAGGGCATAAGGCCTCGAAAAGCAGCCCCCCTGAAACAGCACGTAAAGGTGGACTTCTATCTCCCTGGGTGCCCGGTGGAAAAAGAAGAGTTCCTGACTACCGTGGCATCTCTGAAAAGAGGCATTCTCCCCGAATTTTTCAGGACGCCCGTCTGCGTGGAGTGCAAGTTCAAAGAAAATTCCTGCCTCATAACTGAAAATCAGGAAGTGTGCTGCGGTCCTCTCACCAACTCCGGTTGCGGCGCCAGGTGTCCGTCGCTCGGGGCTCCATGTGCCGGCTGCAGAGGTCCACTCGAAGAAATCCACTTCGACGCCAAAGCCAAGGTATACCAGACTATGGGAATGGAGCCCGCCAAAGTTATCGAAAAGATGAAGTCGTTTTCCGCACCCACATGGGTCCTGGAAGGCATGAAGGAGGGAAACTGAAATGGGAAGGATGACAATCGGCCACCTGGCGAGAGTGGAAGGACACGGGGGGATAACTATCCACATATCCGGAGGAAAGGTCGAAAAAGTCGACATGGATATCTACGAGGGTTCTCGTCTCTACGAGGCTCTTCTGGTGGGTAGAACCTTCAATGAGGTAGCTCCTATCACGGCCAGAGTTTGCGGGATATGCTCAGCAGGTCACGCCCTCTGCGCCACAAAAGCGGTGGAAGACGCTTTCGGAATAGAAGTTCCAGAGCGAGCCGAGATCTTCAGGAAAATTCTGATTCACGGAGAGAACATCGAGTCCCACTCTCTCCACGTTTTCTTCCTCGCGCTCCCTGATTTCTTTGGAGCAAAAAGCGTCTTCGAACTCATTCCCGTAAAGCCGGCCCTCGCCCAGGCGGGGCTGTCCCTCAAAAAGCTTGGGAACAAGATTCAGCACCTGATCGGTGGAAGGCCGGTCCACCCGGTAAACCTCAAACCGGGAGGTCTCTTCAGCTACCCATCCGAAAAGGATCTGATGGAACTCCTGAGAGACGTGGAAAAAGAAATAGAAAAGCTACACCCTGTCGTCGAAGAATTCCAGAAACTTGAGGTACCCGAATACATCCGAAGAGAAACAACCTACGTGGCTCTGTCGTCGGACAGAGAGGAATACGATTACACGGGAGACTATATAAAAACGACCCGGGGTGAGAAACTGCCGATCAGGGATTTCAGGAAAATATGTAACGAAAGAGTCGTGAGACACTCTACCGCGAAGCAGAGCCTATACAGCGGAGAGCCCTTCATGGTGGGGGCCCTTGCCAGAATAATTCTGAACGGTGAGAAACTCGAAGGGGCAGCGAAAGAAGTCAGGGATGCGCTCCTCTCAGGTGACATAGACGGGAATCCCATTTACAACAACTTCGCGCAGCTCGTCGAACTCGTGCACTCCCTCGAGGAAGTGAAAAAACTCGTGGAGACCTCCCTTGACATGCATGACGGGAACGTGGAGTCGGTCTCCTTCGAACCCTTCGAATCCGAGGGGCTGGGAGCATTAGAAGTCCCGAGAGGAACGCTCTACCATTTCTACAGGTTCGACAAAAGCGGGAAAGTGGTGGATGCGGAAATTATCACTCCCACTGCGCAGAATCTTGCTAATATAGAATTCGACCTCACCGCCTGCGCCGAAAAAGCCCCTCTTAAGGACAGACTCGAGGTGGTGAGGAGACTGGAGATGGTAGCGCGAGCCTACGACCCATGCATTTCATGTTCAGTCCACATCGTAGAAGCAAAGGAAACTCTAACGGAATCGCCGGAAAAGAGCTGATACTCAAAGGAATCGTGCAAGGAGTCGGCTTCCGCCCTCTCGTCTACCGTCTCGCCATTCAGGAAAAACTGAGAGGATTCGTGACGAATACCGCGGGGTCCGTCAGGATAGTACTCGAGGGGCCTCCAGAGGGCATCGAGTCGTTCAAAGAGAAACTCGTTAACTGTCTTCCGCGGGG
This sequence comes from uncultured bacterium, assembly GCA_964429585.1. Classification (GTDB taxonomy): domain Bacteria; phylum Desulfobacterota; class Deferrimicrobia; order J040; family J040; genus CAYSCN01. The sequence goes on along the minus strand of CAYSCN010000001.1, from coordinate 209,027 downwards.
CGCGGCAATAACCGATTTCATAGAAAGAGAAATCGGCCCCCAGGGATTCGACGGATTCTCCATCAGGAAAAGCGAAGAACACGACCCCCCATTTTTCACTATTCCCGCCGACATGGCCACCTGCCGGGCGTGCGAAAGCGAGCTATTTAATCCCTCGGACAGGCGTTACAGGTATCCATTCATAAATTGTACCGACTGCGGTCCCCGTTTCACCATCGTGAGAGAAGCCCCCTACGACCGGGCGAGGACATCGATGAGCGTCTTCGCGATGTGCCCAGAATGCCTGAAGGAATACGAAGACCCGCTGACCAGAAGATACCATGCCGAGCCGAACGCATGCCCGAGATGCGGGCCAAAGCTCTCGCTTCTTGACGCAAACGGAGAAGAAGTGAACTGCACAAACCCGCTGGAAGAAACCTGCAGGCTCCTCCTGGAAGGAAAAATCGTCGCGATAAAAGGCCTCGGCGGCTTCCACCTGGCGGTCGACGCCACGAGCGATACCGCCGTGAAGGAGCTTCGAAGAAGAAAGCGAAGAGACGAAAAGCCCTTCGCCGTCATGGTTGCCGACCTCGACATGGCATCGAAACTGTGCCCGGTGAGCGAAACGAGCAAAAATATACTCCTCTCGAAAGAATCACCCATCCTGCTCATCGAAGCAGGGGGCTCATCTCCTCTGGCTCCCTCGGTCGCGCCGGGACTGTCAAGAATAGGCATATTCCTTCCCTACACTCCCCTCCACAGGCTCATAATGGACGGTGTCAAGCGTCCCCTCGTGATGACGAGCGGAAACCTCTCCGATGAGCCGATAGCCACCGGTAACAGGGAGGTCACAAGACGCCTGAAGGGGATAGCAGATGCATATCTCGTTCACGACCGTGAAATAGTGCAGAGGAGCGACGACTCCGTCGTCTCGGAGCTTTTCGGATCACCCTATCCCATAAGGAGGGCCCGGGGATACGTCCCTGTACCCGTAATCCTCAAGGAAGAAATTCCGGAGGTAATAGGGCTCGGTGGAGAGCTGAAATGCACCATCACCGTCACCAAAGGAAGGTTTGCCTACGTCTCTCAGCACATAGGCGACATGGAATCACCACTTTCGAGAGAGTTCTACAGAGAGGTCTTCTCATTCTTCACGGGATTTCTGAAGTCAACTCCACAGGCTGTGTGCAGGGATCTCCACCCCGCTTACTTCACTACCCAAATCGCGGAAAAGCTGGCCGAGGAAGCAGGAGCCGGGACCATCATTCAACTACAGCACCACAGGGCTCATATCTACTCCCTCCTAGCCGAGAGCGGTTTCTCGGGAAAAGGAGCAGGAGTGGCCTTCGACGGGACAGGCTACGGAGACGATGGAGCCATATGGGGTGGAGAATTCTTTCAGATAGAAGGGCCCGAGCTGAGAAGAGTCGCCGCATTCAAATATTTCCCCCTGCAGGGAGGCGACTCCACCATCAAAGAGCCGTGGAAAACAGCTCTATCATTGCTGAAGGAGACCTTCGGTGAAATGCATGCCCGAAAACTAGGGAAAAAACTATTTCCGGAGATTCCGGCGGAATCGGTGGAGCTGGTGCTCTCCGCCATCGCGAATAACGTCAATTGCGTAAACTCTTCCAGCTGCGGCAGGATATTCGACGCTGCATCCGCCATCACGGGAACGATCCTCCGGGCAAACTACGAAGGACAGGCAGCGATGACCTTCGAAGCGCTCCTCAAAAAAGCACGCGGTCCGGAGAAACCATACCCCTGGGGAATCATCGAAGAAGGCGACTTCACCTGGATAGACGCGAGGCCTCTCTTCGAAAAATTGACCAAAGACGTCCTGTCGGGGGAAAGCCCCCAACAGGTTTCCCTCAAGTTTCACCTGGCAGTTGCAGAAATAATCAGCGAAGTGTGCAGGCTCATCCTGGAAAAAATCGGCGGAGAAACGGTTCTTCTGTCAGGAGGCGTTTTCCAGAATCTCAACCTTACGGAGCTCGCGGTTGAAAAAATCGAGAAAAAGGGATACAAAGTCATCTTACACAGACAGGTTCCACCGAACGACGGCGGGCTCTCGCTCGGCCAGGCATTCTACGCCGCAAACAAATTGATGGGGAGGGTAAACTGATGTGCCTCGGAATCCCGGCGAAAGTCCTGGAGGTCAGGGAAGGAAACGCCACAGTCGAGGTTGGCGGAGCAACGAGAGAGGTGTCAATCATGCTACTTGCCGACGTCAAGCCGGGCGAGTGGGTTGTGATTCACGCAGGATACGCCATTCAGAAGGTAAACGAAGAGGAAGCCAGACAGACTCTGGAGCTGCTCAGGGAGATAGCAGATGTCGATTGAGTTCGTGGACGAATTCAGGAATCCTCACCTCGTTCCAGGACTTCTCCGAAAAATAAAAGAAAACAGCCCGGACAGGACTGTGAGGATAATGGAAGTGTGCGGAACCCATACCATGGTGATCTCCCGCTCGGGCATAAGGACTCTTCTAAAAGAAAACGTCACACTCATCTCCGGCCCGGGATGCCCGGTCTGCGTCACACCCGACGGATACATAGACGCTGCGATAACGCTCGCTGGAAAGGAAGATGTATTGATAACCACCTTTGGAGACATGCTGAAAGTGCCTGGCACCGTGGGCTCTCTCGAAGAAGCCAGAGCCGAAGGAGCGCGGGTGGAAATAGTCTACTCTCCCCTCGACGCGCTCAATCTCGCTGAAAAAAATCCCGACACTCAGGTCGTCTTCCTGGGTGTGGGATTCGAGACAACGGTCCCCTCGATAGCAGGAGCCATCTCGGAAGCACGAGAGAAGAAAATAGAGAATTTTTCGGTCTTATCCTCAGCGAGAACAATCCCCGAGGCGATGGAAGCGCTCCTCAACGACCCGGAGGTGGAAGTGGAGGCATTTCTCTGCCCCGCCCACGTATCCACCATAATCGGTGTCAGAAGCTATCTCCCTATAGTCGAGAAATACGAGGTACCTTGCGTTGTTGCCGGGTTCGAGCCGCTCGATGTGCTGCTCGGAGTCTCCATGATACTCGAACAACTGAAAAACGGCTCGCCTCGGGTCGAAAACGAATACGCCCGCGTCGCCACGTGGGAAGGAAACGAAAAGGCGAAGGAACTCATATACAACATCTACGAAAAGTCGGATGCAGAGTGGCGTGGAATAGGAATCATTCAGGGCTCGGGTCTGAAAATACGCGACGAGTGGAAGGATTACGACGCGGAAGAGCGCTTCGGAATCACGGTTAAAAGCGGTGAAACGAATACTCCCTGTCGCTGCGGGGACATCCTGAAAGGGAAGATAACCCCGCCCGAATGTCCACTGTTCGGAACAGGATGCACGCCGGAGAAACCAAAAGGCCCCTGCATGGTATCGAGCGAGGGCACCTGCTCTGCCTACTACAAATACGAACAAACGGGAGACTGAAACGATGAAAGGCAGGGTGCTTTTGTCCCACGGAGACGGGGGAAAAAGAACCAGGCAGCTCATCGAAGAGCTCATCCTCGAACACCTGGGCAATGATATTCTCGCCCCACTTCACGACTCGGCGCTCCTCGGGAAAATAGAAGGCCCTCTGGCTTTCACGACGGACTCTTACGTGGTATCACCTCCCTTCTTCCCGGGCGGGGACATAGGAAAACTGGCGGTGTGCGGTACCGTGAACGACCTGGCAGTTTCCGGTGCCAGGCCGATAGCAATTTCCCTCTCCCTGATTCTCGAAGAAGGCCTATCTCTCTCAGAGCTATCGAAAATTCTCGAATCCGTGAGGGAAGCCACCGAAGTGGCCTCAATCAAAGTGGTCTGCGGCGACACCAAGGTGGTGGAAAGGGGGAAAGGAGACGGAATATTCATCAATACCGCAGGGGTGGGAACGATAATCTCGGGGTGGAAACCAAGGCTCGAAGAGGTAAAGCCGGGGGACAAAGTATTAATATCCGGGCACATTGGAGAACACGGCATAGCAGTCCTGGTGGCTAGAGAAAAGTTGAAGCTTTCAAGCCCTGTTTCATCCGACGTGGCTCCGCTTGCGAAGATGCTCAACGAGCTGGTGGAAAAATTCGGGGATGAAATACTTTTCATGCGAGACCCCACCAGAGGAGGACTCGGTGTGACTCTCAACGAGATAGCCGACAGGATACGGGGAACGATAGTCCTCCACGAATCGACCATTCCCGTGAGGGAAAGCGTAAGAGGCGTGTCCGAACTGCTCGGCTTCGATCCCATATACCTGGCCAACGAGGGGAAGGCAGTCCTGGTCGTGAGAGAAAAAGCGTGGGAGCGGATCCTCGAGGAAATGAAACGGCACGAGCACGGAAAGTTCGCGTCTGTAGCAGGAGAAATAACCGAGGGCAAAAGCGGGGTCATCCTGAAAACCGCTATAGGAGGAGAAAGAGCGCTCGACTACCCAGTGGGGGAACAGGTCCCAAGGATATGCTGATCGGGAGCTCCTGCGTCATCCTGGTTTCAGGATTGAGCAGGATGTGAAAAACGCGTCAGTAGCAGCAAGCCCCTTCACGAGCAATTAGTCTTCCAGAAGCCCCGTGAACGTGTCGTGGTGTTCTTCCTCGTCGGCGAGTATCTTCTTGAAGAGTTGCTCCGTGACCTCGTCTCCCTCTTCCCTCGCCCTCTTTATTATCCTGTTGTATAGTTCGATGGCTCCTTCTTCGTCCTTCCTGTTCTGCTCGAGCATCTCGTTCACCGTCTCGCCGACGAATATTGGGCTGGGCTTGGTGGTGGGTCTACCACCGAGATAGGCGAGCCTTTCTGCAATCGCTTCTGCGTGTTTCATTTCCACAATCGCGATTTTCTTGAGCTCGTCCTTGACCGTGAACCCCTTAATTCCTTTCCACAACACGTGCTGCCACATGTACTGAATGGAAACCTGTAACTCTCTGGCAACAGCCTCATTCAGCAATTCAAGAAGTTCCTGAGATACAGACGGCATTTCACTCCTCCAATGCAGTTTTCGAGATCGCTATTGATTTCATTTTCACATCACAAACACAATCAGCTCACGACGAAGCCTCACTTGTAATTCGAAGAAAGGTAGTCAAGAAGGACTTCCTTGTCTCCCTCATTCAGCTGAGCTCCAAAGCTTATCATCCTGTCCACCGTCTTTTCCCATCCGGCCCTGTCTTTTTTCGCTTTCTCAATCCTCTCCAGAGAATGGCAGGTGGTACACACTCTCTCAAGCACAGCCTTCCCAGGTAAAGTTTGAGGTGCCGTTACCTCCATCTGCTTTTTCTCAGCAGTGCTCTTCTCTGTCGATTTTTCAGGACCTCCCCTGCCGCTGCAGGAAACCAGAAAAAGACCAATCAAAGCAACAGCCCCAACCGTGATCAAAAGACTCGAGTTAAAACAACGAAAGAAATAACCTCGCCCCATGATCCCCCCTTTGCCCTGATTTTTTTACTACCGAAGCCGAAAAAAAGGCCAATCCCCTCATCAAGTCGAAGCGACAAGAAACCGAAAAGAGTTGAGTGAAGACAGCTTTATTGAAATATGATACTCCATTTGTTAGTAATTTTTTAAAAAAAACATCCCGACCAAAAGGAGACAACGATGCGAAGAGTCACTTCCGTTATCGTCATTTTGCTGCTGTTTCTTACCTCCTGCGGCGGCAGCATATTCGAAGGGATGGAGGACAAAAACACCAGCGAGGCGACCAGCCTCGAAATAGCCAGGCTACTTGACGAGGGAAATTACGACGCTGTTCTTACCCACCCCGGTGTCTCACCGCTTGACTTTGCAGCGGCTGCAATGGGAAAAGCGGGGCTCGATACCACAAACCTCCTGAATTCCCTCATTGATATGGCTCTCTCAACGAGCACGAACGACCTCTCACCGGTCACTCAGTTCTTCCCCATAAACCCCGATGCCCAACCCTACCTGGACGAGGCGAAAAACCGGCTCACCGAGGCTCTTCTCTCGTCCCCGAAAGATTACGACCTGAATTTTCAGATGACCATACTCTGCCTGACTGATGTGATAGTGGAGCTCGGCAAGGCTATGGAAGTAGCCGGTGTCGGAGACCCGCGAGACGGGATCTCACCTCAGGAAGCTACAGCACTTGGAGATGCCATCTCCCAGGGAACCGCAACCCCGGACATCAACAAAATATCCGATGACATCGTGGGAATAGCACTTGACTACCTCCCGGACGCAGGGCTTGGAGTCAATTCAGACCTGGGAAACGCGCTCTCCAGCGTGGCCGATACCATAAGAGGGCTGGATGGAGATCAATCCACGGTCTCATCCGACGACGTGATCGCCTACCTGCAAATTGTTCTCGGGCAGTGAGGAGGAGATCATGAAGAAAATCACGACTGCAATACTCTTCGTCCTTTTCGCCATCGTCTTCAATTTCACCCTCGCGTCGGGCGACACACTTTTCAATTACCCGCGCCTCTACAGGGGACTCAGATCTCTGGGCATGGGAGGAGCTTATACCGCGGTGGGAGGTGACATAGACGCGATCTTTTACAATCCCGCCGGACTCTCCCAAATGCCGCTGAGAATAGAGATTTTGAACCCGCTTGCCGAGGCGGACGAAGACATGATCGACGTGGGGCAGGACCTGTTCGACGCCATGGACCTGGAAACCGACATAGAAAGGCTCAACGAAATCACCAGAATCATATCGGAGAATCAGGGAAAAGCTCTGCACGCCAGGGTCTCCGTATTCCCCTCAGTAGCCTACAAAAACTTCGCCTTGGGAGTCCTGGGTCAGGGGAAGGTCGATGCTAGACTCCACAACGCCCTCTCCGGCTTCGGCACCGTCGAAGTCGACGGTGGAGTGGATTTCGGGCCGGTGTTCGGATTTTCGTTCTCCACACCAGTGAAAGGGCTGAAAGCGGGGATAGGAGCCAAATGGATCCAGAGAGTGTGGGTGAAGGAAACATTCACGGCTCAACAGCTCGCCTCGGACTCGTTCGACTTCTCCGACTACGACACGACGAATTCGGATTTCAGTTTCGACGCGGGCCTGCTATACGACCTTCCAATCTTCGAAAAGCTGAAACCGAAGCTGGGCATTGCACTGCTCGACATAACGGACCTAGACTTCAAGGAGGGGGGAAAAATACCGGCGAGGCTCAACGTCGGCGTATCAATTTCTCCTGACATCCCTTTTGCATCCAGATTTCTGCTCGCGGTGGACTACGAAGACGCGACCCACGCATTTGAAGAAGACGGTTCCTTTTGGAAAAGAGTCCACGGGGGAATCGAACTGGGATTCTTGAAAAACCACCTTCTTTTGAGGGGCGGAATCAACCAGGGATACCTTTCAGCCGGAGCGGAACTCGATATCTGGATAATCAAACTCGGATACGTCTACTACTCCGAGGAAATGGGCGCTTACTCTGGGCAGGACAGGGACTCCAGGCATCTGGTAAAACTTACCATCGGATGGTGAGACAAACGTAACATTTTCCCTTCGACGTCCGAATTTGCAGGACCCGGGCACCTCCTTTGCAATTTCACTCTCGCGAATTCAATTCGAGGAGGTGCACCATGCTGATCCGAACCCTCACCGCCGTGGTGCTCGGGGTGAAAGCAATCCCTGTGGAAGTCGAGGTTGACGTGTCCCCCGGAATTTGTTCCTTCTCGGTGGTAGGCCTCGCAGGCTCAGGGGTGAAAGAAAGCAGGGAAAGGATTCGAACCGCCCTGAAAAACTCCGGATTCTTCTTCCCCGACAAGAGGATAACCGTCAACCTGGCCCCTGCAGATCTGAAAAAAGACGGAAGTTTCTTCGACCTGCCCGTTGCTGCCGCTCTTCTCGCCGCTTCGGGTCAGATGATGGACGAAAGATTGAACGAATACCTGATCGCGGGAGAGCTCTCGCTCGATGGGACGTTGAAACCCGTTCCAGGTGCTGTTTCCCTCGCTTACCTTGCCAAGCGCACCTCGAAAAAAGGCATCATCATCCCGGTGGAGAACTTCTTCCAGGCATCGCTCATAAGTGGAGTCGAAGTCGTTCCGGTGAGAACTCTGATCGATTTCGTTCGATTTCTGAACGGAGAGGACGAATTCCCTCCAACCCCCATAAAGCCACGGGTCAAGGAAAAGGATCCCAGAGGAATAGATCTGGCGGACGTCGTGGGACAGGAAACCGCTAAAAGGGCACTGGAAATAGCGGCCGCAGGCGGTCACAATCTCCTGTTCATAGGTCCGCCGGGTACCGGAAAGTCCATGCTCGCCGAGAGGATCACGACGATACTCCCCCCTCCAACGGAAAAAGAGCTGATAGAAATAAACGAGATACACTCCCTGATCGAGGGAGACAGGTGCGGTGACACCACGAAGGAAAGACCCTTCAGGGCTCCACACCACTCCATATCCTACGCCGGGATGATTGGAGGAGGCAATCCTCCATCCCCAGGAGAGGTCACTCTCGCCCACCACGGCGTGCTTTTTCTGGACGAGTTCCCGGAATTTCGAAGAGACGTGCTGGAAGCGCTGCGGCAGCCCATGGAAACCGGTAAAGTTGTCATAACCAGGTCTCGCTACTCGTTCACTTACCCTGCCAGGTTCGCTCTTCTAGCCACCGCAAACCCGTGCTCCTGCGGCAACTACGGATACCCCGAGAGATACTGCATCTGCAGACCAGCTGATCTTCACAGATACAGGAAAAAGCTCACAGGGCCCGTAATGGACAGGATCGACATGCAGGTGGAGATGCTACCCCCATCACGAAAGGAAGTCATCGAATCGGAATCCGGCTCGAGAGAATCATCGGCACCCGTGAGAAGTCGAGTGATAGAGGCGAGAGAAAGGCAGAGAAAGCGTCTTGCGTCGTATGGGTTTTCAAGCAACGGCGAAATCCCGGGGGCAGCAGCTCTGGAACTCACACAGCCCACTGCGGAAGCCAGAAAGCTCCTGGAGAAGGCGGGTGAGACGTTCGGTCTTTCGGCCCGGGCGCTCCACAGGATCCTGAAAATTTCCAGAACCATCGCCGACCTGGACGGAGAAGAGAAAGTCCTGAACAGGCACGTGGCAGAAGCGATTCACTACAGGATACTCGACAGGAAAAGCCCCGACAGGTAAGAGTCACAATCTGTCGAATATGGCCCAGGTAACCCTTTCAACCTCGTTCCTGAACCCATGTATGAACCTGCATCTTTTGTGGAACATGGCGAGCGAACCGGCGAAGAACACGCCCGAGGCCGATATCGACTCCCCTGACCCCGTTATGAGGGGAATTCCCTCTTCGTCGGTTTCTATCTCGATTCCCTCAAACCTGGGCAATCTCGGATGATACCCCGTGGCGAAAATGATCCTGTCGAACTCCTCCTCCTTCCCCGACTCGAAACGAACCCTGCCGCCCTCAAGCTCTGATATCTCATCGTCGGCTATGTGTCTGACTATTCGAAACTGTATGAGCTCTTTGAGAACGCTTTCGGAAAGCCCCCTTATATGAGAAAGATCACCGGTCCTGGTGAAAAACTTAAGCTCTCCCCTGGTGAGCAGCGTCACCCTGGATGTGCCCGACAGCTCTATCGCTATCTCTGCAGCGGTATTCCCTCCCCCAACCACCAGCACTTTCCTGCCCTCGTAAGCCATACAGTGAAAATAGTCCGAAGCGTGAATTACGTGACTGTTGGACATCACCCCCTTTATCTCCGGGAATTTCGGCAAACCATAGCACCCAGTTGCGATCACTACGAAACGCGCCCTTATTCCAGTTCCCTCGTCAGTGTGAAGAATGAACCCATCCTCCACCCGCTCTATAAAGGAAACACCACACCTGTCCCTAACGTTGATGGAATTGTCCATCACGAATTTTTCCAGATAACAGAGAAAATCGTCCCGCCTGGGAAAAGGTCTGGACACCCCTTTCAAGCTCCAGAGCGGCTGATCGAGAGTCAGAGAAGTCCAGTCGGCACCGGGAATCGAAGGAGAGAGAAGCACCATACCCGGCCTCATTCTACGCCAGGATTCACCGATCAGGCCTCTCTCAAGAACCACGTAATCCACATCGTTCCTTCCGAGGTAATAACCGGTCAGTATCCCTCCAGGCCCTGCTCCCACAACGCAAACGTCAAAAAAAGCCCCATCCAGCATTCAGCTCCTCCTTTCCCGCAAAACTATCCTCTCAATTAAGGTATAATATCCTACCTGAAATGAACAATCTGCCGGAAGCAGAAAGATATTTGACAAAAAGTCCCAGGGAATTTAAAATTATCTTTCCCTGAACGCCGGGAACTTTTCCAGATGCAGGAGGATTGATCAATGTATGCGATAGTGAAAACGGGAGGCAAACAGGTAAAAGTAGCCCCAGGAGAAACCGTAAAAGTCGAAAAGATAGAAGGAAATGTGGGAGAAAAGATCGAGCTGTCCCAGGTCCTTCTCGTAAAGAAGGACGACGAACTCAAAGTCGGGAACCCGTTCGTTGAAGGGGCAACAGTCAAATGCGAGATCGTGGAGCAGGGGAAAGGTGATAAAATAATTGTATACAAATACAAAAGAAGGAAGAGCTATCACAAGAAAAGAGGGCACAGACAGCTTTACACGGCGCTCAAAGTAGAAGAAATCGTAGCCTGAAAAAGGAGTTGAAATATGGCTCACAAAAAAGGCGTTGGAAGCTCTAAAAACGGAAGAGACTCCCACTCCAAAAGACTCGGCGTCAAGAGACACGATGGACAGTTCGTCCGGGCGGGAAACATTTTGATTCGCCAGAGGGGAACGAAGGTCCACCCGGGTAAAAACGTTGGCGTGGGCAAGGACTACACCCTATTTGCCCTGATCGACGGCTACGTTAAATTCGAACGCCTGGGCAAGACCAGGAAAAAAGTTTCCGTCATAGCTGCTTCTTGACAGACCTTCCTTAATGCAGTTCATAGATGAGGCAACCATCTACGTTCGCTCTGGCGACGGGGGGCGCGGTTGCGTCTCTTTCCGCAGGGAAAAATACGTGCCCAGAGGCGGACCCGATGGAGGTGCCGGCGGGCGCGGAGGACACGTCATTCTGAGGGCGACAAAGAGCCTCTCCACCCTTCTCGATTTCAAGTACCGTAGAATCTACAAGGCTCAAAGAGGACAGCACGGTCGAGGAAAAAACCAGGACGGGAGAAAAGGAGAGGACCTGATAATACTGGTCCCCGAAGGGACAGTCGTAAAAGACGCGGAAACCGGTGAAATTCTGGCCGACCTCGTAAAAGAAGGAGACGAGTTCATCGCCGCCAGAGGCGGCAAGGGAGGTAGGGGGAACTCCTCTTTCGCAACCGCAACCAATCAGGCACCGGACTACGCGGAACCGGGAGAACCCGGTGAAGAACGAACACTGAAGCTCGAGTTGCGCGTCATAGCTCACGTTGGGATAGTGGGCAAGCCAAACGCGGGCAAATCAACCCTTGTGAGAAAAATATCGAGAGCCAGACCGAAAGTGGCGGATTACCCCTTCACCACGCTTGCGCCCGTTCTGGGAGTAGTTGCCCACAAAGACGCCAGGGAATTCGTGATAGCCGAAATACCGGGTATAATTGAGGGAGCAAGTGAAGGGGTTGGGCTGGGTACGAGATTCCTCAAGCACCTCCAGAGAACGAAGGTGATAGTAATGATGGTCGACGCTTCCCAGGAGGTCGAAGCAATAGAAGGAGACGTGGAAACGCTACGAAGAGAAGTTGAACACTACGACCCGCAAATGAGGAAAAGAATGAAATTCCTCCTCCTGAACAAGGTGGACCTGCCAGATGGAAGAAAAAACGCAGCCTCCGCCATGGAAAAACTGGGAAAGGAACTCGCACTGAAGACATTCGCCGTATCTGCCGCAACCGGCGAAGGAGTAAACGAATTTCTGAACTCACTCGTCGAGGAACTGGAAAATGAAGAGCAGTGAAGACGTGAAAAAGTTCAAAAAAGATTTTTTCAGGAAACTCAAACCGAAAAAGATCGTCGTGAAGATAGGGAGCGCCCTGCTCGCCGACGAAAACTCCAATCTGAACAAGCGATTCATCAAAACCGTTGCAAGAGAAGTCGTCTCTCTCGAGAGAGAGGGAGTAAAATGCGTCATCGTGTCCTCGGGGGCGCTCGCAGCGGGCAAGGAGAAAATAGGCCTGAGTGAAAAACCCAGGAAGTTGACGCTCAAGCAGGCAGCCTGCGCAGTGGGACAACCACTCCTCATGTATTACTACTCAAGGGAATTCGGTAAATTCGACAAACAGGTCGCGCAGATTCTCCTGACCCACTCGGACTTCGAAGTGAGAGAAAGATTCTTGAACGCCAGAAACACCATAAACGAGCTCTTGAGTCACGGAGTCATACCGGTCATAAACGAAAACGACACTGTCGCCACGGAAGAGATAAAAGTGGGCGACAACGATTCTCTGGCGGTCAGGGTCACGGACCTCGTGGGGGCAGACCTGCTGGTAATGCTATCGGAATCGGGAGGACTTTTCGACAGGGATCCCGCCAGATATCCCGATGCTGAGAGAATTCCCATCGTGGAGAAGGTGAACGACTCCATACTGAAGCTTGCGGGAAAACAACGCGGGAAGGCGCTGGGCATCGGAGGAATGAAGTCGAAGCTTCTGGCGGCACAGATGGCATCTTTCTTCGGTATACCAGTAGTCATAGCCGGATTCAGGGGAAAAGATTTCCTGAAGAAGATAATAGAGGGGGAAGACGCCGGAACTCTGTTTCTCCCGTCGAGCAAGAAGGAGAAAAGCAAAAGATACTGGATCGCATATGCCCTGACACCAAAGGGCACCATAGTGGTTGACGCAGGAGCCAGGAAAGCACTCGTGAAAAATCACAAGAGCCTGCTGCCCTCAGGAATAGTTGAAGTCCGGGGAAAATTCGCCGCGGGTTCACCGGTGCTCATATCCGACGAAAAGGGCGAAGTGTTCGCCAAGGGTATCTCATCGATTGACAGCGACACCATCGAGAAGATAAAAAGGAAAAAATCCAGAGACATAAAGAAGATTTTCGGGGATTCGTTTCCCGACGAAGTAGTTCACGCGGACAACATGAGCATCCTTCCCCAATCACACGGAGGTGAAGCATGAAGTTGGACGGAAAACAGCTATCGGTGGAAGAACTTGCAAAGAAAGCCAAAAGGGCGGCCTCGATTCTGGGCAAAGCGACAACTGACAGAAAAAATCTGGCTCTCGAGAAAATGGCAGAGCTGCTCGAATCGAGGATTGAATATCTCCAGGAGGAAAATGCAAAGGATATCGACGCCGGCAGGCAAAAGGGACTCACGAAAGCGCTCCTGGACAGGCTTCTTTTGACCGAAGCTCGCATAAAACAGATGGCGGAAGGACTCAGGGAAGTAGCCAAGCTGCCGGATCCTGTTGGCGAGGTCGTGAAGATGTGGAAGCGCCCGAACGGCCTGCTGGTCGGCAGGATGAGAATTCCACTGGGAGTGATAGGGATAATCTACGAGTCCCGTCCCAACGTAACCGCAGACGCAGCCGGTTTGTGCGTCAAGTCGGGGAATGCAGTGATACTGCGCGGCGGGTCTGAAGCGATAAACTCGAACACCGCAATAAGCACCCTGCTCAGAGAGGGACTCAAAGAAGCGGGACTTCCCGAAGACTCGATAATTCTCATTACTGACACCAGAAGAGAACTTATAGATGAAATGCTGTCCCTCGAAGACTACATCGACCTGATAATTCCGAGAGGCGGCGAGGCTCTGATAAGAAGAGTCGCGGAAAACTCAAAAATCCCCGTCGTGAAGCACTACAAAGGAGTGTGCCACGTGTTCGTGGACAGGGATGCAGACCTGGAGAAGGCGGTAGCCATAGCGGTAAACTCCAAAACCCAGAGGCCCGGGGTGTGCAACGCGATGGAAACCCTTCTCGTTCACGCAGATGTGGCCCACGAATTTCTGCCCAAAGTGGCGGAAAAGCTCGAGTCTGAAGGCGTGGAACTTCGCGGCTGCGAAAAGACAAAAGAGATACTGCCTCAGATAAAACCAGCCACCGAAGACGACTGGTACGAGGAATACCTCGATCTGGTCCTCGCAGTGAGAACTGTGGATAGCATGGATGAAGCGATAGAACACATACGAACATACGGCTCGCTTCACACAGAAGCAATAGTAACAGAGAACTACGAAAGAGCCATGAGGTTTCTCACGGAAGTCGACTCTTCTCTTGTTCTCGTAAACGCTTCCACCAGGTTCAACGACGGTTACCAGCTGGGTCTCGGAGCAGAGATAGGCATATCCACCACAAAGATACACGCGTTCGGACCGATGGGACTCGAGGAACTGACAACGACCAAGTTCATCGCCTTCGGGAACGGACAGATAAGGCAAAGCTGACGATGTTCGAGCTGGCTCTTTTCGGGGGCACATTCGACCCCATACACATCGGTCACCTGAGGGGACTAATCGAAGCAAAGGAAGCTCTGAACATCGAGCGTGTGCTCGTGATACCCGCCGGCAAACCTCCGCACAAGCTCGGAGAGACCTACAGCTCTCCCGAGGCGAGATTCGAAATGGCAAAAATAGCCGTAACAGGTCTCGAGGGAGTGGAGGTATCCGACATCGAGTTGAGGAAACCCGGCATCTCTTACACCATTGAAACTATAGATGAAATCCAGAAGGAGCTCTTTATCGACAATTTAGCGCTTATCATCGGCTCGGACTCGCTCCTAGAGTTCTCCACGTGGCACAGGTTCGATGAAATCCTGAAAAGAACCCACCTGGTCGTCATTCCGAGGCCTGGATTTCTGGAAAGCTTAGATATCCACGCTGTAGAAAGAGCAATACACCCGGTTTCGATAAAGAACGTGACGAGGGACCACCCCGAGCCCGGAACCATCACTCTCGAGAACAGCGTGGGGAAAAAAATAATACTGCTGAGCGTGAGGAGGATAAACGTATCTGCCACCGAAATAAGAGAAAAAGTGGCACGGGGAAAATCGATAAAATTTCTGGTCCCTCCAGACGTGGAACGGTATATAATCGAAGAAAAACTATACAGGAGGTGAAAAAAATAGAGACCAGAGAACTTTTGCGAACCATCAACGAACTGGCACTGGAAAAAAAGGCCGAAAACGTCAAACTGCTCGATATCAGGGAAATAACAAACATAGCCGATTATTTTTTCGTATGTTCGGGGACTTCCGATAGACACGTCATAACCATCGCGGAAAACATCCTCGAAAAGCTGAACGAGATGAGAATCCGACCTCACGGGGTCGAAGGGTTACCCGAGGGGAGGTGGGTAATACTTGACTTCGTGGACGTAATGGTGCACATTTTTCAGCAACCCGTCAGGGACTTCTACGAGTTCGACGAGCTCTGGTCCCTGGGAATCGAGCTCAAGGTTTCCGGGAAGTGAGAATCCATACCCGGACACATTTATGATCACAGGGAGGTAAAATGGGCTTACGACTTATTCTCCTTCTCATCATAGTAATGGCTATCGGTTTCACACACGTTTCCATCCTAAACTCCGGGACCATAACCTTCAACCTGACGCCGACCATATCCGTGGAAATAGCGGTGGCAGAGCTTGTCCTCATTGCGTTCGCCGCCGGAGCCGCTCTCGTTCTTCTCGGAACATTCGTAAAAGACACCGTAGACAGCGCGAAAAGGTGGAAAGAGAGGAGAAAACAAGCCAAAAAGGAAAGTGCCAGAGCCAAGATAGACAAAGCCCGCTCCCTCTACTTCCAGGAAAAATACAAGGCCGCACTCGACGCAGTAAACAGCGCCCTCTCGATACTCCCGGAAAGCAGAGAAGCCCTGATCCTCAAAGCTCAGATCTTGAATGCCGTTGGAAACATCCCCGAGAAAATCGCAACGCTCAGGGACTACACGAAATCCCATCCCTCGATTCTCGAGGGCTACATAGAACTCGCCAGGACTTACGAGCAGATAGGAGATTACGCTTCCGCAATAGACACCCTGACTCCCCTCGCTGGAACCGGTGAAAACACCCGGGTTCTCAAATATTTGAGAGATCTTCACATAAAAGTCGGCAATTTCAAGGAAGCTTACGATCTCCACAAGACTCTGGCCAAGAAAAAAGCTCCACTGTCTCGGGAAGACGAGGAAAAGTGGGTTGGGCTCAGGTTCGAAAGAGCCAGGTTCCTGATGAACGAGGGTAAATACGGAGAAAGCTCTTCCATTCTCAAGGATCTCATAAAAGAGAAACCGGCGTTTACTCCTCCATACGTTCTCCTCTACGAGATAAACAGAGAGCAGGACAAGTTCGAAGATGCACTCGAAATCCTCACCGAGGGATACAGAAAGACGAAAAACCCCGTTACGCTCATCAAACTCGAAGACCTGGTAATAGACTACGAGCGACCCAGTTCTCTCCTCGAGATTTACGAAAACCTGCTGTCCGAATCACCCTCAGACTTCACCCTGCACGTATTCTACGGGAAGCTCCTCCTCAGACTCGAAATGATAGACGAAGCCCTGGAACAGCTTTTGAAAGCGGAAAACATAGATTCGGACAACTCATCCGTGCACATATACCTCGCTGAAGCATACAGACGAAGGCAGAGATATGAAGATGCTCTCAATGAATACGAAAAGGCATTCGCATACAAGAAAAGATATCTCGTTCCGTTCGTGTGCAGACATTGCGGGGAAAAGCTCATCAGGTGGATCCCCCTCTGTGGAAACTGCGGCAAGTGGGACACTTTCCAGATCGATTTCGGAGATACTAGACACATCCAGCGACTTCGGGAAGAAGCTATGCGAGAAGTTCCCGTGTCTGATGGAGTCTGACTCCATTAGGACCTGCCTGATCTGCGGAAAAAGGATTGCCAGAGGCGCAGTCGCTGGAATCATCCTGTGCAGGGACTGCATCGAATCACCTCCTGTCTTGACAGGAGTGATGTCCCTATGCAGATATCATCCCAAAGCGAAAAGCGCCATTCACTCCTTCAAATATCTGGGCAACGTGAAAACCGGGAAATGTCTTGGCGCCCAGCTCGCGCTCCTCGTTGCCCAAAAAGCTCCCGGACTCATCACCGGGAAAAGCGTCATCCTCCCGGTTCCTCTCTCTCTCCGCCGTGAACTGACGAGAGGTTTCAACCAGAGCGCCATCATGGCTCAGACGCTTTCACAGCTGACAGGGATACCGATGTCAACAAGGGCACTCAAGAGGAAAATATCTTTCACGCCCAGCGCCAGGCTTCCTTCCGAGGCGAGAAAACTATTCGTCAGAGAAACTTTCCGCGCCGACCCGTTGCGTCTTCCTCAAGCAGACCATATAATTCTCCTGGATGACGTGGCAACAACCCTCTCGACGCTGAACGAGTGCGCGAGAGAATTGATAAAACACACCGGGCCCGAAGTCTCAATCTGGGGACTCACGGTTGCAAGGAGTGATTGAATGAGCCGGAACTACACGATATCGCTGATTCAAATGAAAATAGAACCCGGGAAACTGGAAGCAAACCTGGGAAAAGCTACATCTATGATCAAAGAGGCCATTCGAGCATCATCAAAACTCATAGTGCTCCCGGAAATGTTCGCCACAGGGTTCCACTATCGTGAACTGAAGGATCTCGCAAAAAAGACTCCCGCCGTGATCAAGGAAATGAAAAACATAGCCGTAGAGGGGAAAACAAACCTCGTTTTTTCGGTTCCCGAAGAAGGAAACGGAAAGGTGTTCAACACCGCCTTCGTGATAGATGAAAAGGGACGTCTGAGAGGAAAATACAGAAAGGTTCACCTCTTCGGCCTTTTCAGGGAAGACAAACATTTCGCGAGAGGAAGGGAAACTAAAGTGTTCGACCTTGGCGGTTTGAGAGTCGCCCCTCTCATCTGTTACGACCTGAGATTCCCGGAGCTCTCGAGAAAAGTCACCCTGAAAGGAGCCCACCTCATCATCTACCCATCACAATGGCCGCGAGAAAGGATTCCCCACTGGGTGAGCCTGCTGACCGCAAGAGCCATAGAGAATCAGCTGTTCGTCGCTGGAGCCAACGGCTGTGGAAAATCCGGGTCGATAAACCTGGGGGGAAACTCGATCGTGGTATCGCCCTACGGTGAGATCATCGCCCGGGCGAAAACCGGCGAATCCATCCTCACTGCAAAAATCGAGCTGGATGAAATAACCGAGTTCAGGGAGAAAATGCCGTGCCTGAAAGATCGCTTTCCCGAAGCGTATTGAACCCGAAATCGAAAATCCTCTCGTGGGAGGAAGCCCTCTCCACCAGAAACAGACTCAAAGAGGAAAAAAAGCTCGTCGTGTTCACGAACGGCTGCTTCGACATTCTCCATGCAGGTCACGCATCGTACCTTTTGGAAGCCAGAAAAATGGGAGATTTTCTCTTTGTTGGGTTGAACAGTGACAGCTCTGTCAAGAAGATAAAGGGAGAGAAGCGTCCGGTCATCCCTCAGAACGAAAGGGCGTTTCTGCTCGCGTCTCTTTCCTTCGTGGATGCCGTAATCATTTTCGATGATGACACCCCCCTCGAATTGATCCGCCTGCTTTTGCCGGATATCCTCGTGAAAGGCGCCGACTGGTCACCGGAAAACATAGTGGGGAGAGACGTGGTGGAAGCAAATGGAGGTTGCGTCAAGACGGTTCCACTGGTCGAAGGACTATCGACGAGCAACATCATAGAAAAAATCCTAAAGCTCCACGACGAATCGAAATAACCCCAGACACCAATCGTAAATTCCCATAAAAACTCAAACGGGGGAACCGACTTCCTCCGCGAGAGCCAGCAGCGCGCGGCCAGCTGCTTCGGCATCCTCCTCCTCGTTGAAAGCGCTGAAAGATATCCTCACTCCTCCCTCCGGAAACGTGCCGAGCGTCCTGTGAGCGAAAGGAGCACAGTGAAGCCCCGCCCTGACCATTATCCCGTACCCCTCATCCAGAAGCATCGAGAGCTCCCCGGGGTCCACGCCTCTTATGTTCACGAGCACGACACCCGTTCTTTCAGCATCCGGCGGGGGACCGTAAACTATTATTCGTTCATCTTTCTCGATCATCGAAATAAGGATCTCACACAGCTTCTTCTCGTGATCGAGAACCTTTTCGACCCCCTTCTCCAAAACGTATCTCACCCCTTCCCTCATCCCTGCGAATCCGACGGAATTCAGCGTGCCTGCCTCGAGCCTGTCGGGGAGAAACGATGGGTGGGTCGGATTCTCGGATCTGGAGCCTGTCCCACCCTCTATCACCGGCTCCAGATCGACTCTATCCCCAACATACAGGAACCCGGTCCCCTGAGGGCCGAAAAGCCCCTTGTGCCCCGAAGCAGCGAGCAGATCTATGTTCATCTCCTCAACGTCTATCGGAACCACGCCAGCGGTTTGTGAAGCATCTACGAGAAAAATTATCCCTCTCTCACGACACAGCCTCCCAACAGACGCGATGTCGTTCAGGGCACCTGTTACGTTGGAAGCGTGAGTGAGGATGACAACCCTGGTGTTTCCTCTCACGGACCTCTCCAGGTCTTCGAGGTGAACTACACCATTCGAATCGGCCTCCACGAAAGTGACTTCGATTCCCCTATTCACCAGAGAAGACAGGGGTCTCAAAACCGAGTTGTGTTCCATGACAGTAGTAACCACGTGGTCTCCCTCTGCAAGCAGCCCCTTTATCGCGAAGTTGAGCGCAAACGTCGCGTTCGGAGTGAGCACCACTCTAGCGCTGTCATCAGCACCTATCAGCTCCGCCACTGCTTCCCGTGCCTCGAACAGATCTCTCATCGAATGGTAGGAGAGAAAATGACCCGACCTTCCGGGGTTTCCCGCCCGCGTCAGAGCTTCGGTCACCGCTTTCACGACTCTTTCCGGCTTCGGGAGAGAGGTGGCGGCATTGTCGAGATATATTATGTCTCTGCCCATGAGATGGATCATGAGAACATCTCCCGATTGGGGATTTTCACCTGAGGAGAGAAAATTATATCACTTTATCCGGCAAAACCGACCACGAGCTTCATGCCGGGGTGTATCAGCTCGCTCTCCAAACCATTTATCCTTTTCAGCTTCTCAATCGAGATGCCGAATGTCTTCGAAATGTCGTAAAGGGTATCCCCTCTTCTGACCGTGTAAATCTTCTTGCCGTCACTGACTCTGTATTTCCTGTAGATTCTCCTATAACTTCTGTATCTCTTCTTCCCGAAGACTCTGATGACGAGCCTCTGCCCCGGCCTTATCAGGTTGTTCCTCAAACCGTTTATAGCCTTGATTCTCCTCACGCTGGTTCCGAACCTTCTGGCTATCTTGTATAAGCTGTCACCCTTTTTGACGATGTAAACCAGGCTGTTGCCTCGCCTGTAAAGGTAGTAATACCTGGCACTCCTCTCCAGGCTCTTCACAACGTAAGCGAGTTCTCTCTCCGACGACTTCTTCAAAGCCTTCACAGCCGCCCTGTTACCCTCCCCAACCACGGGCACTATGAGCTTCCTTCTCCCTCTTATGCTGTTGCTCGACATACCGTTTATCTTCTTGATGAACGACACATCTGCGCCGTATTTCCTGGCGATTCTGTAAACGCTGTCCCCCCTCCTGATTCGGTGGAGGATGAACCTCACTTTTCCTTCAGCCACAACCTTCGGAAGGAGCTCCTTCAGGACCTCGCCTTTTCCGGCTGGAACCCGAAGGTCCCACAAATCGTCTCCAGGGGGAGTCATGCCCCTTCTCAGGGAGGGGTTGAGCTCGAGTATCTCTTTGTATTCCACCCCAATGGCCTTTGCCACCGTCTTGAGATACACGCTCCCGGGAACCGGTACTGTATCGAACTTAAGCGGCTTCTCGAACTCGATATCGTCGAACCCGTACTTTTCTGGCTCCTTGACTATACACAGAGCGGCGAGCATCTTGGGGACGTAGTTCTTGGTCTCCCTTGGGAGGTATCGGTATCTGACCAGCTTCCAGTAATCATTAGTCCTGTATCTGCGTATCGCCCTGTCTATCTTCCCCTCACCCACGTTGTACGCAGCAGCTGCTAGATACCACGAGCCGAACATCTCATAGAGATCCTTGAGATACCTGGCTGCCGCGATAGTAGCCCTCTCGAAATCGCGGCGTTCGTCAACCCACCAGTCTATTCGAAGACCATATTTTTTGCCTGTCCAGTACATGAACTGCCATATCCCCACTGCACCGGCCCGAGAAACGGCATTGGGAGAAAAACCGCTCTCTATCATTGCGAGGTAGACGAAATCCCCCGGAACCCCTTCTTTTATCAGGATTTTCTTTATGAGTTTTTCGTATTTCCCGTATCGGCGAAGCCAGATGGAAAACTGTTTCCTCGCCGGTTTCTGGAAATACCTGATCGAATATTTCACTCTCCTGTTCAGATCTACCGGTAAAGGAATATCCTCCGGATATGCACCATCTGTTTCACCAACCTCTTCGTCGTATATGCCCTCCATCTGACTTTCCACGTCGGATCCGGGTATGAGCGTATCTTCCTGGACCAAGCTGGAAACGAGATCTCCGCTGGGAAATATCGATCCAGGAATGGTGTCGGCAGCGACGTCGAACTTCCTCCCGGAAACTTGGGGAAATTCCTGGTGCAACAGCGATACGCCACCCTCTTTGAATCCATCCCTGTCGAAAGGAAACGAATACGATACACCTGCAGCGAGGACGAATGCCAGAAACACCATCCCCACAAGCACCCATCCAACAGGCATCAGAAAGCGTCTTTCCCCGGAAAACTGCACCAGTTCTACCTCCACGAGAAACCACCCTGAATTTTACCAGCACTCAACGGGGTGTCAAGAAAAATCACCTGAAATATCAACTTTTTTATACTCTTTCCCTTCCTTCACGTAATACTCTTTCGGCTCATTTCCACCATTCTTGAGGACATTATATGCGACATCCACATCCTCATGAGCAATCCTTATGGCGAGTCCACAATCCGATGTGAGGCTCCTTGGGACCGGGATGAGCTTCATCCTGATCCCGGCGTTTTTGAGCAGTTTTTCCGCCTTCATGACCTGATGAGTTCCCTGAAATATGAAAACTCCCTGGAGCTTTTCCATCTCCTGCCTTCCCCGGGTTCAGGACCCGAAAGCTGAATTTCTGGAAATCAGAGGTTGGGCCTCACTTTGAATCGGAGGTCCCTTACAACGGAATCGCCGAGCGTGGAATTTATCTTCTCTATGAACTTCGGTTTCAGCATGTGAAGTTCCTGCGCCCATGAGTGGTTGGAAACCTGCACGTGAAGTATCCCCTCCCTTATGAAAACCGGCTCGGTTATCTCAACGAGTCCATCCCCCACTATTTCTCTCCAGCACGCCGTTATCTGCGCGAGTTTCCTCACATCATGAAGACCAAGATCATCGAGAAGCTTCATCACCGCGTTTCCGATCAACCTGTCATTCATCACTCACCTCTATCCCTTATCATTCCCCCGCTGAACTGTCCCGCCACGGCGGCGGTTATGAAAAGCGGGATGGACACGAGCGGCACGTGGTGGGATATTCTCAAATACGCTATCAGGGGTATCGAGAGGTGGACGTACACGAACCAGGAAACGGAAAACTTCCTGACTCCGCTTCTCAGGTAACCAAGCGGCAGGTTGAGAGCGTAAGCAACAACGAGAATCGCGATTATCGTGACGACATCCTGGCTTTTCATCGTGAATTCTTCCCCTTTTTCCCGAAAATTATACTCCATCCTTTCATTTATGTATCTTCCCGCGGTAAATTTTTCTGATCTCCGTCGAATACTCCCCGGAAGACGAGTAAATCACAAGAGGTGGAAGCAGAGTCACCTCTCCCTGCCCACCCTTTTTGCCCTTCAGCAAGACGAGAGATGCGGGATGATCGGTATAAGGATGAACCGGACGGATTACATCCACAGCGAGCCCCTCCAGAGAAAAATCGCATATCACGTCGGCTAGCCTCCACGCGGGGTAGATCACGTAATACCTGCCCGACTCCCGAAGCAGACGCCTGACGCACTTCGCCAGGGAAGCCGAATCGAGCTCGATCTCGTGTCTCGCCACTCTCCTCTCATCGTCGGGACTCTCCCTCCCACCTCCTTCGGGAATGAAAGGCGGGTTCGAAACCACTGCGTCGAACCTCTCGCTCGTCTCCTCGGCAAAACGCCTCACATCAGCCCGGACAACTTCTATTTTGTCGTCAAGACCGTTTTCCCTCACGTTTCTCTTCGCCAGACGGTACAACCTCTCCTGAATCTCTACCGCTATCACCCTCTCGATCTTGCTGGACATCCTGCAGAGACAGAGAGATATGACTCCACATCCGGCTCCAACATCAAGAACCGAGCCTCCTGGAAAATCTTTGGCAGCAAAATCCGAGAGTATTACCGCATCTATGGAAAACCTGTAACCCTTGGCTGGCTGGAAAATATCGAGATTCAAAAATTCCAGTCTGTCCGGGGTGATCTCTTCCATCGCGCAAACTCAGCCCACCCTGTCGTCCTCCCCCACGGGGAAAAGCACGAGTCCAGTGAGAATCTTCGGGTAAAAATATGTCGTCTTCTGTGGAAGAATGTGTCCACTCAGAGAAACTTTTATGAATTGTTCCATCGTAACGGGGTTCAGGTAGAAAAACAGCTGAATTTTTCCATCCTTCACATCTCTGAAACCCTGGGCGGCATCCTTGTAAAACCTCACCTTCTGCCCCGAAGTTATCTCTTCCGGAGATATGCCGAGAACCTTTTCCAAGACGACCCCGTGAAGAATCGAGACGTCGAGGTTCCTAACCTCGGGAGGCATGAAAGCCATCTCGCCCTCCGCAAATTTCGGGAACCCCCTTGTAACCAAGAGAAATTGTCTTCCCCTGTGGTCCACCATACCTATCCTGTGCTCTCCCTTCCCGGGAGAACTCACCATCTTGACAAGCCGCCCTTCATCTCCCACGATCTCGCTGACCTGAAAGTACCTCGACAGCCTGTCCGAGAGCCCGGCCAGCTTCTCCGAGCTCACCCCGAAAACCCCTCTGTGAGTGGGTAGAATCAAAAGCCCATCGTCTCCGCTGGCCGACAGGAATATCAACACGAAGTTCCAGGCACCGTTTTCATCCGTGGCTCCGTTTTCCCTCATCCAGTCCCTGTATGCCATCGCCGTCTCATACCTGTGGTGACCGTCGGCGATGAAAACCTTTTTTCCGCTCAAAAGCTCCCTCACCTTCGATATTACCTGTTCATCCTTGACCACCCAGAGCCTGTGCTTGATTCCAAGATCGTCGACCACCGCCACATCGGGCTCCCTTCCACCCAGGTTCTCACGGAAAAGCCTTGAGGCATAATTCTCGTCATCGTCATATATGCCGAATATGGGGCTGGTAGCGGTTTTTGTGTGTTTCATGAGGTTCAACCTGTCGATTTTCGGCGAAAGCAGCGTCCTTTCGTGAGGAAACACACTCCCTTCCCCGAATTTCTCGAGCCTCAGAGCTCCTATGAATCCGGTTCTGACGAACCTCCCCTTCCCCTCGATCAGAAATTCCTGCTCATAATAGTAAAACGCAGGAGACTCCTCACGAAGCATGAGCCCCTTTTCCACCCAGCTTTTGAGCGCTTCTCGAGCTCTCTCGTATTTCCTTTCCGGGTTCTCCGGAGAATCCATCGTGAAATCCACCCAGACTATGTTGTTCGGGTGTCTGGCGTGCAGGCGTATCTGCTCTTCCCGCGATATCACGTCATAAGGCGGCGCAACGACGAGATTCATGTCACCTACACGCTCGCTGTACCTCAATCCGTAAAGGGGCCTTACTTCAGCCATGCTTCACTCCCTTATCGTCTTTTCTATCTCCCCAAAAGAAACATCTCCTTCCCTTATCATCTTCACTTCGTTCCCCACCACTTCCACCACGGTCGAACCTCTCGAGGAAAGCAAATCTCCCCCATCTATCAAAAGGAGATCTGTCGAGTCAAAAGTCCTGAGCACTTGCGCGAACGAAAGAATCGGCTCTTCACCCGATAGATTCGCCGACGTGCCGATTATCACCCCACCGGCAAGGCGAGCCAGTTTTCTCGCCGCAAAACAACCTGGAACTCTCAGCCCCACAGTCCCCCTGGATTCATCTCCGGGCAGACTGGAATCCTTTTTCTTCATCGAGACTATTGTGAGTTTACCGGGCCAGAACCTCTCCACCAGCTTCCTCATCACCGGAGTCACCTCCGCGAAAAAAGAGAGAGCTCTGTCCACATCGTCCACGAGAAGGGGAAACGGCTTTCCTCTGTCTCTTCTTTTGAGCTCGTATATCCTCTCGACGACTCGAGGCAGGCTCGGTATTCCACCCAGCCCGTATAGCGTATCCGTTGGGAAAACCACGAGCCCTCCATCTCTCAGGTGCCTGAGCATACGATCATCATGCTCAGAATATTCCTCGAATTGCCTGGCCTCTATCACCCTCTCCTTCACGTGCACTCCAACTCCCTTTGAGAAGCACAGTCCCTCTCGGGAAGCCGGTTATTCTCTCGATCACAGGACACTTAACGACGAACAGAAACGCACAATTGGGAAGGTGCCCCCACAGTGTTTCGAAGTTCGCCTGCCCCTTGCTGAGAACGAGATCCGACTCCGATATCTTCCGCCTGAACTCTTCCGAAGACTCCTCCAGAAGTGTTCCCACTCCTCTGGAACCGTTGGAAATAACCTCGAATCGATCCGTGAGGCCGAGACGGCGCGCCTCTTCGATCGTGAGGTCGTCTATCACGGGACCTCCCTTGACTCCGAGCCAGACCTCCTTCCCCATGTCCCTCAAAATCTCCGCCAGGACAAGATCGAAAGGAACCTCACCCGTGTTGTCCAGAAGCATCCCCACCGAAACCGCTTTTTCGAGGGTCGAGACAAAGCCCTCGTAATCGAATCCGTTCCCGGCGGCACTCTCGAAATTGTTCAAAAACTCCTCCGCCTCTTCTTCGGTGACTATCCCATAGTCGAACATGTTTCCCACGCCCGAAAGCTCAAGCGCAACCTTCAATCTCTCCGATGAGGAGTCCACTCGCCCTCTCGCCAGTTCGTAAAGTTCCTGGAACCTATCGATCGCCCTTTCTTTCAACTCATTGAACGGATCGTCGAGACCGGCGATTTCACGTATCATTTCGTGCAAGGCCGAGGCAGCGCGAGCAGGGACATCGTCCTCCGACACACGGCTTATCATCGCGCTCGCCCTCCTCAAACAGGCAGCCGTCGTGCGAGGATCTGCTCCCCCAAGAACACACGCCTTCAGAACCTGATCAAGGAAGCACGGGTAACATTCCGGTTCAACCCTTACCATCAAGCTTCTCCGAAGCGGCAGCTATCTCGCTCTTCATCCGCTCCCTGTTCTCAATCAGCATATCTCTGAGTTCCGGATACTTCAACGAGAGGATGGAAATTGCCAGATACGCGGCATTCTTCGCGCCTGCCTTGCCAACGGTTACCGTCGCCACTGGAATTCCCGAAGGCATCATCACCGTGGAAAGCAGAGAATCAATGCCCGATAGAGGACTCGAATCAAGAGGAATTCCTATTACCGGCAAAACAGTGTGCGCCGCAACTACACCAGCGAGGTGCGCGGCGTAACCCGCCGCCGCTATTATGACCTCCACACCCTCTTTCTCGGCTTCCTTCACTATCGATACCGTCCTGTCGGGCGACCTGTGAGCAGAAGCAACCTCCACCCTGACATCGACCCCGTACTCCCTCAAGAGTTCAGCCGCCGGATGGACCGTGTCACGGTCGGAGAGGGATCCCATCAAAATCAAAACCTTGCCCGGCACTTATTTTTCCTCCCTGGCAAGCGCTCTGTGACCTATGTCGCGTCTGTAATACGCTCCGTCCCAGCTTATCTTCTCCACCGCCTGATATGCCCTAGATATCGCATCCCTTATCGTGTTTCCAAGAGCCGTCACCCCGAGGACCCTGCCACCCCAGGAGAGCAGCCTGCCATCCTCTAGCTTCGTTCCCGCCTGGAATACCACCACGTCATCCAGTTTCTCCGCTTCATCTATACCCGTTATCGGGAACCCTTTTTCGTAAGGTCCAGGATATCCTCCCGAAGCCATGACGACGCATACGGAAGCCCTGTCATCTATCTCGAGCGTGTGGTCGCCGAGTTTCCCCTCCGCGCAGTCAACCAGTATCGGAACCATGTCGTTCTTTATCCTCACCACG
This sequence comes from uncultured bacterium, assembly GCA_964429585.1. Taxonomy (GTDB): domain Bacteria; phylum Desulfobacterota; class Deferrimicrobia; order J040; family J040; genus CAYSCN01. Next base: position 182,030 of record CAYSCN010000001.1, on the reverse strand, counting down.
AGTGGCTGCGCCTCCGGGTCACCGAATCTGACGTTGAACTCCAGCACGTAAGGCTCGCCATCTTTTATCATCAACCCCCCGTATAAAATCCCTTTGAAAGGTTTTCCTTCTTTCCTCATGCCTTCGAGAAGGGGATAAAAAACCCTCTCCTGTATCTTCTTCTCGACTTCCTCCGTTACCACGGGAGCAGGAGAATAAGCCCCCATACCACCGGTATTGGGACCGGTGTCACCGTCGCCAATTCTCTTGTGATCCTGGCTCGTCGGCATGGGAACGATCTTCTCCCCGTCTGTGAATACTATATAGGAAGCCTCCTCCCCGAAGAGACATTCCTCGATCACCACCCTGTTCCCTGCATCTCCGAACGCCTTGTCCACCATCACCTTCTTCAGAAATGCGAGAGCCTCCTCGAATGTCTCGCACACGCCGACTCCCTTGCCGGCGGCGAGTCCGTCGGCTTTGACAACCACGGGAAGCGAATGGGAAAGGATATACTCCCTCGCCTCCTCATAATCGTCGAAAATCCTGAAGTCCGCCGTGGGTATCCCGTATTTTTTCAGAATCTCCTTGGTGAACGCTTTGCTCCCCTCGAGCTGAGCCGCCTCTTTCGAAGGTCCGCAAACGAGTATTCCCTTCTCCTCGAGCTTGTCGGTTATCCCGAGGGCAAGCGGGAGTTCCGGACCCACTACCACGAGATCAACCTTCTCTCTGACGGCTAGGTCGACCAGCCCGTCTATGTCGTCCGCTGCAACAGGAAAAGTCTCAGCGTGCTTCGCTATCCCGGGATTTCCTGGTGCGCTTATTATTTTCTCCACAAGAGGCGACTGGGCAATCTTCCAGACTATTGCGTGTTCCCTTCCTCCTCCCCCGATTACCATTACTTTCATCTTCCCCCTCCTTTTAAAATTCAAATATGATTCAATGTCGAAAATGCCTGAGGCCCGTAAAGAGCATCGCCATGTCGTGCTCATCCGCAGCCTTTATAACCTCTTCGTCTCTTATGGAACCACCTGGCTGGATGACTGCGGTCACGCCAGCCTCGGCCAGAACGTCGAGGCCGTCCCTGAAGGGAAAGAACGCATCGGAAGCGGCAACGCAACCTTTAGTGGGCGTCTGAGCCTTCATGATGGCAATTTTTGCGGAGTCTACCCTCGACATCTGTCCCGCTCCTATACCCACCGTCCTGTCGGCTCCCGTTATGACTATGGCGTTGGACTTGACGTGCTTGCAAACCCTCCAGGCGAACAACAACGCCTTGAGTTCCTTTTCGGTGGGCTCTCTCTTCGTGACCACTTTGAGATTCTCAGCCAGGTAATCCACATCGTCGGCCGTCTGGACGAGCAATCCACCTGCCACGTTCTTCATCACGATAGACTGAGTCCGCCCCTTCAGAGCCTTCATGTCCACTTTCATGACCCTGAGGTTCTTCTTCTTGGACAGTATCTTGAGCGCTTCCCTGTCATAATCGGGAGCGATTATCGCCTCGAAAAAGATGTTCGACATCTCCTTCGCGAACTGAGCACTGACCTTTCTGTTCACCCCGATTATCCCGCCATACGCGGAAAGAGGGTCGCAATTGAATGCCTTCTTGAACGCGTCCGCAATTTTCCTGGCACTGCCCACACCGCATGGGTTGGTATGTTTTATTATCGCGACCGTCGGTTCGTCGAACTCCAGCGCCAGCGAAAATGCGGCATCGATGTCCACTATATTGTTGTAAGAAAGCTCCTTCCCCTGCAGCTGTTCAGCGAATCCGACACCAACCACAGGATGCCTGGTATCCCTGTAAAAAGCCGCCTTCTGATGGGGATTCTCGCCGTATCTCAGCTCCTGGACCTTGTCCCACTGCCAGCTCAGAACCTGAGGGAACAGCTCTCTGTTGCCGCTCCCATCGAGGGACCACAGGTAGTTCGATATCGCGGAGTCATACCAGGCGGTGTGACGGAACACTTTCCTGGCGAGCTCGAACAGAATGTCCTCATCGAGGTTCCCGTTTTTCCGCTTCAGAGCCTCGAGAACTCTGTCGTAGTCTTCAGGATCGACTATGACGCACACGTCTCTGTAATTCTTCGCGGCCGCCCGAAGGAGCGTCGGGCCACCAATATCTATATTCTCTATTGCCTCCTCCAGAGAACACCCGGGTCTGGCTATGGTAGCCTCGAACGGATACAGATTCACGACTATCATGTCGAAAGTCAGTATATCGAGCTCTTCCAGAACCTTCATGTGGTCCCGTTTGTCTCTCACCGCGAGAATACCCGCGTGTATCCTGGGGTGCAGAGTTTTCACCCTCCCACTCAATATTTCCGGGAATCCTGTGTACTCGTCTATGCTTTTCACTGGAATCCCGTTTTCCTTCAGCAACTTCGCCGTTCCGCCGGATGCGTAGATGTCTATTCCCAGCCTCTTCAGCCCTTTAGAAAATTCCACGATGCCCCTTTTGTCCGACACACTGATGATAGCCCTTCTGATTCGTGCCATTTACCTCACCTCGCTATGGAGTAACCGGGGGCGCCGCCCCAAGGAGTGTCTTCATATCTTCGTCCCTGAACTTGAGCCCGAACCCCACGAAGATGGTCCTGCGATCCCTGTCGTTGTTAAGGAAATCATCGTAACCAGCAGTGATGAACAGGTTCTTGAAAATATCATAGTTGCCGTAAATTTTCAAATGAGGGTCATCATCCTCCCTTCCAAAATCGTAAGCCTCTATACCCAGCGTCAGGGAATCCGAAAAAGCGTGATAGGCGAGTCCGAATCCCCCGGTCGACTCTATCAGTCCTCCCTTGAACGTGAAATCGCCGAACCGCTTTGCCACCAGCGCGTTGAATTTGAGTGTATCTAAGGTTTCCGTCTTGACAGTCTCCACCGTCGTCGTTCCCCCGGGAGGATTCACATCTGTCGTGCTCGTGACGGTGGTGGTTCTCTTCTCCCTTCCGAATGGATCGTCCACCACGCCTATCAGGTAATACTTGTCGACGGTCGGCTGGATTCTGAGCGCCGCGTAATGTTTGAATTCCGAAGGTTCCTGGAGATACTCCATCCTGTAATCCAGGTAGAATTGCATCTTCTCCGCTCTTTTGAGGTAGCGGTTGATGCCCTCCAGGGTCGAATTCAGGTTCTCGTATGCTGCATCCTCAGTCACGAGTTTCCCGAGAGTACCCTCGCCTCTTTCTATCTTCCCGAGAGTGTTGTCCAGCTTCGCCGATGCTTTCTTTATATTCTCGATGGCCTGTTTGATGTTTTCCCTGTTCTCATCGACCATTCCCTCTATGTTCCCAAGCGTATCGTCCAGTTTCGCAGCAAGCTGAGGGGTCTTCTCCTTGAGGGTCTCGCTGAATTCCTTGAGATTTGCTATGAGTGCCTTCAGGTCTTCCTTCTCGTTTCCCGTGACATCCTTGAGGTCCGCGGTTATGCGCTCCACGTTGTCGAGTATGGCGGCGACCTTCTTCTCATTGTCGGAGAGAATCGATCTGAGCGTCTTAACACTCTCCCTTATGTTCGCCACGATCTCTTTCAAGGAAGCCTTGCCATCGTCGCTGCCAAGAACTTCCGCCAGGGACGCAGTTACTTTCTTGACATCGTCCGCTATCAGCGTAACTTTCCTTATCAGCTCGTCTAGGGTGGCTGCCGAAATCGATTTCTCTATCTCCCCCCCGGAAGGGATGAATTCCCGGCTCCGCCCCGGCACTATCTCAACGTATTTCTCGCCCAGCAAACCCTCTGATGCCAGGCTTATGGATGAATCCACGGGAATCTTCACTCCTTCCCTTATTCTCATTCTCACCCTCGGCCTGCCGTCGCGTAGAGTTATCAACTCGACCTGACCAATCGGCACGCCGGACATCTTGACCACCGACTTTTCATCCAGTCCGGCGACAGTATCGAAACTCGCGAAAACAGGGTATCCTCTCTCAGTGACTCCCATCTTCCCTATTCTCAAAGTGAAATAAGTGAGGACCAGTATGCCCAGCAGGAGAAAGATCCCCACCTTCGCCTCTTTGGAGAGAACTCCCATCACCCTTCCCCCTTCTTTAGTTCGAGACACCTTCTGTCAAACCGAAGAAATTCCTCGCTTTCCATGGTTATCGGGCCCTCGGCCCGCCCCTCTATGAACTGCCTGACAATGGGATTCGACGTATTCTTTATCTCCCCGGGCGTGCCGACCTCGATGATCTTCCCCTTGTAGAGCATGGCAATTCTGTCTCCTATCTTGTAGGCTGATACCATATCGTGGGTTATCGTTATGGAAGTAACCCCGAGCTGCTCCCTCATACATATAATCAGATCATTGATGACGTCCGCCATTATGGGATCCAGGCCGGTGGTCGGCTCATCATATAGGATGAATTCCGGCTCCGTCGCGATCGCCCTCGCCAGACCGACACGCTTTTTCATCCCACCCGAAAGTTCCGCCGGCATCAGGTGCTGAATGTTGGCTAGCCCGACCATTCTGAGCTTCTCCTCGACCACGTCATATATCCTCTCTTCGGGAACCAGCTTCAACCTTCTGAGCCCGAATGCAACGTTCTCTCCAACAGTCAGAGAGTCGAAGAGCGCAGCCCCCTGAAACAGCATCCCGAATCTCTTTCTGACCTCCACCATTTCCTCCTCGGGAAGCTTCGTCACGTCCACCCCATCGATGTATACCTTCCCGCTGTCGGGCTTCAAAAGGCCGATTATGCATTTGATCAGAACGCTCTTCCCTGTTCCACTCCCCCCGATGACAACCATATTCTCGCCTTTGTATATGTCAAGGTTCACTCCGGTCAGGACGTGATTGCTGCCGAAAGACTTGTGGAGATCCCTTATTTTTATAACGGGTTCCATCTTCAGAACAGAAAAGCCGTGAGGAAGTAATCGGAAATGAGCACGGTCATCGACGAGAAAACGACCGCGCGAGTCGTAGCCTTCCCCACACCCTCTGCGCCTCCCTCGGTCATGAAGCCCTGAGAACAGCTGATCAAAGCTATCAAAAACCCGAACGCTGCGGCCTTTATCAATCCCACGTAAATATCGTTCAATTCGAGATACTGATACGTTTTGTTTACGTAAACAACAGGGTTGCCGCCGAGAACATGAACCGAGACGAAATACCCCCCGAGAATTCCGACGAGATCACCGAAAATCACGAGTATCGGAAGAACGAAAGTCGTGGCGAGAAGCCTTGGCACGACGAGATACTGTATGGGATTGGTGGCAAGCGTGTAAAGAGCGTCTATCTGCTCTGTCACCTTCATGGTCCCAAGTTCCGCCGCCATCGAAGCTCCCACGCGTCCCGACACCATGAGCCCGGCGAAAACAGGGCCGAGCTCTCTGGTCATCGAAAGGGCCACAACCGTCCCCACAAGGCTCGTCGCCTGGAACCTCTCGAAACCCGACCACGACTGAAGCGCCAGAACCATGCCCGTGAAGGTGGCAGTTATGAGAACGACCGGAAGCGACTTAACCCCCACCTCCTCCATCTGCATTACAAGATTCTCAAACTCGAAAGGTCTTCGAAAGGTCCAGTAAATCGTCTGAGCGCACATCCACCCGTAATAGCCGAGGCTCTCAACGAAGCGGTATATGCTGCTGCCCAGCGATTCGAGAAGCCCGAAGGCCTGCATTCAGCCACACTCCTTCCCTTTTTCTTCAAGGATTATATCAGAAGTTGAAATGCCGGTAATCCACAGTTATTCGACGAAAAGTCGCGGAACACGTTTCCCGATACCCGTCAGAACTTCGTATGGAATGGTCCCTCCTCTGGAAGCCAGTTCCTCCACCCGTTTCCTGACACCCCACCTTTCACCGAAAATCATCACCTCGGAACCCTCACCCGCATCGGGCAGGTCGGTGATGTCGATCATGACGTTGTCCATGCAAATGGTCCCGACAATTGGAACCTCGCTACCTTCGACCACCACCCTGTAACCAGGGTAGAGGAACCTGCGAATTCCATCGGCATACCCAATAGGAAGAATTCCTATTCTCTCCTTTCTCTTCGTGTAGTAATTTCTGCCGTAACTTATGGGGCTCCCCTCCGGAAAGCACTTCACGTACGCTATTCTGGTCAAAAGGGTCATGACGGGCAAAAGCCCCAGGTCACCGAAGTCGACCTGTGGTAGTGAACCGTAAAGGCTTATCCCCGGTCTGACCATGTGATACTGGTGATCGGAATAATTGAAAATGCCGGCGGAATTGAGCACGTGGATGGAAACACCCGCCAGCCGCAATCCAGATATTATTTTCTCGAACTTCAGGAGCTGTTCTTTCGTGAACGAATCGTCCTCCTTACCGGTTCCATCAGCAGAAGAGAGATGAGACATCACCCCCCTGAGCTGGAGATAGGGATTTTCGTCGATTATCGACAGAGACTCTTCTACTTCATGTGGGAATACCCCAAGTCTGCCCATTCCCGTATCGATTTTGAGGTGAATCTGGGTCGCGATACGGAGCCTTTCAGCCTCCTCGCTCAGCTCCTTCAGGTGAGTCAGAGAACCCACTACCGTCTGAAGACCCGCGGTGACAGCTTCTTTCAGCTGATCCTTGAAGACCCCCCCCAGAACTATTATGTCCTCAGCCAATCCACCGCTTCTGAGCTCGAGTCCTTCCTCCACAGTAGCCACGCCGAAATGCCGGACTCCCTCTTCAACCAGAGTCGATGCGACTTTTACCGCCCCGTGCCCATAGGCATCGGCCTTGACTACCGCCAGAATTTTGGTGGTGGATTTGAGATATCCCCTGATTACGCCGAGATTATGCCTCAAACTGGAGAGATTTATCTCTGCAACCGTGGGTCTTCCCAATTTTTCTTCCTAAAAGTATTTTGAGCTCCAAGAGATTCGGTATTTAATATATATCATCGCTTCGATATTAAAAACCCTATCTTTGGAGGTTGAAAGATGGAACCTGTCGTTGGATTCATAGGCCTTGGAATCATGGGAGAGGGAATGCTCGGGAACATCATCGACAAAGGTGGTTACAGGACCGTGATCTACAACAGGACAGTGGAAAAGTGCGCTCCCTTCGCCGAAAAGGGTGCTGAAGTCGTTTCCTCGCCGGCCGAAGTCGTCAAAAAGACCGACGTAACGATAATTATGCTCTCGGACAGCGAAGCAGTGAAATGGGTCCTGGGAGGGACAGATGGAGTCCTCTCTCGCGTCAAAGAGGGAAAAACAATAATAGACATGGGAACCAACACCCCCGAGTTCAACGACAGGGTTCGCATCATGGTAGAAGAACGAGGGGGAGAATACCTGGAAGCCCCTGTGCTGGGAAGCAAGGTCCCCGCCAGGGAAGGCACTCTCACAATTCTTGTCGGCGGAAAAGAAGAAACCTACGACAAATACCGTGAACTGATAGGCACCATGGGGAAAGCTGTATTTTACATGGGGGAAGTGGGAAAGGCATCTCAGATGAAACTCATAATAAACCAGATCATGATCGGAATGCTCGCACTTCTTTCCGAAGGACTCGTAGCCGGCGAGAGGTCTGGACTCAAGCCGGACAAGATGCTCGAGGTAATCAGGAACAGCGTTCTCGACTGCCCGCTGTTCACGATAAAGGGACCCAACATGATCATTTCCCACGATTTCTCCCCTCACTTCCCGCTCAAGCACGCCCAAAAAGACCTGAGACAGGCACTTGCCAGGGGAGACAGATTGAATCTCCCGATGCCCGTGACCGCAGCAGCAAACTCCCTCTACATTCTCGCAAAGGACATGGGATTTTCCGACGAGGACTTCTCGGCGGTGATAAAAACCCTGATGAGAGGAAACGGGGAAGTTCACGTAGATTTTTGACGAAAGCTCACAGTTTCTCGAGCCTGTATCCGTCCGGCTCGTCGATCACACAGTAGCCGAGCCGGCGGATTTCTTCTCTCAACCTGTCCGCCTCGGCGTAATTTCTCGCTCTACGCGCCTTTTGCCTCTTCAGTGCGAGCGACTCGGCGAGGTTCCTCGCCTCTTCATCTACGGCAGTATCCTTCCCGCCCTCAACCCCACCCATGAGTGGCTCACTTCCCATGCCTACCCCCAGCACCTCGTCCCAGCGAAGAAGCAGCCCTAGTTTCTCCCTGGCTGACAGAGAAGAACGAGCAACCTTCCAGACGACGGAGAGAGCCTTTGGAAAGTTCAAGTCGTTCAATACGGCACTTTCGAATTCCCTGGCCGCTTCCTCATTCAAGTCCCCCGGCAGAGATTCGAATCCGACTTCATCCCTCAGACGTGCAACAAGTCCCTGAAGCTTTTTCCTGGCCTTCCTTGCGCCCTCGAGACTCTCGAAAGTGAAGTTCAAAACCGTCCTGTAATGGGCCGTCAGGCACAGATATCTGAAATCCAGCGGTGAGAACCCTCTCTCTTCTAAATCGTCCAGGGTGTATTCGTTCCCTGTCGATTTCGCCATTTTTTTCCCATCGACCAGAAGGTGACCTCCGTGCAACCAGTATCTTGCAAGGGGCGCACCAAGACCGCACCGCGCCTGCGCGAGCTCGTTCTCGTGATGAGGAAAAACGAGGTCGATTCCCCCCGTGTGGAAGTCGAATTCCTTTCCCAGATACTTCACCGCCATTGCGACACACTCTATGTGCCAGCCGGGGAAGCCTTCCCCCCATGGACTATCCCATTTCATCTCCCTACCCGGTTCCGCCCTCTTCCACAGCGTGAAATCCTCGGGTCTCTTTTTCATCGCATCGGCCTCGATTCTGTGTCCCTCGAGAAGCTCCTCCGGCACGTTACCCGAGAGGCACCCGTATTCCGGATCCTTCTCCACGTCGAAGTATATGGTGCCGTCCCTCTCGTAAGTATATCCACCTTCAATGATCTTCTTCACCAGCTCTATCATCTCTCCCACGTGCTCCGAGGCCCTGGGGTAGACATCGGCCGGCACGAAGTTCATCCTTCTTTCATCCTTCAAAAAAGCCTCGGTGTAGAAATCCGCTATTTCTCTTGGTGATTTTCCCGCTGCCCTGGCCGCCGCTATTACCCTGTCCTCTCCTCTTTCCAGCATTTCCTGACGCATGTGTCCCACGTCCGTGATGTTCTTGACGTGAAACGGCTTCAAGCCGAGCCAGGAAAGCGTTCTGACAAGCATGTCCGACATAAGATATGTTCTGAGATTACCTATGTGGGCATACCTGTATACGGTGGGACCACACGTGTAAATCTTGACGACAGGCGGGGAAAGAGGGTGAAAATCCTCCACCTTCTTCCCCCTCGTATTGTAAATTTTCAGCCTCATCAAGCGGAGATCGAGGTCTTACGGTTCAAAATTCTTTGAAGACCTCCTTGTCGAGTTCGTCCTGAATCATCTGTATGTGTTTCTTTTCCTCTTCCGCCAAAAAACGGAACAGTTCCTTTATCTCCTCGTCGTCAAACTGCTCCGCAGCTTCCCTGTACCTCTTGTAAGCCCACTTCTCCCTTTCCAGAGCCTTGTGTAGAGCCTCAGAAGGATCGATCGCCATACCTTTTCCCTCCCGTGTTTATTCCGATTCTTTCTGTCTGCTCAGATAATCCTCTATCGCCTTTTTCACCGCCTCCTCAGCCATGACAGAGCAGTGTATCTTCGCCGGCGGCAGCCCGTCAAGGGCCTCGGCAACTGCTTCATTGGTGATTTCCAGAGCTTCCTCGATGGTCTTCCCCTTTATCATTTCCGTGAGCATGCTGCTCGATGCAATCGCCGCACCGCAGCCGAACGTCCTGAACTTCGCATCGGTTATTATCCCGTTTTCCACTTTTATGTACAGCCTCATCATATCGCCGCACGCTGGATTTCCCACTTCTCCGACACCGCTGGGGTCTTCGATCTCCCCCACGTTCCTCGGATTCATGAAGTGCTCCATCACCTTTTCACTGTATGGACCTATACTCATGTTCACTTACCTCCTGCCTGCCGGCTTTTTATGTAATCCGCGTAAGCGGGAGAAATTTCCCACAGACGCCTGACTATTCCCGGCATGATGTCGAGAACGTAATCCACTTCCTCCCGCGTGTTCCACTTCCCAAGGCTGAACGTGATGGAACCGGTGCAAATATCCGAGGGAACTCCTATCGCCTTGAGCACGTGGGATGCCACGAGCTCATCCTCGTCTTTCGCCTTGAGGTTAGAGCTGCAAGCGGAACCGCTCGCCGCCATCACCCCATTGAGATTGAGGAAAATCAGCAACGACTCCCCTTCTGCGAATTCCACCCAGAACGAGACGTGACCCGGAAGGCGCCTCTTCGGATGCCCCGTGAAGTGTATGTGTTCGACCCTCTTTTCCAGTCCATCCCAGAGCGCCTCGCCCAATTCGCTCAATCTCCTCGCATCCTCTTCCATCTCATCGATGGCAATCTCGGCAGCCCTGCCGAATCCCACTATCCCCGGAACGTTTTCGGTGCCGGCTCTCAATCCCCTCTCCTGAAATCCCCCATCCAGCAGAGGATCTAGACGAACTCCTTCCCTAACGTAAAGCGCGCCGACTCCCTTGGGACCGTACATGTTGTGGGCGGACAGCGTCAAAAGATCGACTTTCATCTCTTCGACATTCACAGGTATCTTGCCGGCGGAAGCGGCGGCATCACAGTGGAACAAAATCCCGCGTTCACTTGTAATCCTCCCTATTTCCTCCACCGGCTCGATAGTCCCGATTTCCGCGTTGGCATGCATGACGGACACGAGAATCGTATCCTCACGTATCGCCTTCGCCACATCGGCCGGATCGAGAAGGCCCATCTCATCCACTTTCACGTATGTGACCTCGAATCCCTGATTCAGAAGCGGGAGAAGAGCGTTGAGAACGGAAAAATGCTCTATCTCAGAAACGACGATGTGCTTCCCCTTATTTTTATATGCAGATGCAATCCCCTTGATAGCAAGGTTGTTGGATTCGGTCGCCCCGGACGTGAAAACTATCTCCCCAGGAGTCGCCCCTATCAACCCTGCAACCTTCTCCCTCGCCGAGTCAACCGCCCTCAAGGCATATTGCCCCTGCTCGTGTATGTGAGAGCTCGGATTCCCGTAAAACTCCGTGAAATAGGGAAGAATCGCTTCCACCACCCTCGGGTCCACGGGGGTCGTCGAAATGTGATCGAAAAATACTTTGCGCATATCGGAAAACCTCTCTTCTGCCCTTACTCCTCCTCTGAAATTCCATACGCCTGCATTTTTTCTCTAATCATCTCCATGTGCTTTTCTTCTTCGCCCGCGAGAAACTCGAACATCTTCTTTATGGACTGCAGCTCCGCTTCCTCGGCGCTTTTCATGTAATCCTCGTAATTCTTTTTCTCGAGTGTGAGAGCCATCCTGAGAACCTTAGCGATCTCCTCCTTCGCCATGTAACACCTCCCGTGATCATTAAATTTGATGAAACAGAATACAGGTAGTTTCAATCATATTATCAGAATAGAACATTCTAATGCATCTGAATATGAGAGTGAATACGGTACAAACTGGATGCTATAATCATAACCCATATTGATCCGTCTTCTACAAGAGAACAAACGGCGAAGGAGTGTCACATGAACAAACAGACACTTGGAATCGTAATCGCAGTAGTCATCGTGGTGCTGATCGCAGCATATTTCACTTTCAGAGGAATGCACTCGAGAAACGCAGAACACATGAGTTCTTCCCAGATGACCATGGAAACTGGAAAGCACCCCACTGTTCAAGCGCCAGACTTCTCTCTCCCGACTCTCGATGGGGAAACCGTAACACTATCCCAGTTCAAGGGAAAACCGGTTGTATTGAATTTCTTTGCGACATGGTGTCCCGCGTGTAAAGGAGAAATTCCCGGATTCGTCAACATCTACAACAGATACAAGGACAAAGGGCTCGTGATGCTGGGCATTTCGCTGGACACCAATCCCAGGGACGCCCTGCCACCGTTCATAAAGGAAAACGGAATCCCCTACCCGATAGTCATCGGGAACAGAGAAGTGATGGAGAAATATGGGGGTATCCAGTCGATCCCAACCACGTTCTTCGTGGATAAAACCGGACAGATCACTAATGTCCACATCGGATATCTCGACGAGAACGCCCTCGAGGAAGCGGTGAAGGAGCTTCTTTGAGAAACCAAACCTCCGAACCAGCGAGGCTCGGAACCACCAAATAGCCGAGAATCCGATGTTCCGTAATTGACGTAGTTAATGTGGTTTACGTAGTTGAGTAGTTGCGTAATCTTTCAAGAATTTCCTTTTCCGAATCTCAACTTACGACTCACGAACAACCGAGGCTCCGAACAACCGAACATCCGGTGGGCCGGGGGCTCGGCAGCTCGGTGCCTCGGAGGTTCCACGGTTCGTAGTTAGGTACCTGGGTAGTTGACGTAGTTGGGTGGTTGTGTGGCTGCGTAATTTTACGCAAACACGCATCCACGATAACTACGCCACCACAAAAACACGAACCACTTTAACACCACGTTTCGGTCATTGGAATTTTGATATTCGAATTTGTTTCGGATTTGGTGCTTAGGATTTCGGATTTGCAAATGATTAAGGGCATAAAAAAAGAAAAGCGGCTCCGTGAAGGAGCCGCTTGTGACTTTTCTTTACCTTCAGTCACTCACCAGGCACACAGGCACCAGTGGGACAAACCTCGGCGCAATTTCCGCAGTCAGTGCAGGCATCCGCGTCGATCACGTAGATGTCTCCCTCCGAGATACACTGAACCGGGCACTCGGGCGCACACGCACCGCACGCAATGCACTCATCCGTGATTTTGTAAGCCATCACAAAACCCCCTGTGTGAAATTGATTATACGGACTCCACCCTCTCGATGGATGGGATTTCCTGCTTCAGCGCAGCCTCGATGCCGTTTTTGAGGGTGAGGGTGGCCATCGGGCACCCACCACAGGCACCGGTCAACCTGAGCTTCACAACTCCACCTTCGATATCGACCAGCTCCACGTCGCCGCCGTCGGCCTGCAAAGCGGGTCTTATCTTTTCAAGGACTCTTTCGACTTCTTCTCTCATTATACCTTCACCTCCGTGTTTTATTATACCACCAGCCCACGAACTGGCTCCATTTTTTTGATGCTCGTTCATCAACCGGGATTCAGTCTGCCGCTATCAAATTGAAACCCGCTTTCTTGAGCATGCTCTTTATTACTTTATACTTGTTCGTCTCGATCCTCATCACGAGAATCTTCTTTTCCGGGTCTTCGGACGAAGTGGTGACGACCGAAACTATGTTAACATTGAACTCCTTGAGCAACTTGGCGACCTCGAAAAGCTGGCCGGGCTTGTTGGGCAACTCCACCTCGATCCTGTATCCAGGACCGCTCACCCCCATCGCATCGAGGAAAGCGTCGATGATGTCCGTCTCAGTTATTATCCCGACGAGCTTACCCTTCTCCACCACGGGAAGAGCGCCTATCTTTTTCTCCCTCATTATCAAAGCAGCTTCTTCAACCGGCGTCGTGGGAGACACCGTGTAGGGCCTCTTGGTCATTATCTGCTTCACCTTTATCTTGTCCAGAAGATAATAAATTTCTCTTATCTCAAGCGATGTGGCAGGCGACGGGGACGCCGCTTTTATGTCTCTATCTGATACTATGCCTACGAGTTTTTCGCCGTTTCTGAGAACCGGCAGATGCCTTATTCCCCTTTCTTTCAGCATGTCCATCGCTTTTTTCATCGAGTCGTCTTCATCGATCCAAACAGGGTTCCTCTTCATCCTTCTCTCGACAATCATTGCGTTCCCTCCTTTTTCGTTCGATTATCTAATCTCTCAGGAAAAAATCTCTCCTTGCAATCCTGTAAAGACTGCTCACGTCCATCTCGCTGATGAGAGCCATCCTCAAATTCTCACCTACCTCCGATATGTAAAAAGAATACCTGCCCCTCTCTCCGTAGACCTGATTCGCCGTGCCGAGAAATCCCTTCTTTCTCCCATTCCTGACCCTGTATATCGCCATGACGAGCCTGTTCTCCCCGTTTCCCAAAACCACGAAAGCAATTCTCGCCCCTCTGACTTTTCTGAGCAATACATTTTCCACCTCGTATTGCAGCGGCGGCGACCAGTCGATCCCAAGGTAGGATGATAACGCCTTTTCCACTTCCACGCCAGTAGTATCAGTAACCCCCGAAGCTTCCGTAATCTCGATCAATTTCAACGCCTCCCCCAGAACCTTATCGTCAATCTCGGAGAATCCCTTCAGGTAAATTTTCACTCCTATCACCACCATCGCAACGGTCAGAATTCCGTATGCTATGATTTTCCTCTTGCTCTTCATACGACAGTCCAAGTTCCTTGAAACGTTTCCCTAATTTTATTATTTTCAACGGAGATGGCAACACAACCGAGGGATCGGAGGGAAAATATGTCACATCGATGGATCACAATCATTGGAACGATATTATCACTATTGCTCCTCTCGCAGTGCGCCAAAAAAGTCACTCTCCCCTGGAGCGCGAGAGTAATCTCGCCCAGAAAAGCGACTTTCGACTCCGAGAAGGGAGAAGTCGTGGCAAGCCTGGATGGAATCCTGGTCAGGTTCACTCCAGTCCCGAAACTCATCCCCGGCGAAACCGAAAGCTATGGCCACATCATCATCCGCAACAATACGGACAAGGACATCGTGGTCTTATGGGAAATGGCCTCACTTTCCGACTCATACGGTTTCACGAAGAAATTCAGGCTCGGCCAGAAGAAAAGGCTCAAAGTGAAGATTCCGCACGAAAACAGCGTGATCACACCGGGTTCTGAAATGAGATTCGATTTTTCCACCACCGAAGCCGAACTCGAGGAAGCGAAAGAATACATGGACTTCGCGACCTACATATTGACTCTGCCCGTTAAATCAGACAGCAAATTGATCGAGTTGAGTATAGAATACTCGATAAACAAAGGCGAAGGAAAAGTGCCATGACCCAAACCCCAAAACAAGAGAGAGCAATCGTTTTGAACTTTGAGCCCATGCTCTCCAACCATCGATGGTAGAATAATTAAAGCAAGCCGTGGGGGGGAAATGTTTTGCCCGACAAAAAAATGATAGAAGAACTCAAGCGTTCTCTTCTCGAGAGCTTCGATATAGAAGAGTCTTTTCTGATCGTCGGAATGAAGCTCAAAAACCATTTGAGGTTTCAACTCGCCGTTTTCTTCGAGGTGGACTGGAAAAACTTATACCTGATTCCAGCCGCCATGTTCCCCTCAGCCAGACGATCCATCCTGACTTACAAGCACAGAGAAATCTCCGTGAGCGACTTCATATACGATATATTTTCCAAACCATGGATAGAGTTTACTGGCAAGAGTTCAGCGAACTCACCGGATGAAAGACTACCCGATTGCTTCCCGGCCCCCTTCTTCCTCTTCCCCCTCAAGGTCAAACAGAGGATAATGAGCGCCGTGGGAATAGGGGGAATGACGAACCCTTCCGAGGAAAACCTGAAGATGGTGGCGAAAATAATCGAGGAAACCGCTCCCATTCTGGAAAAAAACCTCCTCATCGACAGAACGATAAAGAGGAATCAGCGTCTCGAAACCATCATAGGCTCGGGCGACAGCACGTATCTCGTGGTGGACAGGGGCGGATACGTGAGCGACTACATTCCCGACCACGACAACTCACTCGGTTTTTCTCAGGAGGAAGTGGCGAGAAAACCCATAACACACCTCCTGGGAAACAGCGAAGGCATAGTGAGAAGAATCTGGAAGGACGTATTTCGAGGAAACAGCTGCTTCACGATACTGATAAACAACTCGGGAAACAGGAAGGAACTTGCCACAGTGTCCATCAAGAAGGCTCTTCTCAAATACACCCTGCAAAAAGAATATTATCTGCTCAGAATTCGTTCCATAGAACAGGACCTTGCGAAAAGGTTTTCGATGTCTCCTGACACCGGGGAAACCTGTCTTCACGTCAAGATAAAATTGTGCCCGGAGAACCTGATCTGCGTGAAGAAACTCGGCAAGAAAGTTCATTACATCGGAGAAGGAAAGTTCCTGGTAACAGCAGGAGAATTCATGAAGGAACGATGCAACGAGAACCCCGGTTGCATCACCGAAATATCAACGATAAGTTACGACTCGAAGGTGAAACAGATCAGATAAGAGCCATCTCATCCCCGAATCCACCGGACCGTTCACGAAAAGCAGATCCTCATCAGACCTGGAAGGCAATTCTGCCCCTTTGACCAAAATACCGGAGGCCGCTATGGTGTAACCCTTGCCCTCTCCTCCCCCGATGATATCATCGTCCAGAACGTTATAGGCAATCCCCGACATTTTCAGGAGTCTCTTAAGAACCTCGCCCTGTCTCGCCTTCTTCCTGAATCTAACCACTTTGAATCCCTTCTTCTCGATCAGAACCCGAACAGGTTCAGTGAACCTCTCCGGGTCGAGGACGAACGGTTTTCCACCCACCCAGAAGACAAGATCCGGCCTTACTGTCAGGGTGAACGCTCCTCCCTGCCCTTTGATGGTGATCACTTCATTCCTCGATCTCCTGACCCCGAGCAGTTCGAGAACGCGCGATGCACACTCTACCAGTCCATCTGGCAGCTTCTCTCTTTCCCCAATACTCATTTCCTGATCAGCATATGAGAGAACGAACCCATCCCTCAGTGCGGCATCGTGATAGAAGGGCAAAACCGTTATCCCCGCAGTCGAGCTGTACTGAAAAACACGGGCCAGGTCCTCGGGCATGTTATTCGCCTCCATTTTCTTCACCGCGTACACCTCGCCCTTCAGGAGGCTATCCTCATCCTTCAAAATTATGAGATCCACATCAAGTGAGAGACGAATCTTGTCTCCTATCGTCAGCTGAGACTCGTTGCCTCTTTTCACGTCGTGGTACCCCCCCTCAATCAAAAGCCCTCTTATCAACTCGACCGGATCCTCCCGCGATTCGGGACTGTAAATGGTATAACCTTGCCAGGAGCTCGCGATTATGTCCGCAACCTCCGGGGGGATAGCTCCGAAATAATCCAATATCACTGCCGGCCCACTCGAAAACCTGACCAGAGGGAATTTCGACATGTCGAGAACTATCTCCCCTCCTCCCTCCAGCGGGAAAAACATTTGCCCCTCCTCGACGAGCTTTTCACCAAGATAGGAGAGAACATCACCCAGAAGTCCAACGTAAGGAAGAACCTCTTCCTTCCGGGCAACCTCCTCCTCTTCTTCCACTTTCTCCACAGTTGAAACCGCAGCAGGCGCGGACACAGGCACTTCCTTTTCGGGTTCGAACGTCTTCTCCGGAAGGGCCGGGCTCTTGGCAGGGGGGGATTTCAGCTTCGCAGGTTCGACAGGCGGCGTCTCTTCAATAGTCTTTTTAGGCTTTTCAACCGGCTCCGCTTTTTTCACGGAACTCTCAACTTTTTCAAGAGGCTCGAGTCGTTGGGGCTCTTTGGCAATCTTCGCCTCTTCTTCGCGAGACGGCTTCTCCGGAAGCACTTTCTCGACTGGAACCATCTTATTTTGTGCCTCCTTCTCAGGCTCGGGCGCAGTCGCCGTCTTCTCTGGAATTGCCAATTCCGGCTCCTCACTCTCCTCCATCGCCATGGCGGGTTCCATCTCCTCCTGGAAGTAAAGTCTCGTGGGAAGCAGAAGGTCCTGCCCCGGGTAGATCCGGTTTGGATTTTTTATGAACGGATTGAGAGATTTCACCTCCTGTATGTATTTGAGGACGTCGAAGGTGGTACCAAAATCGGTCAGGGCTATCTTCCACAGGTTGTCCCCCGTTTTTACTTTGTAACGCCTGAGTTTACCCTCGGCTACGAACTTTTCAATTTTCTTCCTTTTCGGCAATGTCCCCACGTTGACGGGTATTTTCACCTTTTTTCCGGCAGCGATTCTGGAAGGATCCTGGATGTCCGGATTCGCCCTCTTGAATTCTCGAAGAAAAAGAGAAAACTCCTCGGGTCTGCCGCCGAGCTTGTCCACGAAGATCCTCCATAGAGAATCTCCCTTCTTCAGCCTGTAAAGCTCGAAGAACCGAATCTCCTCCCCTTTCTTTTCAGCTATGACCTTCTTTTCAAGATATATTTTGGGCTTTTCGAGGACGGGCTTAGCAATTGCCAGGGACGAAATCAATATTGTACAAACGAGCGACGCCCACGGGAAAAACCGACGCATCCCATCCCCCTTCAAAAGGCGTAGTCGGGAAACGTGAGCACCCCAGCGTGAACTCCAACGGTCTTGTACATCTTCGGACTCACCCACGGGTCGTCCATAATCCCATCGTGAATCGCCCATGCCCTCCCCCTCACGGTCTTCTCCATTCCCCTTCGCCGAAACGGCGTCGAATCATCTAGGCGCGAGAAAAGAATCCCTCCCGGCCTGAACTCCCTGTCTATGTATTTCATTCTCTCCTTGCCGGTTATATAGTTGAACCCGTGTATTTCGTATATTATTGCACTGTAGTATCCGAGCGGCTCCAGAAAGTAATACTTGTGTCCCAGATAGCCGAAGAAGTCATCCCATATCCGAACCAGATGTTTCATCAACCTCAACCCTCTCCGGACCTGTCCCGGCGCCAATCCAGCCTCCATCGCCCTTATCTCCTCTTTTATGTTACGGCGGACGGTACCGAAATAGGTTTCCCTGCCTTCCTCGTCCACATCCACGTTGAACCTCTCAGACTCTGGATCATTCACCACTATGAACGATATTTCCATCTGATTGAAAGAGGTGGTGGAAACATCGAGGAACATGACAGGGTCCCTGTCATCCGGGTCGCGCCAGAACTCTATCTGAAAAAAGGGCATCTTTTTAGGGGTGACGAAGCGAACGCACTTCTTGCCCTCTTTGTTGAGGAAAGTCGTCCTGTCCACTCCGAACCTGTCGAAGAGCATATCCGGAATCAGCTTCTTGAGCAGGGGAATCCTCTCGTCTTCCGGTAACCTGTTTATATCATAAACCGTCCGGGGCATCCCTCTTCGCTCCCCTGCTCCTCCCGGCTAATTTTTCGATATCTTCCATCAGGCTGTGTCTTATATCAATCACCGGCGATCCGTCGAGAGCGTCGCAGTAAAGAACCTCAAGCGCCTTTCCGCTGATCCTGCTCACAATCACAGGACATATACCCAGCGGGTTGGGCCGGTCGGGTCCCCTCGTGGCGAATATTCCCTTCTTCCTTCTCTCGTTCCAGAGATTGTTCCTGTCCGCCCTGTCCATCCAGTAGACCACGTCCAGGATGTCACCCTCCCTGATCCCTTCGAGCCCCCTGAGGAATTCCTCGCGAATCTCGATCCTCGAAACTTTCTCGTCGAAAAACCCCTGCTCGGGAGCTTGCTCCCTGCTCCCATAAGGAGTTCGTATCACCCCAATCGGCCTTACTTCGATGGTATTTCTCAACCGGGCTCACTCCTCATAAAGCTTTTCGAGAAGGTGACCGTATTTGGCCAGGACAACTTTCCTCTTCACCTTCAGAGTAGGAGTCAGCTCTCCCGTCTCCATCGTGAAATCCTGCGGAATTATCAAAAACTTCTTTATCGTCTCGAACGAAGCAAGCCTCGAATTCACCGATTCCACCTTCTCGCTTATCAGCGCGCGCACCTCTTCGCTGGAAGCAAGCTCTTCGAAGCTCCCGTAATTCAGCCCTTTTTCGCTGGCCCACTCCTCCAATTCCTCACGGTTGAGGGTTATTATCGCAGTCAGGTACTTCTTCCTGTCTCCATACACGAAGGCCTGAGAGATGAACCTCTCGGATTTCAGCATGTTCTCGATGTTTGCGGGAGGAATGTTCTTCCCACCGGCCGTAACGATTATGTCCTTCTTCCTGTCGGTGATGGTGAGAAAACCTTCCTCATCCAGAGTTCCTATGTCACCGGTTTTGAGCCACCCATCTTCCGTCTTCACTTCTCTGGTGGCCTCTGGATCATTAAAATAACCCTGGAAGATGTTCTTCCCGCCTATGAGTATCTCCCCATCCTCCGCAATTTTTATCTTGACCCCTGGAAGCGCCGGGCCCACCGTGCCAAACTTGTAGTGATCGTGCCTGTTGACAGTGGCGACTGTGGAGGTCTCGGTCAAGCCGTAACCTTCGAGAATCAAGATATCCATGGCGTGGAAAAATTCCGCTATCTCCTTAGCCAGGGGTGCCCCTCCCGATATGAAGAAACGAAGTCTGCCTCCGACTCTTTCCTTCACCTTGTCGAACACGAGCTTCTTCGCCAGCGCGTACTTGAGACCGAGGAAGAAGGGAATCGGTTTCTTCTTCTGTTTTAGCCTGGAAACCTCCGTCCCCGTCTCGAGAGCGAAATTGAATATCTTCTTCTTCATGGGGGAAGCAGTCTCCATCATGTTCATTACTCGGTCGTAAAATTTCTCGTAGAGCCTGGGAACGCTAAACATGAGATGAGGCTTTATCTCCACCATGTTGTCGGGAACCGTGTTTATGTTCTCCGCGTAGGCCTCCAGCAGGTTCATGTCTATTGCGAGGAACTGCTCGAGCCTGCCAAGAGAATGCGCAAACGGCAGGAAATGCAGTATCACGTCACCTTCCCTGATGTCCTGGGTCTGGATCGCAGAAGTCACTATGAACTGATAGTTGGCGTGATTCGTCACCACTCCCTTCGGTGGTCCCGTGGTCCCGGATGTGTATATGACTGTCAGTATGTCTTCCGGTTTGATTTCATTTTTAGCAATGTTATCGATGAAATCAGGTTTTTCGGAAAGCAGCGTCTCACCTCTTCTCTGGAGCTCGTTGAACGATATACCGCCCACAGCGTCGAGCTTGTCCTGGCTCACAGGGGTCATAGAAATGACGTGCTCAAGCTCGGGAAGCTGGTCCTTCACCACCTCCACTTTCATGAGCTGCATCTCGTCCTCGACGAACACCGCCTTGGCCCCACAATTCGAAATGATGTACGCAACCTGATCGGGAAGGTTCGATTGATATATGGGAACTGTCACAAAACCGCCGATTATATTGGCGATATCAACCAGCGTCCATTCGACTCTCGTATTCGACAGGATGCACACCTTGTCTCCTCTTTCCAGGCCAAGAGCATAAAGCCCGGCCGAAAGTGCGCGAACTATCTTGGCGGCCTGGCGATAGGTCATGTCTGTCCAGACACCTTCCCTCTTGTAGCGAAACTTGACCTTGTCTCCGCCTGCATCGAGGCGATTCAAAAACATCTGGGATAGAGTCGGTTCTTTCACGGTCATCCCTCCATTCTGTTCAATCTATTTTCAATCTACATAGTGAATTGCAAGATTAACTGTATTACTTCTTCTGCCCTCTCTGTCAAGTATCCATCCCGTGTAAACCAGTTTCTTTTCCCCTCCGAAGGTCGCTCTCTCCGTCAACGTGTATATCGAGTCTCCCTTGACGCGGTCCCCGTGAGTCCCGTCATCATACAGGATGTTCGTCCCAAACGTTATGTCTCCAGTATCAGCATCCTTGGCGTAAAAGTATAGAAAAACTTCGTTCCCCAAATATTCTTTATCTCTTCTGGCGTTGAATTCCACCACTTTCACCTCGAGCCTGCCCGTTTCCCCTCGACGCAGCTGAGTCGGATACCAGATTATCTGAGCAAATATATCGGAATCCACGTGACAGCTCAAACAAAGACCGCTCCCGCGCGGCTTCTTTTTGACGTGGACGGCTATTCTCTCCATCACATCATGGCACGTGACGCAAGTTATCTCGCCGTTTTTTCTGAAAAGGAGCTCTTCTCTCTCCTTCATGAGCGGAGTCACAACAAGCTTTATCGGGTGGGTGTGCTTGTAGGTGGAATGACACTTGGCGCAAATTTTCTCAACGTTCCCCTGATATTTGAAGTTCCCTTCTTTGTAAGGGTCGCTCCCTTTTTCAGGGACTCTCTCATGACAGACGAGGCAGGCTTCCTCATCCGTCCTGTCGTGGAAACTGCCGGAACCGAAGATCTTGACACCGAATACAACAGTAACCAGAATGACCAAAAAAGCGGCAACTGCAATTCTCGTCACCCCTCTCATAGATCACCTCTTTTGACCATTACGTACATCTTAAGAAAAGGCAATGCATCCTCTATCGTCACCATTCCCTCCATTAGCATCTGAAATATCGTTTCCTCCGGCGTGTACCTGCACTTCGCGAGTATCTCTTCCCTTTTCCTGGGAAGAGGCTTGGCCGAGAGCATCTCCAATCTGGCAGACGGCGTGAAGACAAGCAGGTCGAAGAGCGCTCGAACACCGGCGTATCCAGTCCCACCACACGACTCGCACCCGGAAGGGATGTAATACTTGAGATTCCTCAAAAGCGACTCGACCGGAGCGGGAACTCCCCTGCCTTCGACGAGCCCCGAAGGATACCCTGGAACTTCCCTCTTGCAGGTGGGACACAACACTCTCACCAGCTTCTGGAAAAGTATCGCTTTCAGCGCCGTGGCGACATCCGGGTTCGAGACCACTTCCTGCAGAAATACACCAAGCACGTCATCGAGAGCAGAAGCTTTTATACCGGCGAATACGCTCACGTGGGGGTGAACCATGACGGAATACTCGGACAGCATGTCCTTCAGATCGACTCTATCGATTATCAACACATCCGGCGACATCGTCTTCACTATCTTCTCGATGGAATACTCCCCGGGGTCATCCCCTTTTTCAATCTGAACGAATCCTTCATTTTTGTATCGGATCTGTTCCTCTATCGCCACTATGGACATATGCGGTTTTTGAACGTACCGAGCCATCGAATAGAGAGTGGTGGTCACACCCGCGTAATCCGGGGAGGCGACGATGTAAATACCTTTCTCTCTACCAAGTATTCTCGACAGAGCATCGAACTGTTCCTCATCCAGCCCCACCGAATCGAGAGAAAGGCGGCCCAGGGCATTCGGAATGACCCTGACGGTCACCGATGGATACCCGAACCCTTTGACGATGGATATTCTGAACATCCCGCCTCTTTGCTCGGGACCTATCTCAACTATCTTCTCGAATATACCCGAGCTTTCCCCCTCGATTCCGAGCATCTTCTCAAGCCCGGAAAAAAAGAACCTTCCGAAATCCCTCGAAGTCTGCAGAAGCTCTCTGGACTCGTCTTCCACCCTACCCTGAAGAGAAAACCTGCCGAAGATGTATCTGCCGTATATGAGCTCGAATCCAAGTTTTTTGCATTCAATTAGTATCTCTTCTGCGAGTCCCTCACTGTCCCCGCAGGAAAGATAACGCACAATGTTCACATCTTCGAGGAGCGGCCCGGACATCTTCTCGAAAGAGATCGGAATAGGAGGGGGATAGAGGCTTTTCAGGAGCGACCTGAGAGTCTCCCTCGTGACCAGGCTCACCCTCACCTTCTTGCCGGTGATGCTCTCCAGATACCTGAGAAGTGAAGGCCTCATCGGGTCGACCATTCCCACGGTTATGTGGGTTTCGGAAATGGAAAGGGGTATTATCTCCTCCCTCCACGCCACCTCCGGAGGAATCCGTTCCGCAGCTTCACTCGATACGTCTCCTTCCTCGAGCTCCATGAAAGGGAAATCAAATGCTTCTGAAAGCAGAAACTGGGTGGCATCAGGAGAAAGAGCTCCCGATATTATCGCCTCCTCGATGAGGGTGCGGCCGTTTTTCGATGCTTCCTCACTGAGATCTCTCAGGCTTCTCGTCCTCAAAAGCCCGAGGGAAACGAGCCTCTCTATTATTTGCTCTCTCCTGACCACCTGATGCGTCCAAACAATCGCTGCATACTTTAAATTTTAAAAATTCTCACTTAAAAAACTTTATATAAAAATGTCGGGAATGTAAAATCTATTTGTTTTCAATTCACTACAACGCGATCAAAAAACTCACGGAGTCGAGAATATGAATTCGAAAGCTTTTCTGGCGATCACATCTTTCATCGCAATTTTTCTTCTGGCAGGGTGTCTGGTTCCGAGGTCAAAATACGACGCGAAAGTTAGGGAAGCGGAAGAACTGCGAAACAGCTACGTGGAAGTGAGCAGCGAAAACGAAAAATTGAAAAAGCTCCTCAATGAAATCACCAAGACGGTCGATTCCCTCAAGTCGGAACTCGAGAAAACCAAAAAGGAGCTGGAGGCGAAAATCGAAGAAAACGAAAAGCTGAAAGCCACCGTCGACGAGCTACAAAACACGTATCAATCCACGAAGATCTCCAGAGAGACACTGATAAACGAACTGCTGAAAAAGGAAAAAACTTACTCCGACAAAATCAAGAGGCTTACCGTGGAAAACACCACGCTCAAGGGAAAAGTGGCCTCCTTGAGCGAAGAGCTGAACACTCTGGCCGCAGAACTCAAAAGGGTCGAAAACGAATTGAAGCGGAAAGAATCGGAAAACACCGCTATTGAAAAGTCTCTCAAAGAGAAAACCGCCGAAGTAGAAATCTTGAAGAAAGAAGCAGAGGAACTCAAACGCAAGGTGCACCTGCTGGAGGGAAAAGTCGCCAGCATCCGCGAGGAATCGAAAGAATTCATTCCATACGCCAGCGTCCGGGGCGAAGCCATTGCAGCTCTGTCGGACACCGTATCATCTTCTCACATCACAAGAGATTTGCCGCTTTTGTTCGCGGAAATCCCCCTGGAAGTGGCGCTCGACCCGGCCGGCACCGCTCTCAGCGACGATTTCGCGACTTTCCTTGGGAAGCTGGCAGATATAATCAAAGCTTCCGAGGGAGTGAAGCTGGATCTGATAGTGACGGGAAAAACCTACACGGGGAAAATGGATGTGCTGCTCAAACTGAGGGACGAGGAAGTGAAATTCCTGAAAGCGCTTTCCTTCTTCTTGAAGAAAACTCCAGGGGTCGAAAAAGCGATTCGAAAAAGCGGTAGACAGACACTTCTCGACAAGCTCGGGAAAAAAGAGATAACCACAGTCGTCCGTATATACCTGATCAGGACGCAGTAGAAAAAGCGAAACTCTCACTTCTCTCCGAAGTATGAAATCACCTCGTCGACCGGTCTCCTCGGGGGCACGTTTGGGATGCTCTCCGGGTATCCGAGCGCCACTATCGCCACGAGCTCCTCGGGACTCTCTATCCCGAGGTAACGCTCGAGCTCGGGCCTAGCTGTGAGAGGACCCGTCATCCAGCACGTTCCCAACCCCTCCCCGTGAGCAGCGAGACACATCTGTAGTATGGCCGCGGAAGCGCTCTGAAGCGACGGGTTCACCTCTTTCTGGCGGATCCTGTACCTTTCGGGGGCTTTTTCTTTCAAGAGCCTGTCGGTGGACGACTCGTAGGGCTGCATGACCACAGCAATTGCAACTGGTGCCCGGGCAAAAAGATTCTGGAACGTGAATTTTTCCTCCGGTATCTTTTCGCCCCTTATTTCCCCGATCACGGCGTCCACTATCCTCTTCATCTCCATGAGGTGTCGCTCATCGTCGACCACGATGAATCTCCAGGTCTGAGCGTTCCCGGCATTGGGAGCGTAAGTGCCTATCTCGATCAACCTTCTCACCAAATCTCTGGGAATCTTGTCCTTCTTGAACTTCCTTACCGTTCTCCTCGTCAGGAGCGCGTCCATCAGTTTCATATCGTCTCCTCCACCTTTGCATTATCCACAAAGATTATATAGATTTAATCCTGGAAAAAACAAACGGCTCGTCTCGAGAGCACACTCGTGAAACTCCCGGAGGGATCGATGCTCGAGAAACTGTTCAACTTGAGGAAACTCGGAACAGACGTGAAAACCGAAGTGACAGCCGGGATCACGGTATTCATGACGATGGCTTACATAATTTTCGTCAACCCGGCAATTCTGTCCGCCGCCGGCGTCCCCTTCGGCGGAGCGGCAGTCGCAACATGCCTGGGCGCAGGGCTCATAACCCTTCTGATGGGAGTGATCACCAACTACCCTCTCGCTCTCGCACCCGGCATGGGAATAAACGCCATAGTGGCATTCACCATAGTCGGTGCAATGGGATATTCCTGGCAGGTGGCAATGGGGGTAATCTTCATCGAAGGAATGATAGTTCTCATTCTCTCTCTGACCAGATTCAGAAACCTGGTAATGGATGCCATCCCAATGCCTCTCAAGCACGCAATAGGAGTGGGAATCGGACTCTTCATAGCGTTTATCGGCCTCGTGGAGGGAGGAATAGTCGTGAAAAACCCCGCCACCCTCGTAGCACTCGGAGACCTCACTTCCAGCGATACGATCCTGACTTTCGTGGGACTGTTAATAACGATAGTTCTCGTCTCCAGGGGAGTTAAAGGGGCAATCCTCATCGGAATCATCCTCACCGCTCTTCTGGGCATGAGTCCCCTTTTCGGCCTGATCCCCCTGCCCGAAAAAGTCTTCAGCTTCCCATCCGACTTCAGCACCTTCTTCGCCCTCGACATAAAAGGGGCCTTCAACATGGCACTCGCCCCAATGATATTCGCCCTCTTCATGACCGACTTCTTCGACACGATGGGAACAGCCATAGGAATCGGAGAAAAAGCTGGTTTTCTGGACGAGAAAGGCACCATCCCCAGACTCAAGGACCTGCTCATCATAGACTCTCTTGGCGCGGTTTCCGGAGGACTCTTCGGGTGCAGCTCCATCACCTGCTACATAGAGAGCGCATCAGGAGTAACGGAGGGCGGCAAAAGCGGCCTGTCCGTGGTCATAACCGCCCTGCTTTTCTTCGTCGCTCTATTCCTGACTCCGGTTATCTCAATCATAGGAGGAGGCGTGAAGGTGGCCGAAGGCGTGTTCCGCTATCCGGTGACGGCACCCGCCCTCATCCTCGTGGGTTTCTACATGGTTTCCCTCGTACAGCAGATAGACTTCCGGGAAACGGACACGGGAATCCCCGCTTTCCTGACGATAATAATGATGCCTCTGACATACAACATCTCTTACGGCATAGGGTTCGGGTTCATCTCCTACACCGTGATCAAACTTCTGAAGGGAAGGTTCAAAGAGGTGCACCCTGTCATGATACTCGCTTCGATCTTCTTCGCTCTGACATTCGTCTTGCAGAGTTAGGAGGAAAGAGCGACTACGTTATGTGGTAAAATTCGAAAATCACATCCGGAGAAAGGTATCGGCAGTTGAAAGAACGCCTCGCATTCATTTCTCACGAGAAATGCCGGCTTCACTACGCAACCTACGATCACCCCGAGTCACCTGAGAGGCTCGAGGCAATAGTCTCTCTGATAGAAAGCGGGAGGGTCGGAGGGAACCTGGTGATGATCGAGGCTCCAGAGGCTCCGATAGACGTGGTGGCCGAAGTGCACCCTCTGACTTACCTGGACAGGCTGAAAAAGGCATGCGAAAACGGGAATTACTGGTTCGACTACGAGGACACCTTCATAAACCGGCACTCCTTCGAAGCGGCCATACTCGCAGGAGGCGCCGTCATAGAGGGCGTAAATCTGCTCCTTAAAGGTGAATTCAGGAGAGTATTCTGCGCTGTGAGACCTCCCGGGCATCACGCGGAGAGGGAAAAAGGCATGGGTTTCTGCCTGCTGAACAACGTCGCGATAGCGGCCAGATACTCCCAGAAACGGATGGGTGTGGAGAAAATAATGATAATAGACTGGGACGTTCATCACGGGAACGGAACCCAGCACATATTCGAGGACGATCCCACGGTCTTTTACGTTTCCCTGCACGAACATCCCACCTTCATATTCCCCGGGACGGGAAGGAGATGGGAAACCGGCACGGGGAAAGGAAGAGGCTTTACGCTAAACATCCCGCTTCCACCAGGAGCAGGAGACGCAGAATACACAGCCGCATTGAGAAACAACGTGCTCCCGTACCTTAAAGCGTTCAAACCCGACCTGATAATAATATCCGCAGGGTTCGACGCCCACGAGAAGGATCCTCTGGGAGACATGTGCGTTACTGAGAAGGGTTTCTACGAAATGACACGGATGATAGTGGAGGAAGCAGAAGTTCACTCAGCCGGCCTGATTCTCTCTGTCCTCGAAGGCGGATACCACATCGAAGCACTCGTCAATTCTGTCGAAGAACACCTGAGAGCATTGATGGGCGAAAGGAAGGAGGAAACATGTTCGTAAAGAGGCGGATGACCAAAAACGTGATCACAATCAACAAGAACGAAACGCTGATGGAAGCTAAGTCGCGCATGAACAGATGCAAGGTCAATCAGCTTCCTGTGATGGATGGAGAAAAGCTCGTGGGAATTATTTCGAAACGAGACATCCAGAGTGCAACCACCCCCCTCATCATGCTCGGAAAAGAACACGAGAGCGAGATCCGGGAGATACTGGAGACCACGCCGGTAGAGAAAATAATGGTCAGGAACCCTGTTGTGGCTCACGTGAACGATACCCTGGAGGACGCGGTCATCCTCATGCACGATCAGAGGGTGAACTCCCTGCCGGTGCTCGACAACGAAGGGAAACTCGTCGGCATTATAACGAAAACCGACATTCTGAAAGCTTTCATTGAGGCACTGGGGGTCAATGAAGTTAGTCAGCGGCTGGAAGTTGTGGTGGACGATAAACCAGGAGCTCTCGCGGAGGTCGTAAACATCATAAAGCAATTCAACGTAAATCTGATAAGCGTCATGACCACACCGCTCAGGGAAAAAAGAGCGAGGGTGGTTTACCTGAGAGTGGCGACGCTCAATACGATTCCCATCAAGAACGCCTTGAAGGAAAAAGGAATAAAGATCCTGGAGGCCTGGGACGAGTAATGATCCTTCAGGACCTCATCGTCCTTTTGACCGGTTTTTTCGCAGGAACTCTAGGAGCCCTGCTCGGAATCGGGGGTGGTGTCATCGTCGTTCCGTTTCTCGTGATCTTCCTCCACATTCCGATAAGGATCGCCATAGGGACGAGCTTTCTCGCCGTGCTATCGGTATCTCTGTCCGCCGCGTCGTCGTATCTAAAAACAGGCCTGTGCAACATAAGAATCGGCATCTCACTCGAACTGGCCACCGTCTCGGGCGCCATAACCGGAGCCCTAATTGCCGGTCTGGTCAATCCAAAATTCCTGGAAGGTGCTTTCTCCCTGCTTCTGTTCTACGTCGCCGGGAGGATGTTGATTTCCAGGAAGAAAGAGAAAGATGATGAAAAGGCCCTGATCCCTCCCGAGAAGAGAAAGGTCGCCGCGCAGGGAGCATCCTTCGCAGCCGGAATAGTCTCCGGATCGCTCGGTGTAGGAGGGGGGATAATAAAAGTTCCCATGTTACTGTACATCCTCCGATTCCCCATGAAGGAGGCAGTAGCCACCAGCAGCTTCATGATAGGCATAACGGTCGCAGCCAGCACGGTCATATTCACGCTGCGAGGTGACGTGGACCCGTACGTGGCCGCACTGCTCATTGCGGGAATATTTGTTGGAGCAAAACTCGGAGCCCGGGTGATGCCGAAAGTGAGCGATGTTGTCCTCAAAAAATCGTTCGCCCTGCTCCTCCTCTACTTCGGCGTGCGATTCATAATGATGGTTGTGAGGTGAATTCCTGTGCCGGGTGACAGAGAAAAAACGAGTCGTTATCTCTCTCGCGTATACAGAGTGGGACTATACGTTTCAATAACCCTGTTGCTCGTGGGAGTCTTCCTGCATCGCATGGAGCTCAAACACGCCGCGGTCATCGCCAAAATAGGCACTATTTCGCTGATTTCCACGCCGATTGCTGGACTGATTTTTCTCTCTGTCACTTCGCTGAAACTAGGAGACAAAAAAACCGGGATTACCTCTTTTGCCCTGCTGGTTCTGATTTTCCTCGCCGTCGGCCTGTTCCAGGCCATCAGGTGAGACCGGTTTTCTTCAGGATGCCGCGCGCTGCCAGGATTCCGTTCAAAGCAGCGCCGACGATCCCCCTGGACTTTCCGACTCCGTCACCGGCCACATACAGCCCTTCCACCGTCGTTTCCAGATATTTGTCGGTCTCGTATTTCGTGTCGTAAAACTTGATCTCCGGAACATATATCACCGTGGACGGATGCAAAACCCCCGGCAGAACTTTCCCCATCAGATGAAGGCTTTCCCTCAAGTTGTCCACTATCCTTCCCGGATAAGCAAACGAGATGTCACCAGGGGTGACGAACTTTCCGGGGGGAAGGGTGGGCTCGAGTTTGTGATATCCCTTGCTCCTGCTGAAAAACGTCTCCTTTTTCGAACGAGACCCGGACAACAGGTCACCAAGTCTCTGGATTATGACACTTTGCCCCCCGCCCCAGAAGTTGGCGAACATGGCCACCTTCATGCCCATGAGCTTCGTGTCCTGCACGGGCTCCGTCATGGTAACGGTGTTGAGTATCGCAAAGTTGGTGTTCCCCGTCTTCTTCCGCTTGAGAGCGTCTCCGTTGACGAGGACGTACTGGTCGTTCCTCTCGAGCCTCACTCTCCCGCCCGGGTTGGTGCAAAAGGTCCTCGTCCTGTCCCCGTGGGTGGGAGTTATGAAGTGGAATTTTGGATCGTAAATTATCGACGTCAACTCTTCCATTACCCGGTCGGAAACCTCCACCCGGCACCCTATATCGATGGGGCCGAAAGAAAGCTTCGCGCCCATCTCTTTTGCAATTTCTCTGAACCAGTACGCTCCCTCCCTGCCGGGAGCGGCGATGAGAAACCTGGACGCAAACTCCCCATCCTCTCCAGAGACGACGAAGTGACTGTCTTTCTTTACCGTTGTGACCGAGAAACCCAGACGGAATTCCACCCCCTTTTCCTGGAGGTGTTCGGCGAACTTCGCAACGACCTTGTAAGCCATGTCCGTTCCCATATGCCTCTGTTTGGCGGGTATCAGTTCCACATCCACTCTTCCATCTTCGTATCTCTTCTGGACCCACGATACCTTCTCGAGCCACCACGCTATCTTTTCGCCGTCGACGCCATACAATTGCGGGTCTGCTCCGAAACGGAGAAACACCGAATCAACGTAATCGATTATGGAAATAGCCTCTTCCTCGGTCAGGAAGAGATCATCTATGTCCATGCCAATTCTCGGTGTCAGGTTGAGTTTGCCGTCCGTGAGCGCGCCGGCGCCGCCGGGACGCTTTTTCCTGTCCAGCACCAGAACCCTCATCTTTCCGGATAAAGTAAGAGCTGCGAACAGGCCGGCGGGCCCAGCTCCAATGATGATAACGTCATAGAATGGAGATTTTCTTCCCACCTACTCTCGCCTCCATTCCGTGAGAAATGGAAAACTTTATCGGGCTGAAACCAGCCTTTCTGGCGAGAGACTCCACCGTTTTCCTCTTCTCGGGCTTTTTGAGTATACCAAACAATGTTCCTCCGCCGCCTGCGCCACAGAGGCGAATCCCGTAAAAGTGCTTCTTCACCTCGGGAGAACGGATGAAATCTTCGAACTTCCCGAAGGTAACAGACGGAGAAAGCCTGGTTCTGACCTTCCAGTCTCTGGACATGGCCTCTCCCAGCTTCTCGGGATCTTTTTCCGAGAGCGCTCGCAGAGCTTCTTCCGCTATTTTGTATAGCTCTTCGAATGCCTGCCTGCTTTTCTTGTTGCCCTCGATGAACTTTTTTACGAGGCTCCAGTTTTCCCTTCCGCTTAAGTGCGCCTGACCAGTGTAAGCGAGGAAACCGTATTTTTCGATGAACCGGCATTCCGGTTTGCCTTTCTCCAGGTTGACGAGCTGGGTTTTCCCCGGCGCGAACCTTATCACGTTCAATCCCCCGAAAATGGCGGGTATGTAATCCTGCCTGCCCGTGAGCATGTGAATGACCGACGATTCTATTTCGGAAGCTATCTGTGGAATGCTGTTGGGGGCAACAGGCCTGCCCAGGTATATGCCCACAGCAGTGAGAAGAGCCACTATCAACGACGAGGATGCGCCCAGACCCGAACCGTGTGGTACAGAGGACTCGAAAGAAAGAGAGAATCTATCCGATGGGGGAAAGTAATTCAGGACGTTTCCCACTACGGCAAGGCTCCCCCTGCTGTCTATGGAGTGGGAATTCTCGAATTCCCGGGTTGGTTCGGCTCCTGCCTGAATCCTCACCCCGCTTCCCTGCTTGGTCTTCACCTCCACCCTGGTGCCTGGACTTATGGCGAAATTCAAAGTGAGGGACGAACCGAGAAAGTTATACACCGGGTATATGTCGAGAGTCCCCCCGGCAATGTCTACCCTTACGGGAGCTCTGACGGTGACCGTTGGATTTCTGCTCATACTATTTTATTTATCACTTTTGGAACACTTTTTCCAAACCGAGAGCCGTTTTTTTAATCGCTTGAAACCATGGCATCTGGAAAATAAAATTTGAGTGTTAGCACACAAGTTCAAAAGGAGGGGAAAAATGGCTCAGATCAAGGTCAAATGGTTGGGGCACTCGGGTTTCAAAATCACGTCTCCAGAGGGGAAAGTAATACTCATAGACCCGTGGTTCGAGGGCAACCCCAAAGCGGCGGGAAGCAAGGACGAGCTGGAGAAAGCCGACTTTCTGGTCGTCACACACGACCACTTCGATCATTCCGGCGATGCTCTGTCGATCGCACAGACGACGGGGGCGACCGTGATCGCGATCTTCGAAATCGCCGTGGACCTGAAGCAGAAAGGGCTCCCTGAATCACAGATATTGAACGGCGGGAACGGAATGAATATGGGCGGCACCGTCTCCTTCGACGGAATTTCTTTCACGATGGTTCAGGCCTCCCACTCAGCCACACTGGGCAGCCCGGCGGGATTCATCATCAAACTCGAAAACGGGTTCACCATATACCACGCAGGCGACACGGGTCTGATGTCGGAGATGGCGCTTTACGGTGAGCTCTACGGAATCGACCTGGCTCTTCTCCCGGTGGGCTCGGTATTTACCATGGACGGTCTCCAGGCGGCAAAGGCTCTTCAGCTGCTCTCCCCGAAATACGCCATCCCCATGCACTACGGGACTTTCCCGATACTGGAACAAACACCGGACTCATTCATAGAGAACGGCAAGAAATTCGCCCCATCCGTTTCGATAAAAGTTCTTGCCCCAGGGGAAGAAGCAGAATTCTGACGAGGGAGGGGACATTCCCCTCTCTCATTGCAATCTGTGGCGATAAATCTGAACGATGACCCTCTCGAATCTGGGACGGTATACGATGTCGAACACGTATCCCTTGCCGGGAAAGAGTTTCTCCGCCAGTTCTTTGAGCCTTTCAACGGTTTCCTTCGCTTCTTCGTAAGAAACCTCTCCCGACTTCAGGATGGAGAGGTGGAGGTCCACGAGCATCCTCAAAAACCTTATCTTCCTGTTTTCTTCCCTGACCCTGGCGTCTCTGTCCTCACCCATCGCTCACCACCTTCGTAGGTTTTTTCCTCAGTCACCTCGCCCATCTCAAAAACAGCATCGAAGTGAGAGAACAATTATCAATTCATTTTACAACGAGAAGGGTAAGCAGAGAGGTAGCGAAAAGATACAGCGCAAAAAAGTGAAGTTTTCTCGTAATGATGGTCCTCTTCAAAAGAGCAAGAGACGCATATCCGGAGAGGAACGCGCACGCGAATCCGGCCGCCACCGCAACCGTTGAAAACTGAGAAGCCGACCACTCGCCAAGGACGTTCAACAACATGGCCCCTGCAATTGCGGGGATGGAAATGAGAAAGGAGAACCTGAACGACTCCTCCGGTTCAAGGCCAAGAGACATACCCGCTACGATTGTGGTTCCAGATCTGGATATACCTGGGATCACAGCAAGACCCTGAACCAGCCCAATCAAAAACCCTTTGATGGGTCCCGGAAGAAGCTCATCTCCTTTTTTGATGAAATAACTCAGCAGCAGAACGCAACCCGTCACGGCAAACGAAATCCCCACGACGAGCGCCGATCCGAAGAAAAAGTTCGCCTCCTTCTCTATTATCAAGCCTATAGCCGCAGTGGGGATCAGGGCAGCGATTATCGAGAGGAGATACCTCCCACTTTCTCTCTCTCTTCGAATGAAACCGCTCAGGATATTCTTCAGATCCTTCCAGAAAAATATGAGAGTAGCCATCATGGTGGCCGAGTGAAGGACTGTATCGAAGGCCAACTGCGGTTCATGCACCCCGAAAATCTTCTGCAAAAGAACCAGGTGTCCCGAGCTGGACACAGGGAGGAATTCCGTCACACCCTGCAAAAGCCCGAGAACGATAGCTTCTTTCAACCCCCCACCGGACAAGACTCAGGCACCTTTTCCGCGGAGCTCTTCGATGGTCTCCTCGACGATCTTCTCAACGGTCTCTCTTATTTCATTGAGGGTCACACCGTCCTTCGCTTCGAACCTAAGCACGAGTACCGGCTGAGTGTTGGAAGCCCTGACCAGACCCCATCCGCCATCGAAGAGAGCTCTCACACCGTCTATGGTCACGACCTCTCTTGCAAGCGAAGTGAGACGGCTTTTCACTTTTTCAACGACTGCGAACTTCACCTCGTCCCGACATTCCACCCTTATTTCCGGAGTGGAAACGAGCTTCGGCAGATCGGACAAAAGCTCAGAGAGAGGTCTGTCCTCATTGCTCAATATTTCGAACAGACGGGCGGACGCGTAAATGGCGTCATCGTATCCGTAGTATCTGTCCTTGAAAAATATGTGGCCGCTCATCTCACCGGCGAGCTCCGCATCCACTTCCTTCATCTTCTTCTTTATCAATGAATGCCCCGTCTTGTACATTACGGGGTTGCCACCGTGCTTTCTGATATCTTCGTACAGATTCTGAGATGCCTTTACTTCCGAAATTATCGTCGCCCCCGGCTTTCTCTTCAAAAGTTCCCGGGAAAAGAGAATCAAGAGATAATCCCCGAATATGACGTTTCCCTTTTCATCCACCACACCAATTCTGTCCGCATCACCGTCGTAACCCACGCCAACTTCCGCCCCGGTCTCTTTCACCTTGTCTATCAACATCCGAAGATTTTCGGGAACTATCGGATCGGGAAAATGGTTTGGAAAGGTTCCGTCGGGCTCCTCGCATATGGTCACCACATCGAGCCCCATATCGCGGAAAAGCTTAGGAGCCACGAGCCCGGCAGTTCCGTTTCCACAATCGAGCACGACTTTCACGGGTCTTTCAACCTTCACGAATTCCATAACCCTTTGCCTGTATCTGGGTATGACGTCTTCTTCGCTGACTGAACCGTTACCGGAAACGAACTCGCCGGCTTCGATGATCTTCCTGACTTCCTGAATCATCTCCCCGTAGATCGCCGTGGTGCCCACGCAGAGCTTGAATCCGTTGAACTCCGGAGGGTTGTGACTCCCCGTTATCATGACTCCCCCATCGACTCCGAGCTCCACTATCGAAAAATACAGAAGAGGGGTCGGAACGATGCCAATGTCCACCACATCGAGTCCCGATTCGGTCAAACCATTCAACATCGCCTCGCGAAACTTGGGAGACGAAAGACGAACGTCCCTTCCGAGGGCCAACCTCTTGACTCCTTTTCTCGACGCATAAGCCCCGAATCCGCGGGCTATCGTGTAAACGGTGCTTTCGTCGAGGTCTTTTCCGACGACGCCTCTTATATCGTACTCCCTGAAGATAGCCGGATTCATGAAACGCCTCCTCAATCGATGTGGATTTCCATATACGTCTTCGATGTTCTCCTTGCGACTTTCGTTCTATGAGCAGCCTTCGAGACCTCCTTCGCCACTGCGCTGACGACCTTCCTGTTGAACACGCTGGGAATTATGTAGTCCTCGTAGAGCTCCGAGTCGGAGACGCACGACGCTATCGCATATGCCGCAGCTATCTTCATCTCCTCGTTTATCGTCGAAGCCCTCGCGTCGAGAGCCCCTCTGAATATGCCCGGGAAGCACAGGACGTTGTTTATCTGGTTCGGATAGTCAGACCTCCCCGTCGCCATTATTCTGACATAAGGAGCGGCTTCCTCCGGCATTATTTCCGGATCCGGGTTGGCGAGGGCAAATACGATCGGGTCTCTCGCCATCTTTTTGAGATCGTTTGGCGTAATAAGCCCCGGTCCCGAAAGACCGATGAACACGTCCGCTCCCTCGATTACGTCGCTTATCTTCCCCTTAAGCAACTCTGGATTGGTGTGCTCGGCATACCATTCTTTCATGAAGTTCATGTGTTCTTTCCTGCCCTTGTAGATGGCACCTTTTCTGTCGACCCCTATCAAATTCTTCACTCCCGCGTTCAAGAGCATCTTGGACACCGCCACTCCAGAAGCGCCCACACCTGCAACCACGACTTTGAGATCTTCCATCCGCTTCTTCACTATCTTGAGGGCGTTTATGAGGGCAGCCAGCACAACCACCGCGGTTCCGTGCTGGTCGTCGTGAAATACCGGGATGTCGAGCTCGTTTTTCAATCTCTCCTCTATCTCAAAGCAACGCGGAGACGATATGTCTTCCAGGTTTATCCCCCCGAATCCTGGAGCGATGTTCTTGACCGTTCTCACTATTTCATCCACGTCCTTCGTGGCGAGACATATGGGCCACGCATCTATATCGGCGAACTCCTTGAACAGCATCGCCTTCCCTTCCATCACCGGCATAGCCGCCTCGGGACCTATATCGCCGAGACCCAGAACCGCCGTGCCGTCTGTCACTACGGCGACTGTGTTTCTCTTTATCGTGAGAGTATGAGCCTTCCTCGTATCCCTGGCAATCGCCTTGCAAACCCTTGCCACCCCAGGAGTGTAAGCCATGGAGAGATCCCCCCTGGTCTTCAAGGGTATCTTGTTCCTGATCTCTATCTTCCCTCCCAGGTGAATGAGAAATGTCATATCCGAAACGTTTATTATTCTGACTCCTTCGAGCGACCTGACGGCATCTATTATCTTCCTGGCGTGCTCCACGCCCCTGGCCTTCACCGTTATGTCTCTTATGACCGTGCCCCTTCCGAAACCGGAAAGGTCGACAGCTCCTATGTCCCCTCCAGCAGCACCTATCACCGTGGTAACCCTGCCCAGCATCCCCACTTTATTCTCGATTTCCACCCTCATGATGAAACTGTAGCTCTCGCTGGGTGCGATGTTCTCAGCCATTTTTCATCCCCCCTGTCTGTTTTAATAATTTATGAATTTTAAATCTTTTCTCCAACCAATTTCAACACGGAACTGGGAAAACTAAACTTCACCGGGCACATGAAGTGTGAGAGCAGAGGGAAGGAATGATATAATAATTTATAGTATTCCTGGTAAGGATTTTTGTATTGATTAATCTGGAAATTTTGCAAATAATATATTAAATTTTTATACTGGGTAAAATAAGACTGTTACACATTACACATAGAGGAGGTAGTGTTATGAGTGTCGAGTCCATTGACGTGGGCAAGCGGATCAAGAGCATCAGGAAGAGAAAGGGTCTCACTCTGCAGGAGCTTTCCGAGAAGAGTGGTATGAGCGCGACCGCAATAAGCGCCATCGAGAGAAACGTCTCATCCCCGACGGTTTCCACACTCGTGAACATAGCTCGCGCGCTTGGAGAATCTCTCTCTTCACTGCTCGGCGAAGAGGAAAAAGAATACATCTACACCAGAAAGGAAGACAGGGAAACCATAGCAACCGAGATAAAGAACGTCGAATTCAAAAGCCTCGCCAGAGGTCTTCCCAATCAGAAATTCAACCCAATGATCAGCATTCTCCAGCCCGGAGCATCCAGTGGAAATGACTACGTCAACCACGGCGGTGAAGATTTCTTCTTCGTGCTAAAGGGCGCGCTCGAAATCGACCTGGACGGGAAGATATTCAGACTGGAAGAAGGCGACAGCATTTATTTCAGGAGCACTGTTCCCCATCGCTGGAGAAACGTGGCAGAAGGGGAAACACATCTCCTAATCGTATCTTCCAGATTCTAAATTCCCCAAGAGTCGGGACCCGAAGTCGAACAGGATGGACGCGATTCCACTCGCGTCCATCCCTATTAAGCTAATAGACTTAGTTGGTTGATTTTCTTGCGCTCAGGATCCACTATTTTGGATAAATTTCGAGCCCCCCAGCCCGTCACTCTTCGCAGAGATACTCTTTCACCTTCGCCTTGAGAATTTTTCCCTGGCTGTTGCGGGGTAAAACGCTGGAGAGCTCGAGTCGAACCGGCACCTTGAACCAGGCGAGCTGTTTTTCCAGGTAACCTTTGAGCCCATCGAGCGAGAAATCCTCTTTCTCTGGAACCACCATGGCGACGGGAACTTCCCCAAATTTCTCGTCGGGAGAGCCGACCACCGCCACCTCTCTGACCCCCCCGAAATCCATTATCACCTCTTCTATCTCCTCGGGATCTATTATGATCCCTCCCCTGACGATTATCTCCTGCATCCGGTCGACCACGTATATGTACCCTTCCTCATCGACGGAAGCCACGTATCCCGTGTGGAGGCGCCCATCCCTCAGCTTCTCCCCCGTCAACAAGGGATCGTTGTAGTATCCGCGCATCACCGTGGCGCCCTCCACCACGAGCTCCCCTATAACCCCCGGAGGAAGCTCCTCGCCCATCGAATCTACCACTGATACTTTGAGCCCCAGACTCTCTTTTCCGACCGACGAGAGCACCTTGCTCAGCAAGAAACCCTCCTTCCTCCTCTCTTCGTTCAGATGCAGAAAACTTATCACGCCCGTGGACTCGACCTGAGCGAAGGACTGAACGAAATCACACGGAATGTAGCTCATGCACTCTTCCACAATGAGCGGGCTGACCGGCACGATGCCGCTGTAGGAAATTTTCTTCACCGACTCTATCTTCATCTTTCTGGTTCTGACAACCTCGGTTATCTCGCTCATCATCTGGGGAACCAGGAGGAGGTGTGTCACCCGATGTTCGATCATGAAATCGACCGCTCTTTCTGGGTCGAACTCATCCATCAGAATTACCTTCGCACCAGCGAGGAGAAATTTCATCAACCTGCCCGTGCCGGCGAGAAAAGGGAGAGGAAAGGTGGAAAGGTATATGTCCTCCCTGCTTATCGAGAGCTCGACGGCGGAATAAAAAGAAGCCGCCACCAGGTTCTCGTGAGTGAGCATTGCTCCCTTCTGCCTTTTTCCATAACCACCGGTATAGACGACCATAGCAACATCATCCGCAAAAAGCCTCGACTCCTCTCCCGGTATATCGATATCGGAAACTCCATAACTTTCAAACCTGAGGTTCCCCTCATCGTCAGCAGAAAAAACCCCTTTGAGATTTCGTATCTTCCTGGCGAGCTCTTCTCCAACCTCCTCGAACCTTTCCGATACAAAAAGAAACTCCGGCGAGAAATCACTCGCTATTCTCTCGAGCTCGGGCAGTCTCAGAAAAATGTTCATGGGAGAAAAAACTCCCCCGGCATTGAGCGTGGAAAAGAGAAAGCCGACGTACTCGGGAGTCGTGTGTGAGAGAACCGCCACTTTGCTCCCCTTCCTCACACCGTTTTTACGCATGAAAGACGTCCACCT
This sequence comes from uncultured bacterium, assembly GCA_964429585.1. GTDB lineage: Bacteria > Desulfobacterota > Deferrimicrobia > J040 > J040 > CAYSCN01. Next base: position 142,898 of record CAYSCN010000001.1, on the reverse strand, counting down.
ATCCATCACTCCAAGCAGTTCGCCGTAAGTGACGGTCCTCTCACCCGAGACGAGCGCGACCTTTCGGGGACTCACCTTTCCGTGGTGTCTCAGTATGTCCGGAACACGCATGATGATTCTCCCAAGCCGGAGTTTCGAGAAAAGGTCATAAGAAAAGTTATAATAAACACCAAAACAAATTCAAGGGGAATGGAACCCGATGGACAACGACTACGACGTGTATCCTATAGTGCACAGGGGAAAGATTTACAATCTGATCACGGCATTCGACATGACATTCAGGGAAGTCCGAAGACTCATAGACATCCTGACTGAGAAAAAGGCCTTCGAAGAAACGGAAGAAGACAAATTCATGGGACCGGGAAAACTCTTCACAGTCGAGCTGGAAGGATACAGATACGAACTGGACGTCTTCGGATACGAGATAGTCATTTACACGAGGGAAAAGTTATGACGAGGAAAGAAAGAGCTCGAGAGGTTCTGAAATTCTTGGAGAAGGCATACCCGGAAGCGAAAATAATCCTGAATTACGAAAATCCGTTCCAGCTGCTTGTCGCCACGATACTGGCGGCACAGTGCACGGACGAGCGAGTCAACCGGGTCACGCCAGAGCTCTTCAAAAAATTTCCGTCTCCGAAGGAGATAGACAAAGCGTCATTGAGCGAAATAGAGGCACGAGTGAAACCTACCGGGTTCTACAAAAACAAGGCAAAAACCCTGAAAGCAGTATCCAGAGCTCTTCTCGAAAAATACGGGGGATCAGTGCCGGACTCCATGGAAGAACTCACATCGCTTCCAGGCGTCGGAAGAAAAACAGCCAGCATAATACTCGGAGAGTGCTTCGGAAAAGCCGCGCTACCGGTCGACACCCATGTGTTTCGCGTTTCCAGAAGACTGGGGCTCGCTGAAAACAAACAGGCAGACAAGGTGGAAGCCGAACTGTCGGAAATCATCCCTGAAGAAAAGTGGTGGAGCTTCGCGGTAAAACTCGGCTGGCACGGAAGACACGTCTGCAAAGCCCGTTCTCCCCTTTGCGAGGCTTGCGGGTTAAACTCCCTGTGCCCTAAAATAGACTTATAGAAACAGATGGAGCTGTCACTTCTGCCTGGAGGTGACAAAATGCCGATTTTCGAATACAGATGCCTTTCCTGCGGAAAAGAGTTTCAAACCATAGTGATGCCGTGGGAAAGGGAAAATCCATCCTGCAGCGGCTGCGGGAGCAAAAAAGTCAAGAAACTCATATCCAGAACACATTACTTCAGGTCGGAATCTGACATTCTCGAGAACTTCGACACGAGGACTCCAAGAGGACTCGATTTCTACAAGGATCCCAAAAATATCGGCCTGTGGGCCAAAAAGCGAGCCAGGGAACTCGGTGCCGACCTGGGTCCCGAATTCGACGAAATAGTGGAAAAAGCCCGCGACGGTGAGCTGCTCAACGATCTCGGCGAGGAGTGATCCCCACGATCATGAACCTGAAAGAGAGATAAAGGGCGGCGCCACCAAGCAGCAGGGGCACCAAGGCCCCCACCACAGGCGACAAAACTGAAATCACAAAGGGCGACGCGACTGCACTCAGAGAAGACCCGATGAGATCGAATGCGTAAATGCTCTCAGGTGCGCCCGAGACCTCACAACCGGAAGCGAACATGCTCCCGCACCCCCACCCGACAGCGAATAGTGCAAAGTAGTGAACCAGAGAAGGAAGAACTATTTCCTGTGCCTTCCAGGCAAAAATTGCAAGTGCAAAAGAACTCAGAAGCCCAGCGATGTAGAAAACCGTTCCCGCACCCCGGCGCTTCCAGAGAAAAGCTCCCACCGAAAGGCCCACCATGTAAGCGCAGAACAAAAGCCCAACCCTGGAATAGATATCTCCAAAAACGAACTGGTAGGAGAAAATGACCACCACTTCGGAGAAGATTCCCGACGCGCCAGCGAAAAACAGCGCTCCCTTCTCCATGCCGTTTCTGAGGCCGGGAAACAGAAAAAACGCCAGCGAGACGACTGCCACCACGAGGCCTGCAAGCATAACCCTTCCGTCCATTTCAAGGACATTCATCATCACCCTGGCAGACAATCCCTTCTGCTTCGAGAGACGATACATGAGCCCGGACTTGAGAGGGAAGGTTGCATCGGGACCCGAGATGAAAATTTCTTCTTCAAGCCACCGCGTCCTCCCCTCGTCCAGCCTGTAAAGGAGATAGGGTGCTCTGAAACTGCGAAGCATTCCCTCAACCCTCATCAACCTGCCTGCGAGCTTCGAAACGGGCTGGGAAGCCACTCTTTCCTCCCTGGACAAGACAATCCCGATCTCGTCTCCCGAAATCAACCTAACTCCCTTAAAATGACGTCTCGCCTTACCCAAGAAATAACGGAGAATCCCCACCTCCCATTCCGTCAGGTATTCGCCCCCAAAGGGGAATCTCACGTAAAGAACTCCCTCGTCACCGAGGATTCGTCTGACAGCCGAGAAAAACCTCGCAGAAGCGAGCCTGACCGAAGAAAGGCTCACAGGAAGGGGCAGTTCAAGAACCATCACCTGGAACCTGTCCCTTCCATCGAGTGAGAGGCCAACCGGGTCCTCAAACAGGAGAGTGTAATTCTTTTCGTCCGAAAAGTTCGAAAATTCCCTGGCATACAATTCATCACCTTCGACCACCACCACTCTCGCACGGCGATCGTATTTCAACGCCTCCCCGGCGAACCGTACCATCGGAGCACCAAACAGCATGAACTTCGTCGGCTCATCCACGAAAGAAGCAGGGAGGTGAACCGTCTCCTCGATGGTCAGGAAATCTCCTTCCGAATGGACCCTCTCGAGGTTGTAAAAATAGAACCTCTCACCGCCCCTCTCCACCACATCGAATCTTCCTCTCTCGCACTCGGCGGAACGAATCACGTCGAACCCGGGGAAGGACCAGGCAGCGGTCAACCTGTCGATCTTTTCCCCAGCGAGGACGATTAAGAGAAACACCAGAACAGACGCTGCGATAGAGAGCCAACCCTTTTTTCTTCCCGATACCACGAGCCCGGATATGCCCGGTAAAAGAAGAGAAGCTCCCAGCAAAACCGTTGACACCTCCAGCGGACCACTGGAGAGAAAAAAACCGCTCAGGGTCACAGCTCCACCCAGAGAGGAACCTATCGCCTCGTATAGAAATATTCGACCACCGTCTGCACTTCCGCTATCTCTGCCGAGCACGCACAGCTCTGCGAATATCACTCCACCTGTGAAAGCGGGGAAACATATCGGAACCGAAGCGAGGAGAAACACGAACCACAGAGGTGGGAACTCTCCAGGTAGTATTCCGAAGAACCCCCTGGCAGATCTGATCAGCAGAATGGAAAAAACGCTCATCAAAGGGATCGATACCAGCAAGCCAGAGGCAAACCCCAACGAACATCTGGACAGACGTCTCCCCAAAGCCGCCCCCAGCCCGCCGAAAAACAACCAGGCACCCAGAGCAATTCCGTAGATTATCTCCGTACCGCCTGCCTGGGCGTATATCTCCCTCATGAGTATGACCTGAACGAGGAGGGCGGAAAAGCCCAACCAGGAGGCATAGGAAAGAATCAGGAAAGCCGAGCCTCGAAGACCCCTGGAATCTTCTCTCCGCAGTAGGCGCACGAGTTTCCCTTGATTTTCACGTAATCGATGAAAAAGAGATATCTCGAAACGATGATTCGACCACAAGATGGGCAAAACGTGTTTTCTCCCTCGTCACCCGGCACGTTCCCCACGTAGACGAATTTCATTCCCGCCTCGAGAGCCTCTTTCCTCAACCTGTGAATGGTATCGACGGGCGTGGGCGGGAGATTCTTCAACAGATACTGAGGATAGAATCTGCTCAGGTGAAGCGGAACGTCTGGGCCGAGTTCTCTCTTCATCCACCTGCACATTTTCCTGATTTCATCGGGAGAGTCGTTTAGTGTCGGGACAACCAGGTAAACAATCTCGAGCCACTTCCCGGACTGAGCTATCGTCACAAGCCCGTCCAGCACCGGCTTCAGCTCACCTCTTACCACTTTCCGGTAATACTCCTCGGAGAACGCCTTGAGATCCACTTTGACCGCGAGCACGTGCGGAAGGAGTTCTTTCAACGGTTTCTCCTGTATATAACCTCCGGTCACAACCACGCTTTCGACTCCTTTCCTTTTCCCTTCAACCGCGCAATCCAGCATATACTCGTAAAAGACGACCGGCTCACTGTAGGTGTAAGCTATGGTAGCACAGCCCCTTCTCCTCGCTTCCGAGGCGATTTCTTCCGGCGGAAAGTGATAATTCCTGGTCTGTTCCGGCCTCGCCTGAGATATCTCCCAGTTCTGACAAAACTTGCAGTTGACGTTGCAACCGGCAGTGGCTATCGAAAAAGCCTTCGACCCCGGGAGAACGTGGAAAAAAGGCTTCTTCTCGATCGGGTCGACGTGAATGGCGCACGGCCTGGAGTGAACGAGAGTCAGATACTTCCCCTTTCTGTTCTCCCTCACACCGCAGTAGCCCCTCTCTCTATCACCCACAAGGCACTTTCTCGGGCAGAGACCGCACTGGACCTCGAGCCCTCCCTTCTTCTCGTAGAATTTCGCCTCCACGCTTGAGAGCTCCCTCGTCAGGGAAAAAGCCAGGGCATCTCCCCCCATGCGAATGACTTCGCCCACCTCCTCGGTGACAGCACAGGCTGCAACAGAAGCGGCACATATCTTCAGAAATTCTCTCCTCGAGAGCTTCACGCTCCGGTCACCTCCTCCACGACCACTTCCTCCTCACCGGCGCAACCCAGGTCGTAATCCGGTGAAGCGGCATCGAATATGTAAGCAGGATACCTCTTTTCATCCTTCAGAGACGGCAGCCCGTTACGTTTCCTCAACTTTTCGAGAATTTCATATCCCACGTAATCGACCGCCACCGGGTCGAGAGAAAGAAGAATGACCCCCTCCCAGGATTTCCATCTCGGGTCGAAGGAGGGCCCCCCATTGTACTGCACGTACGTTCCGTCGAGCACAGTGAAGACCACCCTGTTCCTGACTTCGGGAGCGGAGAAAAGATCCGTCACGAATGGCCTGCACCCGTCCATGTGATACTTGTTAGGATTGTGGATTGCTCCGAAGAAGTTTTTCATCGAGCCCGTGTAACCCGCCAGAAGGTGGTCCTTCAAAACGGGCAGGCTGACCTGCAGGTCGCAATGCTTCGTCAGTATCTTCGAGGGAAGGCTGCCGACTTCGCCGTGAATAAGAAGTTCTCTCTCGTATCCCACTCCCAGGGTATCGGTCCCGTAGCACCTGAATCCCGAAGAGGCGTAATTCAACCTGTAGCCACCACTCTTCAACTCCCTGTTTTGCCTGTCCCATATGATCACTTTCTCCTCCGAAAGCCCGGCCGAAATAAGAAGCGAGGCAAAAGCGTAAGCAACAGACGGGTTCGTGGGAATGCCCGGCGCTCCGAGGCAATTCACCTTCAGGCCAACCCTGGCGCTCGTTCCAAAAACTCTTCGAACGAACTTCTTCCACCCCACACCCGATAGAGCTTCGATGCCCCTCCTCAATAGAAGCTCCAGTCTATCCTGTTTCAGCCTTCCCTCCATTTCGGGAGGAATCCTTATGAGAATGACCTTAGAAGCCATGCTCACCTGCCTAAGTCCGATTCACCGAATACCTCAGCCTCGAAAGAATATATTTCTATCCCTTTTTTCCACTCATCGGGGGGAAGCCCCGCCTTCAGACAGGTCTGTGACAGAAACGTTTCTCTGTCCCACCCATATTCCACCGGAACCTGGGGGAGCAAAAGTCCTCTCTGGAACCCCTTCACAACCATCAGGCCGTGTCTTCCGACCTCTATCTCGGATATGTCCTTCACTTTTCTGAGCGGAGTGAGAACCGAAATCTCTATTTCTATGTCCTTCAGCTCTCCTGGCGTCACGGGAGGGAATCTCGGATCCTCCGTCGCTGCGGCGATCGCACATTCCATTACCGTCTGATACAGTGGAAACCTAGCCTCCGTGTATCCGATGCACCCCCTCAGTCTCCCGCCTTTTTCCAGTGTCACGAAAGCCGCTCCCCTTTGCTCCAGCCTGGGATTGGAAACCTCTATTTTCGGCATCTTTCCCGAGTTCAAATACTCCTCGATGGTCCTGCGTGCAATGCGCAGAAGTTCCTCCTTCTCACCCACAGTCAAATATTCGGGTCCCTTCAGGTTGTGTCCGCTCATTTTCTCCCTCCTTCCTTTCTCTCCACCTTTCAAGCTTCCGACTACCACCGCCGATACGTATCCAACGACAGAAGAAATGTCTCCAGTAGTATCTCCTGAATCGGAATAATCGACCACGTAAACCTTGCTCGCCCCGAGTTTTTCCATGGTCAAAAGACCCAACACCAGGGCTCCGCCACCGCACGCCTCGCAAACGCCTCTTGTGAGCATTTCCGCCAACCTTACTGGATCAAACGATTCCAGTGCCCTTATAAGCCTGTGGTCGAGTTTTTCCCCTACGCTCCTCGGCCTGTAGTGAGAAAGGTCGGATGTCGCAACCACGAGAACTCTCTTCCCCTCAACGGCTCCAGCTATGACGCGTGATACCTTATCGAGAAGGGAAACGTCCAGGGTATTCACCTCTATGGGAACGAGCTTGAAACTTCCAAGCACAACCTGCAAAAACGGAAGTTGAACCTCGAGAGAGTGTTCCCTGGCGAAGAACTCCGTCCCCTCCCTGATAAACCTTGTATTTCCCTCCAGGATCCTCCTTATAGCTGTTCGGTCGACCTCCACATTACCAAGCGGTGTGGCAAAAGCCCGACCCGAAAACACGGCAACCCCTCCCAGCCTGACGAAGTGACTCGGACCAATGAGCACCACGAGGTCGTAACGATTCCCCCTGAGCAAACCGAACGCCTTGCCTGCGGTCGACCCCGAATATATGTAACCAGCGTGTGGAGAGATAACCCCTACTATGTCGCCTTTCCTTACCGGCACAGCGGGTGCAGCCGAAACCGCCCTCTTCACGAACCTTTCAAGCACTCCAGGCTCTGATGGGTAGAACGCGCCGGCAACAGCCGGTTTTCTCACGAACTCCCCGGCTCCCACCTCACCCGAGGAAGGGAAACAAATGATTATCAGTAACAGGACCAGAAATGGTGTCGATGTCGCTCTCCGCATGCTCCTCCAGAGGCAGGCAAAACGAATGGATTTCTTTAACAATTATTATATATTGTGGTAGTTTAAGTTAACAAACCTGAACGGGATTTACGCGGGCAGGGAGGGAATCATGAGGAAAAACGGCTGGATCACGGGGATACTAGTGGCGGCACTTCTCACCGCTTCTACCGCGCTTGCCGCACCCAGCTCCACGAGGTTCTTCGATTATTCGTCGGGTAGGAAAACAGCTGGCATATTCACATCGTTCTCAGATGACATAAGTTTCTTCTTCGGACAGGCGAGATTCAAACCCGCAAGCGCTTTTGAGGCGGGTTTCAAGCTCGGAGTAGCGGACGTGGACGAGCCCGGCGGAAATTCGACCACCGGCGCGTATCTGGGAATCGACGGAAACGTGGAAGTAACGAGCATGGAAGTCCCCTTCCCCGCGGACGTTTACCTCAACCTCGGCTTTTCTTCTATCCTAAAGTCGAGAAGAGCCCTCAACGAGTTCTTCTTTGGAGCAGCGGGAGTCACTGATCTCTCCAGCTCCGACCTCCTCACGATCCGCGGAGAACTGGGAGGAGAAGTCTCACTGACGGGAGGGTCACTCGCCGATTCCGACGACGTGGAAGTATACGCAACAGGAGGACTCACCTTCAATCTGGGGGAGGGAGCCAACATCTTCCTGCAAGTAAAAGCGGGAACCGAAATCTCGGGCGGACTTGGAATCAATTTCGAGTTCTGAGCGATGGAACTCATCGGAAAGATCCTCGCCCAGATACTCTCAGTCGTCGTTCCTGTCTTCGCCATAATAGGCGGCGGATATCTCTTCGGAAAAATCCGGGAAGACAGGGACCTGCGGCTCATAACCGACTACATCACCTACATAGCCGCACCCGCACTAATATTCAACTCTCTCGTTGACAGAAGTCTTCCTTTCGAAAACTTCTACACCCTTCTCGCTGGATCTCTCTTCGTATCCATCGCGGGCCTGATCATTTCGAGATTTATTTCCAGGAAACTGGTCGGAGGAAGCCCGGCAGCCACTCTCACGATGGCCTTCATGAATTCCGGCAACATGGGTCTCCCCGTCTGCCTTTTCGCCTTCGGCAAACCCGGGCTCGCGGCGGCAACCATATTTTTCGTCGCGATGTCGATACTACACTACTCCGCGGGGACCGCCATAGCCAGCGGCCGGGGAAGGATTAAGGACGCCTTCATCCTCCCTCTCACGCCGGCGGCCATACTGGGTATCCTGGCAAACAGAATGAACATAATCCCCCCCGACATAATAATGAGGCCTCTGGGGCTTCTCTCCGATTCTGCCATCCCAATCATGCTGTTCTCTCTCGGAATTCGCCTCGCTTCGATCACAGAGGTTCACGGAACTCTACCCTGGAAGCTCGGTTTGGGAAGATTTGCCATCGGCCTGGTTACAGGGGTAACAGCCGTGCTGCTCTTCTCGATCCGTGGCGTATCGGCCTGGACGATCATCATTCAGTCGTGCATGCCGCCTGCGGTATTCAACTTCATACTGTGCGAAAAATTCGGGAAAGACTCGGAACTCGCCGCATCCACGATACTGGCGGGCACCACCCTATCTTTGATCACGCTTCCAGTGCTTCTGTTCGTTTCTTTCCTTTTCCTCGGGGGAGGGTGATGCCTTCCGGGAGGTGTATGTCGTCGGGAAGCTTAAGCTCGTCATATATATCCACGAACAATCTGGCAATTTCCGGATCAAATTGAGTTCCCCTGCACCTCTGTATTTCCTCTATAGCCCTCTCGGCGGTCAGGGCCTTTCTGTAAGCCCTCGTTGAGGTCATGGCATCGAAGGTATCCGCAACCGCTATTACTCTCGCCTCCATCGGTATCTTCTCTCCCTTGAGCCCCGAAGGGTAACCCTTTCCATCGAATCTCTCGTGGTGATGGAGTATTATGGGAAACACGTTCCTCAGAAACTCTATCGGTTCGAGTATCTGAACTCCCAGCAACGGGTGCTTCTTCACCACTTCGTACTCCTCGTCTGTCAACCTCGTGGGCTTGTTGAGAATGGACTCGGGAACCCCTATCTTGCCCAGGTCGTGAAGTATCCCCGCGACCCTCACCTTATCGGTGTCGACTACTCCGCCGAGTCTCTTAGCAAGCTCGACGGAGTAAAAAGTGACCCTCTCCGAATGACCTTTTGTGTACTCGTCCTTCGCTTCGAGAGCCTTCACGAGAGACTGAACAGAACGCAGGTAAAATTCATTTATTATTCTCGTCTGTTCCAGAACCTTCTTCTCCAGGTTTTGCTGATAATCCCTGAGGGCCTGCTCCATGAGCTTACGCTTCAAAGCCGACTCTATCGTGTGAAGAAGTATCTTGAAGTTGACCGGCTTGAGTATGTAGTCGTGCGCTCCCATCTTCATCGCGTAGACGGCAACCTCCAGATCCGCCTGTCCAGACATCACTATCACTGCGAGATCGTTCCGACTCTTGACCTCTTTGAGGAGCGAGATCCCGTTCATGACCGGCATGTTTATATCGGTGAGCAAAACGTCGAACTTTTCCTCCTCCAGTTTCTTGAGCGCAATCTTCCCGTGCTCCGCCTCGCCCACGTGATATCCTTCCAGACGGAGCCTCTCCGAGACGATCTCTCTTATCATGTCCTCGTCGTCCACAACGAGAACCGAATACTCGGAAGGAACTATACGGAACATTCCCGCTCCGTTCTTCCCCCTGGATACGGCATTATCGACTCTGTCTTCCGCCAATTCCCTTCCCCAGACGTTTTTTATTGTCGGCAGCTACATATTCCCATCAAATGTTGAAGCGAATGGTCAGAATGTCGCCCTCCTGAACCACGTAATCCTTGCCCTCCAGCCTGACCTTTCCTGCGCTTTTGGCCTTCGCCATGTCACCGAATTCCCGAAACTCCTCGAAAGAAATGACTTCCGCCCTTATGAACCCTCTCTCCATATCGCTGTGAATTCTCCCAGCCGCTTCCCTGGCACTGGTTCCCCTCTTCACCGTCCAGGCGCGAGCCTCGTTTGCGCTGGCAGTGAGAAAAACGATGAGGTCGAGAAGAGAGAAGACCCTCCTCAAAATCTCCTGACCAGCGGAGGAAGTTATGTTGAGCTCCCTCAGAAACTCCTCTCTTTCCTCGGAGGGAAGCTCCATCACCTCCTCTTCCAGGGCAGCGCAGACGGAAAACACTTCATACCCACGCCCGCATAGCATATTCATTTCTTTCTCGAGAGCCTGATCACCCAGGCCCCCTTCATCGACATTCACTACAACTATCATCGGTAATTCCGTGATGAAACTGAAGCCTGATAATAGCTTTTCCTCTTCTGGAGAAAAACCTAGCGTTCTCAATGGCTTGGAGTTCTCCAGCGCCTCCGTGACAGATTTCAAAAGCTCGAACTCCCTGTCCCTCTTCCCTTCCTTCGTCAACCTCTCCAGACGCTTCTCCGCAACCATGTAATCCGCAAAGCATAATTCCTCCTCCACCCAGCTCACGTACTCGCTCACGGTCCTTTTTCCCACCGTTCCACCCGGACCATATTGAAACGATGGAACGACGAGGATGAGAAAGTCACAATTCCTTAGCGCCGGAGCATTGCTACCGTCCACGAGAGATTCTGTCCCGGCGGGAATCTCCTCGAGAGTTATCGTGGGATATACCTTCTTCTTCGACCCAAAAGCCTCAGCCAAAAAATCCACCCTGTCATCCGGTATGTGAACAACCGCGATACCTCTCTTATTCCTCTCACCTCCAGCTTCGGAGCCGAACTGGGAAGCAAAGATATTGAGCAACGTGCTCTTCCCAGAAGTCTTTTCCCCGAAAATTCCTCCTTTCATTGCTACACCTCCCAGTCTACTACGGTTGACTCCTCAAAGACCGGAAAAAAGGTCGTCCTCGGGCAACTGGTATGGCCCTCCCCTCCAGCTGGCCAGCACGAAATACTCCTTCCGGGCGAACTCCCTGTAGCCCGGCCGGCTGAGAATCCTGGCGGCATCTTTCGCCTGCGTCCTGTGACAGCGAAACGCCTCTATTTTTGTCTCCAGAAAATCGGAAACATCTATGATCGTAGTGATCTCCTCCCTCGAGACCCCGTGAAGCCTTGCTCCGCTCCTTCTCACGAACACGTCCGGTATGACGAAATGGTAGAGTTTCTTGGGCTCCCAGGGAGAGAGTCCTTCATCGAAATGAGACGGGAAGGCGTTCTCCCTTCCGCAAAGCTCGAAAGCCTCCCGTGACACCTCCGATATCCTCACGTGATCCGGGTGGCCGGATATCCCATCCGGTCCGAAAGTAACGAGGACCAGGGGTCTGAACCTTCTCACGGCGTATACAGCTCTCTCCACCAGAAGGCCCATATCCGTCTTCGCCAGCTCTCCATCCCTGAAACCCATGAAAAACACCTCTTTTATCCCCAGTATTCCAGCCGCCTCAACGAGTTCTCTGGCCCTTACATCCCCCACGTTTTCTCTGGTAGCAATGGGAGGGTCTCCGAGCATTCCCGCCTCCCCTTTCGTGGCGGTCGCGAGAAAGACCGGATACCCTGAACGAGCGTATTTGGCTATGGTTCCCCCGGGGCCGAACGTTTCGTCGTCGGGGTGGGCGAAAATCGCTAGAATCGATCGACTTTGTTCCATCTCCAACCTCCAAAGAAACTCTATTTCGTGAAAAAAACACATCGTGCTTCCGTTCATTATTGGATGGTATTATATCCCCTGGAAGTTCACAACGGGGCCGGGTGTCCCCAAAGAGGGTGGAGATGGCGGAAAAAACCGCTATCGTGCTGTCGGGAGGCGGGATAACGGGAGGGATGTATGAACTTGGGGCGCTTGCTGCCCTGGACGACCTGATAGTCGGCGGAAAGCGGACCACCGATTTCGATATATTCATCGGGATATCCGCGGGCTCGATTATAGCGTCGATTCTCGCAAACGGCATACCTCCGAAATTGATGTACAGGTCGGTTCTCGGGCCCAGCAACAACCCCCTGTTCATGCGAAGGGAAGACATCTACTCTTTTCCCCTGAAGGAGTACCTGTCGGGTGCAGCCAGATTTCTCCTCGCTCTGCCCAGGATAATCAAGAGAATCAAAAGAGAAGGCGACAAAGTAAGCCTGGTGAGACTGTTCGACGCTCTGGAAGGGTTCGTTCCAGCGGGATTCTACACCAATTCCAACCTCGAAAAATACATGGAGAGAGTCCTGTCGCTTCCCGGAAACACGAATTCGTTCCGGGAGCTGAAGAAGGAACTCTACATAATCGGCGTCGAGCTGGATACGGGAGAAAGATGGATTTTCGGCGACGAGGGCAAAGACGAAATCCCCATATCGAAAGCAGTAAGAGCTTCCACAGCCATCCCCGCCTACTTTTCCCCTGTCAAAGTGGGAAACAGATACTTCATAGACGGCGCATCGGAAAGGTCGGGTCACGTGGACGTGGCGATAAAAAAAGGAGCCTCCCTGATTCTGGTTATCAACCCGGTAGTCCCCATATACAACGACAGGGCCGTGGTAGCCATACCCACCCCAGACGGCAAATGTTGCTCTTCCATAGGCGAAGCGGGCATATCGAGAGTCATGGAGCAGTCGTTCAGGATAAACAGCCGGGTGAAACTGAGTCTCGGTCTCTCGATTCTCAAGGAGAGGCACCCGGAAGTGGACATCCTGCTCATAGAACCGGGACAGCTCGAATCCACGCTGTTTCTTTACGGAAGCATGAACTTCTCTGAGCGGATTCAAATATTGAACTACGGGTACAATTCCGCCTCCGTCTTTTTCATCGAAAACTACGAAACCATAAAAGAGCGCTTCGAGAGGCACGGCTACAGAATAAGCCTCAACAATCTCAAACTCGACAAGTTCCTCTACTTCACAACCAGGATGAAATCCAGGAAGAGGTTCCGCCTGCCGTATTGAGAGCTGCCCAACATTTACGCATACAGAATAAAGACCGTTCACGATATAATGTTATCGCTCGAAATTCACAGGGTTATTCACAAAAAATCCACAGATCTGTGGATAAGGAGGAAACGGTGACCGGTGCGAAGGGGCTGTTCAAGCTGCTCGACATGATGATCAACGAGGACGAGCGAACCAAAGTGTTCAGGGAATACCTGGAAGACAAAACAGGCTGCATGGTCAGCCTGGACAGGCTTAGTATCCCCGGTATCACCGAGAATTTCGAGATACACAACCTGAAAATATCCTCCGAGAGGAGCAATTTCTGCTTCAATGCCGAGCTCGTGAGACTCGCATCGAGTCAGCTGGCGACTTTCATCACCGCCGGGAAGATCCTCCTCAACTCCGACAGCGACATCCCCGTGGAAAGACTGGAAATATACGGACTCTACTCGAGATACGGGAACGAAGACGCTCCCCCGTTCGAACTCTTCGTGAGGGAAGCCATACTTGAGGGAATCGAATTCAAGGTGAAATACGACCACTCGAGCAACGAACCGGTGCTCACAGGTACCATATCGACCGAAGGTGCACCAGCTGAGATAACTCTCAGATACGGGGGAGTGGAGATACCAGTGCTCGAGGGAAACGTGGCTCTCACCCTGAATCTGAAAACGCTGACGGGAAAGATCAAAATCGAGGTGACAGGACCGCAAAACGAGAAAAAAACTGGCGAAAAGACTCAGAAAAACAGGCGAAAAGAAAAACTGTCTCTGGATTCTATCTCGGCCACGATATCGGCGGATTTCACCCTCTTCCCATACATCGTTTGATCAGGATCCCGCCCTGGCACGTTCGTAAAGATTCTGCCACGCGGAGAAGTAGTTTACAGCTTCAACAGGCGATACCTCGGTCACTTCCCTGAAACGGGCTGCCAGCGCACCCGAATCGATCTCCCCATGAGCCAGAGGAGCAGTGAGAGCAGCCGACATTACCGTCAAATCCGGGTCATCGGGAATTCTAACCTCAACCTGAATCAGATCCCTGATCCAACCCGGAACGCCCTGTACCCTGCTGTATCCGCCGGATAGGACGCAGAGCTTCACCGACTGATTGGTTATCCTCTCCACCACATCACGCATGATCCTCAAGAAACAGGTCGACCCGAAAATGGCGGCATAAAGCAGGTCCTCGCTCGTCGTGCCTCTTTTTATCCCCTCTATCACTATGGGAAAAGGAAGGTCCCAGAGCGGAGCCCCGGTTCCGAGTGGAGCCCCCGAAAAAAGAGGAACCTCGGAAATAGAAGCTGTCCTGAGCTCGGAAACCGAAATTCCGGTGATCTCCGAAATTATTTTCACGTTTTCACCCAGCCCGTTTATAGTCCCCTCAAGGAAGAATCTGACCAGCTCACCTCCCACGAAACCCAGAGAAACTATCATCTCATCCATATCACTGGGCATATCATCCACTGGAGTGAGCCAGAAACCGCCAGTCCCAAGATTTACGCACGTCGCTCCGGGGAAAAGCATATCCACCAGCACTGCTGCCGCCTGTTGATCCCCGTTTACCGAAGTCACCGGGACTTCTACGCCCGCCACCCTGATCCTGCCGAAATCCGAAACCGTCTCCTTTATCTCCGGGAAAAGGACATTTTCGGGAATCGAGAATAGTTCCATGAGTTCACCTGAAAATTCCCGCTTTCTCAGATCGAAAAGAAGTGTTCTCTGAGCGTTTGCCGGGTCCACCGAAAAGGTCTTTCCACCCGTCAGCGAGTAGAGCACGTACGTGGAAAGAGTCCCGAACATCACCTCGCTCTTCACTCCACCAATCACGTGCGACAGCTTCGGGGCGCTGTAATAAGGGGTGAGAGGAAGGCCCGTGAGCTCCCTTATTCTCTTCCCATGAGAAGATATCCGCTCGACGATGGACAACGCGGAGGAATCTCTCCAGGAGATCAGATCCGTCAAAGGGGCACCACCCTCGGTGAAAAGCAGGAAAGAGCTCCTCTGCGAAGCGATTCCCAAGGACTCGGGGAAATATCCCCGCGATAGAACACCCTCCACGGCGGAACTCAGGCACTCCTCGACAGCCGTCACGATCTCACGGGGGTTCTGAGTTACCTTCGTCCCATCGACCCGGGTGTTGATCCTTCGGGAAACGCTCACCAGGGGCACACCGCGTCGGTCGTAGGCCACGGACTTCACGCTCGTGGACCCAAGGTCGAGACCCATGAATGCCTTCTTCTCGCTCGAGCTCAAGATCCGCCTCCACGAGGATTTTCCTTCACGAAACCCATCGTGTCAATTCATTCTTGAATTTTGAAGTGACCCGTATTAATATTAATATCCGCCAATTGAAATGCCGAAGTGGTGGAATTTGGTAGACACGCCATCTTGAGGGGGTGGTGGGAGAAATCCCGTGCGGGTTCGAATCCCGCCTTCGGCACCATTTGAAATCGAAAAGCAGGCTTATCAAGCCTGCTTTTTTGTTTGTCCACCTCACACTAAATCCCTTGCCTTCTCTTCTCTCCCCATATATCTTCAAAAGAAAACGAAAAAGGAGGGGAATAATGGAAAAGAAAGACGCCCTTTCAATCACCGCGGCAATTTTGACTCAGGCCGTCATATCTCACCTGCCACCTGGCACCCTCACGATGGTCAGGATGCCGGACCAGGTCTCCGCAGAAACCCAGAAACTTTACGAAAAGATTTACGAAAAGCTACTGGAATACCACGAAAAAACTTGA
Source organism: uncultured bacterium (assembly GCA_964429585.1). Classification (GTDB taxonomy): domain Bacteria; phylum Desulfobacterota; class Deferrimicrobia; order J040; family J040; genus CAYSCN01. Next base: position 127,129 of record CAYSCN010000001.1, on the reverse strand, counting down.
AGAAAGAAGCAGTTACGAAGCTCTTTATTTTACGAAGGCTTTTCAGGCAGTTTCACGACTATAGAATGTATTTTTATATCTCAATTACGTGTTGTAACAGAAAGTGTTTTTTATTATATTAGCTTTTCCAGGGGAATATACAAAAAGCGAGCTCCCAAACAAAAACATTTCGGAGGAGGTTCCCATGCCCTTCTATCAGAGAATCGGTAGTTCCGTTTACCACACGACCACAGCCTGCTCGCGCGTCCCAGAGAACGTTTCGTCGAACGACTCCTGGAAATCGCTGAAATGCAGACCGAAGAAAGCGAAGAAGTGCCCAGAATGCACGAGCAAGGAAAAGAAGAAGTAGACCGCTTAAGGCCGAATACGAAATTGAGGAAATGACACCCCGTAGAAAAGAGGGAGGAGCTTCACTCCTCCCTCTTCCTCACGATTCCCTTTTCCCTCAAAGAAGTGATCTCATCATCTGTGTAACCGAGAAGAGACAGTATTTCATCATCGTGCTCCCCTAAAGCAGGGGCCGGACTTCGAACGTCTCCCCCTCCGCCGGAAAATTTTATGGGGAATCCCGGCTGCCTCAGTAAACCGTAGGCGGGATGTTCGGTCTCTATCACCAGGGACCTGTCTTTCAACTGAGGGTCTTCGAAAACCTCTTCGAAATCATAAACGAGCGTCACGCACACGTCCTCTCCTTCGAACAACTCGCACCATTCGGAAGAGTCCCGTTTAGCGAATTCCTTCTCCAGCTCGCCAATTATCCGCTCATCTGGGTCGGGGGTCAAAGAATTACCCTTCAGGTCCTCTCTCCCCATCAACTCACACATCCTGTCGAAGAACCACCCTTCCAGCGCCCCCACGGCAAGATACCTTCCGTCTCTGCATCTGTATACGTTGTAACTCGGCAAAAGCCCAGTGAGCAATCCTTTGCCCCTCAAAGGCTTTTCCCCGGAGGCAAGATAAAGCGCAGCGTGAATGGACAGAAGTGAAAAAACTCCGTCATACATCGAAACATCCACGTAAGAACCCTCTCCCGTCACGTTCCTCCTGTATAAAGCCATCAGAATACCGGAGAGAGCCATAAGCGACCCACCACCCAGGTCGGCCATCTGAACCGGTGGTATGACCGGAGGCCCGTCGCTCCTCCCCGATATTCCCAGAATTCCGGCGAGGGAAATGTAATTTATATCGTGACCGGCCTGTAGCCTCCTCGGCCCCGTTTGCCCGAACCCGGAAATGGAACAGTATACGATCCGGGGATTTATTTCTCTCAGGGTCTCGTAATCTATGCCCAGCCTCTTTACCACCCCGGGCCTGAAGCCTTCCACTACGACGTCCGACTCCTTTACGAGCCTGTAGAAGACATCCCTTCCCTCTTCAGATTTCAGGTTGAGGGTTATGCTCTTTTTGTTCCTGTTCAGGTAAACCTCTCCTGGGGAAAGACCGGGGACTTTCTCGTCACCGAATTTTATCCTCTGCCTGGGATAGGGTTCGTCCACCCTTATCACTTCCGCCCCGTAATCCGCAAGCATGAGAGTGCAGAAAGGACCGGGTAGCTGAAGGGTCAGGTCGATGACTCGAAGTCCCGATAACATCTGATTCATCTGTCTCCTCCTTCCTGTTGAACAAAAGGATTTTTCCCCCGGAATGGTGCACGGGAAACATTTATACCATTATAATTGAGAGGGGAAAACAGAAAAGGATGCGGTTTCAAACGGGACTTTTCTCATGGTTTCACACAGAGGAAACATATTCATTGCGGACGCACACATCAACTCGTTCGGGGACGAGTTCGACGCCTTCACGAAAACCCTGGAAAAAGCAACCGAAGAGAACGTGAGGGTTTTCCTGCTTGGAGACATATTCGATTTGTGGTTCGGGAAGAAAAAACTGTTCTATCCATTCCAGATGGAATTTCTCTCCCTCCTCGCGAAGCTGAGAAAAAACGGTCTTTCGATTCATTACGTGGAAGGAAACAGAGATTTTTTCCTTTCAATTTCATGGCCGAGAAAATTCTTCGACTCGATCACAGAAGACTACCTCCCGATCAAGGCAGGCCCCAGAAAAGTGCTGCTCCTCCACGGAGATACGGTCAACAAAAACGATCGCAGATACAGGCTCTGGAAAGCGGTATCGAAAAACCACCTCACATACACAATATTTTCCCTGATCCCCCCGCCCATCGCTCTTTCACTGGCAGGGACGCTGGAAAAAACCCTCAAGAAAACGAACATTCAATTCAGAAGCAACTTCCCCGAAAACGACTCCAGAGAGTTTTCCATGAGAGCCTTCTCCAGGGGATTCGACATGGTCGTGGTCGGACATTTTCACAGGGAAAGAATTATCAGATTCGTGGAAAGGGACCGATCGAGGCATTTCATCTGCGTCCCCGCCTGGCTCGACGACAGAAGGTATTTTTACATAGCCGGAGACGGATCCTTCGGGTTCAGAAGTTTCAATCCCGAACTTCCCCTGATCCCATGACCGATTCCCCGCACCACTATCAGGCGGGGGGCTTAGGCATCACCCTGAGAGCCTTCATATCCTCGTAAACCTTGAGAAAGAGCTCAACCACGTAAGGGTCAAACTGACCGCCCGCATTCCTTCTCAACTCCTCTATCGCCTCCTCCTCCGTCATTGCTTTCCTGTAAGGACGATCCGATGTCATGGCGTCGAACGCATCGGCAACGGCCAGTATCCTCCCCTCCAGTGTCAACTCGTCTCTTTTCAGTCCATGAGGGTAGCCCTTCCCGTCATATCTCTCGTGGTGCTCTTTTATGCAGGCTTTCACTTCCTTCAAGAACGTGAGAGGCTCTATTATCCTCTGTCCTATGACAGGATGCTGACGTATCAGTTTCATCTCTTCTTCGCTCAACCTCCCCTTCTTGTTGAGGATCGTGAGATCTATTCCTATTTTCCCTATATCGTGCAGAACCGCCGCCTGATAGAGAATCCTCAATCTCTTCTTGCTCAACCTTGCTTTCTCTCCCATTGCCAGGGCAAGGCGGGTAACTCTCTCGGAGTGTCCCCTCGTATATCTGTCTTTCTCCTCGATCGCGTTCACGAGCGCTCTGATGGTGTTGAAGTAATTCTTTTTCACTTCTTCGTGAAGGCTCGAATTTTCGATCGCCGTGCCCAGGTGGGTGGATACCACGTGGATGAATTCCTTTTCCGCCTCGCTGAAGTCGTCTCTGCCCTTTCTGAAAAACGCTATCGTTCCAAGTTTCACGTCCCTGACCCTTATCGGGAGAACAAAAACCCTCTCCAGGCGATGATGGTAGACTGAAAACCTGGAGAAGAACGGGTCATCTATGAGTTCCACGTCCCTGATCTCGTTGACGCTCTTCGAATACTCCCTGAATTCCTTCTCCATTTTTTTAATGAAAATTTCCGAGACGGAGTCTTTCCTGAACCTGTGGGCCACAAATACTTCTGCTTCACCATCCGAGCCCACCCCCTCGACGGCAAGCAACACGATCTCGCACTCCACGAGGCGCATCAACTCACCGACTATTCTCTCCCCCAGAACCTCTGGATACATGATTGTGCTGATCGACCGGATGAACTCGTTTATTTTTTTGATCTTTTCGAGGAAGTCCTCCCCCAGGCTCTTCTGCTTCACCATCTCCGCCTCGAACTTACTTCTCTCCCGATCGTACTCTTCCCTGATACTTATCAGCCTGTCCCTCAATTCCTTCATCCTGCCCAGGACGGAGGCAATTTCATCTGGGAGTCCTTCCGTGTCCATCCGGTCTATCTCCTCGGGGGAAGCCCCCTTCAAGGCTGCAACGTTCCGAAGCGGCCTGGTCAAGCTCCCGTAAAAAACCGTAAGCCCCGTCAGCGCAAATGCCACCGTGAGAAGCCAGGACGGGAAAAGTATGGACTGCAGATTGGAAATGAACGACGCTATTTCCCCCTCTCCAAAACTGAACACCAAAAAGGATGTTTTTAGCCCCTGAACATCTATCGGCGCCAGCATGTACCTCTTTCCCCTCACCGAGCCGGAAACCAGCACCCTCCCTTCCTTCACGAAACCCGGATGAGGCATAGGAAAGTAATAGCTCTTCAGCACGTCCACGTGGCAACCGCTGCACAGTTCCTCTCTATCCCCGAGGAACGTGAGAACCTCACCGCCACCAGCGAGACCACCCGCAACAGGCAGTTCCCTCATCTTTTTGAGGTAACCATCGGCATCGAGCTCCGCCAGCAAATTAAGCGATATCCCCTCTCCCCGGGGAGAAGCCAGCCAGAAAAGGGCAAAGAGCTTCCCCCTGGCGGAAAAGAGCTTCAACCCGGAACTACCCCCCGCCCCTTCCGGAAACCCCATAAGCATCTGATAATCACCGGAACGGTAAAACCTCTTCAGAACCTCACCGTCAGGAGCGAAAATCTCTACTCCCACCGCGCCTCTGACAGGTATCGTGGTGAAAAGAGCCTCGTTCCTGGCAAAAGTACCGGAATCCCCTATGAAGTTCACGAGCCGCAACACTTCCTTCTTCAAATTTTTGAGATCTTCACTCAAGGCCGTGGCCGCAGAGTCAGCGGATATCTCGATATCCTGAAGGAACTCACGGGTGAAATTCACTTCGAGGATCCTGTAGACAAGGGAAAAAACTATCGTTATCAGGAGAAACAGAAAAAACAGGGTGGCGAGAAAATTCGCTCTATGAGAGAGACTCTTTCTCATCAGAACCAGAAACCCTCAGGCGCTCACATATCCCGTAAGATACAAACATTCACCACTCCAGACAAGCTATTTATCTGGGAAAATTATGAAGTATTTTTTTCAATGGCTTCAGCCACCCTTCCTTATACAGGAGACCATGATATAAACAAACAGAATCGCCGAGAGAAACTCCATTCCCCCCGAAAGAAGGAAAACCGTCGTCGTGGCAAGTTTTATCGGGAGAACGTTATAGAAGAGTATCATGAACCAGAGTCCCGCGTTTGCCAGCGCATACTGCAACCAAGCGAGCCCCGGATAGGGCAGGCCCGGATACCCGAAATACATCGTGGGGAGAAGCTTGTAACCGACCCCGTAAATGATGAAAATCACGAAACCGATCATGAGGAGGTGGACATGGGTGAAGAGAAAATTGTCGTTCCCGGTAACGAGCATTCCAACACCCAATGCCATACCGAGCAGAAAGTAGAAGAAGGAAGTAAAGATGTATACCCTGGTGAGCCTGTTGACCTTCTCGATTGCCCCTCTATCCGGGAGGGCGAAACCGGAATCTTTCAACCCATTTTTCATGAGTCCTTCAGCTTACAACCGGTTTGGTCAGCTTCTCGTCCCTGTACTCCTTGTCGAGCCATATGAGCTGAGGCGGTCCCTGGAGCAACCATTCTCTGTTTCCGTTGAGACGAACTCTATTCTTGATCAACCCCGTTATTATTCCCGCCTTGTCTATCTCTCCTATGAATATTCCACCGTATACCAGGCCGTCTTTCAATATGAACTTTTTATAGAGATAATTGTCTTCTTCTTCCCTTGTAATCACCTCGAACGAATCATCCGGTGCCTCGACCAGCCCCATCGATATCGTCTCGAGCCCGACGAGTTTCAGGGAATTCTTCGGGAACTCCCCGGTGAATATTTTTTCTCCGCCCGCCATGTTGGCACCTGCGATCCTTCCCTGTCTGTTCGCTACGGGCCATATGGCGTTTACCCTCGTCTCGTTGACTATCAGATCGAATGCTTCCGCCACGTCTCCCGCAGCGTATATATCGGGATCACTCGTCTGCATCCTCTCGTTCACCACTATCCCCCTGTTGGTGTGGAGACCCGCCTTTCTCGCCAGCTCGAGGTTGGGGACGACACCTATCGCCATGATGAGCAGATCGCATTCGAGCACCCTCCCGCTTCTGAGCCTGACCTTCTCCACTTTCCCATTGCCCAGAACTTCCTCAACCGTATCCCCCGTTATTATGTCCATTCCCTTCTTCCTCAAATAATCCTCGAAGATCGAAGCGCCCTTTCTATCCAGAATCCTACCGAGGATCTGAGGTGCCAGCTCTACTACTGTGGTCTTGACGCCCGCCTCGAAGATACCCTCTGCGGTTTTCATCCCTATAAGCCCCCCACCCAAGACAACGGCGTGGGAAGTTTTCGGGAGTCTCGCCTTCACCTCCTTCGCGCTGTCCCACGTCATCATGGTGAAAATCCCATCCTTGTCACCACCTTCGACGGGCGGAACGAACGGAGCTCCTCCTGTCGCGATGAGAAGCTTGTCGTAAGGAGTCTTTTCCCCTTTGCTGTCCGTAACCTCTTTATTCTCCCTGTCTATTTCGACGACCTCCACAGCCAGTCTGAGGTCGACACGGTGCTCCCTGTAAAACGCCGCGTCTCTGTAAGACATCTTCCTCTCGGGAACCCCGTCGAACAAAAACTCCGTGATGAGAGGTCTGGAATACGCCAGGTAGGGTTCCCTGGAAAAAATCACTATCTCACCGTCCCTGTCTATCTTTCGTATTTCCTCAACAGCGTGAACGCCTGCCGCCGAATTCCCGATTATTACGTACCGCATTTATCTCTCCTCGTATACCAGTGCTCTGTTTGGACATATCTCAACACAGGCAGGAATCTCCCGCCCCGGACAGAGATCACACTTGTTGGAATTCCAGTGTCCTTTGTTCTCTTCCCTGTAGATGCAACCATACGGACACGCCATGACGCACATCCAGCATCCCACGCAGTGGTCCTTGTTCACTTTTATCACGCCATCGTCGATGTAAAGAGCGCCGTTCACGCAGGCATCGACGCAGTCCGGCTCCTCGCAGTGCCTGCACTGAAGCGAAAAACACGCTCCTTCTTCTCCCTCTTCGACTACGTTTCTGGGATTGGGCCTCGGATCTTCCTGTTTGTAAGCGAGCAAAATATCCTTCGTCTGCGAATGTTCCACGACGCACGCAACCAGGCAGAGTCCGCAGCCCATGCAATTTTCCTCTCTGGGATATACCCTCTTCATTTCACTCACCCGCATGTTTTATTCCGAGTATATTGAGCTCTCTCTCGTTCAGGCCGACTCCTCTCAACCTTTCTCTGTTTCCTCTCAGGCTCTCTATCGCGTTTATCCCCATAAGACCCATCATTTCCTTTATTTCGTGAGCCCACCCGTGGAGCAGGTTGGTCAGTTGCTCCGCAGCAATCTCCACGTTGAGTCTCTTGGAGAGCCTCGGATCGTTCGTGGTTATCCCCCACGGGCATTTGCCGGTGTAACATCTCTGACAAACCGTGCAACCCACGGCTATCTTCGACGCGGTACCTATATACACGGCGTCAGCGCCGAGAGCTATGATTTTCACCACATCCGCGCTGTTTCTTATCCCCCCCGCAGCTATGAGGGACACCTCGTTCCTGATCCCCTGTGCTCTCAAGAGGTCATCCACGGCTGCTATTGCCAGTTCAATGGGGATACCCACGTTGTCCCTGATCATCAGGGGGGTCGCTCCGGTACCTCCCCTGAAACCGTCTATCACTATCGCGTCGGCACCGGCTCTTGCGATCCCACTCGCTATCGCCGCCGAATTGTGGACCGCAGCTATTTTGACGAAAACCGGCTTCTCGTAATCGGTGGCTTCCTTGAGCGCGTATATCAGCTGTCTCAAGTCCTCGATGGAGTAAATGTCGTGGTGAGGCGCCGGCGATATCGCGTCACTCCCGATCGGGATCATCCTGGTCTCGGAAATATCCTTGTTGACCTTCTCGCCCGGCAGATGACCGCCTATTCCCGGCTTCGCACCCTGGCCGATCTTGATCTCTATCGCAGCGGAAGTCCCCAAATAGGTTTTGCTGACCCCAAACCTGCCCGAAGCGCACTGAACTATGGTGTGATCCCCGTAAGGGTAGAGTTTCCTGTGAAGCCCTCCCTCACCGGTGTTCCAGTAGGTTCCGACTTCCTTGGCGGTAATAGCCAGAGCCTCGCAGAAGTTCAGGTTCACGGCACCGTAAGACATTGCGGAAAAAAGGATCGGAACCTCGCATTTTAGCTGGGGAGCGATCTGTGTCTTAAGTTTTATTTCACCGGTTTCGGTCTTCTCAAACTCGAGTTTTTCAGGCTTGCGCCCGATGTATGTGCGGAGTTCCATCGGTTCCCTGAGAGGGTCGATGGAAGGATTCGTGACCTGGCACGCATCTATCAGAATCCTGTCGAAGTAGTTCGGATAATCGAGCTCACAGCCGGTGCTGGTCAGCAAAACCCCGCCGGTCCGTGCCTGTTTGTAAATGTGCTTGATTTCCCGGGGCTTCCAGTTCGCGTGAGGCCTGAACTCGGATGGATTGGTCCTTATGGTGATACATCGGGTGGGGCACAACGCCTCGCACCGGTGACAGCCTGTGCAGTTTTTGTGCACCGAATCCACAACTCCGGCGGCCTGCCTGTATATGTTCGCTTCATACGGGCACTGCCTCACGCAGACCATGCACTGAATGCATCTTTCCCGGTCACGGTCCACTATGAAGTCGTGAAAGTTATCCGTCCACAGGCTGCTGCTCATAACCATAACGACACCCTCATGTGAAGATTGAATTTATCTATCTAACACAACTTCCAGGAAGTTTTCAAGTGCGTAACCGAAGCAACATCTTCGAAAACCACTCAAACCCCACATGCCACGGGGACAACGATAGGGAAATCACCCTCTGAACGAATACCCTTTCATTGAAAGGTCGATTGCGAGCTCCACCTTTTTGCCCGTCAGAAAGGAGAGCTCCTCCATGCGCCCGGGCAGATTGTTGGCGATGTACTCGAACAGACCCGGACTGAGGAAGAATTTTACCACACCGTTTTCCGTCTTCGAACATTTTCTGAGAATCGTTCTAAACAACTCGGCGCTCGCCGAGTGCGGCCTTCTTTCCCTCCCGAACCCGGCACACAAACGGCAGCTCTCGTATGACACATCCAGGGGAGACGTGCCGAGTCTCTGCCTGGTGAGGGTGAGAACGCCGAAGCGCCCTATTGAGCCGACGTCATACCTCGCTCTGTCACCTCTCATGGATGCCTTGAGCGTTTTCTCGACTTCCTTCTTATGGGCCCTGCTCGCCATGTCGATGAAGTCAACAACCACTATGCCCCCAAGATCCCTGAGTCGGAGCTGGCGGGGAATCTCCCTCGCCGCCTCAAGATTCGTCCTGAATGCCGTCTCCTCCAGATCCCGTTCTCTCACGCTCTTTCCGGAATTCACGTCGATGGTGACGAACGCCTCCGTCACGTCTATTATCAGATAACCTCCCGAGGGCAATTCCACCCGTTTGCCGAATGCCCTCTCCACGTCCTCGCTCACACCGTAGTGATCGAACAGGGGCGACTTCTCCTTGTATAGAAAAATTATTCCCTTCTTCGAAGGATCATAGAGCTGAAAAAAACCCAGAGCTCTGTTGAACGACTCTTCAGTATCGACTATCACCTTCGAGATGGTGTTGTCGAAGTAATCCCTCAGAAATCTTGTCACGAGATCCTGCTCGGCAAAGAGGATTCCCGGTTTCTCCATGCCCCTGGCTTTTTTGAGAATGGTCTGCCAGTGACTTTTCAGCATCTTCAAATCGCTCTTGAAATCCTTGAGTTTGCCGCTCGCCCCCGCGGTCCTGACGATGACACCCATGTCTTCGGGGATGGAGAGCTTCGAAACCTGCTGTCTCAACTTTTCCCTCACTGCCTCGTCCTGAATCCTCTTGGATATCCCCGTTTTTTTCATTCCCAGCATGAGGACGAGGTATCTACCGGCTATTGAAATATACGAAGAGAGGACGGCCCCTTTCAAAGGAGATTCGTCCTTGATGACCTGAACGATGACCCTGTCGCCTTTCCTCAGATAAACCTTCTCCTGCGACCCTCCGCCTTTCTTTTTCCTGCCCTTTCTGACAAGCGCCATAGGGCAGAATTCGTTGAACGGCAAAAAGCCGTTTCTCTTGCCGCCGAACGTGACGAATGCCGCCTGAAGCGCAGGCTCGACGTTCTCGACCTCTCCAAGGTATATGTTACCCACCAGGCCCCGCTCGAGCTGATTTTCCACCTCTAGAAATTCCACCCTGTTCCCGCTCACGAGCGTAGCGATAGCTTCCTCCGGGAAAATCGTACTTATGAGGATCTTGCGCTCGTCCTTTTTCCTAGCCAAGATTCACTCCTCGCGCTGTTTGGGAATTGAACTCAAAAGCGACATTCTGTCACGCCTTCACCACCCTGTTCCCACCCTTGGACTTGGCTTCGAACAGAGCTTTCTCCACCGCGTTTATCAGATCGGAAGGCTGAACTCCGTCCTGTGTATAAGCCGCCACACCCGCACTCACGGTAATCTTCACCTCATCACCAGAATCGGGGAGAGCAAACGGACGGGCAGCGACTTCGTGAACTATCCTGCTCGCGTGTATGTAGGCCTGCTCCTTATTCGAGGAAATCATGACAATCACGAACCTGTCGCTATTATACCTTGCCACGAAATCGGCTCTTCTGGTCTTCTCCTTGGCGATTTGAGCCACGTATCTTATTACTCTATTACCTGTCTCGTACCCATATTTTTCATTGATTTCCTTGAGATTATCGATATCCAGCATCACAAGAGACAGAGGCAACAGGTAATTCTCCGCCTTCCTTATCTCCGCTGAGAAACGCTGCGCAAAGTAACCCTTGCTGTAGACGCCCGTCAGCTCGTCGAACATACCCTGGACCTGGTCCTTCAGGAGCATTTTGGCCTTGTCATAAGCGAGAGCGATTATATCCCCTATCATCGACAGATATCTCTTCTCCTCGGGAACGCGAAACGATATGTCCCCCAGCGCAACCGCTCCATACAGCCCATCGACACCGACCAGAGGCGTAACCAGTTCGGCTTTCAACCCGGCCTTCTCGAACTCGGAGATGGTAACCCGGGAGTGACGCTCCAGATTGGTGAAATCCTCGAGATTTATCGTCTTTCTGTGCTCAATGGCGACACCCACGATCCCCTCGCCGGACCTGACCCTCAGCGACCCGTTAAGACTGTCATCGTAGCCCGTTCCCACGATGAGGAGGAACGTGTCGTCCACCTCGGGGACGAAGTACGCCACGAGGCCCGCGTTGAAAAAGTTTTTCAACGCCCTGACGGCTAGGTGAGGAATATCCTCAGGATCCACAAACGTGGTAAATTTTCTGATTATCTCCGGTATGAGAACGTTGAACCTGGCGAGTTTTTCCCTCTCCTCTTCCGACTTCACGAGAGCTTCCCTCAACCTGTCCACATCTCCCCGGAGTTTTTCCACCTCCTCGCGTAGCGACGCAACCGACGTGACGAACTTCGACTCTATGCGGGAACTCGCCAGAAAATAACCCGCAATCACCCCGACAATCACTCCGGCGAAAAACGTGAACCATGCGAAAGACATCTTCCCTACCCCGCGTGAAATTTCTTTGGATTATTACCACATACACGCCCGCCCCTCAAAAGGAAATCGAGCAAATCAGGAAGTTTCTTCACAGAAGGAATCGCGTAACGAGCGCACCCATCGCCGGATGCGCTTCCCACGAGGACGGTGATGAACCCCATATCCGTGGCTGTCCTGACGTTGTCCGGATGATCATCCAAAAAAACCACCTCGGCGGGCTCCCTGCTCAGCCAGGCAAGAAGTTTCCTGAAAGGGTAAATTCCGGGTTTGGCCATGTGATCCATGAAGAATATGTCGAACACCTCACTGAAACAATCCTCTATTCCCAGGGCCTTGAGCACCCTCTCTGCGTAATCCCGTGAAGCATTTGTGAACACGTATCGTTCGCCCGGAATGGAATCGAGAATCATCCTCAGTTCCTCATCCCTCGAAAGCATTTCCTCGACGGGAACATCGTGGACATAAGAGAGGTAATCTTCCGGGTCTACGCCGTGATTGAAAACAAGGCCCCTGAGCGTGGTTCCGTAGACGCGCAGAAACCCCTTTCTCACGCTCCTCGCGGTCTCGATGTCGGTTCCTAGAACCCTCTTCACGTATTCCTCGATCCTCGAGTCTATCACCCTCCACAGTCCCACGTCTTTCGGGTAGAGAGTGTTGTCCAGATCGAAAACGAAGACCTTTTCCATCATTCACCGCCTATATCCATGTACTCGAATGCCATCGAAGGAACTCCGATCGAACCGAACATCTCGAAGTCGTTCCCCACATGAACGATCCTCTTCATTAGTTCGAATATGTTGCCGGAAACCGCGAACGTCCTGACGGGATATTTCAACTCGCCTCCCTCGAAGTAGAGCCCCTGAGCCCCTACGGAAAAATCCCCCGAAATCGGATCGGCGGTGTGCATTCCGAGGAAGCCCGTGAGGAGAACTCCTCTTCCCATTTCTCTCAGCATATCATTTACTGAAGTTTCTCCCGGAACCAATATCACGTTGGAGGGAGCAACCTCCGGAGGAGTCTTCACGCCCCGCCTCCTGGCACTCCCGGTGGAACCTGAACCAAGTTTCCGCCCGAACAACGTATCCGCCAGATACGACGTCACCACCCCCTCCCTCACGAGCTCGATCTTCCGCGACGGAACTCCCTCGTCGTCGAATGGTCTCGATGCCGTCCCCGAAACAGTAAGCGGATCGTCTCGAATGGTTAAAAGGCTCGAGAAAATTTTATCCCCAAGTTTTCCCGAGAGCGCCGACCTGCCGAGAACCACCTGCTTCGCCGAAAACGACGGCAAGAGCACATCGATGATGTCCACCACGGCGTGATTCTCTATCACAACAGGATATTTTCCTGTTTTTATCCTCCTGGCACCGAGCATCCTCACTGCGCGCAGCGCGGCATCCGAAGCTACTTTTTCCATTTTTTCCATAAGCTCGGAAAATCGTCTCGCCGAGGCCATACCGAATCCTGTCTCAGACTGATCACCGTCTTCCGCCACAGCGTAGACGAACGCCACGTAAAGCGAACTCTTGTAAGAGGCATTCAACCCACCGGAGTTGTGCAGAGAAACTTCTCTAAGAGATTCCCTGATGGTGGAGTAGCGGACCCGCCTCACCCGGGAATCCACTGACCTGGTGAGCTTTTCCAGCTCGACGGCGAACTTCACCTTCTCATCTGCAGATGGAGGATCATCCTCAAGCGCCAGCTCTATTTCCGGGAAGCATTCGGGACGATCAGGAATGCCGTGGTGAGGATCTTCCTCCCCGTACCTCGCCCCGAAAAACGCCCCTTCGACCATACGCTTCACCGATTCCTCGTCATCCGAAAGGGTGTAAGAGAAACCCATCCGCGAATCCCTGAAGACTCTGAGCGCCCACCCGCGTGAAGAATATTCCCTCACGTAATCGGCGCTTCCGTCTCTGGACTCCACATGTGAGCTTCTCTCCCCGGCGAAATACAATTCATAAGCGTCCAAACCTCCGCCTGCGAGAAGCCTTTCAATCCTAGCTATCAACTTTCTCTCCCTTCTTCCTGTTCTCGAGCCGGTAGACAACCGCCGACTCGTCGCAGTCCGGGAACTTCGAGCATTTGAGACAATCCGTCCATATCTTCTGCGGAAGGGTGGCCTTGTCCACCTCTTCGAAACCGAGTTTCAGGAAGAAACCGACCCTGTAAGTGAGGGCGAATACCATTTTAACTCCTAGGCCTCTGGCTTCTCTGAGACAAGCGCGAGCCAGCCTGGTGCCCACGCCGCTGCCCGCCGCACTTTCCGCCACGGCCAGTGAACGTATTTCAGCGAGGTCCTCCCACATGACGTGGAGAGCAGCCACTCCGACGACTTCGCCATCTTCGTTTTCGCAAACGAAATAATCTCTTATATTCTCGTAAATCTCGCTCAACGACCTGGGAAGCATTTCCCCCCTGGCGGCAAAGGTATTCACGAGCTTCTGGATGTCCTTCGCATCCGCTATCTTGGCTCTCCTTATCTTCATCCAGCACCCCTTTTAAGGAGATTCTCCGCATACTTGACCGCCTCGGCGCTGATTTTCACCCCGGACACCATCCTCGCTATCTCATCCACCCTATCCCTTGGGCCGAGAATTTTCACTCTCGTCTTAACCCTGCCCTCCGCTTCCTCCTTGAACACTTTTACGTGATGGTTAGCCAGAGCTGCTATCTGCGGAAGGTGAGTTATGCATATCACCTGTGCGGAAGAAGAAAGAGACTTGAGTTTCTCACCCACTTTCTCGGCAACCTTTCCTCCTATCCCCGAATCCACCTCGTCGAATATGAGAGTCCTGAATTTCCCCTTCCCGGCGACTGCATTGTGTATCGCCAGCATCACTCTGGAGAGCTCTCCCCCCGAAGCGATACTCACCAGTGGGCCGGGCTCCACATCTTCGGTGGAAGAAAAGAGAAATTCCGCTCTCTCTAGTCCCCAGGCCGCCGGCTCCCCGTTTTCGTTCTTCACCAGGTTGACCTTGAACCGGGCGCCGGCAAGCTCCAGGTCTTCGAGCTCTTTCATAACATCCTTCTCGAGATTACGGATGGCATCGCTCCTCTTTCGGGACAGTTCCTTTCCCAGAGCCCGGACTTTCTCTTTCAATTCTCTCTCCTTCTCCAGGAGCACCTCCAGCTCACCGGAAATCCCCTTCAACTTTTCCCTCTCTCTCTTCAACTCCACGAGCTTTCCCTCGAGCTCGTCCGGGAAAACGCTGTATTTCCTGGAAAGCTTCCTGATCAGAGAAAGTCGCTCGGTGAGTCGGTCGAACCTCTCGTCGTCGAGTGGAACCGAAGAAGCCCTGGAAATCAGATCGTGAGACAAATCAGAAAGCCCGTACAGATGCCCATTCAACAGCTCGAGAAATTCCTTCAATTTAACGTCGAACTCCGCAACCCCTTCGAGGACATCCGATGCCTCCTTCAGGAGAGAAAGACAGTTGACGTCATTCTGGCTTATCAGACCGTAGGCTTTCTGAAGCGCGTCCCTTATCTTAGCCGCGTTCTTCAAGACCGGGAGTTCCTTCTCTATCTCTTCCTCTTCTCCGGGATAGACCCCCGCCTTTTCTAGCTCTGCTATGGCTTCGTCGAACCAGGCGACCCTCTCCTCGAGGTGCGGCAACTCGCGTCGCAAGGCTTCAATTTCCCTGCGAACCCTCCTCCATTCCCTGAAATTTCTGCCGTATTCCGAGAGGAGTGACCCACAGCCGGCGTATTCATCGAGAATCGCTGCGGCGGTTCTGGCGCCGAACAGTTTCTGAAGGGCGTGCTGACCCAGAACGTTCACAAGAGACGAGGTGAGCTCGGACAGCAACTTGCCCGTCACAGCTGAGTCGTTCACGAAACACCTGCTCCTCCCGGTGGGATTGACCACTCTCCTGAGAATCAGGTCATCTCCGTACTCCACACCCGCATTCTCGAGCAGCACCCTGAACTCATCAACGTCTTCTCCCATTTCGTATACCATCTCCACCGTGGCGGCTCCCTCCTTCGGAACGAGCGAAGGCGGCACTCTCTCTCCTAGAGCGAGCTTGAGCGACTCGATCAGGATGGATTTCCCCGCTCCGGTCTCACCAGTTATCACGTTGAATCCTTCTTCGAACTCAACCCTCACATCCTGGAGGAGAGCCACGTTTTTCACCCTGATCTCACGGAGCACCTGGCATCACCTCTCTCCCCACTTGAGTTTTGCTCGAAGAACGCTGAAATAATCCTTGAACGGCGAGCGAACCAGCTTGAGAGGCTTCTCGGATCTTCTTACTTCTATGATGTCCTCTTCTTTCAAACCGAATCCCACCTGACCGTCGAGCGTGAGCAGAACATCCGTCTCCTTGCTCTTCAGCCTCGCCCTCACCACCACGTCCTGGGACAAAACGATGGGTCTATTTGTAAGAGTATGGGGACATATAGGGGTTATGAGTATGCATTCGAGACTGGGGAAGACTATCGGCCCACCGGCGGAAAGAGAATATGCAGTGGAGCCGGTAGGCGTGGAAATTATCAACCCGTCTGCCTTGAAAGTGGTCAGATAATGCTCGTTCACCCAGGTCTCTATGTCTATTATCTTAGCCAGAGCCCCCTTGTTTATGACCACGTCGTTGAGCACCGTGTAATTCGCAACCCGCTCTCCCATCCTGTGCACGTGACAAACGAGCATCATCCTCTCGTCGTATTCCGCCTTCCCGCCTATGAGCATATCCATGACAGGATACAGCTCCTCGAGCGTTATTGCAGTGATGAAGCCGAGACTCCCCATGTTGACCGCCAGAATCGGAATACCGGACGTCCCCACAACGCGGGCGGCGGAAAGGAGCGTCCCATCGCCGCCTATGGATATCAGGATGTCAGCAACTTCCGGAAGGCGGGAACGAAGAACTCCCGCCTCTTCTCTCATCACTATCGCCGTTTCCCTGTCGAGGAAAACTTCCTTTCCTCTCTCCTTAAGCCACCCGGCGAGTTCGCTGACGACTGCTACGGCTTCCTCTTCCGTGTGCTTTGCGATGATGCCGAAACGCTCCACGGGTCCCTCTTCTCTCGAAAGGTTCACTCCCCCACTTTCGGAGCCGCAATTATGCGGGTAGAATTTTATTGTTGAGAATTTTATCAGAATTGGTTTTTCACAAGTATCATAAAATAAAGATAGTTTATGGACCTCTTCGAAAAGATATACGAGAGGGAGAGGAAGAAAAACGCTCCCCTGGCCGACAGGCTGAGGCCTAAGAGCCTATCCGAGTTCGTGGGGCAGGAACACATACTCGGAGAAGGGAAGTTCCTCTCATCCGCCATCAAGGAAAAACGCCTCCCATCCCTGATTTTCTGGGGGCCTCCAGGTTCCGGAAAGACCACCCTGGCCAGGATAATAGCCAGGGAACTGGGAGCCACGTTTCTAACTTTTTCTGCGGTCCTCTCGGGAATCAAAGAAATAAAAGACACCATCAGGGAAGCCTCAAGCAGGAAGCTCAAATCCGATAAACCGATCATCCTCTTCATCGACGAAATCCACCGCTTCAACAAGTCACAGCAGGATGCCCTTCTCCCCTTCGTTGAAGACGGCACGGTCACCCTCATTGGAACCACGACGGAGAACCCATCGTTCGAGATTCGCGGAGCTCTTTTATCTCGCCTGAGAGTCCTCGTGCTCGAAAGCCTGACCGATGCCGACATGGAGAAGATATTCGAAAGGGCGCTGAACCATCCTGAACACGGAGTGGCCAGGGAAGGATACAGCTTCACGGAAGAGGCGAAAAAGCATCTGATCAGAAGCTCGCACGGGGACGCGAGATCCCTCATAAACGCAGTGGAAGCATCCACGTTTATCGCCGCGTCCAGAGGCAAAAAGAAAATCGACCTCCAGGTAGCTGAGGAGGCCCTTCGCAGGAAAGCACTCCTTTACGACAAAAGCGGGGAAGAGCATTACAACCTGATCAGCGCCTTCCACAAGTCTCTGAGAGGATCCGACCCTGACGCCGCCTTATACTGGCTCGTAAGAATGCTCAATAGCGGCGAAGACCCTCTCTACATAGCCAGAAGGATGATTCGATTCGCCTCCGAAGACGTGGGAAACGCCGACCCCGGCGCGCTGACGGTCGCTCTATCCGCTCACCAGGCATTCACCATACTCGGATCCCCCGAAGGCGAACTGGCCATAGCTCAAGCTGCCATTTACCTCGCCGCCGCCCCCAAGAGCAACAGGGTCTACACCGCGTTTGCGCGGGCCCGGAAGTTCGTGGACGAAACCGGATATCATCCGGTTCCGATGCACCTCAGGAACTCGCCGACAAAGCTCATGGACGAACTCGGTTACGGGAGAAACTATCGTTATCCTCACGACTTCGACGATGGATTCGTGGAAGAAAACTACTTCCCGGAATCTCTCAAAAAGGTCCGTTTCTACCACCCCACAGACAGGGGCCATGAAAAAATCATCAAAGAATTCATCGAAAAGCTCTGGGGAAGGAAAAAGGAAAGGTGACGCGCTCCGGAACCCGTCAGGGGACAAAGGGCAGCGATCCCTCATGAAAAAAGGTCTTTGAGTCTTATCACGCTTACTTCATGGTTCTTTTCTTCTTCTGCCAGGTCCCTGAAAAGGTGAGAAAGCTCCTCGTCTTCCGCGATTTCCGCCAGTTTCATGTAGTAATCAAAAGCATGCCTCTCAGCTTCCCTGGCAAACTCGAGTATATCGAGAACCGGCGAGTCTTCGCCCACCCCCCGCTCGCGAAGGGCGCGCTCGAGCACATCACGTGCCTGGCTTCTGTGGGCTTTTATGATGCCGATCTCTTCGAGCCGTTCACCCCCCTCCCGCAGGCGGGAGGAAAAGACGTCGACGAGCCTAGCCACGTGGCTCTCTTCGCCCCTCGCCAGGAACCTGAGAACTTCTCTCGCGTCATCATCGATTACCTTCCCGGCGAGTTCCTGATACACGAGCATCGAGGCAAACTCCATCATGAGCGATTTCTCCATCACTTCCCTGAGATTCATTTTCTCCCCCGGCTTTTTCTAAACATTATACATCCTGTGAAAACACAGCGGCGTCCGATGAACTCCCCTGCGGACAACACATACGACTCAGCAAATTGCCGGGAACATGCTCTGCGAGACCGCTGCCAGTGAGGGAAAAGTTTTACCCGTGCAACTTTAATGCTAAAATGGGAATAGTTAACCGAATAGGTGGTGAAATATGAACCCTTTGAAGAAAGAGTTGCAAAGGTATGAACGGGCACTCAGAAGATTTTTCAGCATACCGGCATCCGAGAGAAAACAGAAAGACAGGGAAAAATTGTTGACAATTCTGGGAGTCGAAAATCCTCAGGAATTCCTCAACATGCACATACCGCTCTGGCAGGCGAGGATAGACGAGCTCCTCGACCCGTCCAGCACGGACATGTTACCGATAAGCATCGGGCACTCCTACGTGAACTGGGTGAGGGGAGCAATTCGCTCTCTACCGAAAGAGTCGAGAGTGAAAATATTCAGCTCAAAGCTCAAGCTTACGGGCCTCAAAAAAGCAATCCTCGAGCTCCTCGGAAAGCTGAAAGGCAAGAAACCAAAGGATTTCTACGTGGATGACGTCCAGCTGGTGGACAAGATACACAAGGACACGAAGATATCCGTGGTGACCGACGACGGAGAAAAGTTCGATCTCTACATTTCCCGGTTCGGGTGCACTGGCGAATACATATTCAGCGGCCTCCCCCCCATCCTGGACATCCCTTCCCAGCCGGTATACCTGCACACAACCCCACAGGGAGAGGAAATCCTGATAAAACCGATCGAAAGAGGGATCAACATATACCTGGACGATTCGCTTGATCCCGACTACTTCCTGAAGAACTGGGAGTGGATAGCAGAGGGAGTCGCCAGATGCGATGCTCTTGGAGACGCCATAGGTTGCGCTCTCAGATTCGGCCATTACATGGCGACGGAAGACGGAAAAGTCTACACGATCGACAACATAGAAATTTTTCACCTGGATTCCACAGACGTGAAAATCCACGAGCCCATATACGATTTCATTCCCCGCAAAGTTTACCCGAGCGATTCGAAAAAAAGGAAACAGCTATCGGAGAAAATAAAGAAGAAATACGAAGAAGCATACAATAACCAGATGGAAAAAATAAAGGAAAAGTGGCCTCACATAGAGCGGTACCTCTCGGAAATGAAGAGGCTCATCAGGGAATATACAGGAGAACCCTTCGAGCTGGTCCTCTCGAAGGTGAAGTCGAAGATCTTCAAAAAGAAGGGGGAAGCCCAGCCTAAGTGATCTCTTCCGCAAAACGACGAGTTACGGGGATAATTCTTTTCTTCACCTTAACGAGTCTGTTGCTCGTACAATGCTCCAGCATTTTTCGATCGAGCCTTCCCAAAAGAGAAGGAGCGGTGATAGGCCGCGTCGAGGCTCCAGTGCACATATACAGAGACAGGTGGGGAGTCGTCCACATCGTGGCCGAAAACATGGGAGACCTCATATACTCCCAGGGATACGTGCACGCTCAGGAACGACTCTTTCAGATGGATACGGAAAGACGGCTCGCCTCTGGCAGGCTCTCCGAGATATACGGGGGAGACGCTCTTCCAATCGATCGGTTCTTCCGATCCCTCGCGTTCGTCGAAAAGGCGGAAGAAATGTATCTCCAGCTCGCCCCCGATCTCAAAATTCTCGTCGACCGATACGTCGCGGGGGTAAACGATGCAATGAAGGCGATGAAAAAACCACCGCCAGAGGCGAGGATACTTTTCTACAAACCAGAACCGTTCACCGGGAAAGACATCATGCTGCTTTCACTCCTCAAAGGCTTCGGCCTCGCGCAGTGGTTGGAGGAGCTCGCGTATTACACAGTTCTCGCAAAAGCGGGAGAGAAACTCTTCCGGGACATCAACCCATACGGGAAGGATATATACGGGATCTCGATCCTGCGTGAAGGGACCGTCCCGCGGCTTTCGAAAAACTCCTTATCAAAACTGAGAAACATTCTCGATGTAGTTCTCTCATTTCCATTTTTCCCGATATCTGGAGGCTCCAATTCATGGGTCATATCCGGTTCCAGGGTCGATGACGGAAAACCATATCTTTTCAACGATCCGCACCTTCCTCTCACCGCTCCATCCGTCTGGTTCGAAAATCACCTGGTCTCGCCCGAACTGGACGTCTACGGATTCTCCTTTCCTGGAGCACCGTTCGTAATAATAGGCTTCAACCGCTACGTGGCTTGGGGTTTCACCAACGTCATGATGGACGACCTGGATCTTTACCTGGAAAAGATATCCAGCGATGGAACTTACCGACACGGTGTAAAGAAGCTCAACGTGGAATCGAAAGAATCGACCATACCGGTCAGAGGCGGCACCGAGGAATCATTGATCCTCAGAAAGACGGTTCACGGTCCCATCATGACTCCGATATTCAGCGGAATTGATGGCGAATTCGCAGTCAGATGGACGGGGTTTGACGCCACAGGCGACCACCTTCGCTCGTTTTTGCTGCTCAACTCAGCAAAGAGCGTCTCCGATGTGGTGAAGGCGCTTTCCTATTTCCAGTTTCCTGCGCAGAACGTCGTGTTTGCCACGGCAGACGGACACATAGGCTACGTTCTCGCAGGCAGGATACCGGTAAGAGAAAAAAACCACCCCCCCATTCCCGTTCCAGGGGAAACCGGTAAATACGACTGGAAAGGATATCTCCCCTTCAGAGAGAACCCTCGAACCATCGACCCACCGGAAGGTTTCATCGTCACAGCCAATTTTCCACCTTTGCCGCCCGGAAGCAAGCCTTACATCTCCTCTGTTTACGAACCCCCGGCAAGGGGAAAGAGAATAATCTCCTTCCTCGAATCGAAAGAAAAATTTTCCCTGGATGAGCTCATCGATCTCCAGACCGACACGAAGATGGCCGGCGCGGAAAGAGAGGTTGCCCTATTCTTGAAACTCCTCGAGGGGACAGAACCCAAGAACCCTCTCTGGAGCGAAGCTCTGAAGCAGCTCGAGAAATGGAATGGCGACTTCAGCGTAGACAGCATCGGCGCGACGATATTCGAGGTTCTCTACGAAGAAGTCCTGAAAAACACCTTCGGCGATGAACTGGGCCCCGATGGTTACCGGATATTCAGCCGAACTCTCAGGGTGCCGGTGCTCTCCCTGACTCGCCTGATGTTCGACAAACCCGACTCCCGGTGGTTCGACGACGTAAACACCAGGGACAGGCGGGAAACCATCGAGGACGTGGTGAAAAAGAGCTTCGCAGAAACCATCGACTTCCTCAGGGAAAAGTTCGGGGACGACCTCAGCTCCTGGAAGTGGGGAGAGCTCCACCGGGTGGTGATGAGGCACCCGTTCGGCAAGAAATGGTATTTTCGGAAGTTCTTCAACATAGGTCCAGCAAAAGCGCCGGGGAGCGGAAGAACCGTATGGAAGATGGAGTTTGCTCACGGGAGCGACTTCACCGCCGCCGTGGGTCCTTCGTTCAGGCTCGTCGTATCACCAGCGCAGGCGGACAGAGCCAGAGTCGTGATAACCACCGGTCAATCGGGATACTACTTCGAGGAGCACTACAGGGATCAGTTCCCACTGTGGCTGAAGGGAGAATACAGAAACGTCACGCTCGACATCGACGAAAGGTCCAACTTCACCAATCACCTGGCGATCGTCCCGAGCATGGAGAAAGCAGGTCCTTCACGAGGCAAATGACCCTATTGCCTCCGACGAGATGCCAAACACATACGGCCGAAACGACGAATCCTTGAAAAAACTTCCGGGTTTCACACGGCGTTTCATCTTGACTCAAAAGTGCACCCGTCCATATAATTTTTCAAAAGGCGATGGAGTCCGCCTCTAACCGCCCGGCAGGGCTGATGACTCCTGCACTTTTGCAGTGGCAGGAGTTTTTTTATGCTCCTCAAAAACGATGAACTCACCCATATCAGCTGCCCCTTCGGAGAAATATGGAGCAATGGAACCATCTGGAATCTCCACTGCAAGGCAGCCGGCCCCAGGCATCTGGATTCGTCACCAGATCCCGGAGAACTTATCGATCGCTGGTGTTCTCCCTGCTCGATCCCAGACGAACTATCCACCGAAAAAAGACCTTGCCTGTATTTAATACCGGTCAGGTTCCGCAGCAACTCCCATCCTATATACACGTTCTCATGCCGGTGGTTCTTCAAATTGACCGGGAAAAAAGTAATAAAAGAAACCTGGAAGCTATGCGGGGGATGTCCCCACTGGTTCCCGAGGCCTCCCGACGAAAACCTCATCCCGAACCAGGAGGAATGGGCGGAAAAGGTGATTCGAATTTTCGAGGGTTTATCCGAGTGAGGAGTAAAAATGAGCGAGACGAGACTGAAAAGTTCACCCGGTCTGACCGGCGAAAAGCTGAAAGAAATAATAGAGGAAGGCGTGGCTCTCGCGACCATCTTCGGGGATGAACTGGAAGGCACAAGAAAGATGCTCGATTCTCTCAAAACCCGTCTCGAGAATGAGAGGTTTCACCTGGCCGTCCTCGGTCAGTTCAAAAGAGGGAAAAGCACGTTCTTGAACGCTCTCATAGGTGCAAAGGTCCTCCCGTCATCAGTCGTGCCGCTCACAGCCATCCCCACTTTTCTCAAGACCTCGGACCGCCTGGAAATCTCTGTCACATTTCAGAACGGGAAAACGGAAAGAATCGACGCATCTTCCCCCGACGAAGCCAGGCAGGTTCTCGAAGAATACGTCACGGAAGAGAAAAACCCTAAAAACGAAAAAGCCGTCTCTCAGGTGGAAGTAGCGATCCCTTCCTCGATACTCGGAAGGAGCGTGGTGTTGATCGACACTCCAGGAATCGGTTCCACTTTCAAGCACAACACAGAAGCGACTCTGAACTTCCTCGCCGAGTGCGATGCGGCACTCTTCATGGTATCAGCCGATCCTCCAATAACCGAAGTGGAAATAGAATTCCTCAAGGAAGTCAAAAAGAAGGTTTCGAGGCTCTTTTTCGTGATAAACAAGGTGGACTACCTTGATGAAGATGAACGATCTCAGATCAAAGAGTTCATAACCGACGTTTTGCGCGATCAGGCTGGTGTCTCCGACGTCCAGATCTTCCTGACCTCGGCGAGAGACGGGCTCAAAGCCAGACAGGCAGGGGACGAAATTCTGTGGGAAAAAAGCGGAATGGGAATCGTTGAGAGCTTCCTGGTAGAATTCCTCGCGCGCGAGAAGGAACGTGTTTTCGTGGAAGCCATTTCGAGGAAAGCGCACGACGTCATGCTGGACATTCAGATGAGGCTGAATCTCCTCATCAAATCGTATCTCCTTCCGATAGAAGAGCTGGAGGAAAAAACCAGAATCTTCGACGAAAAACTCAAAGAAATCGAAAGGCAAAAGATAACCTTCGACGACATGATCAGCGGAGAAAGAAAAAGGACCGTGGAGTTCCTCGAAAAACAGGCCGAATCGCTGAGGAGCGAAGCGAGGGAGTTCCTCGAAAGAGTCGTGGACGAAACGATTGCAAGGTGCGGAAGCGAGAAAAACCTCGATAAAAGGGTAAGAGATGCCATATCTGAGTCAATTCCGGGATATTTCGAGAGACTCTTGGGAGAGATGTCCCGAAAGATGGAAGACCGAATAACAGAAGCCCTCACCCCATTTGAACAGAAAGCCGACGAGCTCATAGGCTCGATAAGAAAAACAGCCGCAGAACTCTTCGACATCCCATATAGAACTCTCGAAGGAGCTTCCAGATTCGTCGTAGAAAAGGAGCCTTACTGGGTTACCCACAAATGGAGCGCCAGCCTATCCTTCGTCCCAGAAGGGGCTGCAGACGCGCTTCTGCCACCGGGTATCAGAAAAGGAAGGGTCAAAAAGAGAATGATGAAACACGTGGAAGAACTGGTTCTTCACAACGTGGAAAACCTAAGATGGGTCACGCTGCAAAACATCGACAACACCTTCAGAAAGTTCACCTCAGCTCTCGCAAGCAGGATGGAAGAGGCACTCAAATCGACCCGGGGAGCAATGGATGCGGCAATGAAAAAAAGACTCGAGCGGGCAGAGGTAACGAAAAGCGAAGAAGAGAAACTGACTCGAGCTCTCGAAAAAATCGAATCTCTCATAGAGGAGCTGAATACAAGCCGGTGAGGAATCGTTATGTCAGCCTCGACGAAAAACGGTCCCCGAGCGGTTCACGTCAGGATTTCGACTCTCCCCCCATCTCCCTGATAAAATAAAACAACCATGATGGAAAAGAAGGAATTCATAAATCGCTTCATCCAAACTCCTTCCGGGGAGGTTCCCGTCGTCTCCACAGAACTCACTTTCAAAGACAGGGTTGGCGCCTTCAGAGTGAGATGGGGAATCGGGAGAAACAATTACCGAGTGGACCCAGGTCTTTATGCAGTAGGCGAGCCCGACTCCTCATCGCCCGTCCTCGTCACAGCCAATTACAAGCTGACATTCGACAAACTCAGGTCTGAACTAAAAGAAATCAGCGCCTGGATACTCGTAATTGACACAGAGGGCATAAACGTATGGTGCTCCGCGGGGAAAGGGAAGTTCTGCAACAGTGAAATTCTCAAACAGGTTGAAAAGACAGGATTGAAGCAGGTGGTGAACCACGGGACGCTCATTCTCCCTCAGCTCTCGGCCCCTGGAGTCAGCGCCTTCGAGCTGAAAAGGCAAACTGGATTCAGGGCTGTATACGGTCCTGTTCGGGCAAGGGACATAAGAAAATTTCTCGCCGAGGGACTTCGCGCCACAGAGGAAATGCGGAGGGTCATTTTCCCGTTGAAGGAGAGAATCACCCTGGTTCCGGTGGAACTCGTAAACGCTCTGAAATTCCTGATTCCCATTACTCTTATCATCTTTATCCTGTCTACCATATCTCCAGGAGGCATACACTTCGAACGCCTAAAAACCGAAGGGATACTTTCGCTGGGGCTCTTTCTATCAGGATTTCTCGGGGGCGTACTCGTGACCCCGGTATTCCTTCCCCTCATCCCCGGCAGAGCATTCTCTCTGAAAGGTCTATTCGTAGGAATTTTTCTCTCACTCCTGTGGGGGACCGTAATTCTGAGTTTTCCCACACCCTTTCTCACGCGGATGAGCGGAACCGGGTGGGCATTCATCATCCCAGCAATATCGAGCTTCACAGCCATGAATTTCACGGGGGCAACCACTTTCACCTCTCTCTCGGGGGTCACTTTTGAAATGAGGCGCTATATCCCGGTCCAGGCTACGCTGCTTTTTCTCGGATTGGCACTCTGGGTGGGAGGAAAATTCCTAACCTGATGAAAAGGGGGCTGGAAACGTGAAAGAACTCAGATACATACCGGGCGTGGTAACCCTCACATTCGATGAATCCAGGTGCACCGGATGCGGCGTGTGCGTGGTCGTATGTCCCCACCGGGTTTTCGGAATGAACGGGAACAGAGCATACATCAAAGAAAGAGACAGCTGCATGGAGTGCGGCGCGTGCATGAAAAACTGTCCCGCGGGTGCCATCCTCGTCAAACCCGGGGTCGGTTGCGCCTACGCGGTGATAATAGGGATGATAAAGGGGACCGAGCCGGACTGCGGCTGCAGTTCATCCTGCTGTGACTAAAGAAGCCCTTTTATTTCGCCATCCTGCTCCAGATCGTATTTTCTGAACATATTCCCTGAATTTCCGGACAAGCACGGCACCTCTCTCCGTGCGTAAACATTTCTCACCAGACTCGCTCCACTGGACAAACTTACCCATATTTTTTCTGGGACAAGTTATGACTCGAAAGAAACAAAAGAAAATAACTCATTTCAATCAGCAAGTTGGACCTCTTCCTTCCCGCCATCCAGGATCTGGCACGAACGATGCACATTTAACCAGTAAATACCCGAAGGAGGCAAATGAAATGTTTGGAGGATGGATATGGCTGATCGTAATCGGAGGCCTCATTTTCCTACTGTTTCGCAGAGGCGGTGGAGGCTGCGGAGGTCACGGAAAAGGCGGAGGCCACGGTAGCGGAGGTGGGCACACAGGTGAACATACAGGTGAACACACAGACAAGAGTAAAACCGGTGGGTCCTGCCATTGAGGCGGTTATGAACAAACGATAAAGGAGGCAACCATCATGACTATCACAAGGTTCATGATTCCAAGAGTCGCTCATTGTGGCGAAGGACACCAAAGCAGGTCCCGGACACGACCTTAAACTGTCCCTTTAACTCAAAACGCTCCTCTACCGGAAACGGGAAGCAAAAAAGAACGAGCAAGTTTTCCGTTCAATCCCTCAGCGAACCGGTATATATTCTCCCGGGAATCCGTCTTTCGAAAGAACTATCTGCCACAGCTGGTTGTAGCGGGACCTGAAAGCCCCGGCGCTGACGAGCAGATAATATTTCCACATTCTGTAGAACATTTCACTGTAACGTTCCTTCAACTCGTCCCAGGCTTCCTCGAAATTCTCGAACCACGCCATGAGTGTCCTGTCGTAATGGGGACCGAAGCTGTGCCAATCCTCCATGACGAACAACCCTTCGATGGCTTCGCCAATCTGCTTTATCGACGGCAACATCGAATTCGGAAAGATATATTTGCCCATCCAGGGGTCGATCGTCACTGCAGACTCGTTCCCCCCGATAGTCTGAAGCAAAAACAGGCCGCCTTTCTTCAACAGACTGTGAACCACCTCCATATAAGTCCGATAATTTTTGTATCCCACGTGCTCGAACATGCCTATCGAGACTATGCGGTCCGCGTACTCCTTTTCCTTCATATCGCGATAGTCCTGCAGGCGTATATCCACCGGCAATCCCTCACACAGCCGTCTGGCATACTCTTCCTGTTCTTTAGAAACGGTGACACCGATTACATGAACATCGTATTTTTCAGCGGCGTATTTGCAAAAGCTGCCCCAACCGCACCCTATATCTATGACCCTCATGCCGGGTTCGAGGCGAAGTTTCCTGCAGACGAGTTCCAGTTTAGCCTCCTGCGCCTCATCGAGGTTTTTCGCATCCTTCCAGTATCCACAGGAGTAAACCATCCTCCTATCCAGCATCCTCTCGAACAGGTCGTTGCCGATATCGTAATGTCTCTCACCGATTACGAACGCCCTGGATTTTTTCCCGTAATTGAAGAGGATTGCCTTCATGAGGTACGGCAACATCTTCCACGTTCTGATTTTCTTATTAACCGACGCACTCAACAGGCGGCAGATGAACTCATCCAGTGCCGGGACATCCCACCAGCCTTCCATGTAAGACTCCCCCAGCCCCAGTGAACCTTCCGTCAGAACCCTCCTGTAAAATCCCGGATTGTGAACCCTGATATCTGCCGGACCGTCCCCGTTCAGTTTCACCCCCGCCTCTCTGAGAAGAGATTCTACGATTTTCTTTTCCTTTCCCATGACCCCTCACCCCCAGCCGTTCGTTATTGTGACGTTGAAACTCGAGAGGTCGCTCTCCCGAATTATCAACATTCTCTTTTCTACCCCCAGCCCGTAAATCTCACTCGCCGTCTCGGAGAGCCTTCTCACCGGCGTTTTCCTCGTGGGACTACCTGCGAGACTGCAAATGCCTTTATCTTACGATTCTACACTTTGTCGCATTTATCGACAAATAAAATCACGGATAGACTGGATCGATTCCCCAAAATCACTCGAGAGCGAAGTATAGCAACGACGCAACTTCGTTAATCTCAAGTCAGATCCTGTTTTTACCGTGAAATTTCGCAGGGGAAAGATTCACATCACTCTACATCTGCGAGACAAAGAAAAAGGGCCGGGAGATCCTTTTACTCTCTCCCAGCCCTTTGATTTCACTGGTGGGCCACCAGGGACTCGAACCCCGAACCAACGGATTAAGAGTCCGCTGCTCTACCAATTGAGCTAGTGGCCCGTGCGGAAAAGATAATATAAACCAATATCATCTCGAGTTCAAGCTTTAAGTTCCCCCGACGTCCCGACTCTCTCCGCGTGCTTTAGCAGCATTTCCCTCTCGAAATACATGAGAAGAGCGGGGACGTGAGGGTAACCACCGTATATGACGGACCGTTCCACCATCTCGTCCAGAGTAAACCCTTTTCTGACGAGCCTCTCCACTTCCCTGTCGCGATCGTATATGTACTGCTCGTATCGGGAAAGTTCGTCTTCCCATCCACCGAGCACCGGTTCCCTGTGCGAAGAAACCAGGCCTGCCGGCCGAAGCTCCCTTATCTTCCGAATCGACTCCAGAAAATCGCCTATACTCGACTCCTCGTGTCCATACCAGGGACCGAACGAAGTCAGATCTATGTCGAAGGAAAACATGAGACGAGATCTCTGCTCATAGAAAGCGAAGTGATCAAGAGTGTGTCCGGGAGTGGCGACAGCAACGAGCTCGTGTTCCCCCGTGCGAAACACCTCACCCTCTCCAAAGACACCGTCTGGTTCGAAGCCCTCTAGATCGAACAGATTTTTCACCATCTCCAGCCATTCCTGCCTCGCCGCTTCATCCTTCACGAACCGCCTGCTCAGAGTATCGAGAGATCTCACGCTCTCCCGACATTTTTCTGGAACAAAGACGGGCACACCTTTTGCCACCCTGAGAGACGAGAAGTGGTCCGCGTGAGTGTGAGAAAGGACGATCGAATCGAGTTCGAAGTTCTCCAGCACCCACTTCATGACCCGGGGACCACAACCTGCGTCGAAAAAGACATTCTTTCTCCCCACAAAGAGAAACGAGTGGGAATACGGGAATCTCCCGTCTTTTTCTCCTGGTATCAGATACATCCCCTTTCCAAGCTCGATCGGTTTCACCCCCATACAGAAGTTACCTCCTGGAAACTCAGTTTTTCGGAGAAAAGGCGCGTGAAAAAACGACTCCTGCGGTTTCACCTTCTCTGGCTCAGGAGAAGCGATTCAAAAACGACCTGGTAATACACAGCCGACAAACTCACTCCTCGGCCACGAGCTTCTTCATCAATTCTTCCACCGTGAGAATCTCATCGCATCGGGAGACGTTTTTTCCGGCGAAAACCAGGCCCTCCTCCACCTTCCCTTCTTTGGCTTTGATCAGAGCTCTGGCTATGCAGAAGCCTTCCCCGCTCTCTCGAAATGAACACCTGACCAGGCAGTTGACGAAGCAACCGTTCTTTTCACCTGCTCCACCCTCAATGTTATCGACGAAGGGATTCCTGACTCCCCTGCCAGGCAACCCCACAGGACTCTTTATCAGAACCACGTCACTCTCATCCGCCCTGAGATACATCTCCTTGAAGCTATCCGGCGCATCACACTCGAAGGTGCACACGAACCTCGTTGCCATCTGAACACCGTCGGCTCCCATGGAGAGCATTCTTCTTATATCTGCAGCATCCCATATGCCACCGGCTGCGATGACAGGAATGTCCAGACCGTATTTTCCCGTGAGAATCTCCTTGAGCCTTGGTATGACATACTCTAGGGTGTACTCCTCTTTGTCTACCTCTTCGTGGACGGCACCTAAGTGTCCACCCGCTGTGCTTGGAGCCTCCACCACGAACCCATCCGGAACCCTTCCGTACTTCTTCTCCCACCTCTTGATTATTATTTCCGCCGCTTTCACGCTCGACACTATCGGAACCAGAGCGGCATCTGGATAGTCCTTCGCATACTCGGGAAGCGACAGCGGAAGGCCCGCCCCAGATATGATCAGCTTCACCCCTTCTTCCAGGCTCACTCTCACCATCGCCTCGTAGTCGGTTACCGCCACCATGCAATTCACGCCTATGTTGCCTTTCTTCGTGAGGGAAAAAGCCCTCCGGATCTCGTCCCTCAGGGCCTTCTTGTTCGCTTCGAAGTAGTCGGAAGGTCTCCTGAAATGCGGTGAAGTGACCCCGAGTGCAACCGCGGCGATGACTCCTATTCCACCGCCCTCAGACACGGCGGCGGCAAGCCTCGCCCCCGATATGCCGACCCCCATTCCTCCCTGAATTATCGGATATTTGGCTGTGATCTGCCCAATTTTAAGAGACGGTAGACTCAACTTACTCTCCCCCTTAGATAATCCAATCCATATATTATACATATACCAGATCAGATCATCCCCTCAAAAAGGCTTCCCCCTGGTCCCCTCAATATGTGGCTTCAAACTTCGAAGCTACCATCGTAAAATATATGATACTGCGCCCTTAGCTCAACTGGATAGAGCACCTGGCTTCGGACCAGGGTGTTGGGGGTTCGAGTCCTCCAGGGCGCGCCATCCGCCTTCGTTACGCTACGCGTAACTTCGGCGGATAAATCCTTTCTCAGCCCCGCTAATGGGTTTCACGGTAAATCTATGAACCCGCCGAAGCACCGAGGAACCGAGCCTCCGCTTCTGCGGGTGGATGGCCCGTGGATACGTGATTGCGTAGCTGAGTAATTGCGTAAAATTCCACGCAACGACGCAACCACCCAACCACAAAATTACGAGCCAACGAACCACCGAACCGGCGATTGCCCGTCTGGTAATTCGGAATTCGGAGTGCAGAAGGCGGAATTGATTAAATCCGAAATTCTAAGCACGAAATCCGAAACAAATTCGAATGCTTAAACTTAAATGACCGAGACGTGGAGTGAATGTGGTTCGTGGTTATGTGGTTGCGTGGTTATCGTAGTTGCGAAAAACCACCCAGCTACGCAGCTACCCATTCACGCAACTACGAACCATCACCCCGTGTATGTTTTGAACATTTGTATTTTGAATTTAGGATTTGTTTCGAGTTTCGAATTTCGTGCTTCGTGCTTGAATCGAACGGGCGGGGATAAACCGCCGCCTTCAACTCCTCAAAACTTCCTTCACCTTCCTCCACAGGGCAGCCGCCGTGAAAGGCTTGGATATGAAGTGGTATCCCTCCTTGATCATTCCCTCGTGAGCGATCACGTTCTCGGTATAGCCGGACATGAAGAGCACCTTGATATTCGGGTTCTTCATCCTGATCAGGTCCGCCACCTCCCTGCCATCCATCTTCGGAAGGACCACATCGGTTATAAGAAGCGACACCTCATCGAGTTTGTCGGCGTAGTTGAGTAGAGCAGTTTCCCCGTCGGGAGCCGGGAGCACCCTGTAATTCACCGAACTGAGAAGCGCCGTCGTCGCTTCCCTTATGTCGGGGTTGTCTTCAATCAGAAGTATGAGTTCTCCATTGCCCATCACGTCGACTTCTTCCTCTTTCTCCTCCCTCGGCCTGGTCAGTGGTTCGTCGGTGGCCGGCAGGTATATCTTGAAGGTGGTCCCCTTTCCGACCTCACTGTAGACCCATATGTAACCGCCGTTTTGCTTGACAATCCCGTAGACGGTGGAAAGACCAAGACCGGTCCCCTTCTCCCCCTTTGTCGTGAAGAAGGGTTCGAAAATCTTCTCCTTGATATCGTCGGGTATGCCCACTCCCGTATCTGTCACCGAAAGCATCACGTACCTCCCCTTCTCGGTGACTATGGGGTGGTCATCCAGGTAGGAATCATCGAAAACCACGTTCGCTGTTTCAATTGTTATCACTCCTCCATCCGGCATGGCATCCCTCGCGTTCAAAACCAGGTTGGTGATAACCTGTTCCATCTGGGAGGGATCTATTTTCACGCGCCACAGCTCTTCTTCCTTGAACAAGTCGAGGCTGTATTTTTCGCCGATGAGCTTTTCCAGCATTTCACAGAGCGACGAAAGCACTTCATTCAGATCGATAACCCTGGGCTCTGCCGGCTGTCTCCTGGAAAACGCGAGAACCTGCTGGAGCAGATTCCGGGACCTGTCCACGACCCTCATTACTGAACCGATATACCTGAAGAACTTCTCGTCCGCAGGTCCCCTGTCTTCCAGCCCTTTCTTGATAAGTTCGCAGTACCCCATCACGGCGCCAAGGTAGTTGTTCAGGTCGTGGGCGAGGATTCCCGCCAGCCTGCCGACAGACTCCATCCTCTGGGCCGCCGCCACCTGCCTCTCCATCTCCACCTGTCTGGTCACATCGCGCATCACCTCGACGAAACCGACCACCTCCCCCATTTCGTCTAGTATCGGGGCAACCGCCACATCGGCGTGGAAGAGCTTGCCATCCTTTCTCCTGTTTACCACTCTCCCGGTCCACGCTTCACCCGCTTCCATGCTGTCCCACAAATCGGCATACTGGATCTTTTCCTTCCCGTTTACCTCTATGACCCTCAGGCTTCTCCCCACAACCTCTTCCTCGCCATACCCGGTAATCTTCTCGAAAGCGGGGTTCACGTACTGGATATCCCCTTCCCTGCCGGTGATGATTATCGCCTCCGAGGAGAAGGTCACGCACGCCTCGAACCTTCTCAGCTTGTCTATGAGCTCAAGCCTCTCAGTTTCGTCCCTTATGACCCCCTGGATTCCAATCACCTCACCATTTGAGTCGATACGCCTGGCAGCGCTTATCAGGCATCTCATCTCACTCCCATCGCTTTTCTTCATGCGCGCCTCGAAGTTTCTCACCTCACCACGTTCCAGCACACTCCCAACAAACTCCTCTCTGACCTCTGGTTCTGCGAAGAGGTCAACGTCTCTCAACACTTTCAGCTCATCCCTGTCGTATCCGAAGAGCTTCAGGAAAGCGGGGTTCGCCTCTTCGAGCCTCCCATCTGTACCGGCAACATAAACCGGTGATAAGGACTGCTCGAAGAGAATCCTGAATTCCCTTTCCCGGACATACGCGCGTCTGAACGCCCTGGAAAGCACGACGTGCCCGAAAATCAGAAGCAACAAACCCACCCCCCACACACCGGCGGTCACAGTAAGGGCATGCTCCTTTTCCCCGAACCTAACTACCCTCAGGAAACGCGGGCTGAAGTAGACCACGAACGCCCCTATCGGGTCGCCCTCACTGAAACCGTCCGAGCTGTGGCAGGAAAGGCAGCTACCCGTCACCTCGACGGACCTGAAGAAGGCATCTCCGCCCCCTTCTTCACTCGGGACATTTCTCACCAGGAGCTCACCCTTCTCCCTCACCTCGCGGAGGAACTCCTTCTCGAACGTGGTTGGGGAAGTGATCGGGGATAACCCTTTGAACCCTACGACACGAATCGTCAACTCCGCTTCTTCCCTTATACCAGACAATATCTGAGCAGTCATAAAGGGAGGATCATACCTGGTGAGTTTGAGCCCCTCCGTCGTGACGAGATCTCTTCCAGGCTTCTTGAAATACTTGTCGATTTTCACTCCCTCGCCGGCAACTACGTATATCCCACCGTGGTCGGAGTCGAAAGTCATCAGGCTCAGGACCATGTCGGATACTGTGCGCCCCACAGCGGTCAGAATCTCCCTGTCCTCCAGGTCATCCCACCTGACGAAGGTCAACAAAGCCGCGGCGCATACAGCAGTCCAGAATACAACCCCCAGCATGAACACGAAGAAATGCCTTCTCCTGACTCCTCTTGGAAATTCCACTGCCCTTTTCCCCGAAAATGCCAGTTTCCCGATGGACGGGAATAGCGGGTTAAAAGCGACTGGATTTTACTTTGGGTAGATATCCTAATATAAATAATTGTTCCAATAAATATGAATTTTTAAACATTTCAAATCCTGTTGATTTCCCATAATAATTCTAATAATTTTAGTTATAATGGAAAACCGTGAAAACAACATCCCCGTCGACGCCAGGCTTTTGAGCGAAGCAATCATAGAGCTTAACATCGCCCGGAGAAACGTGTCAATCTACCCCCCCGGTCATCCCGCCATCGAAGGCTCAATCAAACGCGCGCTTGAAAAGCTCGATAACGTCTTCTCCCTCAGAAAACATATAACCCTTGCTGTATCCGGCGACGCCCTCGTGGTCGACGGCCAGCGGCTGGACGAAAAAAACGCCGTCCTGAAGGAATTCGCATCCCACCTCCACGGTCTCGGCATCTCGCACATAACCTTCAAAAAAGGAATAACAGGTGACGAGCTTCTCCGCTTCAACGAGAAGATACTCTCCAGGAGCAAGCGAGAGGACACACTGACACGCGCCGAGCTGGAAAATCTGAAGAAAGAATTGAAGCACGTGGAAGTGGGGCTCATAGACTTCGACCTGCTCCGCGTCGAAACCGGCGAAGTAGCAGAAACAGAAACCGGGGAAGGACTCTGGGACAGATACATTTACGGACTTTTGAGCGGCACCCTCGCCCCCGAGGAAGCGGAACCCGTCATAACCGTGATTCCCCCGACCACGCTGGCGAAAATACTGAACGAAGCGAGCGAAAAGGGCTCTTTCAGCGAAAAAAACTACGAGAAAGTGATCACCTCTTATCTCCACAGGTCTTCAGGAAGGGATCTCGCATCTGAAGACGTGAAAAAAATGGTTATGCTCATCAATTCGCTGAGCCCGGAACTAAAAACCCATTTCCTCTCGATGACCGTCCAGAACTTCCCCCAACGAGGAGAAGAGCTAGAGAGGGCACTTAAGGATCTCTCTCCCGAAGAGGTGGAACGGTTCATATCCCTTCTGGAAACTCAGTCTGCCCACATACCGGATACCCTGAAAAACCTGATATCCAAATTCTCGCAGGTAGACGAGTCCCTGAACGAGTTGGGCTTCATCGACGACAAATTCCTCCTCGACGATCTCCTTCTCAAAGAAGAAATGGCTGTTCTCCTCGAAAAGGGACGCTTTCACGACTTCGTAACCGATGATTACGACCGGGAGATAAAAAAGATTCTCGAGTTCCAGCCGCCGCAAGAATCAACCGCGAGAGAGAAAACCGGGCCATTACCCTCCGAAGAAGAAATCGAACGGGACCACCTCGAGATTTTGCTCGAGCTTATAGCAGGCTCCGACGGGGACGAGGAATCCTACAGGAATCTGATCGCATCTATCACGTCGAGAATTCTGAGCCTGAACGAAGCGGGCGACTTAAGAGGCGTACTCGAGGGGATAGAGTTTCTTATGAACGAATCGCAGAAGGGAAAATTTCCCGAAATAGCAGAGGGGAAGATGGAAAAACTCGCCAAAGGGAATTTTCCAGCGGCCCTTGTCAACACCCTCCGTCTCGTGGGTAGGCGAGAGCGCGATAGTTCATTGAAACTCGTGACGATGCTGGGAGATAAGCTGATTCCAGACCTGCTGGACGCCCTCTCAGAGGAAGAAGACAGCGCGGTCAGGAGGTTTCTCATAGACCTCCTTTCCACACTCGGAGAGAGAGTCGCCAGTGAGGCGGCAAAACGTCTCGATGACACGAGGTGGTTCGTCGTTCGAAACATGCTCCACCTGATTTACACCTGCGGCAGCAGGGAGCAGGTAGAAGCGGTGAAACCGTTTCTGGAACACCCAGACGACAGAGTAAAGGTCGAAGCGTTCAGGTGCCTTTTGAAACACGGAGATCCGGAGGCGAAGCGAAAGCTCATTGAGCACCTGAGAACCCCCCGGGAGGCGTTCTTCCATCATGCGATGGACCTGGCGGGAAAGTTCAGGGTAACAGAGGCAGCAGAAGAAATATGCTCTTTTCTCCTCAAAAAAGCCACCACCGGAAGCGACTTCGAAGCCAAAAAGATCGCCGTGAGAGCGCTGGCCGAAATCGGGTATCCGGGCGCAATCCGCGCCTACCGCGAGATTCTGAAGGAAAAGAGCATCCTGTTCAAGGGGTCCCTGGACTCTCTCAAGGAGACAGTTTTCCTGCACCTCAAATATTTTCCTTTCGAGCAGGTCAGAGAAATGGTCACATGGGGTCTGAAGAGCAGAAGCGAAACGGTTCGCAGAGAATGTGCCAGAATGCTGAAAAAAGAAGGCGGAGAGAAAGGATGAGCGACCACAAAAGAGAAACTGGCAGAATTCTGGCTCTTCTTGCCTCCACGGTCAATACGTGCAGTCTCTACTCCAGGAAACATCAATTCGCCCTGGAATCGGCCGAAAAACTCAGGAGCATAATCGAGAAAAACAGAAATCGACCAACGAAAATAATGCTGGTCGAAGACGACCTGATAGTCAACGAAGCAATGGTGAGAGACCCGGGCATTCACGGAACGAATCTCATGAAAAAAATGAAAAGAAGGGGGATATCCGGCATAGTGATACATCCCGAAGTAACCACGCGAGAATTACTCGACCTCGCAGAGACTCTCTCGTCGCCGATCGAGAAGCCTCTGAAATCGCCACACATAAAGATAGGAAAAACCACCGTTGCGTTCAGACCCGACGAAGAAAAGAGCCCTGAAGGGGAAGAGTCAGCAGCCCAAGCGCAATCGAGAAGAAAACTCCTGACCCTGGTTAAGGAATCGCTCGGTTCGATCTCCCCCTTCCAGAAAATGAACGTCCACGGCCTGGAAGAACTCGTGGTGAATTTCATTCTCTCGTTCAAGAGAGAGGCCTCCGTCCTCAAACTCCTGACTCCGGTGAGAAGCTACAGCGAATTCACATACACCCACGCCACGAACGTCGCCATACTGACTCTGTTCCAGGCGCAATCCCTGGGAATAGGCGGTCGTTTCCTCCACGAAATAGGCATAGCGGCTCTGCTCCACGACGTGGGGAAACTCTTCATTCCCGGTGAAATTCTCGAGAAGAAGGGCAGACTCACAGACGAAGAATTCAAAATGATAACCAACCACACGGTCTACGGAGCGCAATATCTCTCCCAGGTGGAAGGATTGACGCAGCTAGCCCCTATCGTGGCATACGAGCACCACATGCGCTACGACGGAGAAGGATACCCTTACGGGAGAAAATATCGCAAAAAACAGAACCTGATCAGTCAGATAGTCCAGATATCCGATTTCTTCGATGCTCTCCGAAGCAGAAGACCCTACAAAAAAGACTGGAAAGTCGGAGAAATACTCTCTCTCATGAAGAGCAACGCCGGAAAAGAGTTCAACCCGGAACTGGTGGAAAACTTCTCTGAAGCACTTTTAAGAACCATCTCCTGAAAGGGATTTGCAAAAGCGTCAGAGTCCCAGGGAGAGCAAACGGAAGAATCACCCCTCCTCGAGAACGTCCCTCACAGTCTTCAGCAGATCCACGCTGGTGAAAGGTTTCTGAATGAAATTCAACCCTTTATAGAGGATGCCGTTGCAAAAAAGCACCCCGTCCGTGTACCCGGACATGAATATGACCTTGAGACCTTCCTTCTTCTCCCTCAAGCGCTCCATCACTTCTCTTCCGTTCATTCCCGGCAGGATGACATCTGTCAACAAAAGGTCGAAATTCGAGTCCTTCTCGAAAAGCTCCAGCGCCTCTTCACCCGTCGAAGCGGTCACGACCTCATACCCGGCCGTCTCGAGAACCTCTTTGGTCGTCTCTCTTATACCCTCGTTGTCCTCTATCACCAGAACCCTGCCAGTGCCTTTCACATCCTCGAAAGAGACTCCACCGGATTTCTTCTTCTCCCTCTTCACCTCACCCACCGCGGGGAGGTAAACCTTCATCGTGGTGCCCTTACCCACTTCGCTGTAAAGCCAGACGTAACCCTGATAACCCTTCACTATGCCGTAAACAGTGGACAACCCGAGCCCCGAACCCTTTCCCACGTCCTTTGTTGTGAAGAACGGCTTGAAAACCTTGTCCTTTATCTCGTCCGGGATACCTATTCCCGTATCGGTGACGGCGAGCATCACGTAATCCCCAGGACTCATGACGTGGTGCTTCTTCATAAACTCGGGAGTAAACTCCACGTTAGCCGTCTCTATCGTGATGACGCCTCCCGTGGGCATCGCATCCTTGGAATTTATCACCAGGTTGAGTATCACCTGCTCGATCTTCGTTGGGTCGGCCTTCACATTCGCGAGCTGGTCCTCGAGCACCAGCTCCAGCCTTATGTGCTCTCCTATGAGCCCATCCACCATCTCCTTCATCCGCATGACTATCTCATTTATATTGACTATCTCCGTCGCCTCGGGTCCCGATTTCGAAAAAGCGAGAAGTTCCCGCAAGAGCTTGGATGCCTTGAAAGAGGTTTCTATGACGGCCTCCAGCCTGCTCACTATCTCGGTTTCATTTCCCAGCTTCATCTTCACTATCTCGCAGTTACCCATTATCGTCGCCAGATAATTGTTGATCTCGTGGATGACGCCGCTGGAGAGCTTGCCCAGAGCCTCCATCTTTTGAATGTGCAGAAGCTGCGAGTAGAAAAGAGTGTCTTCCATCAATTCACTCCAGAATGAACTCATTGAAGCTATTTTTTTTACTCTTCGGAAACCCATTGAAAATCTTTAATGACCCTTTTGCGAAACTGCCTGGAAACACGAGACGTTTAATGCTATCAAACTAATTTCAACCATACTAAATTTTTCATTGACATCATCCTTCGGGAAATGAATAAATAAAGTAGACGATCTTCACGGAGGGGATCATGAATGAGGAGAAGAACGAGCTCAAGGAACTTAAGCTCGGAGAAAAGATCCGGTCGTTGAGGTTAAAGAGGGGCTTCACCATCCAGGACGTCGCCAATGTAACCGGCCTTTCAAAAGCGCTCATATCCCAAATCGAGAACGAAGTTGTTATACCGCCGGTGGCCACGCTTCTCAAGATATCCAGAGCCCTCGACGTTCACATAGGTTACTTCTTCCAGGAAGACGAGGAAGAACCGAAAATAGAAGTCGTGAGGAAAGAGGAAAGGAAAAAGGTGAAGCGGCGTTTCCCACGAGGTAAGGACCCTCTCTCCTACTCATACGAGTCCCTATCCTTCCGGAAATCGGAGAAGCACATGGAGCCATTCCTGGTCGAGTTCGATTCGGACATAGACGAGGACGTCCCCACCCTCTCACATGGAGGAGAGGAGTTTCTCTACCTTCTTGAAGGAGAACTGGAGTTCAGAACCAGCGAGGGAGTCATAAAACTTCAACCGGGAGATTCCCTCTATTTCGACTCCCAGATACCTCATGCGTTCAGGGGCATAGGAAAGAAGAAAGCCAGGGCGATCGTTGTCCTGTTCACGGGGTAGAACATGCTCGAGATACGCATACACGGCAGAGGAGGTCAGGGTGCGGTCCTGGCATCTCGAATCCTCGCCTGGGCATTCTTCAAACGGGGCAAGTTCGTTCAATCATTCCCCTTCTTCGGCGTGGAGAGGCGGGGAGCGCCCGTTTACGCGTGCACGAGGGTAAGCGATTCGCCAATCAAGGTCCGCTGTATGATAAAAAAACCCGGGGCGATTCTGGTCCTCGACCCACACCTCTCCCACGAACCCACTGTATTCTCAGGAATCCCGGATGGCGGGTTCGCAGTCGTAAACAGCGACACCGACTGCCTGCCGGCGGGAGATGAAATCCGCGGAGTCAGAATCTTCTCCGTCAATGGCAGTGGCATCGCGATAGAGCACGGCCTGGGAACACCCACAAGCCCCATAGTCAACACGGTCATGGTGGGAGCATTCGGGAAAGCTTCGGAGCTTCTTTCCATCGACGATCTGGCGTTCGGAATCGAGAAAGTCCTGGGAAAAGGTCACGAAAAAGACATCGAGGCAATGAAGAAAGCGTATCGCCTCGTCAGGATAATGGAGACATCGCGATGAAGATGCTGGCTGAAGACAAGCTGATTCCACCTCTTGCCTGGAAGTCCACTCTAAACAATACCACCTCCGCCTGGCGTCATCTCAAACCGGCACTCGCAACACTCTTATCTCCCTGCAGAAAAGCCTGTCCCGCCGGAGCCAGGCCGGAAATTTTCATCGACCACCTCAAAAGAGGAAACATAGAGGAAGCCTTCCGCGAACTGGTCAGGGTGAATCCATTTCCCGCAACCACGGGAAGAGTGTGCTACCGGTTCTGCGAGAGGGAGTGCAACAGGGAACACTTCGACAGAGCAGTCGCCGTGAACTTCCTCGAACGATTCATCGGAGATACGGCCCTTTCCGAACGCTACGGGCTTCTGGAAAAGAAAAAAAGCTCGGAAGGAAAAGTCTGCGTGGTCGGCAGCGGCCCCGCGGGGCTCTCATTCGCATATCAGATGACCCTCCACGGGTTCAGCGTCACCGTCTTTGATGCGAAACGACAACCAGGCGGCATGCTGCTCCACGTGATCCCGGAATACAGGCTCCCCGCCAGGGTGGTCAGGGGAGAAATCTCCCGCCTGCTCGATTGGGGAGTTAGGTTCGTCCAGAAAGAAATCAACCGTTCTGAACTCGAGAAACTCGAAAACGAATACGACGCGGTCCTGGTAGCCACCGGAGCATGGACGCCTCCGGAAACGGGAGAA
Source organism: uncultured bacterium (assembly GCA_964429585.1). Taxonomy (GTDB): domain Bacteria; phylum Desulfobacterota; class Deferrimicrobia; order J040; family J040; genus CAYSCN01. The sequence continues at coordinate 86,720 of CAYSCN010000001.1, read as the reverse complement.
CTCCTCCCCGACGGGAACCGGGTTCTTTTCGCGCACGATTTTCTCGAAAAAGCGAAGAGAAAACTCCCGGATTTATCGGGCCTGGCGGTGGCAGTGGTGGGAGGAGGCAACAGTGCCGTGGACAGCGCGAGAGTCGCATGGCGTCTCGGAGCGGACGTGAGCGTCTACTACAGGAGAACGGAGTCAGAAATGCCCGCCTACAGGGAGGAATACGAGGAGGCAGTGAAAGAAGGAGTGAATTTCGTCTTCAGGGTTACTCCCATCCGCCCCGTATACGACGGGAAAGGTAATCTGGAGGGTCTTGTTCTCAGAAAAACGGAAATCCGTAAAGACGAAGCCGGCGGAAGAGGGCAGGTCGTTCCCCTGGAGGGAACGGACCACTTCGTCCCCTGCAGTATAGTAATCCTAGCCACTGGAGGACGACCCATGTTCACGGATAGCGACTTCGCTGGTTCGGAAAAAATCGTCTTCGCCGGAGATGCCGCCCACGGAACCGCCAAGACCGTCACGCACGCCATTGGAAGCGGGAGAGAAGAAGCTTTCGCCCTTCTCGCCGAGTGGGGGCTCGTAAACGTCTCGACTTCACCTGAGAATCCCCCACTGGCTGGCCCCGAATGCCTGAACCCCGATTACGTGAAGCTTTCCGAAAGGATCAGGGTAAAGATCCTGCCGATCCACGAGCGGGCAAAGTCTTTCGAAGAAATATACAGAACACTCACCCCTCTAGAGGCGATGAGGGAATCTCAAAGGTGTATGTCCTGCGGCGTCTGCAACCTGTGTGAAAATTGCGTCATCTTCTGTCCCGACGGGGCCGCTGTCAGGGAGAACGACTCCATCGTCCTGGACTACGACCATTGCAAGGGGTGCGGAATATGCTGGACGGAATGTCCCAGAGGGGCAATGAGATACGAGGAGGACTGAGGTGAAAACTCTTCTAACGGGAAACAGCGCGGCATCATGGGGAGCAAAGCTCTCGAGGGTCCAGGTAATCGCAGCGTATCCCATAACTCCCCAGACGAGCATCGTCGAGGAGCTCTCGAAGATGTGCGCAGAGGGTGTTCTAGACGCGAGGTTCATAATGGTGGAGTCGGAGCACTCCGCTCTCGCGTGTGTAATGGGGGCGCAAGCCGCAGGCGCCAGAGCCTTCACGGCCACCTCCTCGCAGGGACTTCTTCTCATGCACGAAATTCTCCACTGGGTCGCAGGAGCGAGGCTTCCCATCGTGATGGTCAACGTCAACAGAGCCGTCGCACCCGGATGGAATATATGGGCCGACCAGACGGATTCCCTTTCTCAGCGCGACACTGGATGGGCACAGGTTCACTGCTCCTCTCCCCAGGAAGCTCTCGACTTCATTCTCGTCTCATACCGCGTCGCCGAAGAATACAGAATACCGATAATGGTATGCTACGACGCCTTCTACATTTCACACACACAGGAAGTCGTCGACCTGCCCTCTCAGGAGAGGGCAGACGAGTTCCTAGGTCCTTCCAGGTTCACAGGATACATCGACTTCGACAATCCCCGGGGTATAGGGAGCCTCACGATGCCCGAAGATTACGTCCAATTCAGAGAATCGCTGCACCGCTCCCTCATCTCCTCGATCGAGGGGTTCGAAAAGTCCTTCGAACATTTCGCAGAGGCTTTCGGAAGGAAATACGCCCCGGTCGAAGTCCTCAAGCCCGGAAATGGAATACTCCTCGTGACCTCCGGAAGCCTCGCGGGAAACCTCGAAACGGCTGTGGAAATCCTGGCTGAAAAAGGGATCCCCACAACGCTCGCAGACCTGAAACTCATAAGACCTCTCGCCTCTCACAGACTGGAGGAACTCGCAAAAGAAGCGGAAACGATCATCGTCATCGAAAGGAACATTTCCCCAGGTGGAAAAGGCATCCTGTGCTCGGAAATATCGAGCGCCTGTTCCCGGGCACTCGCCGGGAAGAATCTCGTGAACCTGATAGCCGGCATAGGAGGGCTCGACGTCACGCCGGACGACATCGTGAGAGTCGTGGAGAGAATAGTGAAATCCGAACGAACAGAAAACGTGCTTTTCCTGCACGAGATGCTGAAGGAGGCATCATGAACCCAGAAATCACCAGAGAGGAACTCCTCACTGGCGGACATCTGGCGTGTCAGGGATGCGGCGCGGCCATCGCCATGCGGCTCGCCTTGAGAGCGCTCGGGAAAAACACCGCCGTCGTGATACCTGCATCCTGCTTCTCGGTAATCTGCGGTCCATACCCTCACTCCGCCATCAGGGTCCCCGTGTTTCACACGGCCTTTGAAACTGCCGCCGCAGCGGCAACCGGGATAAGAGCAGGGCTGGACGCTATCGGGAAAAAAGACACAAGCGTCCTCGCATTCGCGGGAGATGGGGGCACATTCGATATAGGACTTCAGGCACTGTCGGGCGCTGCCGAGAGAAACGAAAAAATAATCTACGCCTGTTACGACAACGAAGCTTACATGAACACGGGAATCCAGAGATCCTCGGCAACCCCCTGGGGAGCCTGGACCACTACAACCCCCGTGGGCCGCCTCAAAAAGCGTCCTAAAAAAGACATCGTCAAGATAGCAGTTGCTCACAGAATCCCATACGTTGCAACCGCAACACCCGCATTCCCCGACGATTTCATTGAAAAATTCGAAAAAGCGAAGAAAATAGACGGGATGTCGTTCATACACATTTTGTCTCCCTGCCCTCCAGGGTGGAAGTTTCCCTCAAGCGATACGATAAAGATTTCCCGCCTCGCAGTGGAATCCAGGGTCTTCCCGCTTCTGGAAATATTCGACGGAGAAAAGATTCACATCACCCACGAGCCGAAAGGGATAGACGTATCGGAATACCTGTCGAGACAGGGCAGATTCTCCTCGCTCACCCGGGAAGAAGTTGAACACATAAAGGCAAACGTGGAGAGAGAGTGGAAAACTCTCCTCACCTCGGCTCTGTGGCACGGATTCTGAGGCAAACGTTCGCATTTATCCTCAAGAATGTTCACGACCTTTCGATAATTATCAATAGGAGAAAAGTGCGTTTTCTCTCGTGGAGGAACCGTGAATCCTGCCGACTTGAGAGACCAGGTAATCGAACGAATAAAGAAAACCTTTCATCTGCCCCCGGTGACGGGACGGGTGATATCTCTTCTCTCAAAGCCCGAAGTGGACATCACCGAGTTGAAGACGATAATTGAGCACGAACCGAGTCTCGCATCCTCGGTCCTGAGACTTGCCAACTCGGCATACGCCAGAAGATACGGTGAGATAGTCTCAATCAAGGATGCCATCATGAGGCTCGGAACGGAGACCGTTCTCAAAATGGTCATCGCCACCGGATTCAACCCGCTGATAGCGAAACAGGCCCGTTCCTACGACCTCCCTCCTGAGATGCTCTGGAAGCACTCCGTCGCTGTAGCAATCACTTCCGAAGAAATAGCCCGAAAACTTGGAACTGTCGAGCCCGCTCACACTTACACCGCAGGGCTGCTCCACGACGTGGGGAAGATCGTGCTCGGCTCTTGCCTCGAAATCGACCCGGAGCCGATTCTCGGGATGGCACTCAGGGAACGCATCTCCATCGACATAGCGGAACAGCAGGTGCTGGGAATCGATCACGCGGAGAGCGGTGCCATACTCCTGGAAAACTGGAATCTTCCGCCATCTGTTGTGGAAGTCGTCAGGTGGCACCACCAGCCCGACAGAGGCGTGGAAACGCAACTGATGATCGATCTGGTCCACGTCGCAAACGCGCTCTGCTACGTGTGCGATATTGGACTCACAGGCGTTCGCCTGAAGATGTGCCCATCGTGCGAATCGGTGGCGCGTCTGAACCTCACCTCAGAGGTCGCAGAAAAAGCAGCGGAAACGGCGAAGGAGAGAATAGAATCTCTACTTCCCATCTTCATTGGCTGAAGAAAAGGGGAGTCGAAGGGCTCCCCTCAAAAAGTCCTGAATCTGTCTTTCGTCACGCTGCAGACGGGGCACCTGTCTGGAGCCGTTCCGATCACCGTGTAACCGCAGACCGGGCAAATGTAGATGTCCCCTATCTCTATATCCCGCCCCGCCTTCACCGACTCCTTCGCCTCATTGTAAAGAGAAGCGTGGATCTTCTCTGCCTCCTCCGCGAAGTGTATCGACCGCTGAGCTCCTTTCTCGTTCTGAAGCTCCGCTACGCTTCTGTAAGCTGGATACATCTCCTCCACTTCGAACGTCTCCCCGTCTATTGCAACCTGAAGGTTATCACCCGTCTCGCTCACGCCTCCCAGAACTTCCAGGTGGTTCCTGGCGTGAACAAGCTCGGCATAAGCGATGGCCGTGAAGAGACGCGCTATGTTCTTGAAACCCTCTTTCTCGGCGCGCTCGGCGAATATCATATACTTCATGTGCGCCTGACTCTCCCCGGCAAAAGCAGCCTTCAGGTTTTCCTTCGTCATCTCCCTCATGGTTCCACCTCCTATTTTTTACTCATCTCACATCCTTTTATTATCTCGAATACAGGGACTCTGACTTCCTCCAGAGATACCAGTTCTTCGATTCCCCCCAGATTCTTTCCTTCTATTATAAAGCGAGCTGCAGTTGCCATCAGGCAAGCGGATATGTCCCTCACCTGATCCCAGTAAAGACGAAGCTCCTCGTTTTCTCCAGCAACGAAGGAAATCGTCACCGATCCTGGTTCGGGAAGACCAACAGATCTCCTCCTCATCTCTTGCAGAGCAGAGAGGAACTCCCCCTTAATCCCGGACCTCCCAAAGATTCCAGAACGAGCCAGCTTCTGCAGGACCCCCGAGGGAAGAACCTCCACGTCTACGGGAGTCACATCGCCCTTACGAATTCTGCCTTTTTCGACGGCGAGAAACCTGTGGAATTCCCGCAGCCCACCCAATCCACCATATGAACCGAAATCGACGCTCACGACCCCCTTCAATTCTTCGAGTGAAACTCCCCTATCAGCGAGGAACATAGCAGCCAGCTTGAAACCCGCAGGAAAGAAAGCGGCACCCAGAATGATCGGCGGATCTCCCTTTCCACGTTCACTCCAGGGTTCCAGGGTCGAACGGGGATTGGCAGCCACAAGCGGGACGCCCGCATCCAGACATGAACGGACAACGAACTCCCCGAAACGGTACCAGGGGCCCACGAATGAAAGAACAATATCTGCGTCATCCAGGAGCTCGCCCATCGCAACCTGGTCGGTGACATCGACCATCCTGCCCTGAAATCTCTCTCCCAGCTTCTTCGCCATCTTTCTGACAGTGCGATACTCATAATCGGCGAGAACGTACCGGCAGTTCGAGGGAAGGGCGTCCACGATACGTCCAAGAACCTGCCTGCAGAAATAACTCGCTCCTCCGAGGATCACCACGTTCAAGGCTTCCACCTCACGTATTCGGGAATGAGAAAATCATATCATCACCGGGCCGATTTTCTCACGACTTCCGTTTTTTCCTTCTCCGACTATCGACTACCGGATTTCGACTGCCGACTAACACGTTGAATCGTAAACCGGGCGGGAATAAATCCCGCCCCTACAGGCTCTTCTACCTGCAGAACGTCAGAGCCTGTTTTTATCCTCCAAAAAAACCTTCTCATTCCCCGGGCATTGCTTATAACCACCAGCTTCACTTCAGGGGGATTCTCCCCCTGAAACCCCCTCTTCTCCACTTAAAACAACTGGTTCGTGGTTACGTAATTACCGTAGTTGCGTATCTGAGATAAATACCCAACCACACAACCACACAACCACGATAATTACGGACCAGATGTTCGGAGCCTCGGCGGTTCGGTGGTTCGGTGGTTCGTGATCAGGTATCCTTCCTCGAAAAAATCCCCTTCACATCCTCTAGAATCAGATACCCGCAGGGAACGAGAACGAGGGTTATAAGGGTGGAAAACAGAACCCCGAAAGCCAGACTCACCGCCATGGGAATCAAAAATCTCGCCTGAAGCGATCTCTCGGCCATCATCGGAGCAAGTCCAGCAAACGTCGTGACAGTCGTCAAGATAATGGGTCTGAATCTTAGCTTGCCCCCCTTCATCACAGCCTCTCTAAGGCCGACTCCAGCCTTTCTCAACCTGTTTATCGCGTCGACGAGGACGAGTGAATCGTTCACGACCACGCCGGCGAGCCCCACTATTCCGAACATACTAAGTATGCTCAGGTTGAGTCCCAGGATTATATGACCCAGGAAAGCACCAACAATCCCAAATGGTATCGCCGTCATTATGATCAGAGGTTGCGAGAAAGACCGAAGTGGAATGGCGAGCAGCGTGTATATCAGAAACAGCGCCAGGGCGAATCCCTGAAATATGTCGGTGAAAGCCTCCTCTTCTTCCTTCCCCTCTCCCTCGAAGGAGAACGAAACGTTCCCGTACTTCTCCACCAGCGCCGGCAGAACCTTCTCCTTCAATTCCCTCCTTATCTTGGAGGCATTGGTAACCGTCTCGTCCACGTCTGCGGTCACCGAGATGACCCTTCCCCTCTGATACCTCCTGAGAGAAACATATCCCTGTTTGTGGGTTATCTCGGCCACCTGCGAAAGGGGAACCATCCTCCCGTCTCTCAAGCGTATCCTCATCGAAGCTATGGAGGAGAGACTCTTCCTCTCTTTCTCCGGATAGCGGACGAGAACCTTGACTTCGTCTTCGCCTCTCTGAAACCTCATCGCCTCAGCGCCGTAATAAGCGTGCCTGAGTGCCCTCGCCACGTCGTCGAGAGTGACTCCCAGGGATTCCGCCTCCTCGTTGAGCCTGACTCTCAGCTCATCTTTGCCTGGAATGGAGCTATCGGCAATGTCGAACACACCCCTGTATCCTCTCAGGATCTTCTTCAGCTCCTCCACCGCCCTTGCAAGCTTCTCGTCGTCGTCGGAGAACAGGTTCACCTGAATGGGACTCCCGGCACTGAAAAGCTCGCTCTGATATGTGAGTGACTCCGCTCCGGGCACCTCGCCCATCTTCTGCCGCCATCTCTTCACCAAGTCCTTGGTGCTTATGTCCTCTCTCTTTTCAGCCCCTATCAACTGGACAACGACCTGGCCGAGGTTTCCACCTATCCCGGAAACGCCTTCCTCGTGCCCGCTGATTCTGAGTTTCACGCCCACCATCGATATGATCGACCTAAGCAGAGGCTCACCATCATTCTTCCTGTTTTTCTCTGCCTCTTTCACAACCTCTTCCGCGGTCTTTTCGAGCCGTTCCACGACCTCCACCGTTCTCGACGCCGGAGTCCCAGCCGGCATCGTCACCTCAGCTATCATGTTGTCGCTCTCAACACGAGGGAGAAACACCAGGGACAACCTTCCCCCAAACCAGAGACCCAGCATGAAAAGAAGCAGCACCACAGCAATCGAAACCGTTACGTACCTGTATTTGAGAGAAAGTGAGAGAAATCCCGAATAGGGTCCCTCTATGAACTTTCTCAGCCACTTCCTGGAATGGTTCTCCTTTCGATCCTCTTTTCTGAAACGGGTGATCGCCAGATGAGATGGAAGCACGAAGAGCGACTCCGTCAGAGACCCTGCCAGCACCAGTATGACGACTATGGGGATGTTCCTTATGAACTTCCCCATCACGCCGGTTCCCAGCAAAAGAGGCCAGAACGCCGCCATGGTGGTCAACACCGAGAAAATGACCGCTCTACCAACCTCGAAGGTCCCCTCTACGGAAGCCTTAAGCGGTGGTAAACCTTCTTCTCGCTTCCTGAAGACGTTCTCCCCTATCACTATCGCGTCGTCCACAACCATTCCAAGGACCATCACGAATGCGAAAAGGGAGATCATGTTTATGGAAACGTCGAACTGGGGCAGAAGCCAGAAACAGAAGGAGAAAGAAATCGGTATCCCCAGCGCAATCCAGAAGGCTAGCTTCAGGTTCGTGAAAAGTCCAAGGACCGTGATCACGAGCACCATTCCGTAAGCCATGTTCTTGAGTAGAAGCCTTATCCTGCTCCTCAAAACCTCGGACCTGTCCTGGAACGTGTCCACGTATATCCCATCGGGAAGAGTGGGGGCGATCTCCTTGACGAACTCCCTGACCTTTCTGGAAACCGTGAGAGCGTTCTGGTCTCCCACTCTGAACACCTGAATTATCGCGGCTCTCTTTCCCCTGTATCTGGCAAAGAGATCCACCTCTTCCACGCCGTCCGAAACCTTCGCTATTTCCCCGAGCGTGAGCTTGGATCCGCCAGGTCCCACGATCACAGGGATCTTCATGAAATCTCTGGCGTAATATTTCTTCCCCAGAGTCCTGACGAGTATCTCGTTCCCTCTGGTCTTTATGCTACCCGCCGGAAGATCCAGGCTCTCACTCCTTATGATCGCCGCTATTTCCTCCAGCGAAAGACCATACTTTCTGAGCGTCTCCTCTGACACCTCTACGTGAACCTCCGGCTCCCTCAGCGCCTTCAATTCAGCCTCGGTTATTCCCTGAATCAGCGTGAGCCTGTCCTTGATATTTTTCGCCACCTCTCTGAGAGTGAGCTCGGGAACATCGCCGTATACTACGACATTTATGACCTGTCTCTTCAGCACGACTCGAGAGACGATTGGTCTCTCCGACTCTTCGGGCAGAGAAGTGATTCGAGAGACCTCCGAGTCGATGTCATCCAGCACGTCCTTCACGTCCCACCCGTCGAGCACCTCGACTACTATTAGAGAAAGACCTTCCGAAGAGTAAGACTCTATCTTCTTTATCCCGCTCACCCCGGCAATCCTCTCCTCGATGCGCCTTGTCACCGACTCCTCCACCTCAGAAGGAGAGGCCCCTGGATACACCACCTTTATGGTTATGAAGTTGGGAGATGTTTCGGGAAACACCTCGACTTTGGCCGTGATTATCATCACGACACCCGCGACGAGGAGAAACGCCATGAGAAGATTGGACGCCACGTGATTGTCGGCGAACCACTCTATCCACTTTTTCATCTGGCGTCCTCCAGCTTCACTCTGACCGGCATGCCATCGGTCACGGCCCTGAGAGGGGTAGTGATGACGAGGTCACCCGCTTCAAGCCCCCGCTCGATGAAAACCTTTCCCTCATCGAAAAGGGCGACTTCGACCTTTCTGAAACGGAGACGATTGTTCCCATCCACGACCCAGAGAAGGGTTTCGCCGCCTTCCCCCCACCTGATCGCGTAGTCGGGAAGCACCACGCCTTTATCGAGCTTCTTTCCAAGTATTTCCACACGAACGAAGGCACCGGACATGAGAGGAGGAGTCTTGCTGAACGGGTCGCTCACCCTGACGACGATTGGAATCATCCGGGTTTTCTCGTCCACCTGTCCGGAAGTCCTCACAACAGTTCCGCCCCAGACGACCTCCCGCTCTCCGGCCGACAAAATCACCCTGGCCTGAGAACCGCTCCGTTCCCGAGTGTTGAAACCTGGAACGGATATGAGATCGATCTCGGACTCGCTCAGATAGACTTCGATCTCCGCCGCGGAAGCCGCATAAACCCTCCCAACCGTTTTCCCTGGTGTTAGGAAATCGCCCAGATCGGCCTTCTTCTCCACCACCACTCCATCGAACGGCGCCCTGACCCTCGTTCTATCCAGATCGAGTTTCGCCTTTTCGAGCTGAGCCCTTGCCGCGTCGAGCTCAGCCCTGGCAGCCTTTATCTGAGGTTCCTTCACCAGCAGAGATGGAGGATTCTCGTCCGGAGAAAAGTACCTCTCCCATTCTTCCCTCGAGATGCGGGACTCTTCGAGCAGTTCCTGAAGCCGTGCTTCTGCCTGGCGAAGCTTCGCTTCGGCCAGCGCGACGGCAACTTCGTAATCTTTTCGTTCGACGGACAGGAGCACTTCTCCCTTCTTCACTCTCCCCCCTTTGACGAAAAAGGGGGAAACCTCCACGACCCTGCCCGAGACCTGAGATGATATTTCCGCCTCGTGGAGAGGCCTGACAGTTCCCTCCCCTCTGACCCAAACCGGAATGGAAGACGGATCGACCTTTATCACGGTCACCAGGGGGGGCTTCACCTCGCTTCTGACCTTTTTCACCTTGGGCTTCGACCTGACGAGAGCAACGGTACCCGCCACCCCAATCAAAATTATCACCAATCCCGCCACAACCTGCGGCAGAAGCCTTCCCTTTATTCCCATCTCAGCTCTCCCATTCGAAAATTCTACTTTCTTCCGAACCTGACACCGCCGAGTGCCCGGTAGATGAAAACCCTGTTTTTCAATATCGCAAGGTCCACCTTCAAAAGCTCCTGTTTCGCACCGTAATATTCGTTTCTGGCGGTCAAAATCTCCGTGAATTCCGAAAGCCCTCTTTTGTACCTGTCTTCAACTAGATCGAGAATCCGTTTCGCCTCCTCAACCTCACGTGCCAGCAATCTCCTTTTCCTCACGAGCTCCCTCTCGCCCGTCAAGCCCACCTCCACCTCATAGAACGCCTGAAGGACCGTTTTGGCGTAAAGAGCGATGAACTCCCTGAAACGCGCCTCCTCTGCCTTCTGAAGTCCCTTCAACCTCCCTCCGTCGAAAACAGGAGATGCAATACCAAGGGCAAGATTCCAGATCTCGTTCCCCCTCGAGAAAAGCTCCCTAAGCTCATCGCTCGAGTAGCCGAGAGAACCAGTGAGAGTGATCCTCGGAAACCTGTTTTTCCAGGCCTGAAACACTCTTTCATACTGAGCTCTCATGGCCGATTCCGCGGCCCTGATGTCGGGTCTTCTCCGAAGCAGATCGGAAGGCAGACCCGGCGGAATCACAGGAAGATCTTCGACATTCACAACTCCCGCAAATCCACGTTTTTTTCCGGAAGGGTATTCTCCCACAAGCGCAGATAACTTTCGCCTCGCCTCGTCCAGGCTCCTCTCCAGGTCGGGTATGACCGCGCTTGCTGCGTGAAGAGAACGTCTCGCCCCGAGCACGTCATTCAGAGTGCTCATACCGGCCCTGTATCTCCTCTCAACCGCATCGACGAGGGCTTTTGCAGTCTCAACCCTCTTACGAGACAGCTCGAGTTGTTGCTCCAGGAACGCCTCTTCGAAAGCGAGGTTGATCGCATCTGAAAGGACGCTGTGTACAGCCGCCCGCTTCTTCTCGACAGCGGAGAGATACTCGTATAATGATGCTCTCACAGTGTTTTTCTTCCTCCCCCAAAGATCGAGCTCGTAAGAAGGCACGAGATCCACTTCGTAATTCTCGATTATCGCCGATATATCCCCCCCACCTAACCCTCTGTAAACGATTTTGCTTCTCGAACCTTTTCCTTCAAGGTTCAATTCCGGGTACCACTCAGCCGATGCCACACCCAGAAGAACCTTCATCTCCTCCACCTTCGCTTCGGCCTCTTTCACGTCAAAGTTTCCTTCCATCACTTTCGAGGCGAGATCATCTATTTCCGGCAAGCCGAAATCCTTCCACCACGCATCGTCAAAAGACACACCGGACAAGGCGGACCTGTCGCTCTCAAATTTCTCTGGAACTGCAATCCCGATATCAGAGGGCTCTGGCAATTTCACCCTCGGAGCACAGGAAACCAGAAAAATCAGCGAAAGCAGCGCCAACAACCTGATTCTCTCAATCACCGTTTTCTCTCCCAGACCCGGGAATAGCCGCCGTGGAAAACCGGGTCACGTGTTCCACGAGAGTCTCTACGAAAGATTCGTCGAATTCCCTGTCCGTCAGAGCCGAGACCATATGCCTCGCATAATTGAAATGGGCCACCTGCGCGAAGACAGAAAGCGCAAACAGCACAATCTCGCTCCTTTTGGTGCCTTCCGGAAAATGGGGTTCGAGGTAGTCGACGAGCAGAGTGTGCATCGGTTTTACCACCTCTTCGGCGATTATGTGGAATCCCATCGTGGGATGAGACATTTCCCTCGCCATGAAATGCTGATGGACCCTCCTCTCTTTCTCCGGGATGGGACTCTTGAAAAAGGCGAGACAAAGCGCCCTCACCACCTCGTGCGGTCCGGGATCGCTTCTGCCTGAGAGCATCGAAACGAAATGCTCCCTTATCTTGCGAGCTCTCGGAACTATCCTGGTTTTAATCACCTCCAGGTAAAGATTTTCTTTGCTTCCGAAGTAATAGTTGACAGCCGCCACGTTGCAGCCAGCCGCTTTCGTGATGTCTCTCACGCTCACCATCCTGTACCCTCTCTCGGCAAAGAGCCTCTCCGCGACAGCGAGTATTCTATCTCTACTGCTCTTTCTCCTTTTTTCGGACACCGGATCTCCACCTCGCAGTCTGAAATTCAAACAAACGTTTGTTTATGCTATCACGGAGTTCCATGAAGGTAAAGCACCTTTTCCAGACAACTGGCCAGACGGAAACCTTACTTTATCAGTTCGCCGGCAGGATGCAAGCGGAGTAAAATATTCTCGACGGGAAAAGCAAAGAGGGGGAATCTGCGTGTATCGGCTCGTCGAAGCCATAATCTGTCTCCTATTCTGGTCGATTCTACTGACATCCGTCGTCGCATGTATCGGTCTCTCAAACCGGCTGGAAAGCGACCTGCCGCTTCTGGGAATCCCGATCATATTCGCGGCACTCGTATACGGATTCGTCGTTTTGGAAGATCGAATACCAGCGCTGATCATGAAGCTTGAGCTACTGAGGTATAAAATAGGAATTACAGAGAAAGATAGATGAAAAATTAGATGACTGAATCGGGGAAAATCGTATACACGGTCGGAACCAGCACGAGAAGCTGGGAAGAGTTCACTTCCCTGCTCAACGCGTTCTCGATATCCACTCTGGTGGACGTCAGGAGGTTCCCCATCAGCAGACTCGATCATTTCCGCAGGGAAAAACTGCAAAAAGGGTTGCAAGACGTAGGAATCAGGTACGTATACCTGGGAAAAGAACTCGGTGGTTTTCGAGACGAGGGCTATGAATCGTTTTCCCGCACAGAAACGTTCAAACGCGGAATAGAACTACTGGAAACCGAAGCTCTCCAGGCCACCACTGTTATTGTCTGCGCAGAAGCACTCCCCTGGAAATGCCATCGCCTCCACGTGGGGAAAGCTCTCTTTTACAGGGGATGGAAGGTGGTGCACATTATAGGTATCGACAAAATCTGGGTCATATGAATCTGCGAACCCGTAATTTTACGGAAATCTGTTGACTGCATATTCTACATTTTGTAGAATTATAATGACCACACGCCATGGAGGAAAAAAATGGGCGTAATAACGATTTCGAGACAGTTCAGCGCTGGGGCGGGAGAATTCGCCCGAACGTTCGCGGAGAAATACGGCTACGCGGTAATCGGCAGGAAGGAGATTGAAAAGAGGATAAGAGAGATCACTGGAACGACCACCCCTGGAGAAATAGTGAAAGAGAAGAGCCCCGGGCTTCTAGAGCGTTACGCGTTCGACACCAGGCTCTCCAGAAATCTCCTGAGTGAGAGTATCCTTTCTTTCGCCAAAGAGGGTAAAGTCATCATACTCGGCAGGGGAGGATTCGAGATCGTGGGTTCTCCGCCGGGAGTTCTGAACGTCCTCGCCGTCTCAGACATCGCTTCCAGGGTGAAGCGGCTGGCAGACAAAGAAAAAATAGAGCTCTTCCACGCAGAGGAAAAAGTGAAGAGAGTTGACAGGGAAAGGGAGGGGTTCATAGCGTATTTCTTCGAGAAAAAGTGGCCCGACCCGGCGGATTTCCACATCAGCCTGAACCCGCTGATGATGGGGATATCAGAAAGCGTTGAAATCCTTAGAAGCGCAGCAAACGCAGTTCGTCTCGAGGAGCGCTTCGAAGAAGTAGGGAGAAAATTCCTGAACGAAAAGTTCGGAATCGTCGCGTCAGCGAACAGGTTTCACCTCAAGCTCGGGATAGACCCGAGCCTGATATCCCTCGAAGTTACAGGAGAAAACAAGGTAGCAGTTCACTTCTTCGACGTCGAAGAAGAGCTGAGGGAAAAAGCCCTGGAAACGGTCGGAAGTTATTTCCCCGACTACGAGATCTTGGTCTCGGGATCCTGATGAATTCCGCAGGCTCCGATGAACCGGCTCGCTCACATTCTTCAGCCACCAGTACGCTCACCCTCACCGAAGAGCGAGAGCAACTTATTCATGAACTGGAGTGATCCCCAGTCAGTAAACGCTTCCAGCTTATCGAGCACCGAACCGTCCCGGGAGATTATAAGCGTGGTCGGGATCAACTTGATGGATAGTTTCCTCGCGAAATCCCCCCTCTCGTCTCTGAGGACGATCACCTTTTCGGACTCCCAGGGACCAAAAGGTGAGTCGGACGCCATCCTGGGGGGACTCACATCCACGGCCAGAAACAACGTCTCTGGGCCTTTCCACTTCCTCGAGAGCTCCGCCAATTTAAGCATGGACTTTCTGCAATCCGGCATCGAGGAGGCAAATACCACCAGAACGACTCTCCTTCCCCTCAATGCCTCGAAGTCGAACTCCCTTCCCTCGAAATCTTTCACAACAAGACCTGCGGGTAAACGCTCTCCCCAGACGTAACTAGCGAGAAACACCCCGAGAGAAAAAACAATGAGAACGAGGATCGCCACTTTCCTCACAGCAGAATTCTCCTCCCGTTCATCCTGCGATAATTCATAACGAGCTCAGCGTTTTCCCTGAAAGTATCCCTGCACTCCTTAGAACAGAATCCGAACCTCTTTTCTTCGAGTTTCAACCAGTAAACTCCTGCGCCTCCCTCGAGGAGTTCGCCGCAAACCGGGTCGAAGCAGAGCTCGAGGCCCCCTTCGGCCTTCACGGATGACTTCTCCAGCGGGAACCTCCAATTCAGATACATCACACTAAAATAGTACAGAGCAAATCCAGCGGACAAAACAATAGAGCCCCACAAAAACCTTATTATCTGACTATCGTGAAACATGACCGCCTCCTGATCCATTTTTCCCTGCACGAGAATATGATGCATCATCCATACCAAGGGCAGTCATTGCCAAAAAACGTTCTTTCTCAACCAGTTGGGAAATGAAACGACACCTGGGTCCAGCAGGCTCGGGTAAACATTACGCACCCGGAGGTAAATAAATACTCAAAAAAGGGGCCTTCGGATAAGAAGACCCCTTCATACTGCTTTTCACGTCGAAAGCATGGGTTATTTTTTCATCATGGAGCCACCTGAAGACCCTTGCATTCCACCTTTCATGCCGCCTTTTTTACCGCCCTTCATTCCTCCCATCATTCCGCCTTTCATGAGAGTCTTGAGCTTCTTTCTCTGCTCCTTGGTAAGAATCTTGGAGGACTCTACTTTTGCCCTCACAAGTTCGAGGCGGTACTTCGTCTTCAGCTCTTCCTGCTTCTTGAGCAGCTTCTCCACCCTATCGAGATTCGGAACGTCCTTTTCCAGCTCCGCTGAGAGGTCCACATCTATCACCTTTACCTCGGCTTTAAGCATTATCAATTTCTTGAGCTGCTCGTTGTGAATCTTCTTCAGCTGCCCGATCTGTTCCTCGGTGAGACCCAGTTTGTCGGCGTTCTTGAGGCAGAGAGCGAAGTGTTCCTGGAATTTGCTTTCCATGTCCATCATGCTCATCATGCCGCACCCGCCGCGACTGCTCATCATGCTCATCATTCCACTCATCCCACTCATCATTTTGCTCATCATTCCCATCATGCCGCCCTGACCGCCTGAGCCCATCATCGCTCCGCCGCCTTTTTCCGACTTCTCTTTTCCCTGTGTAGCTCCGTGGTGTTTCATCTGCCCACCGGCCTGCGCCATGACGAGCGAAGCCGAAAACAGAAACATCACGATGAGAGCCGTGACGGTCAAAGACTTCCTTTTCATCTCCATCATTTCAAACCTCCTTTTGCTCCGACTGTTTTCAATTCATTTGGATTGCCGAGCTCCGCCCTCCTGTTTTTCAGCACCACCTCGTCGACTATCAGGCCGCAGAGGAGACACCTCCACCCGAAGAAATGCTCGGTTCCGTCAACGAACCTCTCGAAGAGCATAAGCCCATTGCACTTCGGACAGTTCATCGTTTTCTCCTTTTTATTCTATATTTCTTAAAATTTTCTTTCAAATTATATTTCAACCTATATAAAAAGGCGGACAGTTTTAGGTCATGTCCAGGACCTCAGATGTGTCCTTCCTGGCAATGTGCCACTCTTGGAACCATGAATCTCTTCATTTCCATCACCTCCTTGCTTTTGATCTCCCCATTTTAAGAATTCAATGACACCCTTTCTTCGAGCCGCTTCCATCGGAGGTTACGCCCCCGTGGTGAGAGCTCCCCGAGACATCAGAACCCTTACCGCCTCCACCGCAACAACCACCTCCGCGGAACATCAGGAAAATCAGCCCGCCTATGATTATCAGTCCTAGCCATCCTCCCAACATCTGAACCACCTCCTTTCTTCACCATCCATCATTGCACCAACCATGCCAGAAAAAGAGGCGGCATCTGCAATTCATATCTCCCTGAAAACCAAGGATTTTAAAACCCCAGACCTCATCTCGGAAACCTCTCCCGCCGCGAATGAGAAAAATTTACTCTGATCGGAACGTGGGAGTGCGTAAATATTACCGATGCGCCTCATTTCGAGTGAACTTCCACTCTCATCGGAAAACTCTTCTCCCCGCGGGAAACCCTGCCAAGATAATCGTGAATCCCGTAAGATATCACGAGGTTCTCCCCTTCTCTCACGGAACCTCCTTCGTCCAAATCCAGAATCGCCGCCATCGAAAATTCGGCTAAATAGACCTTTCCCGGCACCTTCTCACCACCCGGCCTTTTCACCTCGAAATCGAGTATCATCACCGGCCTGTCGAATATCACTCTGAGCTCTCCAGGTTTTTCGTCTTCTCCCTTCTTCACCAGGAATGCGTCGAGCAGCGCGGGAGCGCCGGGGTCACGGACTTTCAATCCTTCACCCCGGGAAACGGCCTCGTTTCCGCCTTCGACTTTGAGCCTCACCTCCGCAAGGTCAGGGTAAAACTGCGAATAAGTCAGGAAAAGGGCGCCTGCCGCCTTTTCGAGTCCCTGAGAGCTCTTTTCCGCGTTTCCTTTGACCAGAAAAGTCAGAGTCCTTTCTTTCCTGTCGACGCTCACGAGTTCCCACTTCCCCGAAAGAAGGGGGCTTGCAACTTTAGACAGAGCCTTCGTTGGAAGACCGGCAAGCAGGGTTCTGGCAACGAGCGTGTCCCTCTTCTCGGGCGACGTTATGAAGAACGGAAAGGGCAAATATTCCTTTCCGTCTATGGATGGGTAATAAGCGACAAACGCTTCACATTTTATCATCCCCACATCGGGAACATTCCCATACAGTTTGAGATACTCCGACGAGGCTTTCACGGTCGCCTCGCTCTTAGGGGGACCTTCCTTCTCGACCGTCTTACTTTTCTTGCTCTCGACCAGATACAGGTACAGACCCACGACGAGCAAAATCACTATTCCCATGACCGCCGTGTATTTCACTGCAGGCTTGACCCTCTTCATGATTCCTCCTTTTTTGAAGTATCTTGATAAAAAGCCGGCTTGGGGCTCCAGAGAGCCCCACCCGACTATATTTTACAATATGTAGAATTAAAGTTCTACCGAAAGTAGAATTACTTCGGACCAGTGTCCCTCAGATTTTGAACCTCGTGAGCCTCAGGGCATTTCCGACAACCGTCACCGAAGACAAACCCATGGCTGCCGCGGCAAAAATCGGATTGAGAAGAACGTGGAAGAAGGGATAGAGAACACCCGCCGCTACCGGGATGAGAGCCGTGTTGTATGCAAACGCCCAGAAGAGGTTCTGCTTGATGTTCCTTATCGTAGCATGGGAGAGCTCGATTGCCACTATTATCCCGTCCAGTTCACCGCTCATCAGGATTATGTCACCAGACTCTATGGCGATGTCCGTGCCCGTGCCTATGGCTATACCCACATCCGCCTGAGCAAGTGCGGGAGCGTCGTTTATACCGTCACCGACCATCGCAACCGTCCTTCCTTCGGCCTGGAGAGACTTTACGGCATCCGCCTTGTCTTCCGGCAATACCTCGGCTATAACCCTGTCCACACCGACCAGCTTCCCTATCGCTTCAGCAGTCCTCCAGTTGTCACCTGTCAGCATGACCACGGTCAAACCCCTCTTCTTGAGCTCCGTAACCACCTTCTTGGAATTTTCCTTGAGGGTATCAGCCACCGCTATTATCCCGCCGAGCTTCCCGTCGACTGCCACGAATATCGGGGTCTTTCCGTCACCTGAGAGCTGTTTTTCCTTCTCCCGTAACGGCTCCACGTCGACTCCGTTGTCCTTCATAAACTTCTCGTTCCCGAGAATAACCGTCCTTCCTGACACGCTCGCTCTGACTCCGTGTCCGGGAACCGCCTCGAACTCCTCTGCCTTGTCGACCTTGACACCGAGCTGCTCCGCCTTCTGCACTATAGCAGTCGCCAGAGGATGCTCCGAACCGACCTCGATGGAGGCGGCATACTTCAGGAGTTCTTCCTCCGTGAGCGGATTGTTCTTCCCGGGGACGACTATATCCGTCACTTCGGGTTTCCCCTTCGTTAGGGTTCCGGTCTTGTCAAGAACTATGGTATCTATCTTGTGAGCCGTCTCGAGGGCGAGCCCGCTCTTTATGAGGATCCCGTGCTGAGCGCCTTTTCCGGTCGCTACCATTATCGAAGTCGGAGTGGCGAGACCGAGCGCGCACGGGCACGCGATGATGAGAACCGAGATGAAAGTGAGGAGAGCGTAGGTAAGTTTGGGCTCCGGCCCTATCGCATACCATATTGCGAAGGTGATAATCGATATGACAATAACCACGGGCACGAAATAGCTGGATATCTGGTCTGCCAGCCTGGCGATGGGTGGCTTGGACCCCTGCGCCTCCTGAATCAACTTTATTATCCTGGATATCACCATGTCTTTTCCGACGCCCGTTGCCTTCAGCACGAAAGTTCCCGTCTGGTTGACAGTGGCGCCTACCACCTTGTCTCCAGGACCTTTGCTGACCGGCATGGGTTCTCCAGTGAGCATCGACTCGTCGACAATCGAATTGCCTTCCACGACCTCACCGTCGACTGGTATTTTCTCGCCCGGCCTGACCTGGATCAGGTCACCGGGTTTCACGTCATCGATTGGTATATCCACGAACTCATCGCCTCTTTTCACTCTGGCGGTTTTAGGCTTGAGCCCGATAAGCTTCTTCACCGCATCTCCGGTCCTGCCCTTTGCTATCGCTTCGAAGTATCTGCCGAGCAGAATCAGGACTATGATCGCCCCTGCGGTGTCGTAGTAAACTTCGGCACCGTAGCCGCTCGCCTCGAAGAAAGACGGGAAGAAGGTCGCCATCAAGCTGTAAATGTAAGCGGCAGTGGTACCCACTGCGATCAACGTGTTCATGTTGGTTGTTTTGTGCTTGGCAGCAGCTATAGCTCCCTTGTAAAACTGCGATCCAGCCCAGAACTGAACAGGGGTGATGAGTATCAACTGAAGTATGAAACTTATTCTCTTGGGTATGGGAAGTATCTTGTCAAGACCGATAACATCCCAGTAAACCAGCAAAAACGTGGGAATCACCAGCACGAGACCGACGAGGAACTTCTTCCTCAGTATCCGGATCTCCTCCTTCTCCCTCCTCTCTTTGGCAGCAAGCGGATCTTCCTCTTCTGATATCTCCTCAACCTCGTAGCCAACAGACGCCACCGCTTCCCTCACGGCGCTTCTTATGTCCACGTCTCCAGCGACGTACTCCACTCTCCCTGCCCCCGTCGCCAGATTCACGGAAGCGTCTATCACCTGGGGAATCTTTTTGAGAGCTTTTTCGATCTTCTCCACGCAGGACGCGCAGGTCATACCCTTGATGGGGAAGTCGAGCTTTTCCGTCACCACGTCATATCCGGCACCTTTCACCGCTTTTATCAGGTCACCGACGGTTACCTTGCCTTTCTGGTAAACAACGAGAGCATCGTTCGTGGCGAAATTCACCGAAGCATCAATGACGCCGGGAACGCCTTTCAAGGCTTTTTCAATCCTCGCCACGCAGGACGCGCAGGTCATGCCGGATATCCCCAGGGACACGGATTCTCCCTTTTCCACATCCAGCTCACGCTTTTCCACATCGACTTCTTCCTCGGCGTGAGCCGCGTGAGAGGCCGAGCCCCCTCCATCCGAATGCTCTTTCCCGGTGAAACTCTCGGGGGATCCCTTGAAATCATTCAAGCACGCTTCACTGCAGAAATAATACGTCACCCCTTCGTGCTGGTGCGAGAGCGTCCCCTCACCAACCTCCACCTTCATGCCGCACACCGGATCGACCGGCGGCCCGTCCGGGACACCCTCACCCTCTGCGCTCGCCGGGCTCTCACCGATAAACGACTCTGGCGATTCCTGAAATTCTTTCAGGCACGACGGGTTGCAAAAATAATATTTTTTCCCGTCGTGCTCATGCGAGAGCGTCGTTTCGGTTATCTCTACATCCATACCGCATACTGGATCCTTGAACTTCTTCATTTTTCCTTCTCCCCTTTCTCCCCCACAAGTCGCGGGGGAAATTGAACTTCTCTGATTTTTTTCACTATAATCGGCCACATGACGCTTTATCTTTAATATTGTGCATACCTCGTGCCACGCGCTATCCAATATGATATGAATTTCGGATTCGTGAACCCTGCGGTTTTTTCAGCATTTTCGACGCTTGTTCACTGAACAGACCCAATCCGCGAAATGCACGTGAGAGAATTATTTTCGCAGGGCACTTTCTGATTGCGAACTTTCTTCCCACCATGTTGAAGCCCGTCACCCGAGCATGGAACACTCTCGAACTCACCGCTTTCTCCTCGCGAGAATAATGAAATGCAGGGCCGGAAACAGAAGAAGCAACAAAAGCAGAACGTAATCTCCAATCAAACCGGCAAAGTAGAGCGCCACCACCGACACAACGAGAGCAACGCACAAAATCAGGCAGAGGGAGCTCCACACGAATCTTTTACCATAATATTTTCCTGGAACGCTTTTCACGGTCTGACTCCCCTGACCTGTCATTTCTCTGACTACTAACAAGTGCAAGGGAAGTGCCCAAAAATGGGGTACTGGATGAGATTAGAGGTCTATGCCGTATTCCTTGATTTTGTTCTGGAGAGTTTTCCTGGAAATGCCGAGCATCTCCGCGGCTTTAGTTCTGTTACCACCCGTATTCTCGAGCGTCCATATGATCAACCTGCGCTCGGCCTCCCTAAGAGAAATTCCAACTCTTATCGCCGGCGCGTGGCCCTCCGACTCTCCCTCCCTCCTCATTCTAACCGGGTCCGGCAAAAGAGAGAGGGTTATTTCGTCTCCCTTGCAAAGGATTGCGGCTCTCTCCACCGCATTTTCCAGTTCCCTCACGTTGCCGGGCCATCTGTATTCGATCAGGGCGTCGAGTGCCTCCCGGCTGAAACCCAATATCTTCTTCCCCAGCTTCTCGCAGTTCCTCCTGAGGAAATAATCGGCGAGAAGAGGGATGTCATCTTTCCTCTCCCTCAACGGGGGCACCCTTATTTGGACGACATTCAGGCGATAATACAGATCTTCCCTGAATCTACCATTTTCGACCTCTTCTTCCAGATTCCTGTTGGTGGCCGCAATGACCCTGACGTCAACCTTCACGGTGGTGTTGGTCCCAAGAGGCTCGAACTCCTTCTCCTGGAGAACCCGGAGAATTTTCGCCTGCGTGCCAGGGCTCATCTCCGTGATTTCGTCGAGGAATATGGTACCGCCGTCCGCGTAAGCGAACTTTCCTTCTCTCCTGGAAACCGCCCCGGTAAACGCTCCCTTCTCGTGCCCGAAAAGCTCGGATTCCAGCAGGTTGTCGGGAAGCGCCGCGCAGTTTATCTTGACGAAGGGCCTTCGTCTCCTGGGACTCCTCTGGTGAATCGCGTTCGCCACGAGTTCTTTCCCCGTTCCGCTCTCACCGGTTACCAAAACCGTCGCGTCGGTGGGAGCCACCATCGAAACTATCTCGAAAACCTCCCTCATCGCTTCGCTGTTTCCCACTATCCGCTCGAATCCGAATTTCTCGTCGAGACGCTGCCTGAACTCCTCATTTTCCCTGAGAAGCTTTCTCACCTCCATCACCTTTTTCACCTTAAGCAACAGTTCCTCCACGTTAAGCGGCTTCATCAGATAATCTTCCGCGCCCGCCTTGAGGCACTCGACTGCAGACCTCACCGAAGCATATGCAGTCATCATTATCACAGGAAGGTCGGGAAACCTCTCCCTGAGTTCCCTGAGCGCTTCCAGCCCCCCCAGCCTGGGCATGCGCACGTCCATCAAAACGCAGTCGAAAGGTTCTTTCTCGAGAAGAGCGAGCGCCTTGAGTCCGTCTTCTGCCTCGCTCACCTGAAACCCCTCCGTTTCCAGATTCGCCCTGAGCATCAGCCTGTGTCCCGGCTCATCGTCCACGACGAGAACTTTGAAACCACCCTTACTGTCACCCATCACCCTGTTCCTCCTTTATCGGGCGGTATCCTTATCGTGAAGGAAGAGCCTTCCCCCTCCCTGCTCTCCACGGATATCTCCCAACCGTGGGCATCGACGAAAGACTGCACGAGAGCGAGTCCAAGGCCGGTGCCCGTGGCTCTGTCCGTGAAAAACGGATCGAATATTCTGTTTATTATTTCCTTCCTGATTCCACGTCCCGTATCCGAAACCTGCAGATACGAAACACCCCCCTCTTCCCACGCCCGCATCGTTATTTCGCCCCCTTCATCCGTCGCGTCGAGAGAGTTGAGAAGAAGATTCAGAAGTATCTGGTGGAGCTGCTCAGAATCAAAGCGAATCGGCCTCTCGATGGAGCATTCCACTCTGATGGACACTCCCTTCTCCTTGGCTTTCGCCTCGACGACCGAGCGCGCCTTCTCGAGGGCTCTTCCTATATCTCCTTCTTCCAGGCGGGGGCCTTTCTGCCCGGTCAGGTTCAAAAGGTCGGATATTATCCCGTCCACCCTGTCTATCTCGGAGATCATGATTTCCAGATATCTGGCCTCATCAGTTCCTTCCGGAAAACGCTTCTTGAACAGGTGAGCAAACCCCCTGATGGAACTCAACGGATTCCTTATCTCGTGAGCCAGACCGGCGGCGAGGCTGCCCGCAAGGGCGAGCTTCTCCGAGCGAACGAGTTTCTCCTGCAATGCCCTTATTTCCCTCAAATCCCTTATGACGAAAACCGTCCCAAGATTTTTCCCCTCCTCGTCGAGCATCCTGTTTCCGCTTATCAGAACGGGTATCCTCTCGCCTGTTCCAGCGTTCACCACCACGGCTTCGTACTTGACGGGAACTTTCACCCCGTCACCTTCCAGCCTGGCACGGGCATCAACCGGAAGGGGTAGAAGCTGCTCCACTCGCTTCCTCCACCAGGCACTTTGCGGCAATCCGAAAATCCTTTGAGCCTCCCTGTTGACCAGCACAACCTTCCCGCTGGAATCGGCTGAAACCAGCCCGTCGGGCATCGACTCTACCACGTTATCGGCAAATGAGCTGACAATCCTCAGGCTTCTCTCCACCAGGTAGTAGTTTTGAGCCAGGAATATGAAGTAAATTGAGGCGGAACCGAGAGCGAGTAGGATGAAACCCATAAGCAGGGCATGTCGAATATCACCTTTTCTGGCCTCGTAGAACCCGGAAAGATCGATACCAAGCACAACGACGAAATCTCCAAACCTCTTTCCCATGTTGAGCAGTTTTTCCCCCTCGTCGACTATCGTGACGTCTCCCTCCTTCAACACCCTCTCGAACATATTCCTGTGTATCCAGCTTTCACGGATTGCCCCGCCGTGCGTGTGTATCACCACGTCTCCTCTCGAATCTGCGACGAAGATGTGCCGTATTTCTAGTTTTTCAGACAGATGAGTTATAAGGGGAAACACCTTGTCCCGCGGAGACTCCCCCGACGCAACCGCATCGTCCAGCAAAACGCCGATCGACTCCATCAGAAGCCTTCCCTTTTCCACAAGAGACGACATGAGAATGTTTCTCTGTCTCGTCAGGCTCTTCTGAGTCGAAACCACGAGTATGACCAGAAGAGTGAGCATCACCATTATGATGCTCACTGCCGGTATGTATAGATTTCTCCTACCCCTCTTCATGAAATATCCGATATCCCCTTGAAACCATTTTAATAATATTTAAGGGGCATCGCACGAAAGAAAAAAGAGGCCCCTTTGAAGGGGCCTCTCCTGGGGGGGGTGAGGGGAAGCTGGAATCAAGCGAAATCAGGCGCCGCCTTTGTCGAGCCACGACTCATCGTCGAAATCGCTCTTCTTTTCCACGTTGCTCTTTTTGGAGCAGTCCAGAGTAACCCTGTCACAGCAGGGAGGGACAACGTATTTCTCGCCCTTAACCACGACCTCCTTCGCCTTGACTTCCCCTGCGGTTACGAGATGCGGAACCATGGCGATCGATACCGCAGCAGCGATGAAAATGCCAAGCGCGAGAGCTGCCAGTTTCTTCATGGCTCAACCTCCTGGGTGTTTTTTACATAGTGTAAAACAACATCGAGGGACAGTCAACCCAAAATTTACAGGTCGTAGAAAAACAGTTTTTTCTCCAGAAATCGCCCCAATAAAGGCCTGCAATGCTAAACGGCAACAGTTTACCTCAAAACGTTTCATCCGCTGCATCTTTCAGCAACACTTGGAATCGCTGGAAATACAATAAGTTTTACTTCCACGTAATGCCCTGTATTTACGAATGAAAAATATCCCCGTATATTCGGTCCGCCTGGAACGAAGGTTGCTTTTTATACATCACATCAAGCCATACGGTCGTCGAGTCGACAACACCAGTCACACAGGGAGGTCGAGAAATGAAAAAAGGACTTGTTGTTTTTTTGACGGGTTTACTTTTACTTTTTGCAGGCACGTCCAGCGCAGTGGAAACCAGGCTCGTGGTCAGAGCCCGGGCCAAAGACGCCAAATTCATCGGAACTTCTATGGGAGGAGCACTCGTGGTGGTGAGAGACGCGCAAACCGGCGAAATCCTCGCGAAAGGATTCACTTTCGGCACGACGGGAAACACCAAAATCCTGATGAAAGCCCCCCACATCAGGGGAAAGAGGCTCTCCGACGACAAAGCCGCGAAATTCGAAACCACAATCGACATCAACGAACCGACTCTCGTCACGATCGAAGTCCTGGCTCCGTACGCTCAGGCTCAATCTGCGATCAAGGCATCGACCCAAATATGGTTGATTCCGGGAAAGAACATCGAAGGGGACGGAGTAATTATCGAAATCCCCGGCTTCGTCGTCGACGTCCTTAAGCCCAGAGCTCACAAAATAGTGAAGCTCAAGGGCGATTCCCTCGAGATTCCGATCAGAGCCAACGTTACAATGATGTGCGGGTGTCCCATCAAGGAAAATTTCATATGGGACGCGAACAAATATGAAGTGAAAGCCATTGTGAAGAGAAATGGGGAAAAGATTGAGGAAATCCCCCTCTCCTTTTCCGGCAAGACGAGCATCTTCCAGGGAACCCTCAAAACCTCGAAAAAGGGGGTCTACGAGATAACCGTTTACGCTTACGATGAAGTCACCGGAAACACCGGCGTAGACAAAACAACCGTAGTGGTCAAGTGAGCGATCACATCGGAGAGGGGCGCTCCCCTCTCCCCTTCCTCCTCTTCGGCTGGTGAAGAAACACACCACGTCAGCGGTCCGAAAGGGAAGCGCACCGCGCCCGCATGATCTGATCGCCTCCTGTGTGCCCTCTTCGTGAAATCAATACGTGAGCACGTTTTTCGCCTCGAGGACTTCCGCCATCACCCTGCCCGCCTTGATGAGGACCGCCCCATCCACGAGCTCTTCCTTTGGAATACCTCTCGTCTCGACGCACGGGGTGCAGAGCAAAATCTCCCCTCCCATCTCCGTGACGTTTTTCAGCAACTCACCCAGAGGCGGGAAGCCGGGAACGGAAACCTGCTCCGCAGCGCCCTTCCTCGCGATCGTAACGCCATCTCCCTGAAGTATCACGACCGCTTTCACGTCCATCGTCAGAGCCGTATTGGCCGCCACGAAAGGCAGGATGGCTCTCTCGGGATCCTCCACCCCGTGAGTCCCGATCACAACGAGTTTTTCGCCGTTTTCGTTCGACATCGTTTTCCCTCCTTCATGTATTTCCCGCATCCCTATAGAATCGGGATCAAAACTCCCTTCACGCCGCCGCCCCTTCACGAACTCCTTCCGCGTTTCGTGCCCTCTCCTTCACGTCGAGGAGATAAAGAGCAAAGGGTCTGTAAAGCAGATGTGTCCACTTCCCGAATGGGATGATCACGAGAAGCCACGGAGCGTCTACCGCCATGTGGACTACGTACGTGTAGTACGTGAGTCGCGGCATGCCCGTTAACCTGAAAACGTGAACGAGAATGCCGGTCAGAGCTATCAGAAACAGGAGGATCAGGAAGGTCCAGTCTGTTGGATGCGTGAAGCGGTGCATTTCGTCATCCCTCCTGATCCTGCCCCAGGCGAAACCAACCGTCCCGTAAATCAGAGCGAAAGTGACGTAGTAACCGAGCAGCCTCTGAGGGTGAAGGAGCGGATACACCCTGTCCGTCTGGAACCAATCGAGGAAGAAAATTATAATGATCATCATGGTCACGTATCCGCTAACGAGAATGAAGTGTCTGAACCACTTCGATCTGTCCTCTCCGCACTCTTTCCACCTCTTCTGAGTGAAGAAGTGAGAGAAAAAAGTGGGAACACCTTTTACGTAGGCACTTAATGGAACTCTCTCGCCATCCATTATGTAACGTGCCATCGTGAGAGCGTTGACGAGAAGAACAGTCACGGCAAATGCAGCTCCCAGGTGGTCGGCGAGGGAGATCCATTCGACGGGAGCGAACGTGTTCAGTTCGACCCTGTCCAGAACGATGGGGCCGTGAAAGAGAGCGAAAAGGATAATTACAATTGCAGAAGATAAAAGCACAAGTCCCCACTCCCAGAGCCTGGAAGAATATATCTTCCCGGATATCCCGGTCCTGTCATAAGAAGCTATCAGCCATCTCCTGGCGGACATCATCGTCTCGCCCGGGTTGGCTTCTCTGGGGCAGGACCTGGAACACTCCCCGCAGTAGTAACAGAGCCAGGGCTCTGGTGAGGAGAGAAGAGCCTCCCTGTGTCCCAGCTGCATGAGGTGAATGATCCTCCTCGGGAACGACGGCCCTTCAGCGGAAAGAGGACAAATCGCGGTGCATGTGCCGCAGCTGAAGCACGCCGTGAGATCCCCCGCACCATAATTCACCAGTTCTCTTCGCAACCCCGGATCGAGTCTTCGAGTCATCTCACCCTCCATCCTTCAGCCTGTAGCTGAAGTACCCCTCGTCATCGCTCTTTCCGGTTTCTTCTACAAGGCCGTATCGCCACATCCCCATCACCCACAGCGTCACTTCCCTCACGGGAGCGCCGAGCCTTTCCGCAATCTGCGGAATTGTTAGAGGGCCCTCCGCGAGGAGCGTGGCTATTTTCCTCCTCATCAGCATCTCTTCCCTCATGGACTCCTCGACCCGCTTCGAACCGGCCGCCATCACGATCCTACCTCCCCGCACATGGCTTCTATCATCGCTCTTATCTGCGCGTCCCTGTAACCTTTAAGATCTATCGCGCTTTTTGGACAAACGGGGGCGCAAGCTCCGCCGCCCTTGCAGAGGGTTTCGATCACTTTTGCCACCTCCCTCCCATCTATGGACACCTTCTGGATCGCCCCGTACGGGCAAACTTTCTCGCACTCGCCGCACCACTCGCAATTTTCCTCATTCACTTCTGCCACGAACGGTTCCAGCTCCACGTACCCCTTCAGCAAGGTGGCTGCGCACCTGGCAACTCCAGCTAGGGCAGAAGCCACCGCCTCCGGCGCCGTCTTCGGTCCCTGGGACGCGCCGACTATGTAAATCCCGTCCAGTACCGTCTCAACCGGCCTCAATTTGGGGTGTATCTCGCCGTAGAAACCGTCGGTTCCAACGGGCAATTTGAGAACAGAGGCAAGTTGCTGGTTTTCCCTGGGAACCATCCCGGTGACGAGAACCACCAGATCAGCCACGAGTTCCACTTCTTCTCCCCCTGCCAGAGTATCCCTCGCTCTAACGAGGATCCCATCTCCGAAATCCTCCACAATCGGCGGTTCATCTCCATCGAACCTCACGAAGACAGAGCCCATCCTTCCGGACCTCTCGTACATCTCCTCGAGCTTCCCGTAAGTCCTCACATCCCTGAAAAAGTGGTATTGAGCCAGCTCGCCGTCCATTTCACCCGCCGTTATCGAGGCGTGGACCGCCGCAGCACAGCAATACCTGGAACAGTATTCCCTGGCACACGAGTTTTCAGATCCCCTGGTTCCCCTGCTCCCAACGCAATATATGTAGGCGATTACGCGCACCCTCTTCCCATCCACGAAAATAGCTCCATCCGATTCGCTAAGTAATCTATAGAAATCCGGAAGCGTCATCACGCGGTCGCTCCCGAAACCGAACTCGCCATCGACCGGGACGTAAGGAGAGAACCCCGTAGCCACCACTATGGCGCCCACATTAAGAGACAACGTCTCCCCCGCCCTCACCCTGACCTTCACCGTGAAATCACCCACGGTCCCCGACTTTTCCAGGAGCTCCGCCCCGGTGAAAATCGTCACATTGTCCCTTTCAAAGAGCTTCTCCAGGAGATCCTCCACAAGCTTCTCCCCGTCCCTGTTTCCCGGGTACATCTTCCTCAAGGAGCCAACCCACCCACCGAGCTTGTGTTCCTTCTCCACAACGAACACGGACAAACCCATATCCGACAGGGAGAGAGCCGCTCTCAATCCAGCTATCCCCGCCCCCACCACAAGGACCGCAGGTCTCGTCTCAACCCTGAACCTCACAAGCGGTTCGGAGAGCGCTGCCTTCGCAGCCCCCGCCTCGATCAGCTTCACAGCCTTTCTGGTGGCTCCATCAGGGTCCTTCCTGTGAGCCCACGAGCACTGTTCCCTCACGTTCACGTGAACGTAGGCGTAAGGGTTGAGCCCCGCCATTTCCGCCACCTTCCTGAAAGTGTGAAGGTGAAGCCTGGGAGAGCAGGATGCCACGACCATCCCCTCCAGCTTTGCTTCCTTCACCGCCGCCACCATTTCTTCCTGCGCCGCCTCGGAACAGGCAAACATCGTCGTTTTCGCAACTTCCACACCGGGCAGCCTGGAGACCGCCTCCCTCACTTTCTCCACGTCGATGTAATCGGATATGTTTCCGCCGCAGTGGCATATGAAGATTCCCAGTCTTTTCATGTCCTGACGCTCCTCATTTTCATCAGACGAGCAGCGACCTGCGCCGCCACTGCCCCCGAGTGAAGCACCGTGTCCGGAATATCCCTGGGACCCACAGCCGCTCCGGCCACGAACACCCCTTCCAGATTCGTCCTTCCCGGATCGAGAATCTCATCCCTCTCCCTCGCGAACATGAGCTCCGAAAGTTCCAGAGATTCCCCTTCTATCATTCCTGACAGATCGCTCCCGGGGAGAAGTCCGACCGAAAGAACCACCAGATCGTGCTCCGCCACCTCCACTCTTCCGGAACCCTCTATATCCTCGTAGTAAACAAGCAGGTTCCCGTCCGCTTTCTCCTCTACCCTCGCGACCCTGCCCTTCACAAAGTAGATGCCCATTGCCTTCGCCTGCTCGAAGAATTCCTCGTACCCTTTTCCGAAAGCTCTGATGTCCATGTAGTAAATGGTCACGTCAGCAAGTGGCACAGCGCCGAGAATGAGCTGGGCCTGCTTGATCGAGTACATGCAGCAGACGCGGGAACAGTAGGGGTTGTCCGCAGTTCTATCACGGGACCCGACGCAGAGAACGTAAGCGATGTTGTCGGGAACTTTCCCGTCTGATGGCCTGAGAACGCTGTTGAAAGGCCTGGTCGGCGCAAGAAGCCTGTCCATCTGCATCGCGGTGATAACGTTCGGAAACTTCCCGAAACCGTACTGCTCTTTCAAACCGGGATCGTAGAGTCTAAACCCCGTGGAGAAGATCACGGAACCAACCCTGTACTCCTCAACGATCTCTCTCATCGAAAAATCGATCGCCCCCGAGGGGCAGACTCTCACGCACTCTCCGCAGAGCGAGCAGACGGCGCAATCGAGGCACCTGCCCGCGCTTCGAAGAGCTTCTTCCTCGGAAAACGGCTGTTCCACCTCCTCCATCGACCGCGTCCTTTTCTCCGGGGGAATTTCCCTGACCAGGACACGACTCTTCGGGGTCGGTTTCCCATTGCCGTCCCGTGAAAAGCCGGACCCGCCCCTCAACACTTTCTCCTTCTCAACCGGCGGGAGAAGCTCGGGAAACTCCAATCCGCTGGTTTCTCCATTTTCCAGATATCGGGAAATGAAAAACGCCGCCCTCTTCCCCTGCCCTATGGCCTGGATTATCATCGACGGTCCAGTAACCGCGTCTCCCCCGGCGAACACCCCACTCAACGACGTCTCGAGCGTTCCAGGATCGACTTTCACCGTCCCATCTTCGTTCAGCTCGAGCTCGTCGGCGAACACCGACGTCTCGGGCTTCAATCCCACTGCGAGTATTATTGCGTCTGCGGGAATCGAAAACTCGCTCCCCTCGATGGGAATCGGCCTTCTCCTGCCGCTTTCGTCAAGCTCTCCGAGCCTCATTCTTACAACGACTGCGCCGGTCAACTCACCTGAAGTCCCCTCGAATCTGACGGGGGCGGCAAGCTCCCTGATTTTCACTCCCTCTTCAAGCGCCGCTTCCACTTCCCACCTGTGAGCGGGCATTTCGTCTCTGGTCCTGCGGTAGACTATTTCCACTTCCCTCGCCCCAAGCCTGAGCGCTGTCCTGGCGGAGTCTATCGCCACGTTTCCACCTCCCACAACCAGCACCTTTTTGCCAGCGAGGAATCGGCCCCTTTCGGAAAACGCCCTCTTCAAGAACTCAATCGAATTCATCACCCCTTCGAAATTCTCACCTTCTATACCGAGCTCGATCGGGGAAAACGTCCCGACGGAAATGAAAACCGCATCGAACTCCTCTTTCAGTTTTTTTATAGACTTCACCCTGTGGCACGTCTCGATCTCGACGCCCAGGGCAGTGATGTTCCTCAAGTCTCTGTCCAGAACCTCCCTGGGGAGCCTGTACGGGGGAATCCCGTATCTCAACATGCCTCCCGGTTCCTCCATCGCCTCGAAAACCTTGACTCTGAAGCCTTCCCTGGCGAGAAAATAGGCAGCAGCGAGGCCCGCCGGTCCGGACCCCACAACCGCCACTTTTTGCTCTCTCGACTTCTCAGGGGGGGCATATTCGGGTTCGGGATGTTCCTCGTAATACCTGTCGACCATGAATCGTTTGATCATTCTGATTCGAAGGCTCCCGTCCAGTTCACCCCTCGTGCACGCGGCTTCGCACGGAGCGTAACACGCCCGCGACAGGACTCCAGGAAGAGGAGCATCTTCCATGTGAAGTCTGAACGCCTCGTCGTATCTGCCGGCCCTCACCAGGGCTATGTATCCGTGAGCCTTCACACCTGCCGGACAACTGTAGGTGCAGGGAGACGTTCCTTCCCTGGTTATCACCGCTTTTTTGGGAACAGCCTGGGGGAAGGGGATGTGAGCCGCGCGATGAGCCACGAGCCCGAAGTTGAACCTGTCCGGAACCGGGACCGTACACGCTTTCTCGCAGTCCCCGCAACCCGTGCACCTGGCGGGGTCAACGAACGCCGCTTTCCTCTTAACAACCACATCGAACGTTCCATCTCCATTCCTCGAAATTCTCTCCACCTCGCTGTAGTTGAGGAGTTTTACATTCGGGTGATGTGCCACAGCAGCCATCTTCGGGGTGGAAATGCAACTCGCGCAGTCAAGAGTCGGAAACACCTTGCTCAAAAGTATCATCTTCCCACCCACACTCGGCTCCTTCTCGACGAGAAGAACCCGAAATCCCATATCGCCCAGGGTTAGGGCAGACTCCATCCCGGCTATTCCGGCTCCAACAACGAGGGCGTCGTAATCCACCGCCTGAATCCTCCCTGAAATTCAGTTTTCGAGTTGCTCCGAGAGCTTTTTCACGTGGGAAACGAAAGCCTCGGAGCAAACCGAGCATATCGCCGCCATCTTGAGCCTTCCCGGATCGACCCCCTTCTCCCTCATCATCTCCTGGGCCCTCTGGACGATCTTTCCAGTCAGGGTCGTGCAATCCGGGTGATACGGGCAGTCCCCTCCATCGGCAGCGATGAAAACTCCGTCGAACCCCTTCTCGAGAGCGTAAAGTATCCAATCCGGCCTGATGGAGCTCGAGCACGGAAGTGATATCACCTCGACGGTAGACGGGTAATCCATGTGGGCGGAACCCGCCATGTCGATGCCCGGATCGGAGATGCTCACCGTCGAGAACACGAGGATCCTGGGCTTTCCCCTGCTTTTTCCCGTCACTTCTTTCTCCGGACGAAAACGCGCCAGTACCCTGGTTCCTCAACAACTCCGAGGAATTCGTGACCCACCTTTTTGCACCATAGCGGAATGTCCTCGGTCGTCGCCTCGTCAGATGAAAGAACCTCCATCACCCCTTCTTTGGGAACAGAAGCTATTCCCCTTTTCGCCTCGAGAAGAGGCCCCGGGCACGCTGTTCCCCTCGCATCTACCACCTTGTCAACCTTCAGTTCCTTCAATTCCTCGGAAGTCATGATCCACCTCCTCTTTCTTTGTCAATATGATAAATTTAGAAGCTTCGAAAGTAGTAAATAAAAAAACGAAAAAAAAAATTTCAGCCTTTCTCCTTAACCTCGCTCTCGAATCCCTCGGCCACTTTTCCCTGATTGGTCATCATTTTTAGCAGAAGAGCCCTAATCTCCTTGCACAGTTTGGGAAGCCTGGGTTCGGTGAGCCTGTAATAAACGACCTGCCCTTCTTTTCTCACCTGAACGATGTTCTGAGACCTTAAGACCCTCAGGTGCTGGCTGACGTTCGAAATGGAGATGCCCATCGCCTCCGCCATATCGCCCACGCTCATCTCCCCCTCTTCCAGGAGAGCTATTATCATCAGTCTCTTGGCGTTGGCTATTACCTTGCAGAACTCCGCGTGAATCTCGTATATCTGCTTATTGTCTATTTTCACTTTAGTTCCTTAGTTTCGAACTTTCTAAAGTATATAACCATGCTTCCCCGCCTCTGTCAACATGAAAATAAACGACGCTGGACGCCAAACCGCCGGCCAAGCCGAACGAGAAAATATCATCCCGATAGCAGAAAGGGGAGAGGCAACCACCTCTCCCCGAAGTTATGGGGAAGCGCCCGATGATGCAGAGGAGACGCCGGACCATATGGAGCACCGGCCCGGCATCCACACCTCTCTACTCTCCATACCTCTTCTCATAGAACTTCATTATCTTCTCTCTCTCCTCCTTGCTTATACCCTTAAGCCACTTGTGCTGGTCCTGAGCGATTATGTCCTTCGTGACTCCGGGAAGAAGCTCCTCGGCTTCAGGAACCAGCTCGAAGTAGAATCTCTCTGCAACCTCGAAGAACCCGTGCCACTGCGTGTAGTCGGGTCCCATCATGGCCGCTCCGTGCCTGGCCCTTCTACCCTCGTGGTGCCAGAGGTAGAAGAACGTCCACTCGATCTTCTCGTCGAACGGAGTGGGCGTGAGCTTGCCGGCTTTTCTGAGCCTCGACATTATTTCCTTTGCGGGCTTAGCGAACTTCTCGTTGTAAAGCTCTATGGATAGATCATACTGGGTGAAGAAAGCGTCCACATACCTCCTGTTGTGACAGTTGATGCACACCTTCTTCATGTTTTCCCTTTTCTCCTGCCAGTTTTCCATGTGTTTGGAAACCACGGGTCTGAGCGTCCAGGAGATCCTCTCGCCCGGATCGTGCGTGGCCTCCATATCCGGCGTGGCGCTCATATGGCAGGTTGCGCAGGTCGGAGCAGCGGTGTAGTCGACTCCCACCACCCACGAGTCGCTGTCCAGGTTCATCCTGTCCACGTTTGAGTAGAAGGCTATGCCGTGCTTGGACTCGTCGTAGATCTCCTTCTGAGGATGATCCGGTCCCAGATGGCACTTTCCGCAGGACTCGGGTCTCCTCGCCACCTTGGCGCTGAAGTAGTGTCTGGAATGGCAGGCGGTGCAGGAACCTTTTGAACCATCGGGATTTATCCTTCCGATCCCCGTGTTAGGCCAGGTCGAAGGGTCAAGCATACCGTCCTTGGTCACCTTCACGTAAGAGCCGTGGCACTGCTTGCACCCGTTGATGACAGCCGGTGGTCCCTCCACAACTTCTCCCAAAAAGTTGTCGAGCGATCCGAGAATCTCGCCTCCTCTCGCGTGGTGAGATTTCTGAAACTGGGTCGCTTCCTCCTCATGACATTCAGCACAATCCTTGGGCGACACGATGATCGCAATGTACTTTCCATAATGCTTGAACGCATCCGGCTCACCCTTCTTCGCCTGATGACAGTCATAACACCCAACTCCCTCCTTCGCGTGGGTGGACTGGCGCCACTCGCCTATGGCGGCCACGCCGACTTTCTTCCTGGTGTGGCACGAAACACACGCCTTACTTCCCTTTGGAACCCCCACCGTAGACGCAACTGAGCGGCCCGCGGTGAAGGCAAAAATTACGGTTAACAGCAGGACTGCGGGTACAAAGAAGGCAATTTTACGGTGCATCTCACCACCTCCCTCAATTCTGTTTGGCTGGTTCACTGCACCTTCCGACATTATCCTGCCGAAGGATATTTCGAGGATTTTCGCCTGTAATTGACGTAAGTCAAATTTGAGAAAACCCATCCAATAAATCCAACCGCTTGACTTCGGTCAATAACCTCGAATCCCCCCACAAATATAATTATCGCTACCGAGACCAATTTTAGAAAGGGGGAAAGGTGATGTCGAAGAAAACCGCATTCTGGATCTTCCTCGTGGGAACGCTTTCGTCGGCGGTCCTGTTTCTCTATCTCACATTCGACACTCAGAGGCAGATACACGTTCTGACTCACGCCGACAGGCTCGACGCGAAAGTCGTGGCGGGGAAGAAGGTATGGGAGAAGTACAACTGTAACGATTGCCACACTATTCTGGGCTTCGGCGGCTACTACGCTCCGGATATGACCAAAGTCTACCGCAGGCTGGGAGCAGAAGGGATTGCCTTTGTAGTGAAGAGCCCCGAAAAAGCATTCGCCAATTCGTGGAGGAAAATGCCAAACCAGCATCTGAGCGATGAAGAAGTGAGCAATCTGATTGCGTTTCTGAAGTGGATCAGCGAAATCGACAACAACGACTGGCCGCCACAGGACAGCCTGGACAGGGCGAAAAGGGCCACCTACCGCCTGGCGGGGGCAGTCGGAATGTCCAAAGGAGCAGCAATCTTTAAAACCAGGGGCTGCATTCAGTGTCACTCCATCGAAGGAGTCGGAGGGGACGTGGGGCCAGAGCTGGACGGAGTAGGGGCAAGTTACGACAGGAACTTCTTCGTCAGGTTCGTCAGAAACCCGCAGTCAGTCCGGCCCGGAGCGACCATGCCCCCACAGAGTCAGCTCTCCGAAGACGAACTCGAAGCGCTGGCCGACTTCCTGTCGAACCTCAAATGAAAAGGGAGGAAATGAGATGAAGTACAAATCACAGCAAATCGCCAAGGTCTATTTCATGGTGGCTCTGCCACTGTTCGTCCTTCAGGTCATAGTGGGCCTCTACCTGGCGCTCAACTATTTCATAACAATTCCACAATCGGTGGTGAATGCGTTCCCATTCGCCACAGCCAGAGCCATTCACACGAATCTGCTCGTGCTGTGGCTTCTGCTCGGGTTCATGGGGGGAGCCTACTACATAGTCCCGGAAGAAACCGAAAGCGAAATCTATTCCACCAAGCTCGCCTACATACAGCTCGTGATACTCGTTCTCACGGGAGTGGCGGCAATAATAGGGTTTTTGTTCGGATGGACACAGGGAAGACCCCTGCTCGAAATCCCAAGACCGCTGGATATGCTCGTGGTAATCGGCGCACTCATATTCCTGTTCAACATCGGTATAACCATGATCAAAGCGAACAGATGGACCGCTATCCAGGGAACTCTTCTGGGCGGGCTCGTGTTTCTGGCACTCCTCTATCTCTTTGGCGTTCCTTTCTACAAGAACGCTTCCATCGACTGGTATTACTGGTGGTGGGTCATCCACCTCTGGGTCGAAGGCGCCTGGGAGTTGGTGACGGGAGCGATAATTGCATTCATCCTATTGAAAATGACCGGTGTCGACAGAGAAGTGGTTGAAAAGTGGCTCTACGTGGAGATAGGACTCTTTCTGTTCACCGGGATAGCCGGAACAGGACATCATTATTACTGGCTCGGAGCTCCGAGATACTGGCTCTGGGTGGGCGGAATCTTCAGCGCCCTCGAGCCTCTCCCCATCATATTCATGGTCTTCGACACCCTGAACCACGTCAAACACCGCAGGGGCGAGATAAAGAACCGGTTACTGGTCACGTACGCCGTGGGCAATGCAGTTTACCACCTTCTCGGAGCTGGAGTCTGGGGGATAGCCCACACGCTGCCGCAAATCAACTATTACACGCACGGGTCACAGGTAACGGTGTCCCACGGACACCTGGCGTTCTTCGGAGCCTACGTGTTGCTCAACCTGACAGCGGCGTATTTCATGCTCCCAAAACTAAAGGGGATAGAGGTATTCGACGAAAAACTGGGAAAGATAGGTTTCTGGACCATGACCATTTCCATGCTTGGAATCGGACTCGCTTTCGGCGTGGCAGGCGTGATCCAGTCTTACGTAGAGAGGATGCTCGGCCTGGGCTACATGACGGCACAAAGCTACATGAGGCTCTGGATGGCGATAGCATTCTTCTTCGGGATAGCATTCCTGGCGGGAGTAATAATTACCGTCTACGACCTTCTCACGATAAGACCGGCGGAAGAAAAAGCAGCGGCATACGGAACTCTCTCGGAAGAAGGCGCCTACTGATGTCTACGGGGAGACCGTGCAGGTCTCCCCGCTCCCCTCTTACATCAGTCCCTTCTTCGCTCCTTCTCACACTCCTCGATACGCCTGACGAGTTCCTTTTCCTTAAGGTACCGTTCGGTGACATCCCTCACGATAGCACCGACTCCAGCAACGTGGCCATCGTCATCCCTAACCAGCACCACGGAAAACTCGATTGATATCCTCCCGCCCCCTTTCTTGAGAGCGGGAACGGAAAGGAAAGTATCCCCGTATCTCACCTCTCCCATCTTCATCGCCTTCCGGTACCCATCCCAGTGACGCTCCCTGAGCTTTTCCGGGATTATGATATCGAGCGTTTTCCCGATCGCTTCGTCTCTGGAATATCCGAAAATACGTTCCGACCCTCTGTTCCAGAAGAGGATCTTCCCCTCCGCATCCGAGAAGATCACGCCATCTACAGCGTTTTCCATCAGTTCCCTGCAAAACCTTTCTAATTCGAATCTTCCTGCCAAATCCACCTCCTTAAGGATCTCGTTCCCAGTATCGCTCAATTCTCCGCCCCAAATCAACGAATACCGGTCCATTCCACTCACACCCCGGAGCGCCGGTGCGAACGAGAGCAGCATCAAAAAGTAATGGAAAGACTTGCGCCGTAGGTGAAGGCATCGTTGTCGGCGACGGACCTCCTCAGGTCACCGTCAATTACACTCGAGTAACCCGCATTCACTCCCAGACTCACCCCCTCATCCGCCTCGACCGTAAATCCGACACCCGCTGTGAAGTCAACGAACCCGCTCTCGCTCACACCGTAATATCCCTCGTTCCACCCGCTCGTGGCATAACCCAGCCCAACCGAGAATTCGATTTCAGATTCCCGCTCGAGGACTCTATTGAGGGGAATAGATCGCGACAGGGAAAAATTTCCATATAAACCACCAACCTCGTCCACGTCGTAATACAGAGCCAGGCCAGGAGAAAAAGGACAATCGAACCCGAAATAAACGTAGAGCTCAGTCGTTGGGTCCACTCCTGTATTCGGAAACGTATACTGGATTCCGCCCAGGGAAATGGGCACACCTCCCACCTCGAAGGAATAATCGACCGTGTAATCCAGCTCGTTGATTTCCCCCGGCGTTCCGTTCACATCGGTCAGATCCGTATTAGCCCAGACGTTCAAGCTCAATCCTCCACGGCTCACCGTCATCGAAGGCTGGAGCACCGGATCGTCAGTGAGTATGAGCCCTCGCCACACGTATCTGTTCGAAACGTCCACATCCACCTCAACCTCCCCGGGGCCCCCAGCAGAGGTTCCGGCCAACAACCCGGCGTTCACGATACACGCCAGAAAAATCACCACAGTGATATTACGGATTCTTTTCCACATAACCTTCCTCCTTCACTGATATACCAGTTTCAACATTTTCTTCTGACTCGCCTTCATCCATACCAAGATCAGAGGGAGAAGCGTAACCCCCTGCTCCGGTGACCTGAGTCAAGGCGAATTCCGGATACGCAGAGTAGCCGTGCTCCCCGTAATCGAGTCCCGCCATCTCCTCTTCCTCCGAAACTCTGAGCCCCACTGTCATCTTCAGCAGGCCAAAGAGGAGGAACGAAGAAGCGACGGTCCACGCAAACGCCGTTCCTATCCCCAGAACCTGAACGAGAACAGTCTTCACCGAAAACCCCGCCACGTCGAAAATTCCCGCAGCCAGAGTCCCCCATGCACCACACACGCCGTGGACCGAAATCGCACCCACTGGATCGTCTATCCCAACTCTGTCGAAAAAGAGCACCGAGAAAACCACTATTCCGCCGGCGATAAACCCGATGAGCACCGCGCTCACAGGAACCACGTTGGCGCATCCAGCGGTAATCCCGACAAGCCCGGCAAGCGTCCCGTTCAAAGTCATCCCGATGTCCGCCTTCCTGAACTTCGTCCACGAAGTAAAGAGTGCCCCCACCGCCCCGGCGGACCCGGCCAGAGCAGTGTTCACCGAGATCAGAGCTATCGACGGGTCACCGCTTGTAGTGCTTCCCGGATTGAAGCCGAACCACCCGAAGAAAAGAATGAAGACGCCCAGAGCCGCCATGGGAATCGAGTGCCCCGGAATTGCCCTGGGCTTGCCGTCTCTGGAATATTTTCCGATTCTCGGACCCAGCATCCAGGCACCAACCAGCGCAGCCCACCCCCCAACTGAGTGAACCACTGTGGAGCCCGCGAAATCTATGAAACCAAGCCTCTCGAGGAACCCATCTCCCCGAAACAGGCCGCCCCACGCAAAAGAGCCGAAAACGGGATATATAACTGCCGAGATCACCACGCTGAACATCAAATAAGAAGAAAATTTGGTTCTCTCGGCCATGGCCCCTGAAACTATCGTCGCTGCCGTTGCGGCAAAAACCATTTGAAACGTGAAGAAAGCGTATATCCACGGATCTCTTGTAATCGCGAAATCAGACAGGAAGAAGCCGGAACTTCCGATACCAAGTGCCGTTGCAGCCTTCCCGAACATGAGTCCGAATCCCACCGCGAAAAACGCCAAAGACCCCACGCTGAAATCCATCAAATTCTTCATGATGATGTTGCACGCGTTCTTCGCCCGGGTGAATCCTGCCTCCACCAGAGCGAATCCTGCTTGCATGAAAAAAACCAGAAAAGCCGCTATCAACGTCCAGACGAAGTTCAAATTCCTCTGAACTCCCTCTGCCGTCACCTTCTCGGCCCCGAAGACGAAAGTTCCCGGAACCAGAACCAGGAAGAGAACCAGAAAAATGAAATGGGGAATTCCCCTTCTTTCACGTGACAAAATCATCAAACACCTCCCTCTGACACCGTCTTCACAGCGAATCCTCACCGCGCTCACCCGTTCGAATTCTTATCGACTCCTCAACCGGGTAAACGAATATTTTCCCGTCACCGATGCTGCCCGTCCTGGCATTGTCCAGAACAATCTCGATGACGCGCTCCACGAGCGAATCGGGGAGAGTCATTTCTATCTTCACCTTTGGCACGAAATCGATTACGTATTCCGCTCCTCTGTAAAGTTCCGAGTGCCCCTTCTGCCTCCCATATCCCTTGACTTCGGTCACCGTCACACCCGGGACTCCAGCCTCGTGGAGAGCCTCTCTCACCTCGTCGAGCTTGAAAGGTTTTATGATGCATTCGACCTTCTTCACGGGTTCCACCCCCCTTTTTTAATCGTCTCATTGCTCACTGGAAATACTTCCACGAAGCGTGCCACGGATTAACAAAACTCATAACCTGTTGATTACGCTACTGAACCTGAAGGGAGTGAAGATTTAGCCACACACAGACGGGCATCAAAGCAGAAGAAAATGCCCAATAGTCGAGCACATTTTCTGGAAGCATGAAGAAAACTTCAGCAGAACCAGCTCAAAGGAGTGAACACGAAGAACTCAGAATGAAAAAGCCCGCAGAAAACGCCGCTTCTTAGGGCTAACGTAATCAGACACGGAAGTAAAATCAGGAATCATCCAGAACACGAAAAGGAAGCCGGCACCATCACAGGTTGTCCTCCTTCCAGCCCGCCACTCCGCTTTTGACGTTGAACGGGGTCTCCGTCTCGATCTGAAGCACTGCACCCGTGGACTGCTGAACATACCCTTTGAGTTTGCCGCCCGAGGTGACCTTCCCTCCGATCGTCGAGGGCATACCGTGCCCGAGCTTCATCATTTTTGAGACCGTCTGTGGAGTCTGCGCTCCCTGCTTCAGTTTTTCCTCCTCCCGAAATACGTATTTATAATAGGAGGTCCCCGTCTCGTAGTAGACTCCATAAATGTTGCTCGTGCCCTCGTAAGTGCACTGATCTATGCCGGGTATATAGGTCGTCCACAGCACAAGACCACCTATGACCAGGGGCTTCGCTATCACCCTCTCGCCCTGATGAGAAACCTCGTTCCCCAAAAAATCTGTAGTGTCGGTTATCGTGTCGAAATCGATGAACCAACCGTCACGCTGGTAGATCTCGTTTATCAGCTCGGCCCAGTTGGTTATATTGGACTGCCCAGGAACCGTGACATCTCCGCCTCCGTAATAAACAATCGCATTGGAAACATCCAGGAGATTTGTATACGAAGAAGTGTTCGTGTATGGAGCCAGCCAGGGCCTGGCTCCGTCCTTTATACCGAAGAAGCTGCCGCTGCCGTTTGGATCCTTGTCGAGAGTGCCGTAAAACATTCCGGTGCCGAAGAAAGTCCACAAATTGCCTCTTTTGTCCAGCGCAACCGTGGGAGCGGAAGTAATTGGTTCAGTGGATGGATAAAGAACTGAAAGCGTCCAGTTGGAGACATCATAGTCGTTCTTGGTAATCAGGCGATACATCTTGCCCCTGTACCCCTGCCCGTTCGTGTAATACGTCTCACCCACGTAAGCGACATCAGTCTTGTTGTCGAGCGCAACGTCAACAGTGGTCACGTCGGCAAAGAATGCCTCCGCGTCTCCAGTGGAGAATGTCCTCATGAGCTGACCAGTCTTTAGATCGACCACGTACAACTGGCCGCTTGTAAGCGTTGTTATGTTCGAATAACCGTCGTAATCCACGGGACCCGATCCAACCACCATGTACCACTTGTCGACCGTATTCCCGTTGTTATCCTGAGTGAGCATTCTCATGACGCCCGGTCTGGAAACGGTGAGGGTCTGGTTCGGAAGCACGAACGACCAGAGATACGAAGGGTTGTCAGGGTTCGTTATGTCTATCGCGAAATAAGCGGAGTAAAAATACTGATCCCCTTCGGTGCATATCTCTTTCCCTCCGAATCTCATGCCGCCAATCAAAATCGTCCCCCATCCGTATGGGTGCGTTCCGTTCGGATTGTCCCTCTCGCTGTCGAATATCCTGGCATCCACCACCTTGGGCGTCATATCAACGTAGTAAACGTGCGAGTAGTCAGGATCGGTCAGCCACTTCAGATGTGGGAGAAGCTCCCTCGGAACGTATGCCCAGAGTTCCCTTCCGAGCGGAAGACCCGTATCCGAATAAGTGCTGCCAGTCAGGTTTCTCCAGAACTTCTTCGTGTTTGGATCGAAGTAACCTGAGTTGAAGGCGTGAAGCATTCCATCGTTCGCTCCCACGTAGACCACGATTCTCCTGTCTTTGTATTTGTTCTTGAAAACAGCGTAGGTCCCGTCCCCGTATATCTGATCGTAATT
>CAYSCN010000001.1:0-44630 GCA_964429585.1 uncultured bacterium | reverse complement strand
TGTATTTGTTCTTGAAAACAGCGTAGGTCCCGTCCCCGTATATCTGATCGTAATTTTCCATAGGCCTTCCCACGGCAACAGGCGATGAATTGATTATGTCCCCCAGTTTCCACACACCGTTCTGGCCATCGATCTGGGCAGTCCTCGACCTGTAGCCTGTAAGATCGAGTCCCCGTATGTATTTGATCACGTTCGTAGCCTCCGCAACAGTCGACGCTCGCAGGAACGGCCTGAGCGTCGAAGCGTTCGAGACGTTGAAATCAATGAAACCGCTGCCGTCGTCCGTGTAGATCGTTCTCGCATCCCAGTTTTCCAGGAAAAGCTCATTGCCCGCGCTCCAGATGGAAGCAACCTCTTCGAGCGAGATGGAGTCGTAATAGCAGAATTCCGTGCCGTTGGTGCAGTCGTTGGGCAGGCCGTCTCCGTTGGTATCC
Organism: uncultured bacterium; assembly: GCA_964429585.1. Taxonomy (GTDB): domain Bacteria; phylum Desulfobacterota; class Deferrimicrobia; order J040; family J040; genus CAYSCN01. Next base: position 44,196 of record CAYSCN010000001.1, on the reverse strand, counting down.
GTATATCGTTTTACGATGGTTCCGTTGTCCCTGTCATACTCCATGACCAGTATTTTGTCAGTCACCATGTCCAGCGTCTTGTTCCCGTTGGTATCCTCCCTTATGTTCCCGTTGGCATCGATGAACAACCCCACCAGATCGCCTATCCAGTTCAACGTGCTGTCTCCTATAACCTTGGTGGGATAGAAGTATGCCTGATACACCGCTCCCTCTCCGGTTCCTGTCGTGGTAATCACCGAAACCGCAGAGCCGGATGCTGCCCTCCTCAATATATCTAAGAGCGCCCTCGTAAGCTGTTCCTGAAGCTGGGAGGCGTCCTGAGCCTCGTAATACGTATCCGGCACACCGTCTCCATCGGCATCCCACTCCTTGCACTTCGGATCCGGATTGGCAGACCCGCATGTGTTGTCGGTATACGGAAGGCCGTCACCATCCCCATCGGTGAATCCTCCGTACTTTGCTGCTTTCTGCAGAAGGTCCCTGCCCACCGGGGAATCGTCGAAGGCGTAAACCGTGTATATGGTCAGATTCTGCGTCCCCTCGATATCGCTCTTGCCAACCGTGGAAGAACGCAGGTCCGTAGTGTGGGCGTAAAGCGCCACACCCTCGAGATAATAAGAACCGGCCATTACGTTTGCCTGGTCATCCCATTGAGTCTGATACCCCTCGTTTGAAGCGATCGAATCCATATATGTCCTCACGTTGAAACCATATGAGTCGGAAACCTGCCCGCTTCCAGTCCAGTAGGTCCCGGGAATGTTCAGGTCTTCGGTGGACTCGCCGTCGGTCAATATCAGCACGAAGTTTTTCTGACACGAGAGCGAAATCGGGTCCTTGGCGCTGTAGTTCACCCCACCGTTGTACGCGGAGGTAGTAGCTTCGAAATACCTCACCGCCTCGTAAAGAGATTCCGCAAGAGGCGTCCAGGTTGATGGGTCCGTGTTCTGTATCTGCGTGACCAGATTGGTCGCGCCGGACCCGATATCCACAGCAACATATCCCCCGTCTCTCACACTATTGGAAGGATAATATTCCTGCGAATACTTGTTTCCATCGTTGAAAAACATGAGCCCGTAGTTGATCCTGTCCGATGTAGCCTGAATCAAACCTTCCGGATCCTGATTTCCCACGTTTATTCTTATGTTGTACGCGCTCGTGAGATACCAGCAGTCGTTGTTGTTGCACACGCCTATTCTGCCAGAGGAAGTCCCATACCACACCAGATATTTGGTTCCGCCGTATGCCTTCCAGTAGTCCCTGTCCGGGTCTTCGGCACCTATGAGAAAGCGGGGACTATTTGAGGCGCGGTTCAACGCCTTGCCCCCCACGAGAACTTTCCTCACTATGTCCACTCTTCGCATCGTGAGCCAGTTGAGGAAATTGCCAGACCAGAAACTCGTTCTGTCGTGGGGTTTCGAGCTGTCCACGTAGAAATAGCCACCGGAAGTGGTGGAGTAGCTGTACATCGCGTCGGACTCGAAATACCCGTAATAATCCCTGTTGGGATTGTAGCTCGTGTCGGGATTGTATACCCAATCCCCCGTCCCAGGAGTCTTGTATGCGAATTCGTACATACTGCCGGAATTGTCGAGTATTATCATAACGTTCGGCTTAACCGACCCGCCAGCCGTGACAAACGGCGGGACCGCCGAATAGCTAGCCATATCTGTATCCGGAGTGGGACAGGCTGCCCGGGAAACACCTGGAATCAAAAACCCCAGCAGCAAAAATACCAGAACCAGCACCACTGTGCGTGGCCCTGTCCCGGGGTTACTCCGCCTTGACAGTAATTCGAATGACGTTGACCTCGCCATTTTTCTCCTCCAGTCTGACCTTCACAGCCGTGCGAAGCGACTTCCTCGGCAGGAGGTTCCCCCTCTCGTCGAGGACTACGACCTTCTTGCCCAGCCTGTATTTGATTCCGTCTACCTCGATGTATTTCGAAGTGATGGAAGTTACCCTACCGACGATTCCCCCTTCAGCACTTTTCGATTCTCCCGCCAAAACTCCTGAAGTCACCGTGATTGAAAACACGGCGAAAATCCAAAACACCACGATGAAAAGCGACCACTTCCTGAAGATATTTCTCACGAGATACATCTCTTCCCTCCTTTCACTTGGAAACAAGCCTGTAAAGCGCCCCGACCCTGGCGGATGTTCCAAGCGGACCACTCGCTATCGAATTTATCCTGTAATACACTTCTGCGCCCCCCTGTCCGAGCCCCTTGCCGACACCTTCGTAGCCGGAAGCGTATTCAATGGCTCCACCGGCAGCAGTTGTTGCGTAAAGGTAATCGATATCCACTGAAACGCCGATTCCACTTACCGTGAAGGTCAAATCGGGGGAGGTCTCAGGATCGTCCAGCGTATCGTCCCTGTCGATGGTCTGAGCCGTTATTTCATTAACCACGTCGTTCGACGTCCCGAAAGAACTATACTTCAGCGGTACAGCCCGCTCGAACGAAGTATCTTCCACGAATGGAGCTCCCACATCGATCCCAGCATCTCCGGCGTAGAAATTCACTTCACTCACGCGCCTGTTGCCGGTCACCTTCATGTTGATGGTGGTCTGCGTTATCGAAAGCATTCCCAGGGCCGAGATGAGTATCAACAGCAGAATGACGACCACAAGAGCAAAACCTTCACTTTCGCGAATACTTCTAACCATCTTCTCACCTCACCCGATTCCTCAAATAGACCACCTGTCTGTAAACCCTTCTCCTGAAATAATCGGAAGTGGTCACGGTGTTGTTCTCGAGAGTGATGGACGAGACTCCCGGTTCCACTTTCTGCGCGACTTCCCTCTCGGTCCTGGCCAGAAGCGATATTCTGACTGCGTCAATGTCACCATCCCCGTCGAAATCCAGAGAAGCGCACTGAAAGTCGTCCACGTTCGTCGCTACTGGTTCCCCCGCTGCATTCGTGGTCGGCGAGGCTCTGAGAAGTGCTCCGTTCGACACGAAATACGTGACGTCCTCCACGAGGTAGATGGGTCTGCCCGCAGGATAGAACCTGTCGACAGGCGAAGAAAGAGTGACGACATTATTATTCACATCTGTCACAGTGAAGAACGAAAGCCCCTCGATGCTTATGTAACTTCTGTCGGTAGTGTTGACCATCGGATTGCCTATCCAGTTCACGGTCAATGTGGTCATCCCCGGAACCACGTCGCCGGCTAATGTGGCCACGACTCTGTAACCGCCGAGCAGCGTTATGGAATCAGGCCCTCCGTTGTCCCCCGAGTCGCTTATTACAACCGAGGATGTCACCCCGTTCACGTTGGGATCATCGGGGACACCGAATCCGGACTCCATCACGTCTCTCGAGATAACGGACAGCGCAGTGCCTCCCTCATATTGCATCTCCGTTATCTGGCTCTCAGTCGTGAAAACCCTGTGGTGAACGAGATAGGTGGAAAAAGCCCATCCAACCAGCAAAAAAGCGATCACCAGAGCTACCATCATTTCCACGAGCGTGAAACCTCTGTCGTCTCTGACAAACATGTCACTGCCTCGCCTTTATCATCGTCAACTGCACCGAATGAGGGACGGAGTTTCTCGTCCAGGTGACCGTGACCGTTATCGTCTTCATCCCCTGAGCCGGGTTGTCCACTGCCACTACCCAGGTCCTGGAATAGATTGCCCCTGCACCTTGGCTACCCGACTCGTTTATCGGATTCTGGACACCCAGCTCATCGTTGGAGTGCTGTCCCGCATCTAGAAGAGCGTCATTGTAATCGAGCCCTTCGAACCGCTCGAGGAGATCCTGACACAAAAGCGTTGCCGCCTGAAGCTCTCTGGACGAAACGTTGCCCTGGATGGAGGAAACCTGGAGCATTAGCATCCCCAATCCACCGATCGCCAGAATGACGAGCGCAATCAGCACCTCGATCAACGTGAAGCCGGAATTTCCTTTTCTTTTAATAAACCTTTTTCCAGTCATTTCCCCCGCCCCAATTCCAGAGCGTCACCTTTCCGGATATGGACTCGACGCTCACGAGAAAGTTGTTTCCCGATCCATCCTTTATGAAAATGCAACCCGTCCCCGAAAGTGTCCCATCGGAGTTGAAGAAGACAAATGAATTACCACCAAACCCGCTTATTCCGCTGACGGGAACCGACCCGCTGCAGGCGAACGAATCCGAAGGTCCCTGTGAGGCATCGCTGCCGAAGACTATTCCCGGTCCGTATGAATCTATCGAGACTGTCACAGCCCCTTTGCTGCCAAATCCATCTGGAATCAGATCCCCGTCTGAGTCGTAGCCGAAACTGTAGGAGAGCGAACCAGGGTTCAGCACGAAGATATAATTTCTATCTGGTTCGCTTATGGCCTGAGACCTCGTGAGCTTCAGGTTCATCGCTATCTCCGACGCGCACGTCCTCACCTTGTATTTTTGAATTGAACGACTGAACGAGGGATAGGCGATCATGGAGAGAACAGCCAGGATGGCCACAACTATCATCACCTCAACGAGCGTCATTCCTCTGCTATTTTCGCCCGTCATTTTTCATTACCTCCACTATAATAGAACGCAATATCCATACCCGAACGACATTCATTTTATAAACTGCATCGCATAACCAGCATTATGCAAAATAAAGACCAACGATAAACCAAATCGCAAACACAATCCTCTCTCTTTGAAATCCCGCATCGGGGCAAATGGATCGAATATTAAAAAAATTTAATCGGAACGTTAAATATTTTTATCTGGCGTCAAAAATCATCTCATTCCACCATCGCATATTTGACGAATCAGGCATTTCGCCGACAAATCTTCGGACTTTGCTCCCCTCTGGTGTAATATGGAAAAAGGAGCGCAAGGGATATGAGAGAACACAGAAACCAGGCGGTACCTCCCATTTTCCTGTCCCCACTGCTGATTGCGATATTTCTTTCCACGTCGTGCTCGGCTCCAAGCCTCACGCCGGTATCGGGCAAAACCGTCTACAAAAACATGAGCATCGAGGAAGTAGAGGTGCGCGTTTTCAGAATAGTAGCTGGAAAGCTCGTTTTTCACGCGAAAGGAACCAGCAAGTATCACGGAGACTTCCTCTTCAGGCTTCCGGAGGGGGAATACGTCTTCACCGCCAGAACTGTAATCCCAACGCCAGAGGGAAAATTGCCCCTGATGGGCAAAACAGGGCCTATACCCGTACCAGGAAACGGGGGGAGAATCGACCAGATAGTCATTCGACTCGAGCCAGTGAGGCAAAACTCCGGATTCTCCGGAGGCCGTCACGACTCTAAAGCTTCCTTTATGGCTTTTGCGAGCTCTGCAGCAGAAAAAGGTTTCTGGAGAAAGTTTACTCCTTCCCTCAAAAGCCCCTTCAGGCTTATCGTGTCATCCGTGTAACCGGAGATGTAGAGTACCTTCAGCCCTTTGCACATTTCTTTGGCCTTCCTGGCGAGGGCAACACCACTTACTCCCGGCAAGACCACGTCGGTCAGCAAAAGGTCGAAGCAACCATCCCTGGACAGAACTTCGAGGGCATCCTCTCCCTTTTTCGTGGAAACGACGTGGTATCCCAGGAACTCGAGGAGCCCGGCCGTTGACTCGCGGACGTCGTCGTTGTCCTCTACGAGAAGAATTTTTCCCGTCCCTCCGGCAGGGATAGTCTGCACCTTCGCCGACTGTTTCTCGCCAAGCTCCGCTCCCTCCACGAGAGGCAGATAAAGTTTGAACGTCGTTCCGGTTCCCGGCTCGCTGTAAACCCAGATGAACCCACCGTTTTGCTTTACGATCCCGTAGACTGTCGACAACCCGAGGCCGGAACCTTTCCCCTTTTCCTTGGTGGTGAAGAAGGGATCGAATATCTTGTCCTGAATCTCTCTGGGTATCCCTGACCCAGTATCCGTGACCGCAATGAGAACGTAATCTCCGGGGGGGACAAGCGGTCGTTTGAGGCTATACACCTCATCCAGGTAAACGCGTCTCGTTTCTATGAGGATTTCACCGCCCTCCGGCATGGCATCTCTAGCATTCACCAGGAGATTCACGAATATCTGCTCCAGCTGTGCCGGGTCGATCTTCACATTCAGCTTACTCCTCTCCAGAGCCGTTCTCAGAGTAACGTCTTCCCCAAGGAGCCTCTCCATCACCTTTTTCATGTCCATGATGACTGCGTTGACGTCGACGACTTCAGGTCTGGCTATCTGCCTCCTGCTGTATGCGAGAAGTTGATTTATGATGCGGGACGCCTTCGAAGAAACGTCCAGTATAATTTCCACGTATTTCTTTACCTTCTCACTCTCCTCGCAAACACTTCCGCAACCCAGCTTCAAAAGCTCCGCGTAACCCGTGATGGCGCTCAGGTAATTGTTTATGTCGTGTGCAATCCCACCTGCCAGACGTCCCACTGCCTCCATCTTTTGAGCCTGGAAAAGCTGCTTCTCGAGCTCCTTTTCCTTGGAAAGATCCAGAATGGTTCCTATGACGGCCGGGCGCCCCCTGTATGTCGCCCTCCTGCCGAGGACTCTCACAGGAAACGTGGAACCGCTTCTGTGAATGACCTCGAGTTCGTATTCGATGGTATCCTTCTCTCCTTCCAGTCGCCTTCGAATGTTTTCTTCCACCACGCTCCTGTAGTCCGGGTGGGTCAGGTCGAGAGGACCCAGTCTGTCGACTATCTCGTCGTACTCATACCCGAACATCTCGCAGAATCTCTTGTTTACGTAGCGGAACAGCCCGTCCTGTATCACGTAAACTCCGACGAGTGACTCCTCGGTCACGGACCTGTATTTCCGCTCCGATTCTATCAAAGCCTGCTGAGTCTTCTTCCACTCGGTGATATCCTCCACGAGTTCGATGAAGCCTGTGGGAATCCCCTCGTTGTCGAAAACCGGAAAAGCACAAATCCTCACGGTGTAGCGAGATCCATCTCCCCTGATCCCTTCTTTTTCCACCTCCTCCTTCTTTCCGGTTTCAAGCGCACGGACTCCCGGACACTCAGGACAAACGTCCTCCCGGTTCCCAAACATCCTGTAACACTTTTTTCCGATCAGATCACTCGCAGGATTCCCCAAAAGAACCCCTTGAGCTCTGTTCACCGTCAGAATGTCGAAGGAAGTGTTGACAAAAGTGATTCCCAGATCGATGTTATCGATCAGAGAACGATAACGCTCCTCGCTCTCCCTAAGCGCCTTTTCGAGCTCAACGCTCTCCGTCACATCCAGAAGCAACCCATCAACGTAACTGAATTTCCCCTCTTCGTCGTAAAAAATCTGCCTTCTGTCTTCAACCCATTTTACCGCTCCATCTCTGCGCACTATCCTGTATCGGGTAATCAGGACTCTATCTCCCCTCCTCACCGCCCCCTTGAATATCTTCTTCAACCTCCCTATATCTTCCGGGTGAACTATGTCCTTCCACAATAGATCCTTTTTTACGAATGTTTCCGGCTCGTATCCGGTCAGCTCCCTCAAATACTGACCGGCAAAATTTATCGACCAGTCTCTGAACCCGCGGTAAACTGCACCAGGGAGATTGTGGAGAAGCGATTCTAGGCAGGAATACACTTCGCCACCATATACGTTTCCACCGGAGCCTCCGAACATTTTCTCCACCCCAACCCCCTTTCCCAAAAACTCGTCCCTTTTCCACAAATCTCTATCGGTTTTAAAAGGTCAACACTTGAGTTATTTTTACATTTTATAAAATTATCACCACATTATAACACTATAGCGCTTTCAGCTGCACTATACTGCTAAATCGAACCTCCATGGCCTCTTCTGGAGAGTGCAGCTGTTTCTGAGCCGCCAGGTCGACTTCAACCTTGACAGCCCTGCCAGGAAATGATACGGTAGCACGAAAATAAATAATTTGCTACCACAGCTAGCACTAACTCCTGCATTTGAAAGACAGCAAAAACTGTCCAGCGAATCGAGGGTGGAAATAATTTACTCATTGGTAGCAAAAATTTAATATTCTTATTCACGGGAGGGCACCCATGAGGAAAATCCCTACCTTTCTTGTAGTCCCGGTGGTCCTCGCGCTTATCCTGGTGGGGTTTCCGCAACGGTACGACATCGCTGAAGCAGAATACATCTCTGAGAAAGTCGAATCCCTCGAAAAGAGAATCAAACGCCTGGAGGAAAAACAACGCGCTCTCGAAGAAGAGGAAAAGAGAAGGGCTGTTCACCTCGACAAACACATAAGCCACATGGAAGAAATTATCCCCCGCGTGATAAAGGGACTCGAAATCTCAGCCGGAGCAACGTTTATATTGCAGGGTTCCCAGGGACTCGACTCCGGCACAGGCGAAGGAGACGTCTTTGACGGGAGTTTTTCCGCCGACCTCGAGATTTCTGCCGATCTCGGAGATGGTTATTTCTTCCTCGGAATCGAGGGGGGAAGCGGAAACGGGCTCCAGGACGATGAGCTCTCTTCCTTTCACGGGGTCAACGCCGACGCGTCCGATTCCTCATCGTCCCTCGAAATATCCGAAGCGTGGTACGAAAAGAAACTCTTCGAAGGGCGGCTGGTTCTGACTTTCGGAAAACTCGACGTCACCAACTACTTCGATGCGAACGAAGTTGCGAACGATGAAACAACCCAGTTCCTCTCTCCCGGATTCGTGAACAACCCCACTGTAGAATTCCCTGACCCGGGACTCGGCCTGCGAACCGGGATCAATCTGTGGGACGGAGGAACTCTGAACGCAGCCCTGCAGGAAAGCGATTCGGACTTCGAAAATCCGGTGGACCGACCCTTCGGGATGATCGAAATCTCCGAAAATTACGAACTCGGCGAAACCGCCGGAAACCTCAGAGTGGGGTTTTGGGTCAACGGCGCAAGACACCGCAAATACGGAGACCCCACCGAGAAAACGGAAAAGGGTTGGGGAATCTCCATTTCTGCCGACCACTCCGTATCTGATCGAGTTACGCTTTTCGTCAGAGCAGGAAAGAGAAACGAAGACGTTTACGAGTACGACTCCTCCATCAGCCTGGGAGCTTCCTTCAAAGTCCCTCGATGGCTCGGGGGAAAAAGTGAAATCGGGATGGCAGCAGGTTGTGCTTTTCTCTCCAACTGGTACGAAAAAAACATTTCCAACCCCGAAAACGAATACATTATAGAGCTATACGATCGAATCCCGATCGGCGAGAAGGCTTCCATAACCCCCGACTTTCAGCTCTTGTGGAACGCGTCGGGAGACGGCGATGCAGCAGAAATCTACGTATTCGGCCTTAGACTGCAGATATTCCTTTAAAAAAACCGTAGAAAGGAGGAAGAAACATGAAAGGAAAACTGATCACTCTTACCTGTGCGGCGCTTCTGGCATTACTCGCGCTGGCAAAAGCCGCGTCTGCCCACTTCGGCGTGGTCCTGCCTTCTGACGACATAGTCGAGCAGGGAGAGAGCAGGACGCTCACCATCGACGTGAAATTCATTCACCCGTTCGAAGGACAGTACATGAACATGGAGAAGCCAGAGGAATTCGGCGTGGTAATAAGAGGGAAAAAAATCAACCTGACAGATCGCCTACAGAAAACCTTCCAGAAAGGGATGAAAACCTGGAAGCTCAGGTACAAAATCAAAAGACCCGGGACGTACGCCTTCTACGTGAAGCCCGCACCCTACTTCGAACCCTCGGAGAACAAATTTATCGTCCACTACACCAAAGTGTATGTAAACGCTTTCGGCCTGGAAGAGGGGTGGGATGAGCCTGTGGGTCTCAAAGTGGAGATAATCCCCCTGGTGAGGCCATTCGGTCTCTGGACCGGAAATATGTTTAGGGGCGTTGTCCTGGTGAACGGAAAACCCGCTCCCGGCATCGACGTGGAAGTTGAATATCTGGCGGAAGGCAGGATAAAGCCCCCCGCGGGACCTTTCGTGACCCAGGTCGTCAAAACCGATGAAAACGGAATTTTTTCATACTCGATGCCCAAAGCGGGTTGGTGGGGATTTGCAGCCCTCACTGAGGATAACCGGAAAATTGAAAAAGACGGGAAAAAATACCCGGTCGAAATAGGCGGGGTTATATGGGTGAAAACCGTGGACATGAAGTGACGCCACGAGCGCGGGCGGGGTTTTTCCCCGCCTGCACCTCCCCTCAATAAAGACGGTCCACAACACTGAAATCCCATCTGGGACCGGCCGACTTCGAACCTGAAAGGATCATCCCTTCGATTGTAGCTGGGACGAACCGCTAATCCGGCGGTCTGGACTGAATCGCAAAAGGCGTTTATAATTGCGTCTTGCAGGGTGAAAATTTTTTTGAGCGAGGAACCAATCGACTGCTTGGTTCAAAATCGCCGAACAACCAGGAACGAAAGGTGTCACATGAAAGTACCGGATAGAACGGAAACGATCAGGAAATTCAGGGAGTCGGGCGGAAAAATAGGAGCCGTCTTTCCCATACATTACCCGCGCGCATTGCTTTTCGCTCACCGGTTTTTACCAGTGGAAGTCTGGGGACCTCCACGGGTCGACAAAAGTCGAGGAGCCGCGCACCTGCAGCCCTACGTCTGCTCCCTTGTCAGAAACGCCCTATCCTTCGCGCTCTCGCCCCAGATAAAGGATGTGGATGTTCTTATAGTCCCCCACGGATGCGACTCCCTCCAGGGACTGGGGAGCATTCTCCTCGATTTCGCGAAAGTAGAAAAACCCGTGGTTCCTCTTTACATCCCCAAGGGATCGAGGGCAGAAGATGTGAGATTCTTCGCTGAAGAGCTCGAGTCCCTCGGAGAAAAGCTTTCCCACATAACCGGCGAATCCCCCGACCCAGGAAAAGTCATGGAGTGCATAGAAGCGGAGGAGCGGGCGTGTGAAATGGCGCTGCGCCTTTTCGAAAAGAGAAAAAACCTACCTCTTTCCAACGAGGAATTCTACAGGATCGCCCGTGCCAGGGAATATCTCACATCGGAAGAGTTCATCCGACTGGCAGAAGAGACGCTCGAGCTTGAAGGCACCTCCCCTGGCGGCATTCCAATCGTCATATCCGGAGTTGTACCCGAGCCTTCGGAGCTTCTCTCCCGACTCGACCAACTGGGCGCTATCATCGTGGGAGACGACACGGCATGTTGCGGGAGGAGGCTGTACCCCCCAGGGAAAAGTTCCGACCCCTTCATCAGGATGGCGGAAAGCATCATTAACGGTCCCCCCGACTCCATGAGAGGAGCGACGGTAGAAGAAAGGGCGAAGAGAATCGCCGGACTGGTGAAAGATACGGGCGCGAAAGGAGTCTTGTTCCATCTAACAAAGTTCTGCGAACCGGAGCTGTTCTACCTCCCGACCCTGAGAGAAAGACTCAAGCAAAACGGTATCCCCTCGATTGCAGTGGAAGTGGACATTGGAGATCCCCTATCAGACCAGACCGTGAGCAGAATAGCAGCATTTCTGGAGATGTTGAAATGACGAAAGAATCGCTCAAATACCACCTGATTTTCAAGGCAGCGGGAAGGGCCGCCCTCAAGTTTCAAAGGTGGAAGGAGTCCAGAAGGCTCTCCCGCGTGAGGTGGGACACCAGCATACTCGCGCCCCCCCTGAGGGTCAGCGCCTGGACGAAGGAACTCGTGGCGAAGCACTATCTGGAGGGACGCTACGTAGAAAATGTGAAACCCGTAGCGTGGGTAACCTCAGGGGCTCCCGTGGAATACTTGAAGGCTCTAGGCTTTTACGTCCTCTACCCGGAAAACCATGGGGCACTGTGCGGAACCAGAAGGGCCGTCGCCGGATTGTCGGAAGCCGCAGAGGCAGCCGGATATTCCAGAGACCTCTGTTCTTACGCCAGGGCCGACATAGGGTCGCTTCTGTCGGGCAAAACACCGGTAGGTAAATTACCCAGGCCGGATCTGCTCGTAACCTGCACCAACATATGCCAGACCGTCCTCTACTGGTATCAGGTGCTCGCAGAATACCTGAAAGTCCCTCTCGTGGTTATCGACACCCCCTTCGCATACACCGATGTCACTTCTCACGCGGTGGAATATGTCAAAAAACAGATCGAGGGCGCTATAGAGGCAGCGGAGAAAGTTGCCGGGAAAACCCTCACTGAATCGAAACTTAAAAGGGTCATTGAGCTCAGCAAAGAAGCGGCCGAATTGTGGAATCAGGTTCTGAAAAAGTGCAGACACAGGCCATCCCCCATATCAGTCTTCGACCAGTTCATCCACATGGCTCCAGTCGTGGAGATGAGAGGAGACGAGGTGACGGTAAAATTTTACGAAGCGATGCTAAGAGAGCTCGACGAGAGAATTGCAGCGGGTATTGGCGCCGTCAGGAACGAGAAAAAGAGAGTTCTCTGGGACAACCTGCCGATATGGTACAAACTCAGGTCCCTGGCCGAACACCTGGCAAAAAGAGGCGTGGCTATAGTAACTTCCACCTACACGAACGCGTGGGCGGAACTGGGAGTTCTGATGGACTCACATAAACCGACAGAGTCCATGGCACGGGTTTACCTGAGCCCCATACTCAATAGGGGGACGGGACACAAATTGAGCGTGATGAAAAAGATGATAGAGGAATATTCTATAGATGGAGTCATACTGCACTCGGACAGGTCGTGCAAACCGTATTCGATCGGCCAGATGGATCAGAGGACCAGGCTGATCGGGGAGCTCAAGACCCCAGCCCTTCTGCTGGAGTCGGATCACGCAGACCCGAGATCATTCTCCGAGGAACAGGTTCTCTCCAGACTCGACTCATTCATGGAAATGATGGGAGCGTAGAAATGACCGAAAATGCGGCGATAGGAATAGACGTTGGATCAACCACGACGAAGGCGGTGGTGGTCAACCACCGGGGTGAGCTCGTGTGGCAAAAGATAGAGCCGACAGAGCCCAGGATATCCGAGCAGGCAGACAGGATAATAAAAGAGCTCGAGGACCAGTTCGGGGAAAGCGTTCCCATAGTAGCCACCGGTTACGGGAGGAAGCTCGTCGGAGGAAAAGCAAAGGAGATCACGGAAATAACTTGTCACGCGGCGGGCACCTTCAGGGAAATCGGCCACGGGGGAACCCTGATAGACATAGGAGGTCAGGACAGCAAGGTAATCTCCATAGGAGACTCGGGAGAGGTCCTGGATTTCATGATGAACGATAAGTGTGCCGCCGGCACTGGAAGGTTCCTAGAATACGCGGCATCGAGGCTGAAGCTTTCAATTGAAGAAATGGGAGAAATTGCTCTCACCTCCGAAAAAGAGGTCGACATATCCAGCACCTGCACAGTGTTCGCGGAATCCGAAATAGTCTCGCTCATCGCTCGCGGTGTAGACATCCCCCCCATAGTCAGGGGACTGCACAGAGCGCTGGTGAAGCGCGTCGTTGCCATGATGAGAACGGTGGGACTTTCTCCACCGCTCATGTTGTCTGGAGGCGTGGCAAAGAACCCTGCCATAAAAGCGCTGCTGGAAGAAGAGACTGGAGAAAAAGTCGTTCTTCCGGCTAACCCTCAGCTCATGGGAGCCTACGGAGCGGCGCTTCTGGGACTGAAGAGTCTGCAGTAGAGCCTCGCAGGTTCCGAGGAACCGAGCCACGGAACCGCCGAGCCTCCGCCGATTGCTCATCTGGTAATTCGGAATTCGGATCGCAGAATGCGGAATTGATTAAATCCGAAATTCTAAGCACGAAATCCTAAACAAATTCGAATACCAAAATCCTAATGACCGAAACGTGTAATGAATGTGGTTCGTGGTTTTGTGGTTGCGTAGTTATCGTAGTTGCGAAAAGCCACGTGCAACTACCCAGCTACGCAACTACACAATTACGCAATTACGAGCCACCGAGTTGCCGAGCCTCCGAATAACCGGTTGATCGGTGGTTCTGTGGTTCTGTGGTTCGGTGGTTCGTGGATGCTTCGTGCTTCGGATTTCGTGCTTCGTGCTTTAAAAATACGGAGCCCCGGTTGCTCGAGAGTCGTAAGTCGGAGGCTCGGAGCTTCGGAGGTTCCGAGGTTCGGGAATCGGGGGGATAAACCGCCGCCCCTACAGGCTCTTCTACCTGCAGAACGTCAGAGCCTGTTTTTATCCCACAAAAGACCTTATCATTCCCCGGGCAGTGCTTATAATCACCGGCTTCACTTCAGGGGGATTCTCCCCCTGAAACCCCCTATTGCTACGTTGTAAAACCACCGGTTCGAAGTTACGTGGGACACGTATTTGCGTATTTGTGTGAAACCACGCAACCACACAACGACGCAACCACAATAATTACGGACCGGATGTTCGGAGCCTCGGTGGTTCGTAGGTTCGGTGGTTCGTGATTGGGTGGGGGAGGGGTTTACCCCCTCCCCACAACTCAACTCTGGTTCTGAACGATCCCGCCAATTACAGCAGGCGGTGCGTCTACCGTCGGTTCATCTCCAATGCCAGGATCCGTCCAATCGCTGATATCCGGAAGCTGATAGCTCGTCAGGTTGAACCCAGAGCATCCGTTCCCGGAGGCGTCCTCCTTCATCATTTGCTCCTTCTCGAGCGGCTTGACGACGTACTCGGCGGTGCTACCATCGGGCAGATAAGCCGTGACGACCGCACCGGCAGGTATGGAGAACTCGGGCACCCACTTCACACTGGGACCACCCTGGCCGCAGTCCACGTCCTGCCCGGTGTTCACATCCACGCACTTACCCGGTATTCCGCCCAGATCTCCAAATCCGTTGTACTCGAGAAGGAATTTTGAACTCGTGTTTTGATCCCAGTTGTGAACGTACTCCACCAAAAGAGGAGGATCGAACTTGACGAACTGGCCATTCGAATCCTTTATACCCGTGAAGTGGTTCCAGTCGTTGGGCCCCGTCTCCCAGGTGTAGAACACGTCGAGGTTGCTCCACGCCTTCCACGGACAGGTCGAGTTGGAGTCCCAGTCACACGCGAGAGCGCTCACGTCGTTTTGGTCGATGAGAGGCCCGCTCCAGATGCCGAACTCGTACGCGGAATTCGTCGTTACGACCGGGTTGCCGCTATCATCCTTTAGAACCATCTGCGTTCCATCGAAGGTGTAAATAGCCTTCTGAGCGCTGGCCGGTGGCACGTTCTGGTAACCATAATTCTGGTAGGGAAACTCGTTCCCGCTGGAAAGCAGCGTCACGTCAGGGCAGTTTTCGAAGCAGTAAAGCTGAGAAGGCACGTTATCGCCGGGATACACCAACTCCTCGATGAACGTTATGACCTGGCTGGCGTCAGAAGCCTGACAAGAAAACGTTCCGTTGTAGTTGTCCTGACAATTGTCGAGTTTGACCTGTACGCTCCCTCCCAGCGCCTCGGACCAGAAGTTCAATTCAGTCATCTCCACGCTGGAAAGATCCATGACAACGGGAGGATTCAGGCTAGTCCACGTCCAGTTGTTCATATCGAGCACCGCCACTTTCGTGAACTGAGTCCCGTCCCACACTACCTTGTACTCCACGTCCTGACCGCTCTGAGAATCGAACTCGTGAAGTTGCAGAGGCACGTTTTTCACCTCTCCGAGCGTCAAAACCTTCTTCGTGTGCTTCTTGAGCTTTCCGCCCGATACGACAAGCGTGTACGGCGTGCTGTTCCCTCTTCCAGGACCGAACTCCTCCCTGTAAACCGTGTCTCCGTTTTGAACAGTAACTTCATCGGGGAACCAAAGGCCGTAATAACCTACCCAGCCGTGATACGATGTGCCGTTTTTGTCTATTTTTATCGGGAAGCCAGAATTCCTCACCACCCTGGAACCAGACGAATCGTAGAGGCCATACCGCCACGCCGTTTCGTCGAAATTGTTCCTGTCGAGGCAGACCTGATTTGTGCCATCGCTTCTAAGGAAGAAGTTGTCGTCGTAGGCAATGTCGAAGTGAGTGGTGTTCGTGTTCCCCTGAAACGATTCCACGGTCTCGATGGTTCCGGAACCGGAAGAGCCGGAATTATCCTTCTGAAGAGTGACCTTCTGAGAGAACTGGTCCTGATTGATACCACCGTCTGTTATGAACTTAAGTAGTATCTTGCCCGTGGCCGGATCTTTCTCGGTCCTCATGAAACCCTTGAAAATAATAGTGTTTGTGTCTACCTGGCCGTTCACCACCGGATAGGCAGCGAAATCCATGTTGAAGATGCCGAGCGGGTTCGAATCGCTCTTCCCTTCTGTTATTACCACTTTTGCCTTTATCAATTTGGGCGGCTCGAATCCATCACCCTTTTCATGGACCCACGCCTTCACTATCTGAGGAGAATTGTTGTCTGCCCTCGAGGAATCGACAACCCAGAGCTCGTAATCGGGAGCGCTGGCGCCGCTCGACTGATTTATGGACGACTGAGCCGCCGACTGCGCATCGTCCCTGGTGCTCGAACAGAGTTTTCTGTCCACCTGCGCCTTGTAGGGCCCCTTGTTCAACATCTCATCGTACTTGGTCTGCGCCATCATGCACAGTATCTCGTTGACAATATCGAATGCCTCCAGAGACATCTCCCCGACGAACACGAAGGTTTCATCTTTGTTGTAATCCGAATCCGGAGGGAAGCTGCTCGGGTCGATCTGGGTTACTCCTATTGTTAGAGGTCTGATCGGAGATGGGGAATAAGACGTAGTTGAATTCTGACTGCTCGGATCGACCACGGAGATTCTTTCAGGAACCTTCAATGCCGACACCTCCGTGCCCGGCGTCGTCGAGGACGAACCACCACCACAGGCGGCGAAAACAAAAGCGAAAACGGAAACAATGAATATTTGCCAAAGTTGCCGGCACCTCATAATCCACCTCCCAAGTTGCTTATTCTGCGCTTAATATCGGAAATTAATCCAGGATACTTTAGGGATGTGTTTATAATAAAGGGAGCCACGAAGGTGGTGTAAAAACCCAGGAAGGTGGTAAATCCGAAATTCTAAGCACGAAATACGAAACAAATTCGAATAGTTAAACTCAAATGACCGAAACGTGGAGTGAACGTGGTTCGTGGTCACGTTGATGTGTGGCTGCGTGATTGCGTGAAATTCCACGCAACCACACAACCACGATAATTACGGGCCGGTGGTTCGGATGCTCGGTGGTTCGGAGGTTCCGCGCAAGACTCAAAGTTACTGGCACGAGAGCAGGACCTCGAGCCCGTTGTTAGTCTCGTCTTTTTCAGTAACCACCTGATTGCTGTCCACAACGGCTCTGATCCTCGCTTCACCCCTCACTCGAAGATTGGAACCGTAGGTTACCCTTCCACGAGGCCTCGTCAGCTTTCTCCTGGGGTCTATCACCCTCAGAGCCGTTCCTCCCCACCCTCTCCCATTGACGTAGAGGTAGATGTTTGGACCGGGCCTGGAATTCCAAACAGATTGGGGAATAGGGCCTCCGAGGTTTCTCACGGTTACAACCACCCTGCAGTCCCGCGACAGAGAAATCTTTTCGATTGTCAGGTCTGGAGGTCCCAGGCACTTGAGACTTCTCTCCATCACGTTGTTCCCCAGGTTCTCATCTCTCGCTTTTGGCCCCATATCCATCTGCGCCTTCACAAGCGTCGTGCCGGAAACCTTCATCCTGCTCCTGTACACAACCGCTCCGCCCTTCCTGGAAAGCTTTTTCCCCGGGTCTATTATTTTCAGTGCCGCGCCTCCCCAGAAACGACCATTTTTGTATATCTTTAGCGTGGGGCTATTCTTCTCCCAGAACACGCCAGCTAACCTGCCGGGGCCCTCGTTGGCCACAGTAACCTCCACGAAACACTCCGGACTGAGTGATACGTTCCGTATTGAAAGGTCAGGATATATCGGCTTCGCTTCCGATTCTTCCTCCCCCGCGACGGGATAAGATATCACCATCTCAACAGTTGCCTTTCTCCTCGTGTCAAAATTTGCTACACCCACGGCGAATTTTTTCGTCTTCATCAGCATAAGGTCATCCACGGAAAATTCCAGCCTGATGGTTTCCCTCCCCTTTTTTCTGCTGCCCTTGGCGAGAAACTTGCGCTTATTACCTTCAATCGAAAAAAGACTTATGGCGACCAGTTTTTTCTTTCCTCTTTTCACCTTCCCGTAGACCTTAACAGTGCCAGGTCGGGTGATCCTGAAGGTGATAAGTCTCACGAACGGATCATTGGATTTGTTTGCCTTCTCAAGCACAACGGTGTGGGTCTCCCTCTTTCCCCAGGAAATCGAAGCTAAAAACACCATTAAAACAACCAGAATCGAACAGATGCATCTTTTTCGCCTCACTCTCTCTTTCATGAACACCTCCTCGCTAACTTCAAAAGTTAAATGCACTTTCCATTTCAGGCCAATTCATACAAGCGCGCCGACAAAACTTCACCGAAAAACGATTGCGCTTCTTTCTCTATAATCGATGAAGGCCTCACCTTCTGGACTCTCAGAACCTTTCTCCTCAACTTATCAATCTTCTTTTCAACAACCGGGAGAATCTCCTTTCTGAAGCGCAGGCAAAGCTCTCCTCCATCTCCCCTCCCGGCGACAGCCGCAAAACCCACGGTTTCCTCTTCAGCCGTAAATTTGCGATAGGCGTCCTTCGGATGGATTTTTCCCCTGAAGAGGCTGTAATGCTCCGCCTTGTCGTTTGAAAACATGCTTTCCTCGAAGCCGAGTTCGAACGGGTCGCGCCCAAGAGCTGTGAGATAGAGGAAAGCCTGTGCGCACCTATCACACCCATGACACCACCTGTCATAGTCGCACACCTCGAGGTGACAGGAGACCTGGTATTTGCCGAGTTCCGGGAACTCTCCGTGCAAGATCTCGTAGATTGACAAGTTCCCGAGGCCGCCTATGAGATTGGCAACCGCCACCTGCCCCCCTGAAATCCCCATGGAAATGATAGACATCTTTTTCGTAATTCCGTTTGACTGCATCACTCTTTTCGGCGCCAGGTATCCCCCCCTGTGAACGGTGGGGAGGGAGTTCTGGTACTCGTTGCTCAAAACGATCCATGGAGCCCTGAAATACTCGCAGAAAGGCAGCATCGCGAGCACGTGGACAAAGTGAACCTGCACCTGGTACAGACGCGTTTCCGGAACTCCGAGAACCTGATAATCCGAGAGAAGCTGTATTTCGTTCTCCACTCTGTAAACGGGAACTTTTCTCTCCCTGGTAAATCTCTCCTCCATCTTTCTCCGCACTCGCTCGCCCCTTGGCAGGACCCTCTCATCCACGTAGACAGGAATCACCTCGTAACCGAGCGCCTCGAGCACCCCCATACTCACCAGGCTGTCCTTGCCAAAAGTAAACGGGAGAATCGCCCTTTTTGGATTCCATCCAACGCAGGAGGACATTTTTGCTTCGCGAGAAGGTCCCTTGAAGCTTCTTTTTATGTTGCGGAACCTGCCGAGAATTTCCAGGGGGTCTTCATCCGGAATCGGCTCAACCAGGTTTACCAGCGATTCCTCGAAACAGCGGTTGTAAAATTCAAGATACCTGGGTGGCCAAGCGTCGAGATCAATTTTCGCTGACCCGAGCAATAAAGGCACGGCGAGCGTGGACACGTATGCGAGCTCCGATATCAGGGCGCTTTTCCCGGAAAAGCCCTTCCACACAAACTCGGGGAAACGAAATTCGCAGGGTTCTGCCCTCCAGCCCCCTCCCGCAAGCTCGAGGGCAAAACCTCGCTCCGTAACATATACCTTAAAAAACACGCGGGAATCGCTGAACTCTAAAACGGGTTCAGAAATTCACGCAACCGGACCGGGACCGATTCGCTTCTTGATGACGCGCTCTTTGTTCAGCTCTATCACCTTCAACGCCTCGGCAGCAGTTTCCACCCCATACTTGTCCATGCAGTCCTTCCCATCGATGCACGGAGGCTCCTTGCCGGCTTCTTCCACTCCCGGTTTCACCGCCCCCGGACTCCATTTCTTCACCGCACCAGGCTTGACCTGCTGAGCGAACGCAAGCAGCGCCCAGAATGAAAAAACCAGCGATACGAGCAGAGCAGAAAGTCTCTTAAGCACGATTTTCCTCCCGTTTGCAATTCACCGCATGAGCCAACGAACGGAAAAAACCACCAGTCTCCTTGAAGCTCAACATCCCAGGTCTCAATAATTTTTACATTTTGCAATAATAATTTGTCAAGTTCAAAGAAATCTGAAAGTCATAAGGGGAAGCAAAAACTCCGAAATTGACACGTAAACGACGTTCTGATATTAATTTAACCAAGCGCTTGCTTTAATTCTTGGACAGGGGGAACAATCATTTCAGGAGGAGGGCTACCTTTACGGCGAAAGAAGATCTCGTCCGAACCTGTCGATCCCTCCTCAAGCACATCAATAACAGGAACCTGGGAGGTGAACCATGGATCTGGGGGTCAATCTTATCAGGAGATTCAACGTGGGGGACGCGCTTAAAAGGAGCGCGAAACGCTATCCGGGTAAAACCGCCTTCATTTTCGAGGGGAAAAACATCACCTACGAAGAGCTCGAAGCCATGACCAACCGGATAGCGAACGTCATGCTGGAAAAAGGAATAACAAGGGGAGACAGGGTCGGGATATTCGCCTTAAACAGCCCGGAATTTGCCGCCATATGGATGGCATGCGCGAGAATCGGAGCCATACTGGCACCCATAAACGTGGGACTTGAAGCAAGGACGATCGAATACATCGTGAACAAGTCGAAGCCAAAACTTCTCTTCGCAGACGCCTTCCTGGCGGGCATGGCAACCGCCATTGAACCCATACAATCCGTGCCGCACCGGCTCTCAATAGGAGGCGAAGCGAACGGGTTCGAACCCCTGAAACCTCTCGTGGATTCTGCGAGCGACTCGTTCCCCGAGGTATACGTGGAGAGCGACGACCCGTGCACCCTCCTCTTCACTTCCGGCACGGAATCGCGGCCAAAAGGCGTTCTCAACACGCACGCAAACTGGTACGCCGCCGCCATATCCATGCTGGGTGACCTCGAGTTCAACCACAGAGCGAGACCATTACTCGCCCTTCCGCTGTTCCACTCGGCGGGCCTCTACGTGCTCTTCGCCTCCATAACCTGCGGATGCACTGGATACATGACGAGGAAAGTCGACGCCGCGCAGATTCTGGAGGGAATCCCCAAGTACAGGCTCACCTACCTCGTCTTTCCCTCCACCGTCTACCAGGGGCTGCTTCAGGTTCCGGGAATAGAAAAGATGGATTTCTCCAGCATCACTAACTGCCTCGTATTCCAGTACATGCCGAAATCCGCGTTCCTCAAGTGGGCGGAATTGATCCCTAACGCCACTTGGGGAAGCTACTGGGGTCAGTCGGAGGTAACGCCCTTGGGCGCCTGCATAATGATGAGAAGCCGGGAAGAAATGGAGAAAGCTCTCGAGTACCCCGACCCAATCGGCCAGCCGCACTTGCCGGTGGAGCTGCGGATAGTCGACGAGGAAGGAAACGACGTGCCCCCAGGAGGAGTAGGTGAGATGGTGGTGCGAAGCCCGGCCGTGATGAAGGGGTACTACGACGAACCGGAGCTTACCGCAAACACGTTCAGGGGCGGCTGGCACCACACGGGCGATGTTGGAAGAATCGACGAAAACGGCATCCTCTACTTCGTCGACAGGGTGAAGGATATGATCAAATCCGGCGGCGAGAACGTCTCCTCCCAGGAGGTGGAAGAAGTGGTCGCCTCGCACCCCAAGGTGGCACAGGTGGCTGTCATCGGGATGCCGGACCCGAAATGGATTGAAGCCGTCACTGCGGTGGTCACGCCAAAAGAGGGAGAAACCGTGACGGAAGATGAGATAATCTCTTTCTGCAAGGAAAGGCTCGCAGGGTTCAAGGTCCCTAAGAAAGTGATAGTCCTGGAGGCCCTCCCAACGAGCCCGACCGGCAAAGTTCTCAAAAGAGAGCTCAAGAAGAAACTCACAGAGGAAATGGGGGAAGGAGAATCCAGCTGATGAAGAAACAGGTCCGAATCGGCTGCGCAGCCGCTTTCTGGGGAGACACCAGCACCGCTCCTGCTCAGCTCATACGAAACGGAAACATAAACTACCTGGTGTTCGATTTCCTGGCGGAAGTCACCATGTCGATTCTTGCCAGCGCCAGATTGAAGGATGACAGGCTCGGCTACGCAGTAGACTTCGTGACCCTCCTCGCCCCTCTGCTGAAGGAAATAAAAGAGAAAAAGGTAAAAGTAATAGCAAACGCGGGGGGACTGAACCCCGGTTCGTGCCGCGAAGCGCTGAAGCGAGCCTGCGAGGAAGCTGGAGTCGACCTGAAAATCGGAGTGCTTCTTGGCGATGACCTCACACGGAAAATCGACGAGCTCCGACAAATGGGAGTCGCCGAGATGGAAACGGGCGCTCCTCTACCAGAGAGACTCGTCAGCATCAACGCCTATCTTGGCGCACCGGGTATCGCGAGGCTGCTCGATGAAGGAGCAGATATCGTCATCACGGGACGTGTCACGGACAGCGCGCTGGTCCTTGCCCCTCTCATCCACGAATTCGGATGGTCCCTGGACGACTACGACCGGCTCGCATCGGGCAGCCTCGCAGGCCACATCATAGAATGCGGCGCCCAGTGCACCGGCGGCAACTTCACCGATTGGGAAGACGTTCCCTGCTACGAAGACATGGGTTTCCCGATAGTGGAATGCTATCCGGATGGAAGCTTCGTCGTAACAAAACCCGATGGAACAGGTGGAATCGTGACCGTTGGGACCGTGGCGGAACAGATGCTCTACGAGATCGGAGACCCCGGCGCCTATATTCTGCCGGATGTAGTCTGCGATTTTCGAAATGTCACACTCGAGCAGGTGGGAAAAGACCGCGTCCTCGTCAGAGGAGCCAGAGGTTACCCACCCACCGAATCCTACAAAGTGTCCGCTACCTATCTGGAAGGGTTCCGCTCAGAGGTCTCGGTCGTGCTCATCGGAATCGACGCCGTGAAAAAGGGTTACAGAGTGGCAGACGCGATACTGGCGAAAACGAGACGCATATTCAGAGAACGGGGTTTCGACGATTACACTGCGACGCACGTGGACGTTCTCGGCTCGGAGTGCCTCTTTGGGCCGCGGGGCAGGTCTGCGGACTCCAGGGAAGTCGTGCTCCGGATCGCCGTCAGGCACAGAGACAAAAATGCCCTCAGGGTCTTCTCCCGGGAAATCGCCCAGGCAGCGACCGGGATGGCTCCCGGTTTCACGAAAATACTGGGGGAAGCACTTCCGAAAGTCTCACCCAACGTGATGCTTTTCTCCTGCCTGGTGCCCAAGAAGCTGATCCAGCTGTCCGCCGTTCTGGAAGAAAGGGAACTGGAGGTAGAAGTTCCAACCGAAGGCGGGTACACCGGGAAAACAGATGAACCTCCCGCTTCATCCACAGATGAACTCCCACGGTGCGATGTCACTGTGCCCTTAATCAAGCTCGCAATAGCCAGAAGCGGAGACAAAGGGAACCAGGCGAACATCGGCGTGATAGCCAGGAAGCCCGAATACCTGCCATACATCGAAGCGGCGCTGACCGAAGAATCCGTCCACGCCTACTTTTCCCATCTCGTGGAGGGTCCCGTCTTCAAATGGAAGTTGCCGGGGATAAACGCTTTGAATTTCCTCCTTAAAAACGCACTGGGCGGCGGCGGGATGGCGAGCTTGAGGGCCGACCCCCAGGGGAAATCATACGCCCAGATGCTTCTGGAATACCCCGTTCCCGTGCCTTCAGAACTCGCAGGGGAACTGACCTGAAAATCACAGCGCATCCAAAAGGGGTGAACATCATGTCAGTCATTCGATCCAGGATCGACACGACATCAGACGATTTCAGGAAGAACAGGGAAGAGATGCTCGTTCTTATCCGCGAATTCCGGGAAATAGAGAAAGGAATTCGTGAGACCGAAGAGAGATCCCGTCCCAAGTTCGAGAAGAGAGGGCAACTCCTGCCCCGTGAGAGGCTGGCACTTCTTCTGGACAGGGGTGCCCCTTTCCTCGAGCTTTCGACGCTCGCAGGATACAGGATGTACGAGGACAAAGACGGCAAAAGCGCAGGCGGCGGTCTCATATGCGGGATCGGTTACGTATCGGGGACAAGATGCATGGTGCTTTGCCACAACAGCGCAATAAAGGGCGGAGCCATATCGCCTGCAGGGCTCAAGAAAACCCTTCGTGCCCAGCAGATAGCCATGGAGAACAGGCTTCCCATGGTGTTTCTCGTGGAGAGCGCAGGGGCCAACCTGGAATACCAGGCGGAGGTCTTCGTGGAAGGAGGAAGGGTTTTCGCCAACCAGGCGAGAATATCCGCCATGGGACTTCCCCAGATAACCGTCGTGCACGGCAGCTCGACCGCCGGGGGCGCTTATCTCCCCGGGCTCTCCGATTACGTCGTCATGGTAAAGGGAAAGGCAAAAGTCTTCCTGGCCGGCCCACCGCTTCTCAAGGCTGCAACCGGAGAGATCGCCACAGACGAGGAGCTCGGTGGAGCCGAGATGCACGCTAAAATCTCCGGCTCGGCGGACTACCTTGCGGAGGACGACAGGGAAGGAATAATCCTCGCACGGCGGATAGTGGCTTCTTTGGGCTGGAACGAGGAAAAACCAGAGATAAAAACGGAGAAACCTATGGAACCGAGATACGACGCCGAGGAGCTTCTCGGAATCGTGCCCGTGAATTTCAAGGTCCCTTACGACGTGAGAGAAGTCATTGCTCGAATCGTCGACGACTCCTGGTTCCTCGAGTTCAAACCAGAATACGACAGATACACCATCTGCGGACACGTGAGAATAAATGGTATAGCTTGCGGGATTCTGGGAAACAACGGTCCAATAACGGAAAAGGGTTCCGTCAAGGCTGCGCAGTTCATACAGCTTTGCTGCCAGAGCAACACCCCCATCATCTATCTCCAGAACACGACAGGCTACATGGTGGGTACCGCGGCGGAACAGGGGGGGATAATCAAGCACGGCTCCAAGATGATTCAGGCAGTCGCAAACGCCACGGTCCCTCAGATCACGGTAATCATCGGCGGCTCGTTCGGGGCCGGCAACTATGGCATGTGCGGCAGGGCTCTCGACCCGAGGTTCATCTTCGCCTGGCCGAACTCACGCATCGGGGTCATGGGAGGCGAACAGGCTGCAAAAGTCATGTCCATCATCACGAAGGCGAAACTGGCACGCCAGGGGGTCGAAGCGGACCCCAAAATGCTGGAGGCAATGGAAAAACATATAATCGAGCGGATGGAAAAGGAAACCACGGCGCTGTACGCCACCGCCCGCCTCTGGGACGACGGGATAATCGACCCGAGAGACACAAGGCGCGTCCTCTCGTTCGTCCTATCGGTCTGCCTCGAAGGAGACGCCAGAAAACTTCATCCAAACACGTTCGGTGTTGCGAGAATGTAATCAAAGCTCAAGGAGGTCGGAGAAAATGCTTTTCACTCCCGAGCACGAGCAGTTGCGCGAAGCCGTAAGAAAGTTCATCGAAAAAGAAGTCAACCCACACGTCGACAGGTGGGAAGAAGAGGGAATGTTCCCCGCGAAAGAGCTCTTCAAGAAGATGGGAAGCATGGGCTGGCTCGGCATCTCCAAGCCCGAGGAGTTCGGAGGAATGGGGCTAGACTACAGCTTCGAGATAGCCTTCGCAGAAGAACTTGGCAGAATCAGGTGCGGCGCAATACCTATGGCTGTGGGCGTCCAGACCAACATGGCCACCCCCGCCCTGGCGAAGTTCGGAAGCGACGAGCTAAGAAAAGAGTTTCTGGAACCCGCCATCAGGGGAGAATACGTGGCGTGCCTGGGCGTCAGCGAACCCCACGCCGGGTCTGATGTGGCGAACATAAAGACCCGGGCGGAAAAAGTGGGAGGAGACTACGTGATAAACGGCACGAAGATGTGGATCACCAACTCGGTCCAGGCTGACTGGATGTGCCTGCTTGCAAACACCAGCGACGGAGACAAACACAAGAACAAGTCTCTCTTCATCGTCCCCATGAATCTCAAGGGAATAACGGTATCGCCAAAGTTCGACAAGCTGGGCATGCGCTCCTCCGACACCGCCCAGATATTCTTCGAGGACGTTCGAATTCCAGAACGGTACCGCATAGGTGAAGAGGGAATGGGCTTCATCTACCAGATGATACAGTTTCAGGAGGAAAGGCTCTTTGCGGCGGCAACAATCATAAAATCCCTGGAGTTCGTGATTCAGGACACCATCGAGTACACGAGGGAAAGACACGCCTTCGGAAAGCCCCTTCTGGACAATCAGGTAATTCACTTCAAGCTCGCGGAGCTTCAGACCGAGGTCGAGGCGCTGCGCTCGCTCATATACAGGGCGTGCGAAATCTACGTCGGCGGAAAGGACGTGACTCTTTTCGCCTCCATGGCGAAATTGAAAGCCGGACGTCTGGCACGCCAGGTAACCGACTGGTGCATCCAGTTCTGGGGGGGGATGGGATACATGTGGGAAAGCTCGGTATCGAGAGCGTACAGGGACATGCGCCTGATCTCGATAGCCGGCGGCGCGGACGAGGTCATGCTCGGAATAATCAGCAAACTGATGGGAATCCATCCACCAAACTCCAAGAGGTGAACCATGAAGGGAAAAGAGCACAAGACCATTTCAGTTTCCCGGGACGGATGGCTCGTGGAAATCACCCTCAACCGTCCCAAAGCCTTCAACGCCATGAACCTGGAGATGGTGAAAGAGCTCACCGAGACCTTCGACGAGCTCGGGAAAGACACTTCCGTCAGAGCAGTCCTGCTCAGAGGAAAAGACGGAAACTTCTGCGCCGGGGCAGACATAAAAGACACCCTGAGCGCCCTGAAAAGGAAAGACTCCTTCGAAGGCGATCCGTTTTACAGCCTCAACAGGAAGTTCGGCGAGCTGATCACAGTCGTCAACTCTGCACCCCAGGTTGTGATCGTCTTGCTCGAAGGAGCGGTCTTAGGCGGCGGGTTCGGACTTGCCTGCGTGTCCGACGTGGCAATAGCCAGGAAAAACGCCGTCTTCGGGATGCCCGAGACCACACTTGGACTTCCTCCGGCGCAGATAATCCCGTTTGTCGCGGAACGAATAGGACTTTCTCATTCCAGGCGCCTTGCCCTGACCGGCGCCAGGTTCGGAGCTGAAGAAGCCTGCCGCCTCGGGCTGGTCCACTACATTTGCGAGACGGAAGAGGATATGAAACGGAAGCTGGATGAGGTTCTCGAGCAGGTGAGAAGGTGCGCTCCCGGGGCAAACGCCGTGACAAAAGAGCTCCTCCTCGCAACGAAAACGGTCCCGAGAGAAGAACTTCTCGATATCGCGGCGCAAAAATTCTCCGAGTGCATAACGGGGCCGGAGGGGGAAGAAGGACTCAAGAGCTTCCTGGAGAAGAAGAAACCATCCTGGAGTGAGGAGTAAAAGATGGGCTTTTCAAGGATTCTGATCGCCAACAGGGGCGAAATCGCCGTGAGAATAATCAGGGCAGCCAGAAAGCTCGGCATAGAGACAGTTGCGGTTTTCAGCGAAGCCGATAGAAATGCACTACACGTGAGGCTGGCCGACCGCGCGGTCTCAATCGGTGAATCTGAAGCGGGAAAATCCTACCTCAACATCGGAAAAATCATCGACGCGGCGATAAAAACTGGAGCCTGCGCGATCCATCCCGGCTACGGCTTTCTGTCTGAAAACGCGGACTTCGCCAAAGCATGCGAGGAGACTGGAATCACCTTCATCGGGCCGAAATCGGAGACCATATCCCTCCTGGGTAACAAGCGAATGGCGCGAGAGCTCGCCGAATCAGTAGGTGTTTCTCCCGTGCCTGGTTATCATGGATCGGAAGAAAACGATGCGGAGCTTCTTCGCCAGGCAAAAGAACTCGGTTTCCCCCTCCTGGTGAAAGCCGCAGGAGGAGGAGGCGGGCGAGGAATCAGGATCGTCGAAGACGAAGATGGTTTGAAGGACGCCATAGCTTCCGCGCGCAACGAAGCGCTAAGCGCCTTCGGCACCGAAGAGCTGATACTCGAAAAAAAGATAGTCGGCGCCAGACACGTGGAAGTCCAGATCCTTGCAGACGGACACGGGAACGTCATTCACCTGGGAGAAAGGGAGTGTTCCGTTCAGCGACGCTACCAGAAACTGATCGAGGAATCACCCTCCCCCGCCGTGGACGAAGGTATGAGAAAAAAACTCGGGGAAGCGGCGGTGAAGATAGCAAAGGCAGCGGGTTACACCGGCGCAGGGACGGTCGAATTCCTCGTCGATATGGAGGGTAACTTCTATTTCCTCGAGATGAATACCCGCCTGCAGGTGGAACACCCGGTCACTGAAATGGTCACCGGAATAGACCTGGTCTCGGAGCAGATAAAGATAGCAGAAGGGGCCCCATTGAGCCTCACCCAGGACGAGCTGAATTTCAACGGGTGCGCCATCGAAGCAAGGCTCTACGCGGAGGACCCGGAGTCCGGATTTCTACCGCAAACCGGGAAAATTCTGCTCTGGATCCCACCGTCT
This sequence comes from uncultured bacterium, assembly GCA_964429585.1. Classification (GTDB taxonomy): domain Bacteria; phylum Desulfobacterota; class Deferrimicrobia; order J040; family J040; genus CAYSCN01. Next base: position 15,910 of record CAYSCN010000001.1, on the reverse strand, counting down.
GGAGAAAACGTCAGAGTCGACCACGGAATCGAGACGGGAGACGAGATATTCCCATACTACGATCACATGCTAGCCAAAATAATCACGTGGGGCGAAACCAGGGACGAGGCTATCAGAAAACTTCTCCGGGCACTTCAGGATTGTGTCATTATTGGTCTGAAAACAAACAGGTGTTTTCTCCAGAGCATCCTGAAAATCGACCGTTTTCGCGCTGGAGAATACGACACGTCGCTTTTGAGCGATTTCAGGGTAGATGAAACTGCAAAGCCAGAACCACTGGCTCCGGCACTCGGGGCTGTCCTTCTCCACCACGAAAACATCCGAAACTCACCGTTTCCGAAACATCTCGCAAACTGGTTCAGTTCTATACCCATCGTCTGGGAATACCTTCTCGAATGTCAGAGCGAATCCCAAAGGGTAGCACTTCAGGCCACGGGCCCGGACAGCTACCTCGTTCAGACAAACGACTCGAAAAAAAAGATTCGAGTAATCGCTGCTTCGGATAATCGTTGCAGGTGTGAGATAGACGGGGTGAGGACGGATTTCCATTACGTCCTAGAAGAAGACGAACATATCCACCTCCACTTCCAGGAAAAAGAATTCACCTGCCGGGACGTGACCTACAGGCTAAACCGTCACACAAGCGGCGATAAAGACGAGGGCAGCTTCGTCGCCGAAATGGACGGGTCTGTGCTTTCAGTCCACGTGGAAGAAGGGCAGGAGGTGGAAAAAGGGCAGGTGCTGGTCACGATGGAGTCGATGAAAATAGAATTCCAGGTAAAATCACACTTACCCGGAGTGGTGAAAGCCATCCATGTGAAACCCGGCAACCAGGTGAAAGCGGGCCAGCTCCTGCTCGAGCTCTCTGTCACAAATTAAATAGAGTCAGGGGAAACCCGCTCGGTCCTCCTCAAGGATCGATCAATTCACCTTCTCGAGATATTTCTCGACTTCATGTGCTGGAAGAGGAGGGGAACAATAATATCCCTGATACTCGTCGCACTTGAGAAGGGAAAGGAGTTTCAGCTGGTCAACCTCCTCCACGCCCTCTGCAACCGTTTTCAGGTCGAAGTTCCTGGCGAGAGCAATGATCGTGGATACGAGAGCGAGGGTATCGGGATCCCTTCCCAGTTCCCGCACAAAGGAGATGTCTATTTTGAGGGTATCGACCGGCAGATCCCTCATGTAGCTCAGAGATGAATACCCCGTTCCGAAATCATCGATGGAAATACCGATCCCCATATTCTTTATCTCACGAATTCTTTCCAGATTCTCCCTGATCAGAATGCTTTCCGTGACTTCCAGCTCTAGCTGCGCCGGATCCATTTCTCCCTTCCCGATGTACCCCCTGAGAAATTCGACGAACTCCCAGTCATTCAGCTGCACCGAAGACACGTTGACCGAAACCTTGACCGGCCTGTAACCCTCAGAAATCCACTTTGCCTGCTGGGACGACACTTCCCGGATTATCCATACCCCGATTTCATGTATCAACCCGGTCTCCTCCAGAATGTGGATGAAGCCGCCGGGAGCCTGCATCCCCTCATCCGGGTCATCCCACCTAATCAGCGCCTCCAGACCTGCCAGCCTGCCGCTTTTCAGATCAACCTTCGGCTGATAATAGATGACAAACTGGTTTTCCCTCACTGCCGTCCTGAGTCTCTCCTCCAACCGCATGGCCCTGGAAAGCCTTTCTCCCATTTCCTTCGTGTAGAACACAATCTCCCCGCTCTTTTTCACCTCTTTCCCTGAGAGCTCAGCCATTTTTATTAGATCATCGCTTTTTTTGCCGTCCCGCGGGTAGATTGCGGCTCCAAGACCGAACTCGAGAAATACGTTCTTCCCTTCTATTTCCAGCGGTTTTTCCAGCTCCCTCAGCATTTTCCGCCACACCGGACCGCGGGTGATGTTTTCCTCATCTCTGATGTCCCTCAATATCACGCCTATCTGGCTTCTCCCAAGCCTCCCGACGATGTCGGTGTACCTGAGAACCGATAAAAGTTTGCCCGCCAGCACCCGCACCAGTTTGTCCGCCCCATCTACACCGAGAATATCGAGGTACTTCTCCATTCTCAATATATCCAGGGAGATGACCGCAATCACCTCCTCCCCTGCCCCGTCACCAATGATCTCGTCGAGAATGGTCATGAAATATTCCCTGTTGGGCAAGCCCGTTTTCTGGTCGTGGAACGAGAGATAGGTGATCTTTCTCTCCTTTTCAAGGACCTCAAGGCCGTGGCAAATGTCCAGGCCTATTTCCTTGAGCAACACAACCTCCTCCTCATCATCGAAGAAATGCGGAACTTCAGCGTAAATGTTGAGAGTCCCGGCCACCTCCCCATTCTTTTCGAATGGCACGGAAGCGGAGGAGAACAGGCCGAACTTGCGGGCCTTCTCCTTCCAGGCCTTCATTCGCCTTTCCCTGACGATGTTCCTGCACAGCGAAATTTCACCGCGCCTTATGGCGTCACCCGTCGGTCCCCGACCAGTCGGGCTTTTCGGGTCCGTGCTGACTTCTATCCCTTCCAGATACCCTGTCTTCCCGGAAGCAGCGACGGGGATCACCTTACCGCTTTTTTTCTCCACCAAACCTATCCACGCGAGCGGGAACTCCCCCTCCTCCACACAGATATCACATACTGTCTGAAAAAGGTTCTGCTCATCAGTGAGACCCGTAGTGATGGCCTGGTTGATCGCCGAAAGAACCGCGTAAAGACGTATGTAATGACTTATCTGTTCCTCTTTCATTCCGAAGTAACCTTCGAACACAAGCTGAAGATCGAGAAGAATCACCTTGAGAAACGCTTCTCTCATCCGGCTTCTCATGTCTTCCCGGATGACCTCGTCGATGAGCCGGAATATATTCTTCACATACCCGAAATAAGCTCCCGTGAACAGATGGGGTCTCACACCCTTCTCCAGGTGAACGAGTCCGAGGCGGATCCTCTTGTCCAGATATTCCAGGTCGTATCTTCCGCCGAGCAGCTCTCTGATGTATGAGACCTGCTTCCTTTTCAACTTCTCTACCGTACTCTCATCTGAAAAATACTTTCTCGCTTCTTCGTGCCTGGAGATGCGGACGTAGAAATCGTGGAAAAGCTCCCCGGTTACTCTTCCCCTCAACCTCCTCCTCAAATATCTCAGCAGGTTGGAATCCTCCTCGCCGAGTTCTATCAACGCCTTGTTCGACTCGAAAACCCCTTCATCCAGTTCGATCCTCTTTCTCAGGGTTTTCAAAAATTCCTTCACGTTAACCTCCTTCTTGAACCCAATCATGGCGGTTGACGTCAATTTAGGAATGATGCTGCCGGAGAAAACGACCTGTCAATCGACCAAGTTCGCAATGGAGGGCAATTTAGAGAAAAAAATTCCAGATACATGATGAAAACCGATGCTCAACCCTTTCTGCTCATTTGATATAAATATTTTTCCACTATTGGAAAGCCCACTTCAAGAAAAAAATTCGCTCGCAAACAAACCCAGGACAGAAGTCGCTGTGGAAGAAAACTGCATTCGAGGGGCAAAGATGCCGCTCAAAAGATCCACCAGAGGCTTTCCCGTTACTTACTTCTCACCTCTTCGATTTTTCTGATCAGTTCCCTTATCGTGAACGGCTTGGGAAGGAAATTGATTCCCTGATAAAGAAGTCCGAATTTGGAAATGCTGTCTTCCGAATAACCGGAAGCGAAAATTACCCCCACATCCTTATTGTGCTCCCTTATCCTCCTGACGAGCTCTTTTCCTGACATCTTCGGGAGTATCACGTCCGTCAAGACGATTTCTATTTCATCACGCAAGTTCAGGAATTTCTCATACCCCTCCTCGGCATCCCTCGCGTCGTATACCCTGTATCCGTTTTTCCGCAATAGTTCAGAAACGGCTCTCCTCACGTCGTCGTTGTCCTCGACATAAAGAATAGCGCACTTTTCTCTAACACCCTCAATCTCATCACCTTCCCTCTGCGAAGCAAGCGATGGAGACTCCTCGACGATTGGTAGATATATTTTGAATGTTGTTCCTTCCCCAACACGCGACGAGACAGCCACATACCCGCCGTTCTGCTTCACGATCCCATAGACAGTCGATAATCCGAGGCCCGTTCCCTTTCCCCTTTCCTTGGTTGTGAAAAATGGCTCGAATATCTTGTCCTGTACCTCTTCCGGTATGCCGACACCCGTGTCGGAGAAAGTAAGCAATACATATCTCCCCTCCGACATTCGAAATTGATCCTCCTGATAACCCGCACCCACCTCCACGTTTTCCGTCGTAATTTCGAGCACACCTCCTCTGGGCATCGCGTCTCTAGCGTTCACCAGCAGATTTATCAGAACCTGCTCGAGCTGAATCGGGTCGATTTTTACGTTTCCAAGGTCCTTCGACAAATTGACTACAAGCCGCACGTTCTCACCTGCCAGGCGCGACATCATGTCCCTGAGCTGATCTATTATAACGTTGACGTTGATAACCTTGGGTTGAGCCGGCTGTTTCCTGCTGAAAGCAAGCAACTGATTCACAAGGCGTGCTCCCTTTTCGGCTATCTCCATTATGCTCTCCACGTTAGACGCAACTTCCTTCAAACTCTCCTGCCCATCTTTGAACTTGAGTTTCATCAGCTCGCAGTAGCTCATTATGGCCGAGAGTATGTTGTTCATGTCATGCGCTATGTTGCCGGTCAGCTTTCCTATCGCATCCATCTTCTGAGAGTGAACGAGCTGACGCTCCAGCTCTTTCTCCTTGCTCAGATCTATCAGAGTTCCAATAATAGCAGGCCTGCCATTGTAAACAGCAGCAGACCCAAGAGCCTTGACCGGGAAAGGTGTACCGTCCCTTCTGAGTCCTCTGAACGAATATTCGATAAACTTCAACTCTCCCTCCAGCCTTTTTCTTATACTTTCCACCACAAGCCCCTTGTCTTCTTCGAACGTCAGGTCCAGCGGTCCAAGCCGTTCAACAATCTCTTCGTAACGATAACCGAAGATGTCGCAGAACCTCTGGTTTACAAATTTGAACACCCCATCCTGTATGATGTAGACACCGGCAAGAGAGTTCTCCACTATGCATCTGTATTTCTCCTCGGATTCCCTCAGTTTTTCCTCGGCTCTTTTCTTCTCCTCGTGAAAGAGAGCGGAACGGATAGCCTTCTGCACCGTGCTCAGAAAGACCTGATACAGCCTTTTCTCAGCAGCCTCAAGTGGAAAGGTATGAATAAAATACATAATCCACTTCCCGTTCCCTGCATCGAACGAGAACAAAATCTGCCTGTCATCTCCATCCGCGAGCAGGTTTTTCACTACCGACTCATTTTTCGGGAAACCCTTCGTTTTCAGGAGCTTTCTCTTTCCTCCCCTTTCGAAAAACACGGCAATCCTGCTCGCGCCGAACAATCTCGCAGCCTTTTCGAAAACTTCAGAGAGAATCTTTTCCACTGAATTCGAAAAGGAGAGAGAAGATATCTCGTATAGAACCGAAATTTCCGAAGCTATCTTTATGAGCGCCTCGTTATTTAGAAGTTTTTTTTCCAACCTCAATCCTTCCCGCACACCGCTATTGCAAGCGTCTTGTTGTGAAAAAACGGGATGTCAGTGAAACACCCGACTTCCCCAAACGTGAGCGCACCAATAAGTGGCACGTCTTCCCCGACTTCTCTGACAATCACTTTCAGCTCTTCCTCGAACCTCTCTCCAAGAAGCACGGTCCTTGATATGCAATCGAAAACGAAGACGAATGAGGGATTCTCCACCGTGCTCCTCGCCTCGCTTGCCACCCTTGACGCGGCTTCGATCAGCTCATCCTTCCTCCCCTCCATCAGAAACCCAACGGATTCGGAGGGAACCTCGGTGACGAAATCGACGCTCAGATCATCGTTGACAGACAGCGGGTCCCGTATGATGAAGTTCCCATAAGCATCTGAAAATCCGAGAGGATATTTCATCGTATACCTGTAAAATTTTTCCTTCGGTATCTCGCCTATAAGATCGCAGTATGCCAGATACGCCCTTTTCCCGTTAATTTCATACACTCTCTTCCCGCTCGTCTTCCCGATTGCAGCTATTTCTCCCCTCGGTCTCCATCCGTGGCCGATAGAAATGCCCACATTCACACCGTCGATGACACCTGCCACGACACCATCGCTCACGATCCCATCAGCTGTGAACTGATATGTCTTTTTGAAATTGAGATCGTCACCGGTTCCTCCCCCGACATATCTGAACTCGGGACCGAGTGCTTCATACAACCCACTGAGCAGGTCCGAGATATTCGAGGCATAACCGTCAGGCATGAGGAACACAGTTCCTTTCCTATACCCCCTGGCCATGATCTTTTCGCCCAGCCTCAAGCCGGATTCGTATGGATCGGTGCTAATCTTTTCCTCCTTTTCAGTAGCTATCTCCACATTCTCTCCCGAAATTGCGAGAATTCCGACCCCCCTCCGGATAATTCCTCGTGGAGAAATGACTCCCCCACTGGAAAAACCGATAACTTCCACTTCTCCAACCACCTCAAGAGCACCATTCACAACCTCGTTTTGATCGTAGTACTCCGTGGAAACGATGAAGATGACCCTTGGCTTCCCTATGTCCCTTATGGCGGCCTCTGCGGCCTCACACCCGGCAAGATATGAGTCAACCTTCTCCGAAAAACCGACCCCGCTCTCCATTGCCCGCTCCTCCATCATGTATTGCCGGTAAACTCATAACGAAACCCCAATCACTTCTTCGATGTCTTCCCGAGTTACCATTTCGTTATCGGTATTCAGTCTACCCAACTTTAGCAAAATTTACAAGGTGTAGAAAATAAAATCGGGCCGTTGAAAAATGCCGGTCACAACTGCCCGGTGTCAGAGCAGATGGGTGGCAACATTCTGATTTGACAACAATCAAACAACGTTATAGATTTATAGTCATTTGAACGAGAAAAACACCAACACAAGGGGGATCCCATGATAGATCATTCAAGTCCTACGGTGGGAAAAGCTCTGGAAGAAGCGGCACGAAAGTATCCGGGGAAAACCGGCTGGATATACATGGGCAGGGAGATAAGCTACAGCGAGATGAACGAAGCAGCGGACCGGCTCGCGGCCGGTTTTCTTAAGCTGGGTCTTAAAAAAGGCGATCGAATCGGGATAATCGCCCTCAATCAGCCGGAATGGCTATACGCTTACTTCGCAGCCGCCAAAATAGGCCTGACGATAGTTGGGCTCAATGTCCGCTACAGGAGCCAGGAACTGGATTACATACTCAACCAGAGCGAAACCCGAGCCGTCATTACCCTTCCTTTCCTGGGCGAGATGAATTACGTGGAGTTCTTTCAATCCTTCAGGGACAAAATCCCCTCCGTGGAACATTACATATTCCTCGGGGCAAAGGGTTTCGAGGGCAGCCACACCCTGGAGGAGCTGATGGACGAGCCTGGAGACGAAAAAGGGTTTAAAGATGCGAAGTCCGCGGTTTCACCCGAGGACCCGCTCATAATAATCTACACCTCCGGCACCACAGGAACTCCAAAAGGTGCCGTCATCACCCACAGAAGTCAGCTCGCCTCGGCGAGAGCCCAGGCAGAACACTGCCGTTTCGATGAAAACGACCTGATTCCCCTCGCACTCCCCTTCAACCACGTGGGAGGGATAACCTGCGGCATACTGTCATCCCTGGTAGCGAAAAGCAGGTGCCTGCTTCTGCCCGCTTTCGACCCGGGGAAGATCATCGAGCTATCCAGGAATTACAAATACACGATAATGGTCGGAGTCCCCACGATGCACACCCTGGTCCTTTTGAACGAAAAGATAGGGGAGATGGAAACGTCGAGGATAAGGCTCGTCATAACCGGCGGCTCCAACGCGGAACCACAGCTCCTAGAGAAACTGCACAAAACCTTCCCGGGCGCCACGGTGATGAACCTATACGGGCTCTCGGAGTCATCGGGAGCAATCGTGATGAGCCCCTGGGACAGCGATTTCGAAACCACAGTCAGGTCGATAGGGAAGCCCATCGGAAACTTCGAGGTGAAGGTGGTCGACGAAAAGGGAAAAGAACTGCCCCCAGGTGAAATCGGCGAGCTCCTCTTCAGGGGCGATGCCATATGCCAGGGTTATTTCCGCATGCCCGAGGAAACAGCCGAATCATTCGACCGGGAAGGGTGGCTCCACACGGGGGACATGGGTTACGTCGACGAAAACGGCTACATAACGCTCATGGGCCGGAAGAAGGAGATGTATGTCCAGGGAGGTTTCAACGTCTACCCGGCGGAAGTGGAAAACCTGCTGACAAAACACCCCAAGGTGCTCATGGCAGCGGGCATAGGAGTCCCGGACCCCGTCCTCGGTGAAGTGGGCCGCTATTACATAGTCCCCAAACCAGGCTGCGAGCTTACCGAAGAGGAAGTCATAGAATACTGCCGCAAGCACCTGGCGGATTACAAGGTTCCCAAACAGGTCGTGTTCAGAAAAGAGCTGCCAATGACGCCGGTTGGCAAGATAATGAAATCGAAATTGAAGGAGGAATATGAGAAGAGCGGGGAATAACCTGGTAAATTCAAAATTCGAAGCACGAAGCACGAAACAAATACGAAATCTCAAAATTCGAATGACCAAAGCGTATTCCAACGTGGTTCGTGCTTGCGTGATTTACGTGGTTGCGTGATTCAGTAAAAATCCCAACCACGCAACTACGCAGCCACTCAACCACGGCAACTTCCAACCAGCCGCTATCCCCTGTTTACTTCAAAACCCTTCGCAGGACGAAATAACCTAACAGACCGGAGAGAAGCGTTCCCGTCAGAACTCCCAGTCTCACAGCTGTCTCCAGGTCGGGGCCTCCTCGTTCGAACGCCAGAGACCCGATAAAAAGGCTCATCGTGAACCCGATTCCGCACAAAACGGAGAGCCCGTATAGCCCCGACCACCTCACCCCCTCGGGCAATTTAGCGAGTTTTAGCTTTATCGCGAGCCACGAAAAGCCGAAGATGCCCACCTGTTTTCCGATAAAAAGGCCCAACGCAATTCCCAGAGGAACAGGAGAAAGGAGGGATTTGAAAGTTATCCCAGAGAGCGAAACCCCGGCGTTGGCAAAGGCGAAAAGGGGCATGATCCCGAACGCCACCCACGGGTGCAAAGCGTTCTCCAGGTCACGAGCAGGCGAAATCTTTTCTCCACTCTTCCCCTTCAAAGGGATGCAGAAGGCGAGCGCCACGCCCGCCAAGGTTGCGTGAACTCCGGACTTTAGAACGCACACCCACAATATGATCCCGAGAATCACGTACGGAGCGATCCTGGTGACCCCGAGCCGATTGAGCAACGCGAGAATCCCCAGGGTGACCGCCGCCAGAAACAGCGACAGCGTCGAGAGAGCACCCGAATAAAATACCGCTATGATTATTATCGCGCCGATGTCGTCGATGATGGCCACAGCAAGGAGAAACATCTTCAGCCCTGGAGGCACCCTCTCCCCCAGAAGAGCGAGTATTCCAAGAGAAAACGCAATATCCGTCGCGGCTGGAATAGCCCAGCCGTTCAGGGCAGCGGAGTCTCCCCAGTTGAGTGACACGTAGATAAGGGCGGGAACCAGCATACCCCCCAAAGCTGCGACCCCCGGGAGAGCAGCCCTGGATGCGCTGGAAAGCTGCCCCTCGAATATTTCCCTTTTCACCTCGAGCCCAATTAGCAGGAAAAATATGGCCATCAGGCCGTCGTTTATCCACAGAAGAAGCGGTTTGGCTATCTTGAGGGAACCGACCCTGACCTCCAGGGGAACGTCGAGAAAAACGCCGTACAGCGAAGAGAGAGGAGAGTTGTTGATAATCATCGCCAGGACTGCAGCAAAGACAAGCAGAATACCGCTCGCAGATTCCAGTTCAAAAAAACTTCGAATGTATTTCACGGGCACTCCAGTCACTCCTTCAGCTTTTCAACATTATTACGGAAAATGGACTATCATAATAGTATCAACAAACAGTCCCGGACAGACGGGAATATTGGAAAAATTATGGACGATGAATCAAATATCAAGGGAATCATTACCGGGGAAAGCTACGATGCCGTTCTTTTCGACCTGGACGGAGTCCTCACCGATACCGCCCGAATCCACGCAGCCAGCTGGAAAGCTGCTTTCGACGATTTTCTGAAGAGGCGAACTTCCGACGGGGATGAAACATTTTCTCCATTCGATATCGAGAGAGACTATGAGCTCTACGTCGACGGCAAGTTGAGATACGACGGCGTCAAAAGCTTTCTAGAATCCAGAAATATACATCTCCCTCACGGAACACCCGATTCTCCCCCCGGATACGAAACGATATGCGCCCTGGGAAACCTGAAACAGAAACTGGTGCTGGACACCCTCAAGCGCGAAGGCGTGGATGTTTACGAGGGCAGCATCGCGCTCGTTCGCCAACTTCGAGAAAAAGGAATCCTGACTGCTGTCGTCTCAGCCAGCAAAAGCTGCAGGGCTGTACTGACCGCAACGGGGATAGAAGACCTCTTTGATACGAGGGTCGACGGCGAGGTCGCCGCCAGCCTGAATCTGCGCGGGAAGCCGGCACCGGACACTTACCTCAAGGCCGCTGAGCTTCTCGGTGTGGAACCCGAACGCGCCGTGGTCATCGAGGACGCCATATCCGGCGTGAAGGCCGGACGAGATGGAGGTTTCGGGCTCGTGATAGGCGTTGCCCGCAGAAGAAACGAAGAGCAATTGAAGAAAAACGGAGCAGATATCGTGGTATCGGATCTGAGCGAACTGATCTGAGTCCACGGAAAACAAACAGAAAAGAGAGATTGGAAAACATGCGCCACCGCGAACGATTGAATCCCCCCGATTACGTCTACCCTCCCGATGAGTGGAAATTCATCGAAAAGAGATTTTACCCCCGGTTTCTCCCGCAGATGGAAACGATCTTCTCCACGGGCAACGGATACATAGGAATGCGGGGAAATTTCGAGGAAGGTTCTCCTGTGCATCACCCAGGAACTTTCGTAAACGGGTTCCACGAAACCTGGCCGATAGTTTACGCGGAAGACGCTTACGGCTTCGCGAAAACCGGCCAGACCATGCTGAACGTTCCGGACACCAAGATCATCAAGCTCTACGTCGACGACGAGCCCTTCTACCTGCCAACCGCCAACCTCTTAAACTTCGAGCGGAGACTCGACATGAGAGCGGGAACGCTCGATCGAGAAGTCCTGTGGGAAACTCCATCCGGGAAGCAGGTCTCGATAAAATCGCGCAGGCTCGTTTCGTTCCAGCACCGTCACGTAGCCGCAATTTCATACCAGATCACGGTGCTAAATGCAGACGCTCCCGTGGTCATATCCTCTGAGATAATCCATCACCGGAGCGATCAGGTGAGCGAATTCGATCCACGCAAGTCGAGGATTTTCGAACAGAGGGTTCTTTTGCCCGTGAAAAGCTACTCAAACGACCGCCGCATAGTGTTCGGACACATCACGAGAAACAGCAAAATGACCATAGCCTGCGGGATCGATCACGAATTCGAGACTGAATGCAACTTCTCGTGCAGGTGCGACATCGAAGACGACAGAGGTAAAGTGGTGTTTTCCATCGACGCCGTCTCGGGCAAGACCATACACCTCACGAAATTCATAACATATCACACATCCAGGAGCGCTCCCGTGGAGGAGCTGTGTGCCCGGGCAGAACGCACGCTGGATAGGGCTTCGGCTCACGGGTTCGAGAAGTTACTGGAAGGGCAACGCAAATACCTGGATGAATTCTGGAGAAAAAGCGACATCCGCCTGACTCCCATGCCAGGGAAAACGGAAAAATACGTTGAAAGCATGCAGCAGGCCATCCGGTTCAACCTGTTTCACATCATCCAGGCCTCGGGCCGCGCCGAGGGGACCGGCATTCCAGCGAAAGGCCTGACCGGTCAGGCATATGAAGGGCATTACTTCTGGGACATCGAGATATACGTGCTTCCTTTCCTGATCTTCACGGAACCTCGCATCGCCAAAAATCTCCTGAAATTCCGTCACAGCATGCTGGACAAAGCGAGGGAACGCGCCCGGCAGGTCAATCAGAAGGGTGCCCTGTTTCCCTGGAGGACCATAAACGGCGAAGAGGCATCCTCTTATTACGCGGCGGGAACAGCCCAGTATCACATCAATGCCGACATCATATACGCCCTCAGAAATTACGTGAACGCCACGGGTGATGAGGAATTTCTCCACGAAACAGGAGCCGAGATGCTGGTGGAGACCGCGCGCCTGTGGAGAGACCTGGGATTTTTCTCGGATAAGAAGGGCGGAAAATTCTGCATCCACGGAGTGACAGGACCGGACGAATACAACACCGTGGTCGACAACAACACTTTCACCAACCTGATGGCACGGGAAAACCTGCGCTACGCGGTCGAGACCATAGAGAGCATGAAAAGCCACAATCCCGAGAAATTCGCCGCATTGGTGGACAAGACCAGCCTGGAACTCTCGGAAGTCGAAGAGTGGAAGGCTGCGGCTGAACGGATGTATATCCCCTATGACGAGGAAAAGTGCATCTACCCGCAGGACGACAGCTTCCTCAACAAACAAAAGTGGGATTTCGAGAACACACCTCCCGAGAAGTATCCCCTTCTTCTGCACTACCATCCTCTCGTCATCTACCGTCACCAGGTAATCAAGCAATCAGACATGGTCCTTGCCATGTTCCTTCTGGATAATGAATTTTCGCCCGAGTGTAAAAGATGCAACTTCGACTTCTACGACGAGCTCACGACCGGAGATTCCTCTCTATCTGTTTGCATTCAGAGCATCATGGCAGCAGAAGTGGGAGACACCGAAAAAGCGCTGGAATACTGTCGATATGCAGTCCTGATGGATCTGGGTGATGTCGGAGGAAACGTCAGCGACGGAGTCCATATAGCGTCGATGGGGGGAACGTGGATGGTATTTGTCTACGGGCTGGCGGGGATGAGGAATTACAACGGGCGTCTCTCCTTCGACCCGAAACTGCCCGAAATCATGAAAAGGCTTCGATTTCCCCTCACGGTCCGGGGTCAAATGATCGAAGTCGACGTAACCCGGGAGAGCATCACCTACACCCTGCTCGAGGGAGACAGCCTGACGATATACCACGGAAAAGAGCAAGTCACGCTCTCCAGGGATAGGCCATCCTTCACGAGAAAGCTATCGAACCCGGCTCAGACCTGAGATGGAGTGCGCCTCTACTCTTCGAACTCACGGAGTTCGTATTTTTTGACCTTGCCGGTCGGGGTCTTCGGCAGCGACCCTACCCGAATATATGTCATCAGTAGTTTATGGGCAAATCAAATCCCCCTCGATTTTTTCAAGCTCTCTCTTCAACACTCCAGAAGGGCATCGACAATCACACAAACACCATCTCCTCACCGCGTCAAAACTTAATCCCCCCGAACAGAAGCTGGGCAACAAAACCTGCCAGCACCGGGAAAACGAAGGTGCTCAACAGGCGCACAACGGTGAACTTCCACCCGAGAATGCCAACTTCCATGGGAACCCGTGGAATCGACCAGAGAGACCACCCCGCGAGAAAAGCGACGGCGGTCCCCACATTCGCACCAGCCTTCAGAAGACCTGCAGCAATTGGAAGGCTCACGTATGGACCACCCGGGGCAAGACTCCCCGCAACCGCCCCTATGATGATCCCCCTCCATCCAGACTCGCTGCCGACCAGCCTGGAAATCAGTTCCTGCGGGATGAGAACCTGAGCCATCCCGGCAACCAGAAAGGCGAAAAACAAAAGGGGAAGAATCTCCAGCATCATCCCAAGCGTCACCTTGATTCCCTCGATATGCGCACCGTCTCCCCTGCGATATCCAAGATAAAGGAGCACAAGCGCCACCGCTCCCATCACGATGGTTGCAACGAGCATCCTCGATCTCCCTCCATCTTTTTTCCCTTCTGCTATACTCTCCCGCATGAATATCTCCAGTTTTTCAATGAACGTTCGGATTCAATGGTGAACGAATCGACCCGGAAGCGAAACTGGCAAGGGTAGATTCACACGCAGCGAAAGCACGCATCTTGATTCGCCGCATGGAATACTTTAAACTGCCGACGCCTGCCTCATCAACTTTTATTCTTCTCCTCAAGCATCGACAACAGGCTTCTGGTACCCAAGCGAATCGGTGTCAGAGCGGGAGATTCCCCAGATGTTCAGTCTGAATTTTGTGCTCCGGGAGGAGGACATGATACACAATTTTTGACACAAGTCTCTTCACAAAAACATTGAAATCCTAATTAATGTTCTTATGATGGATCACAACAACATCGACTTAATAACTACTTTCTTCGCTCTGCTTGCATTATATTTATATAACTAATTACTTTTTGAAAAGATGTATAAAAAAACATAACATCATAAATTAACGCAAATAGTAGCATCACAACACCTATAATCTTAATTGGTTGAGGAAAAAAGAAAAAATAATATGATCCATAAAATGAAAAACCAACAACCACAATACAATGCAACAGTGATTTTACATGAAGGAATATTTTTTCTTTATTTCTAACTTCTTTCAATTTAGAATTTATTAGACCTAATAAAACTTTTTTTCTCCCAACATAAACTGAAGGAAAAAGAATGTACAATAAAGGGGCTAAAAACAAGCGCCAAATTTCGTTAGAAAAATGAAGGAACAACACCATAATTAAATATGATACGAGTATTGAAAAAAGAACAATAAAACTCGTCTCAATCAACAGCCTTGTTTTCACTTTTAAATTCTTAAATATATTATTTTTTCTCACAATTACTTTCTCCATCTGGATATTTCGGAAAGAGATTTTCATTGAAATCAGAAGGAGAAGGTATATTTAAATCGAATAATTTGTTTATCGTGTTAATATATGTATTCAGACCTTGGCCAATTAAATATATCCCTGTAACTATATTAGGTGTTAGAAAAGGAGCTAAAATGCCACCTGTTTGCCCTATTGCTATAGCTGAAGCATAGATTAATATCCCACCTCCCACAACCTCCCCCCCCCGCAACAACTAAAGGAGAAACATACTCCTCTACATATCCCCATGCTTCTTCAATAGTCAACAACCCCCACACATCCACCCGGTTCACAGGACTGTTTCCCAACATATAAATACCCCGAGGAGTGTCACCAGCCGGTTCAAAACCATCTGGCTGTGGTCTGTTTTGGTTTGACCCTCAGCGAGCCGTTTCAATTGACCGCTGACTAATGTCTCCGAAGAGTTCTACCCCTCCTGTCGCACATACGGTTCCAAAATCACGAACATCCGCTTCTGGACAAAGTCCCTTGCCATTAATATTTTAGAACTTAGAATGCTATCTTTATAATTATCGTGATTATAAACGCTAAAATTGTAAAAAACAAAACCCCATAAATAAGGGGCATATTGAACGAAAAAGTTGAGTATTTCTTCATTATTTCCGGATTTCTATAGTCAAGAATTACAAAAAATAACGAAAATAATATTCCCATCAACAAAAAAAGAATCGCTCCATTCAATCCCCCTCCAAAGTTCCCTTTCGTGATACATAATTCGAACATAAAATACATAAACACACCAATAAATAAAATAACATCCACAATTAAAGCCACCAATAAGAGCTTCTTTCTATCTATTTTCTCCTTTATCATCAACCTCACTCCTTCAGGGGTGTGGAATTTCCCCCTCAACCTGGGGATTAACCACGGTTACGGGAACACCGATGCTGTACCCAATATGTTCGCTCACCCCGGAAATCTTCCCACACGGACCTTCCTGAATGCCCAGTCCCAAATGTTTTCCCGGTCCTATTATCGTTTCGCTCTCCCCCATATTTCCCGCGGTAATGTCAAAACTGAATCCCAAAACAGTCCCAACGCTTAGATCTGCATAACCTTTTCTGTTAATTTTCTCCGAAAATTGACCCACTTTTTGCGCCAAAATTGACCCACCCC